>JAZROY010000001.1:0-153465 GCA_045648925.1 Candidatus Enterousia sp.
CACACACACACACACACACATGTAATCTATTGCTAAGCCCAAAACAAATCGGGACGATTTGTTTTGCAATTTTTTCAATTTTAATTTCTGCGCCAACTTTTGCAACCGATATACCATCAAGTGCATCAAGTGCAAATTGTAGAAACGACCCATTGGAAACATATTCTGGCACATCGAATTTACAAGCAGATTGGCAGGCAAACACAATACAACTTCATTGGTATAATGGTGATGATGAATTAACAGTCGCAAGTGAATCGCAAAGTTGCGTATATGATGGGACATTAACACCACCGGCGACGATACCAACAAGAACTGGGTATACATTTAAGGGCTGGCGGGTAAAACAAGCAGATACATCATGTTTTGCAAGTTCCGTGTGTAGTTTAACGGGCAGTGGGGTAAACGGGTTAACATACAACATGAATGATTCCACCGCATACGGCTATAACAGCAACGATGGACAAAATTCAGAAAATGCCAGCATATATGGCTTAACATCAACTGGAACCTGGGCTGTAAAAGATACCAGTGGTGGAATAATCAAAGGAATCGCAAGTTGCAACAGCACCGTGCCAACGATAATGGACACGATAATGACCGCGATGGGAAATGGAACAATGACGCAAGAGCAAGCAATAGCAGCAGTATATGGTAGTTGTGAGAGTGATGCAATAAAACCCGGAAACACATTCAGCAGCAGCAGCAGTGGACAATATTGCTGGTGCAAGATGAGCAGTTATACCCCAAGTGGTGGCAGTGCCTGTAATGTCGCGTCCCCTTCGTGGGTGTTCTACGGCGACCGCGAGTCCGCGTCTAATTGCGCGGGCTACTGTGCGTACAACTGCGCGTCCGGCGTCGTGAGCATCGCCGATTTCCGTCTGGCGGTGTTCGGGGTAAGTGAATAAAATCAAAATCGGAAATCGTTCCTGCGGACAATGTAGCATCATTTGATTATAATGTCTTTGTAACCAAAGGGGTAATCAAATGAATTTTTTAAAATTTATTTTTGCTATGTTTTTGGGTTTCTTGCCCGGGATATTGGGGATAATTGCTGCGCCAATGCAGACCGGCGATAATCTTTGGTATAACACATTAAATCATTCTATGTTAACACCCCCAGGGGTCGTATTCCCAATTGCGTGGTCGATTTTGTATTTTTTGTTGGGGTTGGCGCTGTTTATGGTGATGCAAGCCGATATTGGGCGCCGCAGTCAAACAAAAACCAGTGCTTATATATTATTCGCACTGAATATCGTGTTTAATACACTTTGGTCGTTCGTGTTCTTTGGTGCGCATATGCCGGGGCTTGCGTTGCTGACCCTGGTTGCGTTGATAATCATAGCAATATGGATGATGGGTGAATTTTTACGAATCAATCAGGCAGCTTTCTGGTTAACATTACCGTATGTTTTATGGTTGTTCTTTGCGTTCTATTTAAATATGATGATAATCTATCTGAATTAATCAATACTTTAATTCTTTGAATTCGGGATTGCCAACGTTCAACACGCGCAATCCCAATTCTTCGATATAGTCCGAAGAACTATTCGGGTGTTGCAGCAGGTATATGTGATGTTGAATCTCTTTTAATTGGTCCTGGGCAATCGCCAATTCTGCGCGTTCGTGATTCAATCGCCATGCGTTTATAACAAAACTTTGCACACTTCGTGTGCCACAAAAAAGACGCACAAAAAAGAACAGCGACAGCAACATCAATATTACACCAAGCTTTCCGCGTGAACTGGTTGTCCATGCGCGCCGAACAAAGTCAAAGAAAATTTTGATTTTTTCCTTCATGTCGTATATTATATCACAAATGTTTGATAATAATAAAAAAATTTTTACTGCACCACTTGCTGGTATTACTGATAAGCCGTTTCGGGCAATTTTGCGCGATTTTGCCCCAGATGTTTCAATGGTGACAGAAATGATTTCTTGTCATTCTTTGGTCGAACAGCATAAAAACTGTATTCGCAATTTCGATAATTATGCGGATGAAGGCAATATCGGCGCGCAAATATTCGGTGCTGATGCGTTTTTAATGGGCGAAGCCGCCAAAATTTTACAAGATTCTGGTGCAAAATGGATAGATATAAATATGGGATGCCCTGTACCAAAGGTTGCAACACGCGCTGGAGCAGGGGCTTTTTTAATGCGTGACCATAAATTAGCAGGCGAAATAATTAAATCTTGTGTTCAATCTGTAAAAATTCCAGTATCCATTAAAACGCGTCTTGGGTGGGATGAAGCACATAAAGATTGGCAAGAACTGGCACGAATTGCCGCTGATTCTGGTGCTGCTTTTATTACGCTTCATGGGCGAACAAGGGCGCAGGGATATTCTGGAAATTCTGAATTGCCTATTAAACCAGATTTGCCAATACCAATTATCGCAAATGGCGATATTAAAAATATTGACGATGTGGATCGCGTTCAAAAATTGGGCTATGACGGGGCAATGATTGGGCGGGCTATGCTCGGTCGGCCATGGATTATCGGACAAATCTGTGGCACCGCCACAAAGCCGCAAAATATCGGCGATGTCGTGTTAAAACATTTGGGTTTAATGGTGGATTATTATGGCGTAAAAACTGGTGTACCGATGTTTCGGAAACATGCTGCGTGGTATTCTTCGGGTATGTCAAATGCTGCGCAATTCAGAACCCGGGTTAATCAAATTTTGGACGAACAAGAATTGAAAAAAATTATAAAAGATTTTTGGTCGCTTGATTGACTTTTCGCTATTTGTGGCTTAACATACCAGACATGAAGGATTTAATTATGAACGAACAACAAGATTCAATCGTATCAACAAATGAAATGACAGCTGGTGAAATGCTGAAAAATGCGCGTACAACTGGTCGCAGAAAACGCGAAATTGCAACGATTTCTAAACTGCTTTGTATCCGCGAAGAATTTTTAACCGCGTTGGAAGAAGGTAATTATCGCGTTATTCCCGAAGATGTCTATGTCTTGGGCTTTGCGCGCAGTTATGCTGTGGAATTGGGATTGGACCCCGATGAAGTAATTGCAAAATTAAAAAGAGAACTGGGAATCGTAAAGGATAAAAAAGAATCAAAAGAAACCAGGGAAGAAACAGAACAAAAAGTAAAACCGTTAAAAGTCGAATCAGAAAAAAAACATATCAAAATCGACAAAGATGTTATCTTGAAGTGGTTCAAAGATGCAATTCATTATGTAAAGAAAAACTGGATTTGGTTTGTTTCTGGTTTTATCGCGTTGTTGTTGATTGTTGTGATTGTCGCTGTGTTTGTTGTGGACAATGGTGATAAGGTTTCTACAAATGAAGTCAAGACAGAGGTTGTCGAAGAAACTGTTGTTATCCCAGAACCTGATTTTCGTTACCCAATACATGAAAAGTTTGATGTTAAAAATGCCAAAGAATCACATGTTGTTTTACAGGCAGAAAAAGAATCTTGGGTGAAAATCGAAGATGCGCGCGGCAACAGTGTCTTTTCACGCGTGTTAATCCCTGGCGATGTTTACTATCTGCCTGCGGGCGATAAATTCAAAGCAACTTTTGGAAATGTTGGTGCAATAGATGTTTGGGTTGATGGGCGTTTGATAAAGAAATTAGGGCCAGCAAATACCAAAAAAACTGGTATATCTATGTCACCAGATGCTTTAAAGGCTGTCGGCTTTGCGGAATAGGTTTGTTGTCGCGATTGATTTATAAAAAATTATAACTATATGTAATCTGTTATGACCGGAAATATAAAAATTCGCGGCGCACGCGAAAATAATCTTAAGAATATTGATTTAGATCTACCAAAAAATAAATTGGTGGTATTAACTGGTGTATCTGGGTCTGGGAAATCTTCGCTTGCTTTTAATACGATTTATGCCGAAGGTCAACGCAGATATGTTGAATCGCTTTCTTCGTATGCGCGGCAATTTTTGGATATGCAGAAAAAACCTGATGTCGATTTAATCGAAGGTTTATCGCCAGCAATTTCTATTGAACAAAAAACAACTTCAAAAAATCCGCGTTCAACTGTTGGAACGGTAACAGAAATTTATGATTATTTGCGTCTGCTTTGGGCGCGAATCGGTGTGCCTTATTCTCCGGTAACAGGGCTGCCGATAAAATCTCAAACCATTGCGGAAATGGTCGAATGGACATTGAAAATTCCAAAAGGGGTAAGGTTTTTCATAATGGCACCCATGGTGCGTGACCGTAAAGGTGAATATAAAAAAGAATTGGCTTTTTTGATTAAACAAGGTTATCAGCGCGCTATTGTTGACGGAACACTTTATGAGTTATCTTCTGTGCCACCATTGGATAAAAATAAAAAGCACAATATTATGGTCGTGATTGATAGGGTTGCGATGCCTGATAAAGATTTATCCGGGGACGAAATGGATGAGTTTAAGTCGCGTCTTTATGCATCTTTTGAGGCATCTTTGCGTCTTGTTCCGGGTTCTGTTGTTGTGCGTAGATTAGATACAAATGAAGATTCTCTTTATTCACAAGAATATGCATGTCCGGTATCTGGTTTTACTGTGCCAAAAATAGAGCCACGATTGTTTTCTTTTAATGCGCCAATAGGTGCTTGTAGCGAATGTGATGGTTTGGGAATGCAGATGAATGTTTCGCCTGATTTGGTCATACCAGACCCATCTAAATCTATATTGGGTGGTGCAATTGCCCCTTGGTCGCGTGGTGGCATGTTAAGCCAATATGATAATATTCTGGATTCGTTACATAAAAAATATAAAATATCGCTATCAAAACCTTGGTATACATTGTCAGACCAAGATAAAAATATCGTTTTATATGGGACTGGTGATGAACCTATAAAAATAAATTGGAATGGATATGTTTATGAAAAGCCATTTGAAGGTGTGATTCCAAATCTGGAACGCAGATTGCGCGAATCTGATTCTGAAGCCACCAGGACAGAATTATCCAAATATCAATCTGAAAAACTTTGTCCGGCTTGTCACGGTAAACGTCTTAATATCCAAGCATTATGTATCAAGATAAATAATTGCGATATCATGGATGTGTGCGATATGTCAATCGATGAATCTTTGCGCTGGTTCCAAGATTTACCAAATCATCTTTCACAAAAAGAAAAAGATATTGCATCTATGGTATTGCGTGAGATTACTTCACGATTGTTCTTTTTACAAAATGTCGGATTGGGATATTTGACAATGTCGCGCATGGCCGGAACTTTGTCTGGGGGCGAAGCACAAAGAATAAGATTGGCTTCACAAATCGGCAGTGGTTTATCTGGTGTATTGTATGTTCTGGATGAACCATCAATTGGTTTACATCAAAGCGATAATGATAAGTTGATAGATACATTAAAGATGTTGCGTGATAAAGATAACACTGTGATAGTCGTTGAACACGATGAAGATATGATGCGGGCAGCGGATTATTTGGTTGACATTGGTCGTGGTGCAGGAATTAACGGTGGAAATGTTATTGCCCAAGGAACACCAAGTCAGGTTATAAAAAATCCGGAATCTTTGACAGGGCAATATTTATCTGGAAAGCGAAAAATAGATGTTCCAAAAAAACGCAGGGCTGGTAATGGTAAAGTAATTCGTGTTGAAGGTGCGCGTGAAAACAATCTTAAAAACATAAGTGTTGATTTTCCCCTTGGTAAATTTATCGCGCTAACAGGGGTGTCTGGTTCCGGAAAATCTACATTGTTATTAGATACTTTGTATCCGGCAATTATGCGTATGCTTTATAATTCAAAACTGGAAACAGGTGCGCATGATATTATCAAGGGCATGGAAAATGTAGACAAAGTTGTTGACATTGACCAATCGCCGATTGGACGCACTCCGCGTAGTAATCCGGCAACTTATGTTGGGGTGTTTAATAATATTCGTGATTTTTATGCGGCTTTGCCAGAATCCAAAACACGTGGATATGACCCTGGTCGTTTTTCTTTCAATGTCAAAGGTGGCAGATGTGAGGCATGCCAAGGTGATGGTCAAATAAAAATAGAAATGAATTTCTTGGCTGATATTTATGTTGAATGTGATAAATGTCATGGGCAAAGATACAATGACGAAACTTTGGCTGTGAAGTATAAGGGTAAATCTATTGCTGATGTTTTAAATATGACAGTCGAAGAAGCATACAGGTTTTTTATAAATGTTCCACAAATCGCACGCAAGTTGGAATTATTAAAACGCGTAGGTTTAGAATATATAAAGTTAGGACAAAGTTCTCTTGATTTATCGGGTGGTGAAGCCCAGCGTATAAAATTATCCAAAGAATTGGCAGCACGAAGCACTGGACAGACCATTTATATTTTGGATGAACCAACCACAGGGCTTCATTTTGAAGATATAAAATCTTTATTAAATGTATTGCACGAATTTGTAGAACAGGGTAATACAGTTATCGTGATTGAACATAATCTGGAAGTTATTAAGACTGCGGACTGGATTATTGACCTTGGGCCAAGTGGTGGGGATGGTGGCGGTCAGGTTATTGCAGTTGGAACACCAGAAGATATTGCTAAAAATCCTGAATCTTTAACCGGAAAATATTTGAAAAAGTATCTGGACAAACCTAAAAAAAGCAAATAATATAGTCGAACACTAACCCAAGGAGTTGAAACATGTTTGGTTTCGGAAAAAAGAAAAAAGTCGAAGAAAATAATGATATATCAGATTTGGAAAAAGAAGCGGCAAAAATGCCTTCGGGTATGAAAGAAACCGCAGAACGTATGATGTCTGGTCAATTTGATATGAACGATATGTTGGCGCAATTAAAACAAATTAAAAAAATGAGCAATTTCAGTGGTCTGTTAAAAATGGTACCGGGTATGAGTGGTGCTGTGGCTGCGATGAAAGAAAAAATCAAAGATGGTAGTGTTGATGCGCAAATTAAAATACTGGAAGCAATGACAGTCGAAGAACGGGCAGAACCAGAAAAAGTTTTCGCAAATGCCAAGGCGCGTATTGCTGAAACAGCCGGATGTTCTGTGCGCGATGTGGAACACATAATCAAACAGTATTTAAAAATGAAACAACAAATGGCAATGATACAACGCATGGGTGGTATGGAAGCTGTTATGCAACGCATGCAACAAGCGGGCGGTGTCCCAGGAGCAAAATGATGAATAAAGATAATATGTTTTTAACACCAGTTGATGTATCTGCAATAAACCCTGTTTATGATAAAGATGGGCGCATTACAGAATGGGGATTAACTGTCACATATAACAGTAAAGATGTTGTGCCACCGCATGTCAAAGGTGCGCGTGTTACTGATGTAAAAAATTCAGATAAAAAAACTTTGGCGGAATATCGTTTCCCAGAAAGTGTTATGAAACAAGGTCTGGAACGTGCATGGCTTTTCAGGGATGCTGTATTGAAGCAAATCGCCAGACAGGAAGAAACCAGATAGATGAAAATATTAAATAAAAAGATTGCGGCACATAAATCTTCGGCTGCTTGGATTCAGCGCCAGGCAAATGACCCATATGTGGCGCGCGCAAAAAAAGAAGGCTATCGTGCGCGTGCGGCTTATAAAATTATCGAAATGAATGAAAAATATCATTTCTTAAAAAATGGTCAGGTGGTTGTTGATTTGGGGGCTGCGCCCGGCTCTTGGTCACAATATGTCGCGCGCGAATTTCCAAATACAAAAGTATTTGCGATGGATTTATTGGAAATAAAGCCTATAAATGGTGTTGAATTTTATCAAGGTGATTTTACAACTGATGAAGCATTGCGCTGGCTTGAAGAAAAAGTGAACCTGACAGATGCGGGTGCTGGGACTGTGGATGTGGTTATGTCTGATATGGCACCAAATACAGTTGGACATAAAAAAACCGACCATTTGCGTCAGATAGTATTGTTGGAATATGCGTTTGATTTTGCCTTGCGTGCACTAAAAAAAGGTGGTACATTTGTTGCGAAATCTTTTACAGGTGGCGCAACAAATGATTTGGTTAAACAAATCAAAGAACATTTTGAAGATGTTCATTATATAAAACCGCCATCTTCGCGTAAAGATTCTGTCGAAATGTTTATCGTTGCGACAAATTTTCGAGGGATAAGAGAGGGGCATAATAACCTTTGAATTATAAAGGAAAGGATTAGATATGTCTTTGTTATATAAATTAAGATTAAAACGTTTTAATCGTTTGTCTCGTAAATTATTTGAAGCACAGCAGAAAATGGAATTGGAATCCGTCCCGGAAAATGAACCAGGAACGGACGGCAATAATATTATTGCTTGGGATAAAATTACAAAAATTTCCGAAGATTTAAATAATCTTCCTTGGGATTTTACACTTTATACAGACACCACAAAACTTTTGCCTGGGTTTATTGTTTACATAGTTGGCAAACGCGAACCAACCAAAGAAAAACCTTATGTCACATATAAACCAGAACCGCGCGTAATTGCTTCGATTCACGACAGTGGTGTTAATGGTGGAACGGTGTTTTTTACTTATTCACATAGTGTCATAAAACCACAATCTATTACCAAAGGCGAAAAAGATTTTCAAATTATATCCGAAGATGATGTTATTTATTCGCCACTTACCAAAGGACATGCAGAATACATTTGTAAATTATTAAATTTGCAATCAAAGCGGTTATATGAAAAAAATTTATTAAAAATAATAAATCAAGAAAAAGAAAAATAATCATCGCGCCAAATGGCGCTTTGATTTTATTCGGAAATTGTGATATAATTCAAATATCTTTACAAAAGGAGAAAATATGCCTGTTAAAAAATCTGCAAAAAAAGTTGTGAAAAAAACAACACAACAAAAAATGGTTGATTTTAATACTGCGGTTAAAAGATTTTGGACAAAGTATGCTGAATTTGACGGAACTGCCCAGCGCAGCGAATATTGGTTTTCTGTGCTATTTTTGTTCTTGGTTGAAATGGCATTTACTGTTTTGACATCTGCTATACCTTTTGTGGGGCTTTTATATTGGGTATGGTCGTTGGCGATAATTATACCATGTCTAAGTTTGTGCGCCCGCAGATTACATGATGCCGGTTTTTCTGCAAAATGGTTGGTGGCTTTTTGGGCATGTTTGTTGTTCGGGTTTGGACTGGTGTTCCTGGGCAAATTAACAGTGATGTTCTTTTTACTTTCTGAATTGTTGTTGATTGCTTCTGGAATAATCGGAATATTCTTGTTCATTACATCTTTGTTGCCATCAAAATTTAAAGATAATAAATATCGTAGATAAAAAAGCGCCGTTTGGCGCTTTTTTACTTATAACTTTCTGCGGCGCCGCGTGCCAAACAATCAACGCGTTCGTTAAATTCTTCGCCGGCATGCCCCTTTACCCAGACCCAATGAATTTTAATCGTTCTTGCCAATTCATCCAGTTCTTGCCATAATTCTTTGTTCTTTACAGGTTTTTTATCAGATGTTTTCCAGCCCCTGGCTTTCCAATTTTTAATCCAAGATTGCATGCCGTTTTTGACATATTGGCTGTCTGTGTGAATTTCGATTTCTTTGTGTTTTTTTGCCGCACGCAAAGCCCGTATTACCGCGGTCAATTCCATTTTATTGTTGGTTGTATTTTTTTCGCCACCACAACGTTCTGCAATATGTATTCCATCCGTAGCAATAAATCCCCATCCGCCAGGACCAGGGTTGCCCAAACAACTGCCGTCTGTCCAAATTTTTAGCATTTTATTATCGTCCTTTTTGTGATATAATATCATAAAATGAAGTTTAATGCCAAACAATTACAACAGATGTCTAATGCAGCGCGCAGTGGCGCGTTGTCTGCGGTGCTTTCTGCGCACAGTGGACATGTTGGAATAATTTTGGATGCATCAGAAATGATGACGGTTATATTTGCAAACCATTTGAATCGCGGTATTGACCGATTCGTTTTATCTGCGGGACATGGGTCTGCGTTGCTTTATTCTGTGTTAAAATTGTCTGGTTATAAAATTGGGAATTTAAATAGTTTCCGAAAAATTGGTGGATTGCCAGGACACCCAGAATTTGGAATTGATGGTGTTGATGCGACAACTGGTCCATTGGGTCAGGGTGTTGGTAATGCTGTTGGTTTCGCGTTGGCACAAAAAATTCGCGGGGTTCGTGCACATACTTTTTGCGTGGTTTCAGATGGCGATTTAATGGAAGGTGTATCATTCGAATCGCTTTCATTAGCAGGGCGTTTAAATCTGGACAATTTAATCGTGTTATGGGACGATAACAAATTATCCATAGACGGCGTTGCACAAACAGATCTGGATGTTAATGCGCGTATGCGCTCGCTTGGGTTTAATGTGATGTCTGTGCGTGGAAATGATGTTGATGCAATTGATCGTGCTTTGGAAAGGGCGGAAAAATCTACGCGGCCTGTTTTTATACAATGTAAAAATGTTTTGGGACGCGGGTGTAAATTGGAAAACGATGCGCGCGCGCATGGGTTTGCACTATCTGATACAGAAATGTTGTCGCTGATTTCAAAAAATACGGATAGTGATGGTTTACATTTGTGGGAAACTGTGGCAAAACGACCTTTTGCACCGAAAAGCAAATCTGTTATTGCATTGCCGCGTGTTCGGTTGCCAAAAACACCAGATAATATTTCTACGCGGGAATTGTCTGGGATATATCTTGATTTATTGATGCGCATGGGTTGCGATTTAATAACTGGTTCTGCAGATTTGGCGGAAAATACTCATGTTAAAACATCTGTGTCAAAGGTTATAAGTGCAAACAAATTTAATGGTAATTTTATAAATTATGGTGTGCGTGAACATGGAATGGCGGCGATTGCTAATGGTATAACGGCGGATGGATTGCGCGCGGTCGTATCCACTTTCTTGGTGTTCAGCGATTATATGCGACCATCGATTCGAATCGCTGCATTGTCTGGGTTGCCGGTTATATATGTTTTTTCGCATGATAGTATTGCTGTGGGTGAAGATGGACCAACGCATCAGCCGATTGAACAATTACCATCACTTCGTTTAATCCCGAATCTTAATGTGTATCGTCCATGTAATATGACAGAGGTGGCATATGCCTGGAACGAATCGATTCGTGATGGTGAACATCCATCCGCTATTGTTTTATCGCGACAAAAGTTTAAACAGATTACAACACCGTCCGATTCGAATTTGGCGCGGGGCGGATATGTAATTTATCCTGCTAAATCTGGTCGTGCGAAAACAACTTTGGTTGCCAGCGGTAGTGAGGTTCCCTTGGCGGTCGAAATCGCATCGCGTTTTAAGAATGTTCAGGTTGTGTCCATGTTGAATCTTGGCGCTTTTCGCGAACAAGATGAAAAATATAAAAAAGAAATCTTACGCGGATGCGTGATTGCTATTGAAGCAGCAGCACCGTCCCCGTGGTTTGAATTTGCAGATGCGGTGATTGGTGTTGACAAGTTCGGAAAATCTGGTAAAGGTGAAGATGTATATCGCGAATACGGATTCGATGTTGATAAAATAATCAGTGAAATAAAAAAGTGCATAAGATAATTTAAATAATGTCAGAAGAACATATTTTCATTTTAACGAATGGTCAAAAAATTCCGGTTATAATAAACAATCGTCGCGGTGCGCATAATGTGACACTGCGCCCAAAGATTGGGAAAAATCCAGAAATTCATATTTCAAAACCATGGATGACTTCGACTAGTTTTGTTTTGAAATTTTTGGAATCTAAACGCAAATGGGTGGAAAAAGTTTTTGATGCCATGCCACAAAAAGAAGAAATAAAACCAGGAATGACAATTGAATTTTTGGGGCGAAATGTAAAATTGATGCACGATGGTGGGTTGCGCGGGAATTGCTATACAAACGAAGAAAAAACAATTCTTTGTATTGGGGGTGGGGCGGATATGTTTGAACGACGTGTTCGCGATTTTGTCAAAGAAGAGTTGTTGGAAGAAATAAAAATAATAATAAAAACTACCCCGCGTGAATATTGGCCGCGCCATATAACTTTGCGGGACACAAGTTCGCGTTGGGGTTCGTGTTCTGCAACTGGGAATGTTTCTTTTTCTTGGCGGCTTGCATTTGCGCCGTATGAAGTTATGCGATATGTGGTGATGCACGAACTTTCGCACAGGAAGCATATGGATCATTCAAAAGAATTTTGGGCGAATGTAAGTGAACTTTACGGTTTTGGTGTGGAAAGGGCAAAAAGATGGCTTTCCCAAAACGGTCAAAGTTTGCAAAGGTATTTTTGAGTTCTCCTCCGTTGGATGAGTACCGGCAGAGCCGGGGAGGGTTGAATTTTTATATCTTCGCATTTGTTATATGCCAACCCAACGAAATCATAATTAAACATAAAAAACTATTTGCACGGGTATCAAAATTGTGATAAAATAAGTTTATAAAAAGGAAAGGATGTAGATATGAAAAAAATCTTTTTGTTTTCATTGATTATGTGTGTGGGTATTGTCGATGCTGGTTTTGCTGGAAATTGCACAATGAGTAATCAAATCGGTAGTTTGCGTGATAGTATCGTTTTTGGGGGTGCTGGTGATCAAGGGTTGTTTTGTGGTGCCAGTGGCGCAAAGACGTGTAATTACAGTGACTTTGTCTTAATAAAAGGCAAACATAGTGTGGGTAAAGGAACAAATGCTTGGAATGCAGTAGAAGATTTTCGGGTCTATAAATGTGTAGATGTTAGTGGTTCTATTGATGACTGGCAAACAGGCCATGAGGGGGAGTTGCAGTCATGTGATAAGAATAAGCATAAAGGGTGGAAAGAAGCAGGGCGTGATGACAATTATGTGTATCTTACGAGTAAAAAAATAGAATCATATGGTTCGGTTGGTTTTGTCGCTGGCGCTAAAACAGGTATGTGTAGGATTGCAACTAGTATGTACAATCCTAATGATTTTTGTGATACTTGTGGTGGAAACTCAGATCCAACTCCAAATCCGACAAAAAAAACATGTAAAGATTTATACAAAGGGTATTCGGAACGCATCAGATGTTGCGAAGCTGGTAAGGCAACCTATTGGGAACCAAAAAATGATTTAAAAAATGGTAAATGCCATTGTTATGACAAGACAACAAACTGGGATTCAAAAACTGGTAAATGTGTTAAACAAGCACATGTTTCTTGTGAAGATACTTATAAAGGTAACGCAGAAGCTATTGCTTGCTGTGAAGCCGGTGAAAACTGGATAAATGGTAAATGTGAATGTACTGATGAAAACAAAGTGTGGGATTCCAAATTGAAAAAATGTGTGGAAAATGCTACGCCAGTTTCACCCTGTACACAAAAAGATTGCAAAGATACCTGTAATGTGACAATAAACGAATCCATAAAATGTAACAATGGGAAGAAGTTTGAAAGCAAAAAAACAGTTAAAGTTTGCAAAGAATGCGTAGAACAACAAAATATGACTTGCGATCAATATCAAGAAACAATTAATAAATGTGAAGATTTAAAATGTATTGAAAATAGATTAAAACAGTTGACAGAGATTGATAAGTTGTTAAGGGAATGGTGTGGTGCTGGGTATTCAACAACAACACCTGATAACGGTGCGCAAATAAACGCGGCAAAAAGCAAAATATCTTCGTTCTTTAGTAGTGCGGAAAGCAGTGCAAGTGTTTGGAAAGATAAAGATGGTAATTTCAATACTGCGCGTCTGGCATCTGATTTGACCGCTGGTGTGGTGCTTGGAACCGTTGGTGGTGTCGTTTCCGGTGTCGTTATCAAAAAGAAACAAGTTGAAAAAGGTTTTGATGCCCTGCATTGCACAGTCGGTGGACAAACGGTCGCTGATTGGGGTGATATATTCAATGTAGGTTTAAGAAGATAGTAAAAAAAACCGCGTTTCCGCGGTTTTTTTATTTGCTTTTCAAAAAATGTTTATTACAATATTGGTGTTATGATTAAAAAATTTGTATCTTTGTCATTTCAATTACATCACGCGGCGCGCGCCGTGTGTCTCTAGCTATTCTTTAATTTTTATGATATAATTCTGTTGAAATAAACAGTTTCTTTCAATTTGGTTTTTATAAATAAAGGATAAAAAAATGGATTTAAAACCAACAAAACCGCTATCGGGATTCATAGAACTGTTGCCAGCCCAGCAACGGTGTTTCGATTATTGCGCAAATAAAATGCAAAATGTTTTGCAACTTGCTGGTTTTTCTTTACTTGATTTGCCGGCGATTGAACGTGCAGAGGTTTTAACTGATAAAGATAATTGGGACGAAATTGAAACCCAAATGTTCTTGTTTCAAAAAGGCGATACAAAAATGGGTTTGCGTTACGACGGAACTGTTGGGTTGTCGCGATATGTTGCGGGTCATCTGAATAATCTGGTCTTTCCATTTCGTGCATCACAGTTTTCAAAACGGTATCGTGGTGAACGCGCACAAAGGGGACGTTATCGCGAATTTTACCAAATGGATTTGGATATTATGGGGATAAATTCTTTGTCCACGAATTATGATGCAGAAATTATTTCTGTAATTGGTGCCGCATTAGATTCTGTTGCTGAATTTATCGGCGCGAGTGAAGTGCGCGTTGGTTCGCGCCCATTTTGGGATGCTTTGTTCGATTATCTGGAATTAAACGAAAAGCAGAAAAAAGAAATTTTTGTGTTGATAGATAAAAAAGACAAAATGGGCGATGATGACTTTGCCGATGGTTTGAAAGAGTTTTTAAACAACCCAGACAAAGAAAATATAATTAAATCGGTATTCGCGGATGGGTATAAAAAGTTTGTAAAAAAATCTGAAAAATTAGATGCCGCAATCGCAGAATTAACTGATTTTATGAAAGTTTTGGACGGCATGGGGGTTAAAAACGCAATCATAGATTTATCTATTGCGCGTGGTTTGGCTTATTATACTGGTTTGGTATTTGAATTTAAATTGATTAATCATCCAGAACTTGGCACTGCTGCGGGTGGTGGTCGTTATGCTGATTTGGCGGGTAAGTTTTCAAAAACAAAAATTATTGGTGTTGGTGCTGCAATCGGTTTTTCAAG
Organism: Candidatus Enterousia sp.; assembly: GCA_045648925.1. GTDB lineage: Bacteria > Pseudomonadota > Alphaproteobacteria > Rs-D84 > Rs-D84 > Enterousia. Next base: position 14,968 of record JAZROY010000001.1, read on the forward strand.
AATATTTGCATCTATGTTGGAAAACAATCAAATAGATTTAACAAGGTTTTCTGAACCAATCGATGTTGCAGTTTTGGTTATGGGCGATGAAAATTTACAGTATGCAATGCAGGTTTTAAATGAATTGCGTGGCGCGAATATTCCATCAGTCCCTTACCTTGATACAGATAAAAAGTTCAAAAATCAAATTGAATATGCTGATAAAATCGGTGCCAGATTCGCCGCGATTATTGGTGAAACGGAAGTCGTAAACAATGTTATCGCACTTAAAGATATGAAATCTGGCAACCAAGAAACTTTGTCTTTGGCGGACGCAATCAAGAAAATAAAAGGCGCATAATATGATTATTGAACAAAAGTTGTTGGATATCAAAGCGCGCGCCAAAGATATTGAAACCAAAATGAATTCTGGTGATGTGGCTGGTGATGAATTGGCAAAATTGTCCAAAGAATATTCGCAATTGAATGAGATTTTGCCGTTGATAGACAAATATCTTCAAACGCAACAAGGAATAAAAGACGCTAATGAAATGTTGCATGACCCAGAATTGAAATCTATTGCAGCAGAACAATTGGAAGAATTAAATCATACTTTGCCTGATTTAGAACGCGATTTGCAGATTGCGTTGCTTCCACGCGATGCGGCTGATGATAACAGCGCGATTGTTGAAATTCGTGCCGGGGTAGGTGGTGAAGAATCTGCGCTTTTTGCTGGCGATTTATTCAATCAATATAAATCTTATGCTCTGCGCAAGGGGTGGAAAATAGAAATTATCGAAGAAAATGCGACTTCGCTTCGTGGATATAAAGAAATTATCTTTAAAATTGATGGGGTGGGGGCTTATGCCCGTATGAAATTCGAATCTGGAATTCACCGTGTACAACGTGTCCCCGAAACCGAGGCAAGTGGTCGTATTCATACTTCTGCTGCGTCTGTTGCCGTTATGCCAGAGGCCAAAGATATCGATGTTGTTATTGACGACAAAGATATTCGAATTGATATTTTCCGCGCGTCTGGGGCAGGTGGTCAGCATGTTAATAAAACAGATTCTGCGATTCGTATTACGCACTTTCCAACTGGTATAGTTGTGACATGCCAAAATGAAAGGTCGCAATTACAGAACAAGGCAACCGCCATGGCGGTCTTGCGTTCGCGTCTTTATGAAAAGCAACGCAACGAACAGATGAACGCGTCAAATGCTTCGCGGCGCAGTATGGTTGGTTCTGGTGACAGAAGTGAGAAAATTCGGACATATAATTTCCCAGAACAACGCGTCACAGATCATCGTATAAAATTAACACTTTATAAATTGGATGATATATTGGCCGGCGGGGAAGGGCTGGATGAAATGATTGACGCATTAATCAGCGCCGATCAATTGGAAAGATTGGCAGCGATGAACTGATTAAAAAACGACCCAAATCGGGTCGTTTTTTAAAACACATATTTTGCATTAAGATTGAAATCCCAAGAATTTAAACCGTCAAGTTGTCTGTGGACTTTGCCGCCCAAAACAAGATGATTGAAATTGTATTCAACATCAACACCAACATCTGTGTGGTTGCTCAGTTTTATTCCGTCAATCACAACACCATTGGCGCGTATATCATTGTCCCCGCCAAAGTGTGCAACATATTTCCCAGATAATGCGCCATACCAGTTATCTGAAATCTGTTTTATGAATTTTAGTGATGGTGCGATATTAAGGAAATTGTAATCGCGCGATGTAATTTTGTTGCCACCGATATACATGTCATCAGAAGACACCCAAGTGTATCCAATATAAACAGATGGTTTGATATAAAATGTGTCGTCTATTTTTAGATTAGCATAAGCATCTGTTGCTATGTTAAACCATGGATTGTTAGTGTGACTGTTCAAAGACCCAATGTTTATCAATGTATGCGTGCCAAAGTTTTTATAAATGTAGTGTGAAAACATGCCCATTGCAGCGCCATCAGATTGCGTTCCTGATAGTTTTGAATGTATGTATGAAGCAAAACCACCAAACGATATAGCGCCATATCGCAATTCTGTGGATTTTATTGTTGCACCAATTGTTGTTAAACTGATTTTAGAATGACTGGAAACATCATCTTGATAGTGTGTATCATTTGCGTTCAAATAATCGGCATTTAACCAAACATCTTTTATAAAAGAGTCCCGTTTCAAATCTTTTGTGCCAGAAAATTTAAAGGTAGGGACTGTTGACCCATCGTCACCGTATTCGTCAACGCGGCGCATAGTTCCATAAACGCGTTCGTTTGAAAACATATCAAACATAGTTTCGCCATAATCTGTATATGACATAAATTTGTCTGACAATGCGTTAATGTTCATCGCAGATATATTGTTGTCATAAACAGAAGTTGCGTTCGCAGAATTTGTTAGCAAAGTCAACATGCCTGCCAATGCAGTAAAGCACAAATTAGATTTGATTTTCATAATTCTCTCTTTTGTTGGTTATGGTAATTATATCATATTTTTATTATTTTGTGAATTTTTTATTGTCTTATTTTTTGTTTTTATATAGAATGAAAAACATGAGAAGTAAAAAGCAGATAGATTTAACAAAACCAATTGTTATGGTTGGACTGATGGGGGCGGGTAAGACCAGTATCGGTCGCGCGTTGGCTCGTCATCTGGGGATACCTTTTATAGATTCCGATAAAGAGATAGAAAAAATTTCAGGGTGCAGTGTTGTCGATATTTTTTCGCTTTACGGTGAAAAAGAATTTAGACGCGTTGAAGAAAAAGTTATCGAAAGATTGATAGACACACCACCTTTTATCAAAGTTATCTCTACTGGTGAGGGGGCTTTTATAACAGATGCCGTTCGGAAAACTGTTTTGGATAAATCGTTGACAATTTGGTTAAAGGCAGACCTGGAACTGCTTGTAAAAAGGACAAATTTTCGTCATACCCGTCCACAATTATTAAATACAGATTCGCGTAAAATATTGGCACAATTAATAAAAGAACGTTATGATACTTATGCTTTGGCGGACATCACTGTTGAAACCGTTGATGAAAATATTCATAAAACACTTAACAAGGTTTTAAATGCAATTCAAGAACACAAAAACAACCCAAAAAAACAAAAGGAAACAAAATGAAACTTATTAAAGAATTTAAAACTTTTATTAACAGGGGAAGCGCCATCGATATGGCTGTCGGTATCATCGTTGGGTCTGTGATGACCAGCGTTGTTAATTCTTTGGTTAAAGATATTATTATGCCACCGGTTGGATTGTTGGTCGGTAATGTCGATTTTTCACAATGGTTTTATGTACTTAGTGGTGGCGAACCAGGTGTTCATTATAACACTATGGAAGCGGCAACTGCGGCTGGGGCTACTACATTGAATATGGGGACTTTTTTAAATACAGTAATCAGTTTCTTAATAACAATGTTCGCTGTATTTCTTATTGTCAAAATTGCAAATTCTGCCCGTGCAAAGGGACCTGTCACAACACGCGCATGTCCGTATTGTCAGCAATCTATCAGTAAATTGGCAACAAAATGCCCTTATTGTTGTTCGGTCGTAAAAGCGGAAAAGATTGGCGAGGCAGAAGAAGCCGAATTAACCAAGGGGCTAAAATCACTAACCTCCAAGGTTGGAAAAGTTGCAAATGCGGCAAAAAAAGCGGCCAAAATCAAATAATTAGCAGTTTTTATAGTTGTTTTTGTAAAATGTGAAATGCCGCCCGAAAAGGGCGGTTTTCTGCGGATTAGGGGGGACAGATAAAAAGATAAAAATAAATTTTTAAAGAAAAACAAAAAATTATGCTTTGTGGGGTAAAAATTTCATGGTTTAATCGCATAATAATCGGGATGGCGCATGATAATAAACAGGTTGCAAATATAATAATGGCAGAAATCTGCGGGGAAGCGGTATAAAAAAGGATATATAAAAGGCGCATAATGTATATTATGTATAGTTGCTAGGGCAACATATACATAATATAACTAGATAATATACAAACAAATAATAATTGGAATCCGATATATTTTTTGTGTCTGTTGATAAATTTTTTTTGAAAAATATTTTTTTCTTGAATCTTTTTGTTATAAAAAATTTTTATTTATTTGTTTTTACTGAATAAATAATTTTTTTGAATTTTTTCAAATTTGCCCTTTTTGTGTCGCTGTTTTTATATAAAAGCGCCCTTTTCTGACCGTTCAAATTTTATTTAATCATATATTTATATGCCCGCATCGCTTAAAATCGATGCGCGTTTTTTTGTCGGATTTCGTGTAAAATGGCTAAAATTGTGAAAAAACCGCAGAAATCTGCGGTTTTTTCGTGAGTTTTGCGGTTGAAAAATGACGCAAAAGGTGTGAAAAATCGCGAAAAATTGCCGGTTTTCTGCGGTTTTTATGGATTTGTGCGTTTTTTTGTTGAAAATATCGAACTATACATAATCCATAACGGTTAGTTATGATATGGTTCGTAATCAGTTGCGATGGAACCTTTTTCTACTTGAAAGCCGTTTATAACATCGTCAATTGATAATGATGACGCATGTTGCGAGTTTCTTACATAAAAGATAACATAAGGGTATTATATCACAATTGTTGGATAGAAAAAAAAGTAAAAAATTGTTTTTATATAAAAAACTTGAATTTTTAGGCATAAGAATATAAAATTGACCTTGTCAATTTCAGATAAAATAAGGATTTGTAATGGCAGATGATATCCAAAAAATAAAAACACGTGAATCTAAATGGCAAAAAAAATGGCGCGAAGCGCGCGCTTTTGTGCCAAAAAATGATGGTGTAAAACCCAGATGGTATAATTTGGTAGAATTTCCGTTTTTGTCCGGGGCTGGTCTGCATGCTGGACATTTATTGATTTATACCGGTATGGATGTTATGTCACGTTTTCGTCGTCACCAGGGTTATGATGTGTTGTTCCCTATGGGGTTTGATGCGATGGGAATTACCGCGGAACATTATGCTACTAAAATTGGCAGACATCCCGCGGAAATCGCCGAAGAATTAAAAAAATCTTATTCAGATGTTATGGATATCGCCGGTTGGTCTGTGGACCCAGAAACAAGGATTGCCAGTTCTGATCCTGAATATATCAAATGGACACAATGGATGTTTATGCAGTTTTTTAAGGCAGGTCTTGCTTATAAATCTGAATTGCCGATGAATTGGTGCCCAAATTGCAGAACTACCCTGACCAATGAAGAATTGGAAGATGGAAAATGCAACCGTTGTCATGGCGCGGTTGAAAAAAAATTAAAAATGCAATGGAATTTGCGTCTTTCTGATTATGCCGAAAAGTTGCTTAGTGGGTTAAAAGATGTTGATTTCGATGAACGTATTAAAAAAGACGAAATCAATATGATTGGTAAATCTGTCGGGGCAGAGGTTGATTTCCGTGTCGATAACGATACTATGACGGTTTATACAACGCGTGTTGATACTATATTCGGTGTGACTTTCTGTGTGGTCGCACCAGAACACAACTTAGTTCATAAATGGTTAGACGAAGGTAAAATTCAAAATGCAGATGAAGTAAAAAAATATATAAAAGAATCAATGGCTAAATCTGAAATCGAAAGAACAGACGCAACCAAAGAAAAAACGGGTGTCGAATTAAAGGGTATCAAAGCAATAAATCCATTTAATAACAAAGAAACACCAGTATTTATATCTGATTATGTATTGGCAGATTATGGTTTTGGTGCGATTATGGCTGTGCCTGCACACGATGGACGTGATTATGCTTTTGCGAAGAAATTTGGTTTGCCCATAATCCCTGTATTGGCGGGTGGTGATATTGAAAAGGAAGCATGGGAAATGGACGGTGAACATATAAATTCTTCTTTCTTGGATGGTATGGGTAAAGAAGAAGCAATTGCTGCAGCCATAAAATATGGTTCTGAAAAAGGTTTTGTTCGTGCTGCTACAAAATATAAATTAAAGGACTGGGGTTTTTCACGACAAATGTATTGGGGTGAACCGATACCACTTGTTCATTGTGATAAATGTGGGTGGCAATGTGTTCCGGAAGATTCGCTTCCAATACTGCAGCCATATATGTTAGATTATAAGCCAACTGATGATGGAGAATCACCACTTGCGCGCGCAACAGATTGGGTGAATACCACCTGCCCCGTATGTGGCGGATCGGCAAAACGCGAAACAGATACTATGCCTGGGTGGGCTGGGTCGTCTTGGTATTTCTTGCGTTATCTTGATCCGAAAAACGATAAAGAATTTTGCAGTAAAGACCAAATGGAAAAATGGATGCCTGTAAATCATTATAACGGTGGACACGAACATAATACCCGTCATTTGATTTATTCACGGTTTTGGCACCATGCACTTTATGATTTGGGTTTGGTTAATACGCCAGAACCGTATGCTAAACGCACTGCCCAAGGTTTGGTATTGGGAAGCGATGGATATAAAATATCAAAATCTCGTGGTAACGGGTTTCAAGTAATAGAATTGTTGAAATCGGCTGGGGCTGATGCGGCGCGTATTGCGATATTGTCTTTGGGACCATGGAAAAATAATACTCTTTGGACCGAAGGGGCTTTGTCCGGTGGTCAAAGATTTTTGAAACGCGTTGAAGGTTTTGTAGATAATTTAACAGATGAACCTTTGACAGAAGAACAAGATAGATTGGTGAATAAACTGGTCGCGGATATCACAAACAAAATTGAAAATATGGAATTTAATACTTCGATTTCTGCGATGATGGAATTTATCAATGAATTTCCGGGCGGAAAAATGCCACGTGCGACTTATGAGGTTTTAATTCAAATGTTAAACCCTTTTGCACCACATTTAACCGAAGAAATGTGGGAAAAGTTGGGACACAAAGATATGCTGGTATTTGAACCTTGGCCAACATATGATGAATCAAAATTGGTTGAAACAAATATGACGATTGTTGTGTCTGTGAATGGCAAGCGCGCAAATGATTTTGTTGTTCCAGTTGATATAGCAGAAAATGATTTAATTGAATCCGCAAAATCTGCCGCGCAAAAACAATTAAGTGGTGCAACTATTATCAAAACGATAGTTGTTCCGAAAAAATTAGTGAACTTTGTGGTAAAGAAATAAAAAAACCGCCCAAAAGGCGGTTTCTTTTAAGATATTTTTTTCAATCTGCGAATGCGTCTTTCAACATTATCAAATGGACTTTCCAGAAAACTTTGTGCGCATAAAAACGCAACTTCGATATCTATGTCATCTGCTGCCAGCGCAAGAACATTTGTATCATCGTGAAAACGATCATCGCGTGCTTGTTCTGGTCTTTCGCACCGCGATGCCCGAATGTGTCTGTATCGATTCGCAGCAATTTCCATCCCTGCCCCAGTGCCACAAATTAAAATGCCACGCGATTGTTCGTCGTCCAGCATTTCATCAGCCAATTTTTTAGCGATATCAGGAAAATCAACAGGTGTTTTTACATCGTCTGTACCAAGATTTACGACATTATACCCCGCCGCCATCAACATTTCGTAAAGATATAACTTTAATCCCACCCCGCGATGGTCGGCGGCAATATAAACATGAGAAATATCTGATTTATTCATCTTTATTTGTCCTTTTTCTTTTCCAGTTTACATTCCAATCCTGTGTTTCCAGTGATGTTTAATGTTTTGTAGAACAGAGTGCCAGACATTTTAGCATTTGAAAACACATTTACAGTATTTATATTGGCATTGCCTTTTAAAGATCCATGTAAAAATAATGTTCGCGCAGTTATATCGCCAATAACATGTCCACCACGACCAATAATGATTGTTTCGGCATCAATGTTGCCGTTTATTGTTCCGTGAATTTGAACCGTGTGGTCTGTTTCAATGTTCCCCTTAATCAGGCAACCTGCCCCTACGACCGTGGGAGATTTTTTTTCATCTGCGTTTGTGAATGCTAGCATATTCTCTTCCTTTCTTTTAATCTTTTACGAAATTTGCCGGATTAAACGGTGTCCCTTTGTATCTTATTTCATAGTGTAGATGTGGCCCCGTTGAACGACCAGATGAACCACCAAGACCAACAACTGTTCCTGGACGCACCCAATCCCCGCGCGAAACCATCATTTTGGACAGATGTGCATACAATGTCGTGAATCCCAAACCGTGGTCAATTTCTACGGTTGTACCGTATCCTGTTCTGTCCCCTGCTGAAATTACACGTCCTGGTGCCACAGCATACAATTCTGTACCAATTTTTCCAGCGAAATCAATTCCTTTGTGCTGTTTAGTAGTTTTTGTAAAAGGATCTTGGCGCGCACCAAATGGCGAAGTTATTGTTTTTTGTTCGACCGGTGCGCCAAGTGGCAATATTTTAGTCAACCTTTTTAATCCATGCCATTTTTCGATATCTTGGGCAATTTTTTGATATTTAGAATCAGCATTTTTTGAAATTTTTACAGGGACATATACCCCACCGATATATTTATTGGAATAATTGTTTGCCTGGGTAATAAGTTGCGCTTCGCTAAGCCCCAGTTTAGATATGCTGGCATTTATCTTTTTTAATTGTGCATGCAATTCTTCAATGTTTTCAGATGTAAGTTTTGATATGGCATTAATTATCTGGTTGTCTGCATTGGATATTTCAATCGCAGATTCCAAGATTTTCTGGTGCTGTTGTTTTAATGTGTCGTTTTCGCTGCGAACCAATTCAAAATCAAGAACTATTTCAGACATCTTGTCAAATTCAGGTGTGTAATTTTCGTCAGTCATCATTTCAACGATTCGTGTTTGTAAGAAATCTAGTTCACCAATAACCTTTGACCGGGTATTTAAAAGATCTTCTTTTTCCACATCAGACATTTTTCCGGATTTTAACAATCTGTTGTCTGTAATATTTAAATCACGCGCCAAATCATTGTATTTTTTTAAATATGCTTTTAAATCAGCAGTTTGACGATTATGCTGGGCGCGCATTTGTTCCAACTGTTGTGTTCTTTTTTGTAAAAGTGGACGATGATATATATAAACATATGTGGACCATGCCGCCCAAATAGTCATTGTTGTAATTAAACAAAACTTGGTGAAACGCCAAAAACTGCTCTGCTGATATGTTGACACGGTTCCGTCGCGTGTGTCCATAATCGTGCAATCGCGTGGCGGAAACAATCTTTCTATACCACGCCACAACCATCTTAGTGGGGCGGTGATAAATTCCCAAAGCGATGAAAAATATCTTGTTATAAAGTTTATCATAATGCATCCAGTGTAGCCAATAATGTATCGATAGTCAAGCCATCACGTAAAATCAAATCGTTATTCATAGAAGAACCTTTGAATATGGTTGTTCCTGTCTTTACACCCTGCTTTGCCCGGATTAGAACGCGTTCTGCAGAACTTTTTGCCCCGAATAATGGAAAAATTTGAATGTTGCCAAAATGTTTTTCGTCTAAGACTGCCATGATTTTTGCAACACAAAGTGTATCTGTTATCATGCAGATGTATCCTTTCGGCTTGACACGCGCACAGCAAGATTTTGTCCATTTTGTTATATCTATATTATGATGTGCATTGTGATGTGCTGGCGTTCCGTTAAAATAAGGCGGGTTTGTTATAACCAAATCAAATCTTTCGGTTGTAGACCATGTTAAAATGTCTTGGTTAACAAGGTTTATTTGTGCGTTATTCAACATCATATTCCGATTACAAATGTCCAACATTTCATTTGAAATATCTAAACCTGTGATTTTTATTTTTGGGAAATGTGACAACAAGCAAAGGGATACACCGCCTGTTCCAATACCAACATCCAAAGCGGTTTTCAGGGCGTTTGGCGAATACGCAGCCAGCCATACAGCATCGCTGGTGGGGTTGTAAAAACTTCGCATCATTTTAATGCGCCCATTTAATAGTGTAAAATTTCCTTGTTTTTCTGACACACCTATATAATAATTGATTTAAACAAAAAGGCAAGTTTATGTTTAACGATACAGCAATAGTAGCAACAGCAATAAGTTCTTTTAATAACGCGGCATTATATGGACCATATTTTTTTGTGGTTGCTTTGTTTTCAATACCGTTATTTTTTATGGTGTTTTTATATGGTCGTGATTTTGTTTCAAGATTTGGTTTAAATGGTCCAGATTTTGAATCTAAAATTGGTTTTTGGGGTGTGGTAAGTTTGGTGCTTTGGTTGCTTTTGATTGGTGGTAATTATGCGGTAATACGTGACAGTATATCTTTGTTGCCTGTAATGATAGCATTGGTTTTGTTTGGCTCTGTTGTGTTTGTGACAAATCGGCTTAAAAAATTAAATTATCTGAAGAAAATATATGATAAAAAATCGCGTTGGTTCGTGTTTGGGTTATTGTTAATTTTGGCTGGTTTTTCTGCGATGCCAAATTGGTGGGGGATTTTATTACAGTTAAGTGCTGTGGTGTGCGGAATGATAGTTGGTGACAGATTACACAAAAATATTTCTGATGTTTTGGCATCTTTGATTGTGTTTGGAACAACAACGATTTTGCTTTTGATGCAGCCAGAATATTTTAGATTTGGTCAATTGGGAAATTTAACTTTTATTCATATTTTGGCATTGTTGTTGACTGGTTTTTTCTGTATAACTGCGTTTGCGTCAAAATATACAAAAACACGTGGGAAAATTTATAACAGTGCTTATATCAAATTAAAATGGTTGTTTCGTATATTGTCTGCATTGGCTTTGATTCTTTTTGTCTTAACAGAATCTGTACCTATTTTTATTGGGTTGATGGCGGTTTGTGCTTTGTCTGAGATGATGACTATATACCACAGCAAAGGTATCCCAGAACATATATTTAAACAATCTTGGGCTTTGTTGATGATAAGTTTTGGAATAATAATAATATGTCCTTTTATCAGTATGTTAGGTATAATTTATTTGATATCTGTGGCGCCAAAGATTGATTATAAAGATTTTATGAAATTGTTATAATTGGTTATATTTATTGAATACCATATATTATAAATTTATTGTAGTATACCCTTTGTAAAACTAACAAATGGGATAAAAATGGCAACTGTTATTCATCCAAGTGCGATTATTAAACCGGGGGCAATCATTGGCAATGATTGTAAGATTGGTCCTTTTTGTATCGTTGGGTCCAATGTTGTTTTGGGTGATCGTGTTGAATTGGTTTCTAATGTTGTAATAGATGGGAAAACATCCATAGGCGATGATTCCATAGTGTATCCTTTTGCTGTTTTGGGTGTAATGAGTCAAGATTTAAAATGGCAAGATGAAAATGCGATGACTGGTTTGCGTATTGGAAAACGTTGTAAAATCCGCGAATATGTGACGATTCATTCTGGAACACCTGCTTCGGATGGTACGGAAATTGGTGACGATTGTCAGATTATGGTCAATGCCCATGTGGGGCATGATTGCAAGGTTGGTAATAGCGTGGTTATGTCTAATCTGGTTCAAGTTGCAGGTCATGTAGAAATTGAAGATTTTGCTATATTGTCCGGTGGTGTTATGGTGTTGCAATTTGCCCGTATTGGACGCAATGCCTTTATCGGTGGTATGAGTGGGGTTGGTAATGATGTTTTACCCTATGCTATTTATGATGGTGAACGCGCGGTATATCGAACGATAAATCGTGTTGGCTTGATGCGACATGGGTTTACTAATGAAGATTTGCATGCGATTCATTCTGTGTATTCTGCGGTCTTTGGCGACAGCGAAGGAACTGTTTCTGAAAGATTGAACAAGGTTCGCAAAGAAGTAAAAAACAACAAATATGCTATGGATGCCATAGATTTCATAGAAAATCGTTCAAAACGTGGTATTGGAACTGCAAAAAATGACACTCACTAGTAAAAAAATGAAGATATTTATTATTGCAGGCGAAGTTTCCGGTGATGTTTTGGGTGCGAAAATAATGCAGGAAATGGACGGGGTTGATTTTGTTGGGGTTGGTGGTCAATATATGACCAGGGCTGGATTAAAATCATTATTCCCTATGTCTGATTTGTCGGTTATGGGTGTGTTCGAAGTTTTGGGACATGCACGCACTTTGATGAAGCGTATAAAGCAAACGGTTGGTGCCATAATCAAAGAAAAGCCAGATGTTGTTTTAACAATCGATTCGCCAGGATTTGCAAAATCTGTTGTAAGAGGTGTGCGAAAAAAAGGGCTTTTGAATACAACAAAATTTTATCATGTTGTCGCGCCTCAGGTTTGGGCATGGGGGGCAAGTCGTGCCGGTAAATATGCCAAAATATTTGATAAATTATATGCTTTCTTTGATTTTGAAAAACCTTATTTTGAAAAATATGGGCTGCCCGTGGTTGCTGTTGGACACCCTATTTCTGATGGATTAAAAAAGTATAAAAAAACAGTCAAAAATAAAAAAATTATCACTTTTATCCCAGGAAGTCGTATAAGCGAAGTCAGAAAGTTATTACCAATATTTAATCGCACAATTGATAAATTGGGAAAAGATTACGAATTTGTTATACCAACTGTGGAAACCACAGATGAATATATTCGCAAAAATATCCAAAATTGGGCAATAAAACCAAAATTAGTTTCTTCGGATAAAAGATATGAACTTTATGCGAATACTTATATCGCTGTTGCCGCCAGTGGCACTGTTTCTGCGGAACTTGCCATAATGCACATACCAACCATAGTTGTTTATAAAATGAACCCGTTAACAATGTTATTGGCGCATATTTTGATTCGTGTAAAATGGGCATCTTTGGTAAATATTTTGATGAACAAAACGATATTTCCAGAATTGCTGGGACAGAAAGCAAATCCAGTGGAAATAACAAATACCATCCATAAATTAACAGATGCAAAAGAAAGGAAAAAAATCATTGATGATTTGAAAAAAGCAGATAATCAATGGACAAGGTCTAACCAAAATGCAGCAAAATTAATCGCAGATGATATAATGTTATCCTGAATATGTTTTTTTTATTCTTAATTCCCAGATGATTTATGTTGTGGCACACCGTATCTTACAATATCTATTTCTGATGGTTGTTGTGAATAATTATCTGCACATGTTATGGTGGCGGTGTTGGAATCAGAAACTATGTTCATTGTCGGGCAAATTTGTCCAAAACTGGAAATGATAGATTGCTGACACCAATGTTGAGCAGAATCAATCGAACGCGGTTGTTGACACATTTCATCTGTATCAGAATTATCATCTGAACATAATATATCTATTGAACATATTGGGTCGTCATCGCCAGATAATGCCGGTAAAAGTGGTCTGCATGTTGCGATTGTGCCGTTTTTACTTCTGTATCCGCCGTTTTCCCAACAAGAGCAAACACCCCAAGATTGTGTGTCTACGGTTATGCCATAATTTAATGGGCAGATATTTTCTTCGGGGATAAAATGATACCAATACACCAAAGAATCTGGTGAATTATGAACAGGGTTTATATAAAATATGCTGTCTGGGTTATCGGAATCAATCTTGCAGAAATTATTGGGATTATAGCCAGATTGTTCGGCATATTTATATTCAACAAAATACCCGCCAAGACCAGCGCAATGATTTGCCAATGTATCCATGATTTTATAATAAATTTCTGTGGCGATGCCTGTTGGTCGTGGTGTTCTTTGTGCGACATCATAGTCGGCAAAGGTATCAAATCCACCAAATACCTCGGCAATAATATTTTCACATCCAGGGGTATTTGCAACCTGTTGCGCGCAAGGTGAAATTATGTTTTGGTTTTCATCATAAAGTGTGAACCAATTCATCGCAGTTCCACGTGAAAACAGACCACTTTGCGTATAATAGAAATTACCGTATCCTGTGCCACCAAAATTGTCAAAACATTGCTTTGCAATTGTGCGACATGCGTTTATTGTGTCTGTTCTGTCTTTGTTTTCAATATAAACGTTGATTATGTCATTATTAAACATACCATTACAGGACGAGATATAATCTGAACACATCTCAGATGTCAAAGAAATAGTAGCTGGTTTTAATAACAAAGTGGAATCGCCAGTTAAATTTGCCATCGCATTTGCAATAGATATTGTTTGTTTGTCATAGCAACCTGCAACCAAATCAAGACAACTTTGTTTAATTGTTTTTACCTTGTCTTGTTGTGCGTAATATATATCCAAAAGCGCCTTGTCCAGATATTGTTGCCACACAAAATCCGCATTTTCCACGCATTTGTCCAGTGAACTTTCCGCGAATTTTTTAGTTTTGTTTTCAAAAAATTGAACGAATTGGCGATTTTTTGCGATGGTTGATAATTTTTGGTCTTTTAATTCTTTGTCCGTGTTAAATGTTAACAATTCACCCAGTTTATAAAAATCAGAAACCCCTGTTAATGGCGCGCCAGTTGTTACATCTATGAATTGACCATAATCAAGACATTTATGGTAATCAGAACCACAAACTTCATCGCTTTGTATCGCAGATTCAACATTTGCAAGGCATGTCGCAATATCGTCAGAGTTATGTTTTTGACGATTTTCAACACGTGCTAAATCAAGCATAGCACTGCTTTGATATGTTGCCGCTTTAAGATTTTTTTGCTGTTTTTGTAGTGCCGCTTCGACAGTGTTACAATCTTGTTCTATGGTCATCAGATATGCATTGATTGCGCGTTGTAGGGACGCTTTGTTACAATCTTCCTGGACAATGTTTTTACATTTTGGATAAACCGCCTTGTATAAAGTGGTGCCGTTATAAGAAGCGATAATTTGCGAAGAATCATCAAGACCAAAAGCATAAGACATATCAGGCGAAATAATAATGCTGTTTAAATCTTGGTATTTACCGCTGACATATGCATCTTCGCCCTTGATAGAATTCATAATTGCCTGTAATAATTGTCTTGATGCAGATTTATCTTTGCTAAGTGCATCTTCGCCCTCAGATGCGGTTTTCATGGCGGTTGCTTGTTCTTTGGTTAATCCAACGACATCCAAGTTTTCAGAAAATTCAGACAATTGGTCGTTGGCACTTTGATAGGTTTCTGTAATATCTTGAAAATCAAAAACCCGGTCACTGCATGAACATCTGCGATAAACATCGCTTTTTAGATAACAAAACTGATCCATACATGTAAAGAAAGCCGTTTTGCATTTTTCGTATTCAGTACCTGTGCGTGTTTCGATAACAGAATTCGTGGTTGTTGTTGCACGCGCAGAAACATTGCGTGTTGTTGTCGCAGAGCGCGCTGTCGTGTTTCTTGTTGCTGTTTTTGATGAAGAATTCGTTGGCATTAAAATTGATACAGGCTTAGTCGAACGCGCAGATACAGTAGTCTTTAATGGGGTTCTGGACGTGATAGTGCGGGTCGCGCGCGCAGTTGAAGTTTTTGTCCGAGATACAGCGTTTTCGCCACGTGTGGCACCTTCTGCGCAGGTTAAGCAGAAAAGACAAGCATAAACAAAAGTAAAAAATTTCTTCATCTCTCGTTCAATTCTAGCAAAAATATAAAACGCAGAGCAAGCAAAATTACAAAGGTTTACCACAAAATATAGAATTTTTTTTGTATTTTTCTTGTTGCAAAATCGGACAATATAGTTTATTATGCTTCGTGCTTTAACGGGCATATGGCGGAATTGGTAGACGCGCTAGTTTCAGGTACTAGTGGTAGCGATACCTTGGAAGTTCGAGTCTTCTTATGCCCACCATATGTTTGAAAAAGAGTTTTTGGGGTTGTAGCTCAGTTGGTAGAGCGCTGCGTTCGCAATGCAGAGGTCGTGAGTTCGAATCTCATCAGCTCCACCACCCTTCGCGTCTGCGATGCTTCGGGTGGCAGGCCCCCTGGGTCCGCAGGGCAAAGACGGACAAAAAACAAGTCCTGGGGATATGGCGGAATGGTAGACGCTGAGGACTTAAAATCCTTTGATCATTGCGATCGTGTGGGTTCAAGTCCCACTATCCCCACCATCCTTCGTTAAAGCTACGGGTGGCAAGCCACCTGGGGCCGCAGGGCAAAGACGGACGAGAAGGAGTGTTTTTCCGCAAATGCGGATTTTTTGTTAAAGTTTTGGATGTGTGGCTCAGTTGGTTAGAGCACTACGTTCACATCGTAGGGGTCGGCGGTTCGAGTCCGCCCACATCCACCAAAAATAAAAAGGGCTTTCGGCCCTATTTTTATTTTTGTCGGGCTAGACGAGAACCGCAAATGGTGGTTCGACTACAAGCGAAAGCCAGACGGGAGTATGGCGGTCGGCTATGCCGATGAGCGCAGTGAGGTCGAGTTTGAAAAAAAACGAGACCAGTCCGCCCACATCCACCAAAAATAAAAAGGGCTTTCGCCCTATTTTTATTTTTGTCGGGCGAGACGAGAAAACTCTGTTTGCAATTATGCATATGTTATGATACAATCTGCGAGAAAAAGTGCGGAGATTTTAGATATGACAAAAAAATTTGAACAGAAAATATTTTTAACTGATAAAGAAGTAGTGACAAAAGAATATACTATAAGTGAATTAAAAGAATTGCTTGCCCCCACAGTTATGATTAATTTGTATTACGCGACACAGAATCCAAAATATTGGATGTGGCAAAGAACAGACAAGAAGTTAACCGGAGAAAAATGGCGCAAATGTCAAACGGAGGAACTATACAAAGGATATGAAGCAAGTAATTTTGGTCGTATACGGAAAAATGGAAAAATATTGCCCCAATATGAAAAATGTTATGAAGGTAAAACAGCACAAGATATAAAAAAAGTCATAGAAGATAATCCTGGGATTAAAAATATAGGATATTTGCAGGTAAACAGTCATGATGTACATAGATTAGTTGCTGATGCGTGGTTGGTAAAAACTGGTGAAGGTTACGATGTCCATCATATATCAAATGACGGATATGATAACTGTCCATATAATTTAATATACTTACCAAAAGAAGCGCATAGAAAATCTTACGAAGGCAGTGTACACAATGGGAAATAGCAAGAGGTCTTGTCTTTTTATTACCGTTATCCTGGACCACGTAGAAAATTGATATAATTTTACATTTTTTAATGTGATAATTTTTACCTTAACCCCTTTTTCTTGCAACAGGCACTTGCGGCAGATTTCCAATCTGCATATGTTCCGGATGTGTCGCGCAAATCACGCCATGGTTGCCATGAATCGCATTTTGTTTTTTTATCTTTGCCTGTGCATTTTACATATCGGCGAAGCGAACATGTTTCATCAGAAAGTTTACCTGTATCGGTAGTACATTTGACAATTACATTTTGATTTTTGGCATCGTCTTTACCAAATTCCTTGGTCGTTATAACCTTGTACGAGAACGCGTTGCCAACAATCGCAAATGTGGATATTAAAACAAATAATATTTTTTTCATGTATAATCCTTTCCATTTACAAAAGTATTATAAATATTTTATAAAACAAATACAACAAAATTAGTTCGCAGATGTCCAAGGTATATCGTTCATAAACAAATAAAACAATTCCCCCTTGGTTTCATCAGGATTAGTTTCATCAAGCCGAATTATTGGACGAACAACATAAATATCTACATTGCAATTTTGTCCGTGTTCGTCTTGATATTCGTTTAAAATATAATTAAATTTTTCTGCAAAATCCATTGCTTGTAAATAAGCGGCATCATCATCAGCGGCATCTGTAGAATTACCTTCCCACATAAGCCACATACCATAATTAACTTCGTTTTCTTGACCGTTCAGGTCATCGGCAGATAACAAACAAAGTGGTTTAAATTCGATTCCGTTAGAATATTGTTGTGATGTATTGGATGTTCTGTCGTATAAATCACCAAGAAAAACCACGGCACCATAAAGTCCGCCAAGGTCGCGTTCGAATCGTGCAAAACGCGCCCCATGTTTTAATGTAGAATCAATTAACCAATCGCCTATTTTGGCAGAACGCGAAGACATTCCGGCGCGCGCAACATTTGCTGCTTTGGTCATCGTTTTTGCACCACCCTGTGCGGCTTTTAATGTTTTGCCAGCTGTACCGATTTTTTTAAGGTTTCTTGTGACAATGTTTCCCGTTTGCGGTCGTTTAAAAGCGCGCAGATTTCGGCGATATTTCATCACATCAGAAAAAGATTCGGCGGTTTTTTTATACTGTTTGACAGAATCGTTCCCTTTTTCAAGTTCTTTGATTTCGTCTTCTAGTTTTTTTGTTTCTTGTCCCAAAGTTTTTTGCAAATCTTTTATTTTATCAGGATTTTTCAATGCCTCTTCTGTCACAGTTGGGTCAATTTTTTTTGCTGCATCCAATGTTTTATTTATTTCTTTTTCATATTTTGTTGTGTCTTTCCCTGTCTTTCTGGCTTTTTCCAGTTTTTTTACATTTTTTTCATATTTACCGAGTTTGGCAATATCGTCAGTTTTGGTTGTGATTTGTCGGGCAATTTGGATGTAATTTTGAACATCATCTAGTTTTGTTAATGCTTTTAATGAATTTTTTAAATTTTTTGCGGTTCTTGTTGCTCTTGCACCTTTTAATCCAATCATGGCGGCTTCGCCAGTGCCGACTGTGACAATAGTCAATGCAACTTCTGCGGCAATTTCTGCATACATAATCCATTCCAAATTTACATCGCCAGCAACATAATAATCGTTGGTGTCTTTTTCTAAATCTACCAGTTCACGAACAACCTGGTTTATAGTATAATGGTCGTTTGCCAGTGCAGATTTACTGGTACAGAATGCCCCACGCGGATAAATGTCATCAATGTTATCATTTATCCATTTCATTGAAAGTGTATTGTTTTTATCTTGACCAACAAAGTTTGATAATGAATTATGTTCAACAACCATAATCGCATACCAAGCGGGGTCAGTGTTTATATACTTTGCCGGGTCATTTGTATCCATCAATCGTGGATTCGGATCGCCGTTTGGTAAACTTGGTTTGCCCGCCAATAATAATTTTTGATCCAACACTTTTAATTGTGTTGTATAATTTATAGTAATTTCCCGACCGTTTGGAAATTGAAAATAAATCGGTGTAAAAGTTACGGTTTGTAACCTGTCTGTAATTTTTTTAAGTTCTGGACAATCAAGCGCCTCTTGTAAAACATCTTTGTCAAACATAACAGTTTGCGCCCATGCGCGAACCTCAATCTCTGGGGTTTCGTCTTCGTCTATGTCGTCCATTTCATCGTAAAGCGCTTCTGTAAAAACCTGTGTAGCACAAGGTGTCAGATTTTCAGATTCTGGATGCGCCATCGCCAAAATTTCTTCGGCAGTAAGCATAATATCCGTATCTTGCGCAAACAAAGGCATCGTGAACAAAAACGCGAAAAACAAAAATATTTTTTTCACGATGTATTCCTTTGTTGAATTAAT
Organism: Candidatus Enterousia sp.; assembly: GCA_045648925.1. Classification (GTDB taxonomy): domain Bacteria; phylum Pseudomonadota; class Alphaproteobacteria; order Rs-D84; family Rs-D84; genus Enterousia. The sequence goes on from JAZROY010000001.1 coordinate 34,237, forward strand.
CATCTAGGACAATCGTTCCGTAATCAGCAGAAAAACCGTTAGAATCAATATGTCCTATTTCCATGATATAATCCCGACCATGCCAATCACATTTTCCCTTGTCTGCGACTTCATTTTGAATTTTTTCTTTTATTGTTTCGTATTCTTCAATTGTCATCTGTAATGGTGTTCCGCCAGTAGTTGATTTTACCAATAAACCTTCTTGGTTTTTATCTGCACAATATTTTGAGCCATCTCTGAATTTTGAAAACACTTTGGTATTAAGGTCATCGTCTAGTGGGTTTGTACCACATATTGCGTAGCATCCACGACCAGAGTTTCCGGTTTTTCCAGTGCGATTTGAAGACGATGCGCGTTTGTGTATGCGCGCGTAGAGCATGTTTGGGTCACTGTCTTCTGGATTTTGTTGTTCTTGATCTTTGTTAACTTCACCTGGGGTCGTTTCATTTTGTTTTAAAGTTTGTTGTGTGCTTTTTTTGCATCCTTTGCTGTTTGGATGTTCTTCGCACCATTCTGATTCGCTTTTGACTTCCAATGTTTTATATGCGATCGCATCTTTGTACGGTTCAAGACCGGCGCGGTCGTTTTCCATACGCTCTGAAAAAGACAAATCGGCGTAGGTCGCCGGAAAATCTGTCTTGGTTAAATGTTCACTGCCCACACCGTTTTGCGATTGTAATCGTTGTAATTCGTCGCTTCGCTCTTTCTGCTCGATCTGCCATTTTGTGGGTTGTTGTTTATACGGATTTTCAAATTGTATTCCGCCCGAATCATCAATGTTTGTATTTGGGGTCGTTGCGCCTGGAAAAGCAACCGCCCGATTCGGTAAAGAATTGCCGTATTGTTTTTGATATGTTTCAAAAATGCCGTCAATGTATCCAGAACAAGCAGACACATAATTCGCCCCCGGCAGATTAGAAAGTTGAACCATTATCGTCGGCCGTATGTCCGAAATATCTGTGTTTTTACAATTGTCGCGCGCCATACATTGAACAGATACCAATGATTGAACAACCCGGATACAATCGTCAGCGTTAAGGTCCGCGCCGGTCGCATACACAGGTTGTGGTAATCGCTGATTATACGGTGCGGTTGGTGACCAAAATGGATTGGATGAATAATGTTGAACATTTTGAATTTGGCCGTAATCAGAAAACAGCGACACCGCCGCCGGCGCAGAAAACGCACAAAAACCGCAGATAAAAACGAACAACAAAGATTTAAAAAAGTCCTTTATCATCCTTTCCTTATTCCATTATTATATCAAAAATTGGATTGCAATCAAAGCCAAAAATCCACCAATTAAAAAGAACGGTGCAAAAGGAATATATTTTTCCCGTTTTTTCCAATTCCAAATATATACCAATACACATGTGATAATCATGGCAATAGATAGACCCTGGGTCCCAAGCCAGATTCCACCTGCCCCCAGTAATTTGATGTCCCCCATGCCGATTGGTGGGTATTCTGCGTTTTTCTTAAGGCGGTCAAATATAAACCCAACGATAAGTCCCAGACAGTATCCCATTGCGCCACCGATAACCGAATCAGCGCTTGTCACCGGCCATGGGAAAAATGTCGTAGTCAGCAATCCTGCAAAAAGAAATGGAAACAAATAGACATCTGGTATGATGTGTCGCCGGAAATCTGCGGTTGCCATGCGCCAAGCGCAAAATAATGCGCCAATTAAAACCAATGAAAAAAATATATAATAAATCATGTTTTCTCTCTTGCCTTTCGATTCGTTTTTATGATACAATTATATCAGATATAAAAACAAGGGATTTTTTATTATGAGTAAAGGTTGGGACAGCGGTATGCTGAAAAAATTAAAAGCCCTGGTCGGTAAGGGGTTGTCTACCTCTGAAATGGGCAAGAAACTTGGCATGTCCAAAAATGCTGTCGTTGGTAAATTGAATCGTTTGGGCTGGAATGCAAAGGCCAGTGATACTGCATCCAAAAAATCTAGCAAGACAAAAAAAGAAACAAAAACGGTCGCAAAAAAGCCGGCTAAGGTCACATCGGTAAAGAAAGTTGTCGATAAAAAAACAAAAACAACTGTCAAAAAAGCCAAAGAAACAAAAACAGTTCAAACAAAAACAAAAGCAACTGTTGATACAAAGGCAAAGCCGGTAATTAAAACTGCGTCGAAAAAAACAAAAAAAGATTTGGCTTTGCATGAATTGTTGATTCAGCATGCTTTGCAGATGGCGGGTTTAAAACCGAATCAGTGCCGTTGGCCGATTGGTGACCCCGATTCGGAAAATTTTCATTTTTGTGGTGAACAGGTCTTTACGGGCAAACCGTATTGTTATGAACACTGTCGTCAGGCGTACCAGTTAACACCACCAAAGAAAAAATAAAAAAAACAACGGAGAAAACCAATGATTGGCGAGAGAGAAAATTTTGATTCACAAACACAATATGGTTCGCTGGTTATGCGCCCCTATGATATAGAAGGTAACGAAATCAGCGCTTTTTACGATTCGTCTGATAAATTGGTTTTTGTTTTGGATAATACAATCAGTTCTCGTAAACCTAATATTTTATTGGTAATTAATCCTGATGCAGATAAAAAGTGGGATGAAATATTGTCCGGCGATTATGGTATTGATTTGGAAACGATTCGCCCAAAGCAAGATAATAAATATCAAAAATTTGATATCGAATATTCCGGGTTGGGTGTATACGATTCGCTGATAAAGGCATATGATGCAGGCGATTCGTTGGAAGAATCTTTAAACCAGTTGATGATTTTGCGTGATTCTGCGGCGCGACATAGTGCGATGACGCGTTTGAATATGGCAAATGAAGTAATCGCAAAAACAAACGCGACAATTGTAAAAACCAAGGAATCTATTGTCAGATTACAGGCGCGTCTTAAAACTTTGCGGGCTAAATTAGCAGAATCCAAGAAAGGCATTGGTCGTGAACCAACAAAACAATCTGCGTCCAAGATTTTAAAATTGGAATCTCAAATAGAAGCCACAAATGAAAAATTAAAACGCGCAAATGAAAGATTAAAATCTGCCCAAAAGCGTTTAGAAACAGCAACTGTGGATGCCGAATTGGCAAGCCAATTATTAAACCAACCGGCTGGGGAAGTAAAACAAGTTGCTAAAAAACAAGTGATTCCAACAGTTGTTCCTGTTAAACAAAAATCTGTAACAAAGAAAAAACAGGCAGAACCAGAATACGATGAATATGAAGAAGAATACCAAGAAGATGTTGATATGAAAAATGATGCAAACAATGTTGTCAAACAAGAAGAAATTGAAGAAAAAACAGAACAAATAGAAGAAGATTATAGCGATGAAGAAACTGAAAAAGTTGAACCTTTGTTTGATGAAGATCCACAAATATTGAATAACGATATCGCGTTTAAACCCATCAGTTTTGAACCACCGGCTGTTCCTGAAATATCTAAATCTGACAATGTTCCGGTTGTAAATCAAGATGTGGTTGTGACAGAAGAAACAACAGAAACATTTACCCAAGAAGAAAAGGAAGATAATAATACAGATTACAAAACAAACCAAGACCAACAATCTGTGTTGGAATCTATGAAACCTATTCCTTTTGATGAAGATTTAAAACCTGTTCCTGTTGTTGATTTGTCTGAACCAGAAGAAATTGTCAAAGAAGAAATTATAGAAGAAAAACCAGAAACAAAAACAGAAGAAACAGATAAAAAAGAACCTTTGGAATTAGAAGTTGTCAAAGAAGATGTGCGGCAATATGAACCAGAAGTTGTTGAACGACCAACAGATACGGAAGAAAAAAATATATATGATGAATATCCGGTTGTGCCACCTGTCGCACCTGTTGCACCAGTGATACCACAAAGCCCTTCGAATATAAGTGTTGTTGATGATGTGGAACCAAAGCGGTCAAAATTCTTTTATTATTTACTGTTGATTCTTTTGATTGTGTTGGCTGTGTTCACATTATGGTTATATCAAAAAAATGTGAAACCGTCGGTTCCTGTGTTGGCGGCATCTGTTGAAAAAACAGAATTACCAAAAGAACAAAATACTGTGTTTAAAAAAGGTAGTGGTTCGTCAAAGACAAGTAAAAATATCAAAGCGCCTGCGGTCAAAGAAGTAAAAAGAGGAATTGATATTGCTACCCCTTCTTTCCTGGATGAAGAACCTGTTGTTGAACCAATGCCAGAGCCAATAATAGAAGAAAAACCTACTGTCAAAGAAACAGTAGAAATTGTTGAACCTGTTGATGTCGCGCCACAGGTTATGGATGCTGTCCCTGCGCGCGTAACAACATCTGGTCAGCCCCAAGAAGATGAAAAAACTGGTTTGTCCGAAGAAGAGATTTTGGCCAATAAACCTGAATATCAACCAGGATCAAAATATGACGAAATGTTTGTTGCTGATGAAGGTGGCGAAATAGTAAGTCCAATTAATGTTGAATATGTTGAAGATGATATTGTTTATATGCCACAAGAGCAAGAGATGCCAGAATATGTCGAAGAAAATGTCCAAATCCAAGACCCGTATTTTGACGAAGAAGAAGCGGCATACCAAGCTGAACAGGCAGGATTATATTATGAAGAATAAAAAAAATCGCCCGATTGGGCGATTTTTTTGTCATGTTTTCTTTTTATTTTTCGATTATAACAACCGCGGCGGAATAGTCGTCTTGGTCAGTTATGGATAACATCACATGTGCGTTCGTTCCCGCTAATTCTTTTAATGCGTTTTTTGCGCCACCAGCAATCACCAATTCTGGGCGACCATTGTCGTCATGTGTGACAGATATATCCGAAAAAGAAATATCGTCACTGAACCCGGTGCCAAGAGCTTTTAATGCCGCCTCTCTTGCAGCCCAAAAATTTGCCAGATGTTTTTCGCTGCGTGCATTGTCATCGTTTGCATATTCCAGTTCTTTTTTGGTGAAAATGCGCTGTTTTTTAAAAGCAGACCAGTCCAAAAATCTGTCGCTTTCGACCATATCAATTCCAATTCCTATTATCATTGAAACCTTCCTTTTGTTGTTTCTTTATGCGCATACTAGTAATATTTAACCGATTCGTGCAAGCAAAAAATATAATATAATAAAGTCGTGATTTTTTAGTTGTTTAAAATGGTTGATTTTTTGCCGTATTATGATAAAATTCATCCATAAATAAAAACACAAACAAAAGGAGAATGTGCCATGTTTGATGAAAGAAAATTAAAAACATTCTCTTGGGTTAATGTTGGTAACCCTGATCACGAAGATTTCGAACGTTTATTAAATGAATATAAAATAGATGAAGATACTATATCTGATATTTTAGATCCTGATGAACAGCCGCGTATCGAAATTGAAGATGATTACAAGGTTATAATTGTACGCTTTCCAATTGCTAATCGTGAAATGGATACAACATGGCATACCGAACCATTATCAATAATTTATTCTAATAAACAGGTTATAACTGTTTGTCGCAAAAGATGCGATTTGCTGGATAAAATCAAAGACGATGAAATGAACAGTCGTGAAACCTTTATTTTGAATATCATATATTATATTGCGGAATCTTATCTGCGCGCGTTAAAAGAATTAAATAAAAAAGTATTGGCATCTAAAAAAACATTACAAGAACGCATTCGCAAGCAAGAATTAATGCAGTTGCTTGAGGTTGAAAATGCTTATACATTATATATGGCATCCCTAAAAGGTAATCTTACCGTTATGGATAAAATTGATAAAATGCGTGGTTTTATCAAAGATGACGATAATCAAGAATTGGCAGAAGATACAAGAATCGAATTTAACCAGGCGATTGAGGTTGTAACCAGTTACAGCAAGATGTTAAAGTCGATTAAGGAAACTTTTGAAAGTATCATTAATATTGATTCGAACACTTACATTAATCGTTTAACCATTTGGAACATTGTTTTGATGGTGCCAAGTGTGATTGTTGGATATTATGGTATGAATATGGAATTGCCCTATGCCGGACATTCTCACACCGCAATCGTGATATTTATTGCGATAATGGTATTGTTGACCGGATACGGTTTATACACCATCGCCCGCAGACGCGTGTTTTGATTGATTGTAAAGAATACTTGACAATTTATATTTTTTGTATTACTTTTGGTTTAAACAATAAAACCAAAGGGGGTGGACATGAAAAAACAAAATATTAAAAATTTGTTTGTTAACGGTAAAAAAATTGCTTTTATGATTTTGTTGGCTATATCTTTGAATGCTTGTGGTTCTAATAAGGAAGAAACTTGTGTTGATAATGGTAAAAATGTGGTTGAATCTAAAGAGCTTACTCCGAAAAGCCAATTAAAAACAGCCGGTGAAATATTGGCCTTTTTTGCTGTTATGATTGGAAGTTTGTGTATATTTGTCCCAGGTTATGCTAAAGATTATGAACGAAAAAAAGAAGCAATAAAAAAATACGCGGAAAGACAATCACAAAAAGAACAAAAATAAAAAAATCACCCTTGTGGGCGATTTTTTTATTGTATTTGTTGTTTTATAAAATTAAAATTTATATCTATATCATCGGTTGGTAATTTGATATCGTAAAATGTAACATTTGGTTGCTGGGAAAGCCACATTATTGCCGGCATAGTTGTTGATTTAAACGCGGCAATTCGTTTCTGGACAGCGGCGGTATCATTGTCATCAGAACGGTTGCCCCCTTCCCTTATTCTTTTTTGAATATGTGCAATCATGGTTTCTTCAGTGATGTTTAAAAATATTATTTTAATATTAAATTTATCTGCATAATTTGCGACCAACCATTTGGCTTGACCGATTGTGCGTGGAAATCCATCAAGTATTAAATCTTTGTTGGTTTTAATATGTTCGGCGATAATAGGAAACAAATCTTCATCGCCCACCAATTCACCGCGTGTAATTTTTTTACATATTTCGGATTCTTTTGGCATGGTGCGTAAAATTGCCCCTGCTTCGACATAATTAAAATCGTGTTCTTTTAACAGTAGATTCGCAAAGGTTCCTTTACCCGAACCTTGACCGCCCATAAAAACAATCATATCTGGTTTTGTCATTATAAATCCTTTTTTGTCCGCTTTATTGTATCACATAAATAAAAAAATCCCACTAAAAAGTGGGATTTTTGAATAGAATCCAACAAAATTATTTTTTGCTGTTTTCAATTGCAGCGCCCAAGATGTCGCCAAGGACAGAACCAGAATCTGCTTCGTTAGCAAATTCTTTGACTGCCTGTTTTTCAAGAGTCACTTGCAAAGCGCGAACAGACAATTTTACATTGTTGCCGTCAACCGAAACAACAGATGCTTCGACAGAATCACCAACATTGTATTTTGATGTATCTTGTTCGTTCTTTTCGCGCGATAAATCTGTTCTGCGGATTGTACCACGAACATCACCAGGCAAAGCCAAGATTAATTCATCAGGTGTTATTTCAGAAACTGTTCCGCAAACAACAGCGCCTTTTTTAAGGGTTGTGTTGTTGCTTTCTGCGTTTTCAGTCAACTGTTTAATACCCAATGTAATGCGTTCTTTTTCTGGATTGATGTCCAAAATTTTTGCTGTCACTTCTTGACCGCGAACGAATTTTTTCAATTCTTCTTCGTCCAGTTTATTCCAAGACAAATCAGAAATGTGAATCATTCCGTCTAATTCTGGTGTCAAAGCGATAAACAGACCAAATTCAGTTGTGTTTTTAATTGGACCAGTGATAACATCGCCAACTTTGTGGTTTTCTGCAAATTCTTTCCATGGGTTTGGTTGTAATTGCTTGTACCCCAAAGAGATACGACGTTTTTCTTGGTCAATATCCAAAACAACAACATTGATTTCTTGACCGTTTTGCAAGACCTTGCTTGGGTGAATATTTTTGTTTGTCCATGATAATTCAGACATATGGACCAAACCTTCGATATTGTTCCCCAGGTCAATGAACGCACCGTAATCTGTCAAAGAAGACACTTTGCCAGTCACTGTATCGCCAACATTAAATGCCTTGGATGCAGTTTCCCATGGATCTTCTTCTAATTGTTTTGCACCCAATGAAATACGGTGAGATTCTGGGTCGAATTGGATAACTTTGACCTTAATCTTTTCGCCAACATGAACCAATTCACGTGGGTGATTGATGCGTTTCCAAGATAAATCTGTGACATGCAACAAACCATCGATTCCGCCCAAATCAATAAACACACCGTAATCAGTAATGTTTTTGACTGTACCTTCAAGCACTGCACCCAACGAAATATTTTTCATTGCTTCTTTTTGTTGTGCAGCGATAGCATCGGCCTGGATAGCACGACGAGATACGATTGCATTTGTGCGCAAAGCATCCATCTTTAATACACGGAATTTGTCTTTCAAGCCGATTAAAGATTTGGCATCACGTACCGGTTTATGGTCAACCTGGCTGGATGGCATAAACGCAAACACACCATTGATATCAACAGTGTAACCACCACGAACAACATCGATAATAGTACCTTCTGGATCGATGCCTTCGGCAACAGTTTTTTCCAAATCTTTCCATGCTTTTTCTGCACGTGCTTTGGTATAAGATAATACAGCTGTTCCTTCGCGGGATTCGTATCTTTCAACGAAAACATCAATGATGTCGCCAACGGATGGAACAGAAGCACCAAATTCTTTTAATGGGATGCGACCTTCGGATTTCAAGCCAACATCAACAAACGCGAAATCGCCACGGATGTCTTTGACTGTCCCTTTGGTAGCATAGCCCTGCAAAGTTTCTTGGGTGCCATAATTTTTATCAAACATCTGGACAAAATCTTCGCCAGATATTGGGTTAAATAAATCTTTGGATAAATCTTTCATAAGAATTTTAAACAAAGTTTGCCGTCGTCATAATCTTTTGTAAAGACGAGGTCTTGTGGGGTTAATCGGATTGATTTGCGCGCCCACCCGCGAAATCTGGCACATTATATAGCGCTTTTTAAAGAAAATCAAGAAAAAACAAATAAAAAAACCGCCCGTTTGGGCGGTCGGGTTTATCTGCTAAGTTGCTTTTTTGCATCTGCAATAATAATTGAACGGGTTGTGTTGTATTCTGAAACAGCTGCATTTTGTTTCAAAACTTGTTTTTGTTTTGCGTTATTGATTTGTTTTTGCAATTCCAAATAATGGTTCTTTTTAGAAAGTTCACCCATATATTCATGGTAAATATCAAATGCCCCATGTCTTGGACGGTTCGTTTCGCCAGCGTGTGCAAAGGTGTGTTTAAAGCCAGGTTTTGTGATGCTGTTCAATTTGACACAAATGTCACGCAACTCTTTGATGACGTCTATTTGTTCCTTTGTGATATTGTTTGCGTATGGTGAAGAATCTTCAACAATATAGTTAGGGATGCTATGTTCTGGGGTTGTTGCATCAAGTATTTTAGCCATTTTCAATAACAATGATTCCATTTCTGGTCTGTTTTCTGGTTTTACAATGAAAATCTTATGTGGCGCTGCGTTGGTGTTTAAAACATAAGCAATACTGTTATATCTTTTAAAGACACCACGATAACGTTTGGGCATGTTTGTATATGCCCCGTCGGATATATATGGGCGTTTGTCGCGCTTCTTAACAAGCTTAGTATCAGTTAATATTTCCCATGGATAATTATGAAAATAACCAGACGAAGGCAGACATTTGTTTTGTATTTTACATGTTAAACGTTCAAAGTAATTCCAATAGAAATCTGTAAAGAACATACCATATATTATCAATCGGTTATGTAGGTTTTCTCCTTCAAAAGTTTTACCAGTAGTGCACATAAATTTTTCTGGATTCCATGCTTCTGAAACAGAATATTCCAAATTCATAAGATCAGATAACAAAACATCAGGTCGTTGATTTAAAATACTAGTGTCTACTTTTTTTAATTTGTTGCTAAAATTTGTTAAAAAATTTCCCATAATACGTCCTTTTTTATTATTTTGTGCGGTTTTTTAAGTTGGCGATAAGTTGTTTCCGTACATTGATATCATTTTGTTTTGCGTGGTCTATTAACACCAATATACCAGAACGGTTTTTTTCATCCGCTTGTTCAGCAAGATATTGCAAGCCAGTGTATTCTGCAATCGTGTTATTGATAGCGTTTTGGGCATTTGCGTAACGATTTTTTTGTGTCAATTCGTTCTGGTATTCATTGTAAATATCAAAGGCACCATGTCTTGTCATGCCGTCATATCTGTTGACTAAAATTTCTTTGACATAAATGTTTGTAATTCTATCTATGTGTAAGAATATATCACGTAATTTGTTAATAGTATTGATTTGGTTTTCGCTTACCAAACGTGAAGACAAAGAATATTTTTGAACAAAATCTGGTGCAGTAACTTTTTTAGCAATGCGTTTTTCTGACGCGTTAGTATTTAATTGCCATTTTGTTCTGTAAATTCTTGGAATCAGAATTCTGGCATAGTCCAATAATTCTTCCAATATTTGTTTATCAGATTTTCTTGTTGAAACAACTGGTCTTGCTTCGTCTTGGATGTGTAATACATAATGTTCATTGTCAAATTGGGTAAAAACACCACGATAACGTTTTGGCATTTTGTTGTATTCTTCATTAGAAATTTTTGGAAAATCATTTGTTTGACTTGATAACACTTGTAATTGTTTGTCGTTTAGTTTTCTGTCCAAAAATTCTAAATATGTATCGAACATATTTTTAAAGAAAATTCCGTTTACCAAAACTTGATTCTGAGGATTTAATGTTTCGTACTTGTTTGGGCTGATTATGCTTTTTGTTTCGTTTAATGCTTTGTCTGCAATAAAAGCACAACTTTGAAGTTCCAGAATAAAATCTGTTGGGTTCATATTATTTAATTTTGATGCATTTGACATTTTAAATCCTTATGTTTATAAATTGGGTTATGATTATAGAAAAAATATATGGAAAGTCAAATAAAAAGCCCCGGTTTTTAAGGGGGGGGGCTTTGATTATTATCTGGCTACCTCGCCCTTAATAGCAGAATGGCAAATATAATCTTTTAAAACAAATCCACCGTCTGCAGACCAGTTCAGCAACCCGTTCCAGTTGTTGTCCGGAATTTCAACGCTTGGGAGTTTGTTTGGTTTGCGTGAAAGTTGCTCTTTGACCTGGGCAATATGATTTTCATAAATATGAACATCGTGTAATTCGCCACGCAAGACACCAGGTTTATAACCTGTTTCTTTGGCATATAACATTAACAATAGCGCATAAGAAGCAATGTTATATGGGATACCCAAAAACATATCACAAGAACGTTGTGTCCATATTAAATTAAGTTTTCCATTATGAACCAAAATCTGGTGCATTATATGGCAAGGTGGCAAAGCCATTTTATATTGGTCCACTGGGTTCCATGCGCTTACAATAATACGGCGATTGTTTGGGTCTGTTTTGATTGTGTCGATTGCGTTTGCAACTTGGTCAATTCCGCGATTTCTGGTATCAAAGTTTTCATCTGGAGTTTCCGGGTTCCAAACATATTTTCCGCCAAAATGACGCCATTGCCAACCATAAATAGGTCCCAAATCGCGTTCGTTGTTCATACATTCGTTTTGTAATTGTTGAACTTCTTCGTCTGTTAATCTTCTTTGCTTTTCGATTTGTAAATTTGCCCATTTTTGACGAAATATTGGTTTCCATTTAGGTGCGCTTGCCCATTCGTCCCAAATATGACATTTGCGGTCTTGAAGCCATTTTTTATCTGTATAACCTTTGATAAAAAATTCCAATTCTGTGGCGATGTTTTTCAATCCCATTTTCTTGGTGGTCAATAACGGAAAACCAGTTTCCATATCGTGTTCAAAAGTTGCACCCCATGGAATACGGATAGTTTTTATTCCTGTGCGATTATCAGAGATTGTGCCGTTTTCCAAACAGTTTTGTAATATATCGAGATATGCTTTCATAATTTTTTACCTTTTCTTCCTTCTGCATTCTCGCCGCCTCAGGCAAAATAGTATATAATATGAAGTTTTAAGTCAATAAAAAACCGCCCTTTTCGGGCGGTTTAATTATTTTACAGATGCCTGTTTAAACAATTCTTCTGCGGGAACAGATTTTTCTTTGTGTTTTACATGCTTTAACATAGCATCCAAAGCTTTTCTTTCAAAAATCATACCGCGTAACATAGTGACAGCATTTTGATTTTTGTTATAAAATTCAAAAATCTGTTTTGGATCTGGATAACGAGATGCTTCTGCCCAGATTGCCTGTTGCAAATCGTCACGAGTCACTTCGACTTTGTGTTGGGTGCCCCATTCTGCCAATACCAAGCCCAATTTTACACGACGTTCCGCATCTTTCTTTTCTTGTTTTTCGTCCCATTTATGATCTTTGCATTTTTTGTCATCGCAATGTGCGTGTTGTGCATCGTGTTCTTGTTTTGCCATATTTAATTCTTGGGTAACCAAAGATTCAGGTAAATCCATTTTTACTTTGTCGCCCAATATTTCCAACAATTCGTTACGCATTTCGCGTTGGGCCGCTTCGTCATATTGATTGTTGATAATTTTACGGATGTGTTCCTTTAATTTTTCAACAGAATCTTGACCGACTTCTTTTGCCAATTCATCATTTAATTCTGGCAAAATGTGTTTGCGGATTTCATGAATTTTAACTTCGAATTTGGCTTTTTTACCCGCTAAATTTTCGGCATGATATTCTTTTGGAAATGTCACATTTACATCAAATTCATCGCCTGCTTTGTGACCGATAATTTGGTCTTCGAATCCAGGAATAAATGCACCAGAACCCAAAATCAGATGATGTTTTTTTGCTTCGCCACCTTCAAAAGCATCTTTGCCGATAAAGCCCTTGAAATCAATAACAGCAACATCGCCATTAGTAGCTTTGTACTTTTCATCTTGTTTTTCGGCAACACTGCGTGATTTGCGGATGTTTTCCAAAGCAATATCAACTTCTTTTTCATCCAGTTTGGCAACTTTCTTGGTGACCGTAATTTTTGATAAATCAATTTCAGGCAATACAGGTAATACATCGAATTCAATAGAATATTCAATATCTTTACCAACATTGAACCCAGCAAAATCAACCTTTGGTTGAGCTGCAAGACGCAATTTTTTATCGCTGATATATTTTTGTAAATCTTCGTTGATGGCTTTATCGACCGCTTCGCCCCATGCAGATGCGTTATATCTTTGGCGCAATACAGATAAAGGAATATGTCCAGGACGAAAACCACGTAATTTTGCAGTTTTGCCAAATTCGGTTAAAACTTTGTCGGCCGCTTTTTGTAAATCATCGGCGCTGATTTTGCCGTTCAGAGAATAATGTAAATCTTTAACTTTTTCTTTTGTAAACATAATTTATCCTTTGGATATTAAACTGGGGTTGATTATACAAGTATTTTTTTCAAAATTCAACATAAACATTTATAAAAATATACCTATAATCTCATATAACAAAAAACCGCCGTTCGGGCGGTTTTTTGAATAATTCTTGAAAACGATTAACGTTTGCTGAATTGAGTAGAACGACGAGCCTTGTGATAACCATAATGCTTACGTTCAACAACACGACTGTCGCGTGTCAAGAAGCCAGCGGCCTTTAATGCCTTGCGTAAATCTGGTTCTGCTTTTTCCAATGCTTTGGAAATACCGTGTTTTACGGCACCAGCCTGGCCAGATAAACCACCACCGGCAACCATAGCAATTACATCATATGCGCCATCGCGTTTTGTGACATCAAAAGGTTGAACCAAAATCATCTGCAACACAGGACGTTTGAAATAATCTTTCATTGGTGTTCCATTGATAACAATGTTGCCCTTGCCCGGTGTCAAATAAACGCGCGCGACAGAGTCCTTGCGTTTACCGGTTGCGTAAACAGAACCATTCAATTTTGTTGTTGCTACGGTCGCTGTTTTAGCAGCAGCTGAGGTTTTTGTGGTTGTCTTTGTTGTTTTTGCAGTCGTTGCTTTTTTCGCAGGGGCTGCTTTTTTAGTAGTTGTTTTCACAGCGGTTTTTGTTGCTGTCTTTTTTGTTTCTGCCATTATTCGCCCCTTTTGTTTTTACGATTTAAAGAACCAAAATCAATAACGATAGGATTTTGTGCAGCGTGTTTGTGCTCAGCGCCTGCATAAACATGCAATTTAGTCAAACGTTTGTTAGCCAACGCAACAGCAGTGCGGCGTCCCATCATGCGTTTTACAGCGTTTGTAACCAATTTTTCTGGTTTTTCGTTGCGCATTTGTCCCAATGTTCTTTCCTTGGTGCTGCCTGTCCAAAGTGAATGCCAAAAGAATTTGGTTTTATCTGCTTTGTGACCAGTCAATGCAACCTTGTCCGCGTTGATAATAATAACATGGTCGCCACAATCCATATTTGGTGTCCATGTAGGTTTGTTTTTGCCACGAAGGATATTAGCAGTATATGCCGCCAAACGACCCAATGTGCAATTTGTTGCGTCAATCAGATACCATTTGGCTTCTAATTCGCACTTTTTTAACGATTTTGTCGTTGTCATTGTTTTTACCTTTTTTGTGTTTGTTAAAAATAACGCACCTATTATGTCGCAAACCTGCGAAAAAGTCAAGAAAAATCAATATGGTATTATATTACCGTATATTTACATTTCTTTTGGAATTTTTAATCCCATCAAATCAATTGCAGTAGCCAGTGTATCAAAAGTCAATTTTGCGATATAAAGACGCCCTGCCCGTGTTTTGTCATCGATATCATCGCGCAAAATCGGACAATTGTGATAGAAATTATTTGCCAGTTGACATAAATCATAAGCATAATTAGCAACCAAATCTGTGGCACGATTTTCATAGGCAGACAATAACATATGTTCAAAATCCATAATAGCAATTAGCAAATTGCGTTCTTCAATGCTTAATTCAAAAGATTTTGGTTTTGATATTTTTGCCCCTGCCCGTTTTAATACAGAATTCAAACGAACCGCTGTGTATAATATATATGGTCCTGTCTTTCCTTCGAAACTTGTAATCGCAGATGGGTCAAATATATAATCTGTTTTTACATCGTGAATTAAATCGTTAAATTTAACCGCTGCCAAGGCAATAGATTCAATGGTTTTATCGTCTAATTTTTTTCCGGATTCGGCAACACGTACACGTACTGCCTCATTAGCTGTGTTTAAAATGTCGTCCAGACCGGCTGCATTTCCATCGCGTGTTTTAAATGGTTTGCCGTCCGAACCATTTATCGTTCCATATCCAATGTGTTCAAATTTTTCATAAGGATATATCCCTGACATATCAGCAACACGAAAAAGTTGTTCAAAATGTAATGACTGTCGCAAATCTGTGAAATAAATAATTATATCTGGGTGGTCAGTTTTTTTACGACAATACACAGCAGCTAAATCAGTAGAATCATATGTGTCTGCACCACGAGAATCGCGCCACATATATGGTGGCATTGGTGCATTATCAGTATCGCGGCGCGTGTTTATAATCATTGCACCATCGTTTTCATAAATCATATGTCTCTTGTTTAATATTTTTTCGACATCCGATAGATATTTTGCCGCGTTGCGTTCCCCAAGATCATAATCAAAAGGTAGAATATTTAGCCGTCGCACAGTGTTGTTCATCATTTTTAATGATATAGGCAAAAACTTTTCATATAAAGCAAAATAACCGGGATGTCCTGCTTGAAATTTTGCTTTGATTTCTTGGGCGCGTGTTTGAAATTCTGGATCTTGTTTTGCCAATTCGGATGCGGCTGGATAATAAGTATTCAGTTCTTCTGGGGTGATGTCATAATCCACATGTTTCTTTGAATCAAAATTCGGTTGAAAATATGGCAATTCTGGGTGCAGTTTTTCAATAAAAGCGATAACCAATCCCATTGGCTTGCCCCAATCACCGATGTGATTCCAAGAAAATGTTTTATGTCCTACAAATCTGAATATTCTGTTTAATGTATCGCCAACAATTGATGTGCGCAAATGCCCAATATGTAGAGATTTAGCAACATTGTATGCACCATAATCCATATCTATGATTAAGGGGCTGTCAGATTTCATTTGTTTTGGCGCAGATGCATTTTGTAAAATAAAATTGTCTTTGATTTTAATGTTGATAAAGCCAGGGCCAGCAACAGAAACATTTTCAATAAAATCTAACTCTTGCAATTTTGGAACAATATCTTTTGCCAATTCCCGGGGATTTTTACCTGCAAGTTTCGCACCGACCATGGCGGCATTGGTTGAAAAATCACCAAAATCACGATTTTTTGGAACTTCAAGATTTGCTTGGAAACCTAATTTATTGTTAATGTTTTTTGATACATAGTCATATAAATTCATAATAAATCCATTTTTACAAAGGTAATACAACGCGAACTTTTAGTCCACCAAGTTCGCTGTCTTCCAAGAATATTTCGCCACCATGATTTTCAATCGCGGTTTGTGCGATGGACAACCCAAGACCTGTTCCCCCTGTGGTTTCGTTTCTAGATTCATCCAATCGAACAAATGGTTGTAATGCCAATGCTTTTTTGTCATCTGGAATACCAACCCCGTCATCTTCAATAATAACAGTCAAAGAATCTTTGGAATCAATTTCTGTGATTTTAAGTTTTTTCTTGGCAAATCTTGCTGCATTTTCAATGATGTTGGTAAACGCACTGGTTAAAGCATTTGGACGCGCATAAAATTGAGCCGGCGTTTCAGGAAAATCAAGAATTATTTTTTTGTTAGGAGCAGCATCCCGAGCAATTCTTGTCAACATCGCAGGTAATTCAACAGTTTGTTCTATTTCTGGCATTTCACCACGCGCGAACGATAAATAGCCATTGACCATTTCTGTCATTCTGTCAATGTTGCGTAATAATTCTTCTTTGGTCACAGAATCCGTTTCAACCCCCAAACGCATACGGGTCAAAGGTGTTTTTAAATCGTGCCCGACAGCATTCAACATATCTGTTCTGGTTTTGTTGTAACGTTTTAATCTTTCCTTCATAGTTATCATTGCAGCAGCCGCTTCACGAATTTCAGATGAACCGCTGGGTTTAAATTCAGGCACATCCATTCCGCGTCCGAATTTATTTGCTGCGTTTGCAATTCGTTTTATACTGCGTGTATGAAGAATTACAAAAGGTGTAATTAATATAGATACTATTATAATAGCACCAAAAACCCATATTAAAAAAACTTCGGCACTGGTGGAATAAATACGGTGCATAGATGTTCCAAAGGTTACAGTTTTTCCATCTTTTGTTGGTATGTCTATGAACAACAATCTTTTTGTACGGTCAATATAAATTTGTGCAGGTTGTTTTAAATTTTTTTGTAAATAATAAGCCAATTCGCCCGCTTCGCGATCTTTGTTATCATTATGCTTTGGTCTGTTTAGATTGCTGTTTACGGAAATGTTTATGCCAATATCATGCGCCAGAGTTTGAACTGCGTCCATATTACCCTTTTCCATAAAGTGAACCATAGTTGTTATTTCTCCAGAAAGTGTTCGTGCCAAAGTCGCATGAACCCGCTTCCAGTGATTGCCGAAAAATGCGTTCGTCACAATCATCAACGCGATAATAAGTGGAACCAGCACCATTAAAATGGTTCTTGCTAAAAAACTGCGAGGCATAAGTTTCATACTATCACCCTAGATTTTAGTTTTTATTATTTTGTATCCCGTTCCACGGACAGTTACTATGCTTATATTTGATAATACACCATTTATTTTATTACGCAAGCGTTTTACGACCATTGGCGTTGCTGAAACAGTTTTTCCAACAGGGGTTGTAAGGTTTTGTAATAATTTTTTTTCTTCTTTGGATAATGATAACAGTTTCTTGTTGCCGGTTTCATCTGAAATAAAAAAATCTTCCCCGCTGTATATCAATCCAATTGAATCGGTATTATCTGCTGTTGCCACAGGTGTATTCTTGATAATGTTGTTAAGTCGCAATACCAATTCTTGTAATTTAAACGGCTTTGACATATAATCATTTGCGCCACCAGATAAGCCATCAATAGCATTTTCTGAACCAGACAGCGCGGTTAACATTATAACAGGAGTGTTGTTGTTATTGTTGCGCAGTTTTTTTAAAAAACTAAGTCCGTCTTGTCCACCCATCATACGGTCTAATACGATGGCTTCGACAGATATTCTTTTTAAAATTTCTTCGGCATATTCGGCAGATGGTGCGGTTATAACATCAAAATCTACTTTGCGCAAACCCATTGCAAGAGTGTTGCGCAACATATCATCGTCATCAATAATTAAAATGCTTTTGGTCATTTATTTATATAAAGGATCTACTGCGTATTCACCAGGTTGAATTGCGCGATCAAGATTTTCAGAATTTTTGTATGTTGCGCGGAACTTTGCGCCATTCGTAGTAAATTCTGTCTTGAATATCAAATACCCGTTTGATGCGCCAGTCGAAGGCCCTTGTAATCCCAACGAATAATATGCGCCAATTAAACCATAATCAAGGTCAATATAGTCGACATTTAACAGTAAAGATACATTTGAAACCCCGTCACTGGTCAAATTGCAGGCAAATTCACGATTCATCAATGTTGCCTGGGAATTATTAGGAACAGAAATGTCCATGATTGTAGGTTCACAAGTGTGTTTTATCCCGTTGATTAAAAATTCATAAGTCATTGTGACGGTTGCGCGCGAAAGTCCGCGTGATAAATTAACCTGGGAAATTGTTGCTTTTGGTATCTTTACCAGCGCATTGGCAATTCCAGCACGCACAGGAAAAGATATCCCAGATTGCAAGCAACTGCGTGAAAATGGGTCTGCTTCACAAATAAAAACCCGAGAGTGTGCATTGGTTAAGAACATATTAGCCAAACTGTTGAATAAAAATGTTCTTGTTATACGGTCGTTCAACCGTGTACAATTAAAATCACGACAAATTACAGTTGGTCTTTCCGCAAATTGAACCCCAGGGTTATAGGCGGCTTCTTCTGATTGAACCTGGTATATAACCTGGTCATAGTCAATTTCGTCATCCATATTCATAAATTCTGTTTCTGGAATAAAATTTACATCGTCAGGATATGCGTAATACGAACGCATAGGAACTTCTGTATAAATGGTTTGAATCTCTTCAACCGAATAATTTTCAAAGTCCTCGTTATCCAATCTTGATATACCGGCATATGCGTTGTTTGCGCAAAATACCAATGCCCCAGTTAATAAAAAAAGTTTTTTCATGGTGTTTAACCTTTCTCTCGTGAATTTTATACTATATATAATAGTATATTTTATGTGCCTATGTCAAAGCAAAAAATTTTTATTGGAAATATGACTTTTTTGTTTTATATAAATATGATATAATAACGACAAGAAAATAATAGGATATAAAAATGGTAGATGTTATTATTGCCGGAGAATCTGGAAAATTACATGCAGTTTATCATAAATCTGAACAAGAATCTGCGCCATTGGCGGTCGTGCTTTCGGGCAGTCCGCGTCAGAAATGCCATATGAACGATAGAATTTCATATGCGATGTTTCGTGCTTTTATGGATATTGGGTTTTCTGTGGTGCGGTTTAATTATCGCGGGGTTAACGATTCCGAAGGGGCCATTGGAACTACTGCGGATAATATGTTGGATATCGCTACTGTGGTTGATTGGATTCAGAATAAAAATGAAGACAGTGAAAAAATTTGGCTTGCTGGTCATCAACTTGGTGCCTGGTATGTTTTACAAATGTTGATGAGAAGGCCTGAAATCAGTGGTTTTGCACTGGTGTCACCGGATGTTTCGGTGTCTGATTTCAGTTTTTTGTCGCCCCGCCCCAATCGTGGTTTGTTGCTTCAGGGTATGAACGAAGGCGAAGAGGCAAATACCTTTGGCGCTCATCTTACACAAATTTTGAAAAAACAGGCGCAAATAAGTTTGGAAACAATTCGTGTGAAAAATGCGGATGCTGCGTATTCCCAACCTGGGGATTTGCGACAAATGTATAATGATTTAAAGGCGTATGTCGGACGTGAAAATGCTGATGACAAGTTGTTATAAGAATATGATAGATGAAAATAAACGTTTTATGAATCCAAATATTCCAGATGAAATGGCTGCAACAATTCGGCCAAAGGTTTTGTCTGATTTTATTGGGCATGATGCATTGAAACAAAATTTGTCTGTGTTTGTATCGGCTGCCAAAAATCGTGGCGAAGCAATGGATCATGTTTTGCTTTATGGTCCCCCGGGATTGGGGAAAACGACTTTGGCACACATTGTTGCAAATGAATTAGGAACGAATTTTCGTGCTACATCTGCACCTATGTTGACCAAACAGGGTGATTTGGCGGCAATTTTGACCGCGTTGGAACCAATGGATGTTTTGTTTATTGATGAAATTCATCGTCTGCCAACTGCTA
Source organism: Candidatus Enterousia sp. (assembly GCA_045648925.1). GTDB lineage: Bacteria > Pseudomonadota > Alphaproteobacteria > Rs-D84 > Rs-D84 > Enterousia. Next base: position 54,562 of record JAZROY010000001.1, read on the forward strand.
TAGAAGAAGTTTTATATTCTGCGATGGAAGATTTTAAATTGGATATAATGTTGGGCGAAGGTCCGACAGCTAAATCTGTTCGTATAGATTTACCGCCGTTTACTTTGGTTGGTGCAACAACACGAACTGGTTTATTGTCTAATCCGTTGCGTGACAGGTTTGGTATTGATTTACGGTTGTCTTTTTATCCTGCATCTGATTTGGCAAAAATCATTATGCGCAGTGCGAATATATTGGGAACAAAAATAGACGAAAATGGTGCAAAGTTATTGGCGAACTCTTCGCGTGGAACACCGCGTATTGCAAACCGATTGTTAAAACGTGCGCGTGATTTTGCGACTGCAATTGGTAAAGATTTTATTGATGCAGAAACGATAAAAACAACGTTGTATCAACTAGATATCGATGAAAAAGGATTGGATAAAATTGATCGTGAATATATGGATGCGATAATAAAACATTATGCCGGTGGTCCGGTCGGAATTGATAATTTGGCTGCGGCTTTGTCTGAACCTGCGGATACCATTGAAGATGTAATTGAACCGTATTTAATGCAACTTGGGTTTATACAAAGAACCCCGCGTGGTCGTATTGTGACCGAAAGTGGATATAAACATTTGGGGCTTGAAAAATAACTTTAATTTTATCGGATAACACAATGACAAAAGTATATAAATTTAATTTCACTGTTGCGTATGCGGACACCGATGCAGAGGGTGTAATGTATCATGCGCGATATATAGAAGTTGCAGAACGGGCGCGTTTTGATTTTTCTAAAAAAATACCGGTGTTGGATGGTGATGTTGGTTTTGTTGCACGTGATTTGAATATTAAATATATGTATCCGTTGTTTTTGGGTGATGATTTTGTTGTAGAGACACGTTTTGTAAAAATTGGTGCAGCATCTTTAACAATTGAACAAAAATTCGTGAAATGTGATAAAATTTGTGCTATAATGAATATAACCATAGCGTATTTAGGTTCTGATATGCGCCCCAAGGCGATACCAGATGAGATTGTAAATGCGTTGAAATAAAACTTTTAAAGGGAGGGTTTAATAAAATGGAAAATAGTTTTTCTTTGTTGTCTTTGTTTAGTGGACGCGATTTGATGACACTTTCTGTGTCTTTGATTTTGGTTGCTGCCAGTATTATGTCTTGGGCGGTTATAATCGAAAAAATTCGGATTTGGAATTTTCAAAAACATCATCCTGTTTCTGTAAAAAGTACAGATAATTTGGATACTGTTGTTGATAAATTAATTCGTCCGTTTGATAAGAATTTGTGGTTTTTATCAATGGTGTCTTATGTTGCGCCTTTTGTAGGGTTGTTTGGAACTGTGTGGGGTGTTATGGATTCTTTCGCGGCAATTGGCGTTAATCAGTCGGTCAGTATCGGTGTTATTGCGCCGGGGTTGGCGGTAGCGCTTGGAACGACTGCGTTGGGGTTGATTGCGGCTGTGCCTGCGGCGATTGCGTATAATGTTTTTTCCAAAAAGTCAGACGATTTATATGATGCTTTGGATGACAAAGTCAAAGAATTAAAACATAAATAAAAAACGGGAATTAAAAATGTCCAGAAGACGTTCGAATGTTAATGATGCAAATATGTCGTTGACACCAATGATAGACATTATGACGACTTTGTTGGCGGTGTTTATGGTGACAACCCCATTGATGACATCTGGTATTGATATAGAATTGCCACGCGCAGGAAGGTCTGCAATGACTGGCAACGATCATGCGATTCAAATAAGTGTGGATTCACATGGAAATTATTATTTGTCAGATCAAAGGTTGCCACGTGATGAAATTGTAAAACGTGCGATTGCTATGCGTGGGGAAAATCCGAATTTGGCAATAACTTTAAGTGGTGATACCCATGCTGATTATGGTGCGGTTATGTCTATGATGGGTAAATTAAAAGATGTTGGTTTTCAACGTGTGGGATTAAGAACAAAACTTGATAACAAATAATGAAAAAGAAAACGCAATTTCAAAGTGAAAACATTATGATGTCTGTTTTGGGACATATGGTTTTGCTTGCGATATTAATGATGTCTTTTACTGCTGTGGTTGAACGGGCAAAACTGGTGGCACCGAATCGTATTGAAATTATAGAAATAGATTTAAAAAATGTTCGGGTTAGTGGTAACGAAACTAAACTTTATAATACATCTGTTCCCCAGAAAAATGATAATGAAAAAATAGATAAAAAGGCCGAAAGCAAAGAAAATATCCAAGATGAAAGAATTGACTTGAAACAACCAACTATTGTTGAAGATGAAAGTAAAAAGTCAAGTAAAGAAAAATCTCCAGAAACAGAAGAACAAAAAGAAGAAGATAAACCTGCCCCGCGCAAGAAAAAATTGGTTCGTGTTAATCGTGAGGTTTTATCTTTGGACAGGACGATGACGATATCTGTTATTGATGCGTTGCGTGTTGCGTTAACGCGTTGTTGGAATATTGATACAACGCGACCGGGATTGGAAGATATTCGTCTTACTGCGCATATAAAGTTTTTGCCAACAGGTGTTGTCGATAGATTGTGGTTCGAATCTGAATCACTTGCCCAAACAGACCCTGATTTTGCGTATGTTTTGGAAACAGCCAAAGAAGCAATCAAAACTTGTTCGCCTTTTTCAATGTTGCCGCGTAATGAATTTGATACATGGCAGGATACAACAGTTACGTTTTATCCAACATCTGGCAAGGTTATGTAAAAAAAATCGCCGTGGTGGCGATTTTTTTATTTAAGTAGGTGATCAATAAGCCGGATTCTGTTCAACCTTTTATGTACACACACTACATAAAATGGTTGCAAGCATAATTAATCTGCAAATTGCGTTACCGCAAAATGTCAAGCCCCCTACCCGATTCTTTAAAGCGGCTGGAACGTGCCATAGAATCCTGTTTGAGGTTGCTGCACATAGAGATTGCCCGTTTCACCGTAACTTAATACGCTCGTCTCTGCTGCTCTAATCGTCGGGTCTCCCCGCGTGGTCATTAGCCACTATGTTGTTCCAAGCAGTCCGGACTTTCCTCTGAATTGTGTTCATACAGGAAAACCTGCGTCCAATTCAGCTATGCTTTTTCACACCCTTGACGAACCGTATTATAACAAGTTAAAAAATTTTTTCAATATTTTTTATTGCTTTCGCCCATCTTTTTTGCATCTTGCAAAGTTTGTACAAGTATTTCGTGAGCAATTTGACGAATTTTGTTTGCAAGCGGTCGCACATTCATTGCCTCGGCAACTGCATTTCCAAATTGTTTAGATATAGCATCGATTTGACTGGGGGCGATAACAAAGACATCGCTGGAAATATTCTGTGTATCAAGTGTCGTAATATTGTTTTTCATCTTGTGTTCTCTCGTTATTTTTCATGTCAGTTGTATCATATCACAAAAAACATTCAAAAAAAATAAAAAACAACATTTTTTCATTTGACACAATTGCGACAATTTTTCTATAGTTTAAAAAGATAGGAGAAAAAGGATCGGTCTTAATGGCTGTTTTTCGGGCTTTTTATCGTGGTTTTGGACGCATGTTATTTGTGTCGGTTTTGTGCTTTGCGTGTGGTTTTCTATCTGCTCGGGCGGAAGAATATACAATTGTATACCTTAATCAACACGGTGATGAGATTAGTGATTTAACACCGGATAGATATACAGAAGAAGAATTGCCGTTGGCAAAAGAAAACTTGCCGAATAGCGAAGCGGTAAGCATAGCAACAGGTTGCGAATTGGCAGACGAACTATGGTATTGGGATGATAAGATGTCAGAACCTGTGGACCAAATAGAATCTGTCTCAGACGAAGGGACAACTTTGTACGGGAATTTGGATTGTGGTGAAAACCGAATCGTGGCTTTGAATTCAGCAGGTAAAGAAGGAATTGGTTCTGGTGGAACGAGGATACTCTATTATTATCGTAATTTGGGTGAATCTGGTGAATTCTTTTATAATGAGTATAACGGTAGTAAATCTGCGTCTGGTGTGGCGTCATCCATAGTGTTGCCGACATATGATGATGAAAGTTATACTTTCTTAGGGTATTATGCAGACCCAGACGATATGGAAACACAATGTATTAATGAACGGGGATACATAACAGAATACGGTATCCAGCAAATGGCAGAAGGTGGCGAAGGTGAAACATCATGGGATGCAGTGTATGATCCCAAAATAATCCCTAAGAACATTATACAGTTACTACCAAATTATGGTTCTTCTTTTACTAGTCCAGGGACAGGTTATATATATGGAGTCCCGTCGACGTATGGTGGCGGGATATACGATGCATATTCTGGGGGTAACCAAATATCGTCAATAACTATTCCAACATGGGGTGGACATAGTTTCTTAGGGTATTATTCTTCTAGTAGTGCGAATTCGACTCAATATATAGATTCCGTTGGTAATATTACGGCCGCAGGTATAGCAAAAGCGCAAGAAAATCCTGGGGGCTCGAATCAAACTTGGTATGGTCACTGGTCAGGAACATATAGTTTGCACTATGACTGTTCGACTAATTATAATGTTGTAGGTCAACAAGGGAACGGTACCGCACCGGCGGACGAACCTCATTCTGCTGGGCAACCTGTCACATTGCAACAAAATCAAGGGTGTTATCCTACGGATTCATATTATTCTTTTGGTGGTTGGAATTGTTTTAATCGGGTAGAAGTGATTCAAGCTGGTGGTTATTCTATAACGACTGATTACAGCAATGGCCCAATAAATAACGGATATAATTTGACAATGCCTTATAATGATGTGTGGTGTGAACCAATTTGGATACCTTCTAATGTGACGTTATCATATAATTGCGGATGGTTGCCAAATACTAACACGCCCGTTTCTGGACCTGCGCCGTCATTGGTTTATGGTTCGGCGCCGTTGGGAGGAAATTTGGCATCAGCCGCCGCGGCACAGAATACTTGTATAATAGATACCAATACTTACAGTTTTGTTGGGTGGTATTGTCCGGGGGGGGCTTGGATATCGGAACCAGGCGGTGTATTCAGCATTACGGAAGATGCAACTTGTTATGCCGTGTGGGCAGAAAACAATCCGTGTGCCCCTGGGAGCGAGGCCAGCAACAGTCCAGAAATTTTGGGTGGCACAATTAGTGATTGGAATCAGATACAACAACTTTTTGTTTCATTAAATGATTTGTCTGGAATGTGTAGTGAAACTGTTGGTAGTTATCCCGGACAGATTGGAACACCTTCTTCCACATCTGGCGATTATTGTTGGTGTCAAGCAACTTCTTATAATTCAACACCATTAAATAATTATCCATGGGTGTTTGTTCAGTATTACAATGGTTGTAACGTAGCAAATTGTCAATCTTGGTGTTTGTCCTCGATTAACCAAAAAGATCCTGATTATTTCTTTAATGTTTCTTTGTTAAGTAATCCGATATGTGAATATACATTGGATTATGATTGTGGAACTGTCGGTGGTACTGCTCCGTCATCTGTTTCAGGAATAATTCCAACAAATATCACACAAAACAGTCCGATGTCATTGGCGTCTACTGCGCCAAGTTGTAACAACGGCAACAACACTTTATCTGGTTGGACATGTTATGCTAGTTCAGATACAGGGCAAACAACACCTTTGACAAGTGCATCATATTCCTTAGATACCATGCCTTATGATAATGTAACTTGTTATGCGAATTGGGTTCCGCCCCAGGGATATACTGTGACGTATAATTGTGATAATGGTAATGCACAACAGAGTAGCATGCTTGGTGGAACTTATAACTATGGGGCTACTGTGACATTGTGGACACAAAATGGTAATTCTGTTGGTTCGTGTGATGTTCCGAGTAATAGAGTGTTTGTTGGCTGGAACTGCTATTTTGATAATCCTGATGCTTATTCTCCACAAGCTACATATGATACTACTGGTTATTATCAGACGGTTCTTTATTTATCTGATTATACAGAATCTGGCACGAGCATATCTGTAGATAATGTGATTTGTACGGCGCAATGGGCTTGTGATACAACGAATGGTTATACGTGGGATAATCTAACGCAAAGTTGTGTTAATGAGTACAAAATTTATTATAATCCTGGTCAACATGGAAATTATGGAACTGGCAGTTGGGGTTCCAATGGTTTTGGACCAGGGGCAAGCAATGGTGGTGGAACATTTGGTCAGTATTGGTCAACGCAACTTTTGTCGGCAACGACCATAGTGCCGGATGATTCTTGTTATGAATTTTGTGGTTGGAGCACGGTATGGAATGACACTTGTGGTAGTGCGAATATTTTGACTGCTGGGGCACAACAACCAAACGTATGGGATCTTACAACTTATTTGAATCTGTATGCGGTTTGGCAATGTGCGAGCGGTTGTGTAGCAAGTGGTGATGCTTGTGTTTCTGCGCCGGCAACCTATATTGTCACCTATCATGGTGGAACTTGTTTGCCAAGTGCCTCAGATTATCAAAGTGATCCGATAAATGCAGGCGACAGTTATATCGTGGAAAATCCGAATTGTACATATGCGAATTCACATTATTTTATACCAACCGATAACTGTTATGAATTTGTTGGGTGGAGCGAAGATAACCCTGCCACGCAAAATCCAACGATAGATTATAACAATTGTGATAATTGTACCACCCAAACGGGCAGTTGTGGAACAATCTTCAACGTATCGTCTAACATAGACCTTTATGCGATATGTGATGTTATGGCGCACAATGTGATATATCATGATTGCGATAATACATATACTTATACTGATTCAAATGCTGTTTGGATTGGGCAAAGTTCGGATTATACACCGTTATCGCCATCTGTGGCGCCGTTAAGTTCGTCAGATTTGAAAATAGACCCATTATCCAGTTTCCAGGGCTGGGCAACATCAGAAACTGCTGGTGATGGTAAATCGTGGTGTGGATTAGAGTCGGGTGATTTATACCCGGAATTGTATGGTGGAAACGGTAAAGAAACTAAGTACAATTATTCTGTGAGCGCCGATAAATTGTGTCATGATATCGATTTGTATGCGGTGTGTTGTCCGTTGAATTTAAGTTGGATTTTAAACGGTGGACAATGGCCAACAGACCCAAATAATCAAACAACTTTGCAAAACCAGACATCGTGTGAATATGGGGCGACTGCAGGACAATCTGGTTCGATTACACCATTGCAGACCCCATTAAAGCCAGGATACACATTTAATGGATGGCTGGTAACAGGTTATACACCTTAAAACAGGTCGAAAACGAGATTAAAAAATAATAAAAAAGGACGGGAAAGATGAAAAACAAAATATTTTTAACCAGCATGTTCGCAGTGATGCTCGCCTTCCCTGCGTATGCAAGTTATTTTGCAGATCCGACAGGTCAATCCACTAATTATTCTGGACAAATTGCTGCGGGCAGCACACAAGAAGATTGTGATTCTGACCCTTTGCAGTATCAGGTCCCACAAGGGCAAGGTGAAAGTTACGGAACATATACCCTTACCGCACAATGGACACCAAATCAATATACTGTAACTTATGATTGTAATGGTGGGACAGTTAATTCGTCTTTGGTTGATAGTGTTGATTCCAATGGATACGGTATCGATAATGTCATCTATAATACAACGTCATATACGTTTCAACATCAATTGGATTTGTGTACCTATGCCAACCAAACACCTAGTGAGTTTACGTGTACTCACAATGCGGATGGTACACCTTGGTTTGTTGCGCAAACATGGGATATTCCTGATGATGTAACTTGTACAGCGCATTGGAGTGAGACACCATATACGATAACTTATGATTGCGGTTCGTTGCCAAATAATGGTGGGGTTGTAAATGGCGGAACATTTGAAAATAGTACCAATAATGTTGATACAGTTTATAATGGACAGAATTATTCAGTAAAATCTGATGCTTCAGGTTGTGGAACAGGTAATCAATTGGCAGGATATCATTTTGCTGGGTGGTCTTGTACACCAAATCTTGCAACAGGTTCTGGGTCACAAATATATTCTGTTGATTGGCCAACATCAACTGTTGTTTCTCAGACAATAGCATCTCTTGGAATTTCTGCCGACGCTACCTGTGATGCTTTGTGGCAAGAAAACGGTGTGAATTTAAGATATTTGGAAAATGCTGGTGATGTCACACCATATCATACTGATTCTTGCCAATATGGTAATGATACATTCACTTTACCAGCAGAACCATCCAAAACAGGTTATACATTTACTGGTTGGAAGGTGACAGATTGGGACGAATAATAATGAAGCAATTAAGTTAAAAAAAGGACTTGTGTTAAAAAAATAAAAAGTGCTAAGGTAATATAGGAAAGGGAAATGTTTAGATTTTTACTGAGATTTTTTGCAGTATTTATCACCTGCTCTGCTTTTGTGGGGCTGGCTTCCCGTCCTGTGTTGGCAGATATCGGGACTACTACATGTGATGATAATAATGGTACATGCGGAACTATCGGACTCGATTCGTCTGCTTCGTGTAATAATCCACCTTTGCTTTGGCATAGTAGTTCAAACAATTATGGAACATATACCCTTACCGCCCAGTATGAAAGAACACCTTTCCATGCTTATTATAAAAACGGTTCCTGTTATGCCGGGTCTGATTTCACTTATTATCAAGATCCAACTGTCGCGTATTACCAAGATTCTTATACTATTTTAGGTTTAGATGATATCTCGACTATTTCTTTACCTTCTGGTGGTAATTACGCGTTTGACGGATGGACAACCTGTTGGGCGCCTTGTGATGATCTCAGTAATCTCAGCGATTGTTCGCAAACCCCTGTTTTGCCTGGCTCTTTTAATTGGTCAAAAGATAAATGTTTGGTTTTGACTGGTAATTGTACGATTCGTCAATGTGAAAACGGACAATGGTTTGATAGTGCTACTGGTGAATGCAAATCTTGTCCTGATGGATATAATTATTCTGACAGTGGTGCAACCAGCATGGCGCAGTGTTATAAGATTAAAGAGGTTCCTTGTCAACCACAAGAACAAGCATTGTCAGAATATTGTACAGAACCTGCATCTTGGGAAGAATCTTGTACTTGCGACGACAGTGTAAGTTATCGTATATATTCTAATGCAGAAGGTACCGGCGAAGGGCAATACACAGATGCGAACGGGGATGCCTTACCGTCAAATACCCCGCCAGCTGCACCAATATGCACATTAGGTGTAACATTTGCAACTGGTGTATCAGGGTATGTTTTCAATCAACAAACTGGCGAATGTGATCCGATTGGATACAAATTAGAATATAATTGCGGTAAAAAACCCGATTCGAACGATGATGTTGGCGGAAATCCACCGGCAGCAACAACTGGTATTCAAATTGGCGGCAGTGCTACTGTAAAGGATTATACCGATGGACAATGTCAATCGACCGGGCTTACGTTCCAACGTTGGAGTTGCGTATGGAAAGAACACGAATCGCCATATTCGGTGGTTGGTAATCCTGAAAATCATACTGCAGGTGATACGATAACACCTTGGTCAGCTTATGATATGGAATGCACTGCTGTGTGGGAGAATAGCATACTTGATTGTCCAGATGCGTATCCAGAGCACGATGAAGAAGTAACAAGTTATACCCAGTGTTACAGAATTACCACTACAAGCAGTTGTGATAAACAAGGTAATACAACTGCGATACAGAATCATTGTATTTATAATATGGATTGTTCATGTGATCCTGTGACGTATCGTGTTTATTCTAATGAAAGTGGTAATGCAGACGGTTTAATTAAGAACGAGGATGGTTCTCAGGTTCTTTCGAATATACCTGCCCCATCTTGTCAAAGACAGATTGTTGGAAATCCGACAGGTGCTGAAGACGGATATGCATATAATCAACAGACAAACACATGTGAGGCATTGCCGACATATCCAGTTGTTTATGATTGTAATAATAATGGATTGGGAATAGATGGTAATGGAACGAATCCATCTGATTCGAACAGTCCTTATGCTGCGGGTAATGCTGTGAATGTGTTGGCGTACCCTGCTGGGTGTCAGGCACCAACAGAACGTGTCGCGGATGCTACACTTGGCTGGGAATGTGTTGCCCAAGATGGAACCCTGGTGTATTCTGGTTCGGGCAACGCTGACTTTAATATGCCTTCTCAACCTGTGACTTGTACTGCCCAATGGAAAAGCACCGCATGGTCAATAACATATATGGGATGTAATTGTGATACATCTAGTTATAGCGATTTATTTTACAATAAATGTACGCAAGATTTAACCAGCAGAGTTAGAAGTGGTGAATATGAGACAAATGATTCTAGTACATATTATAGAACGTTTACTGCTACCAGACCTGTTACATTCCCTACTGTTGCAGGCAATACAAATTACGGAGAAATTAATGTCGCAAGTACTGCTTTTTCAGGTAGATGGTTCTATTTTAATTTTAGAAACGGTGTCCCTGTTGGTACAACAACCTCTGCTGGGACAAATTCATCAGGGGAAGATAAAGATTTAATAATATACACATGTCTTGGGGATTCTTATCAGGTGACATATAATTGTATAAAAGGAAATGGTGGAACACAGGTAAAAGGTCCTTATCAGAAACAATCTGTGTCGACACTGGGCCGTGCTGCCTGTCCATATGAACCTGGTTGGACATTCACATGGAATTGTGGTGGTTCGTATACTAGTGTTACCCCAGGTGGTTCGATTTATGTGGACAGTGATAAAGTATGTAATGCCGAATGGACTTGTGATACTGCAAACGGTTATGTGTTGGAAAATGGGCAATGTGTGAAGAAATACAATTTGAAATTTAATTGTAATAACAGTAAAGATTCTGTAAGAACGGAACGGTTATTAAGTGGTGCAACTTTTGATACTAGTTCGGTTCAATGTCAAACGAAAAATTGTTCTGAAACTGGTTATACTTGGAGTTGTAACCCATCAAGTGCGCTTAGTGGTAATACCGTGACAATGCCTGTGGCTGATGTGACATGTACCGCGCAATGGACACCGATAAAATATACCGTCACTTATAACAGTGGTTCTTGCGGTAGTGCGGGTCATACCAATGAAACCCTTTATACTCACAGTGATGGTGCAACATGTGGTGTGGGGTATTCTGTACCATCGAATGCCACCAGTGCAATGAATAATGTGCTTCAATCTGGTTATACCTTTGTTGGGTGGAATACAAATTCTGGTCAAACAACATCAAATTGGTCTGGTGGAAACATTACTGGGGATATTACTGTTTATGCGGCATGTAAATCGATAGAATACAACCTAACCTTGCGGTGTAATGATAATGCGACAGACGAGAGAACTGCTTCATATAATGCAGGTGAATCTGTAGGGTTAGTATCAACCGCAAGAAATGGTTGTGCTAATGATACTGATGGTATGATATTCAGTCATTGGACTTGTAACCCAAGCAGTTTGTATGATAATTCAAATGTTACAATGAACAATAATGTTGTTTGTGATGCACACTGGGATACAAAATATCATTTGACATATGATTGCGCCAACGACAGAGCGAATGAAAACCCAACAGGTGGCTGGTATGACAGTGGAGAGGCGGTGACAACATTGACTGATAATGATCAGGGGACTTGTAGCACATTGCCGTATGAAGGTGCAGAATTCAAAGGATGGAGTTGTTCACCAAACAATAACAGAAACGGTTCAACTGGTGCTATGACCATGCCGCCATCAAATGTGGAATGTACCGCACAGTGGGACGGTGCAGAGTTCACAGTCACCTATGATTGTAGCGGGACAACTGTGACAGGCGGGCATGTTAAGAATAGTGAAAATACACAACGCAGACACGAAAATATTAAATATGGCAGCAGTTCATTTACTTTTGACCAAGCGAACAATGTTTGTGAATATGCACATTATACACCTGCTAACTGGACTTGCGTAAGAGAAGATACAGAACAAGATATAACCAGCACAATCAGTTTTGGTGTTTCGGAAAAATGGAAACGTCCTTATAATGTAAAATGTACAACAGATTGGATGCCAGAACCTGTTACATTGACATATAATTGTAATAATAATGGTTTGGGAACCAGCAGTAATCCTGGTCAGAATCCACAAGGTGGCACGTATGATTATAACACAAGGGTTGCCATGGTAGAAGGTGATGGCGGATGTAAAGTTCCAGCAACAGGTAAAACCTTTAAGGGGTGGAATTGTAGCCCAGATAGTCCAGATGATGATGGTTATATAACATTAACCACCGATACGACATGTACGGCAGATTGGGGTGATGCAGAATATTACCTGACATACGATTGCAATGGTGGAACAGGCAACCCGCCACGTGATGAAGATGAAAACGGGAATCCAATTCCACGTAGGTGGACTGAAAGCGTGCAGATAAAAAGTAACACTTGTGAGAAAGAAAACTCGTCTTTTCAATATTGGGACTGCGATGGAACACCTGTCAGCGCTGGACGTAATTTTTATATGCCTGCGCACAATGTGACTTGTTATGCACAGTGGAAAACCCAAGATTTTCAGTTAAAGTATAATTGTAATAATGGCGGGTTGGGAACGAATCCAGCTTCACAAACTTATGCCGCTGGGACACCGAATATACAGGTATTGTCAAACACTAATTATAGTACCTGTCGGAAACCAACATCAGACAAAAACTTCCAAGGTTGGAATTGTCACAAGGAAGGCGACACCGGGACACCTTTTGTTAGTGGTAGCGCGATGCCGGCATATAATGTGGTTTGTGATGGACAATGGGATGGTGCTGTATGGAATATTACATATATAGGATGCAGAAGTGGAGATTGTGTCGCGTGTACTGATCCGTGGGTTTTGAATGAATATATTGATCAATCTAAACAAATTTATAGTTCAGAAACGAATCCTGCTATCGTCTTCCCTGTTCCAGGTAGAACGGATGATTATGAATTGTTCAACACAATAGAAGAGGAGGAATTTAGCTTTGTCGGTGCTTGGGTCGATCAATACGGGGCTCGTAGGACTAGTACGTATTCCTTGCTTGGAGATTTAACTCTTTGTACCAATCTTAAACCATACTATGAGGTCACATATGATTGTGGGTGGGAGCATCAGGCGCCAATTGATGAAAACAATCCATATGTTTCTGATTCAAAGGTGTCGGTTAAAAACAGTTCTACATGTGGTGATGGCGCAAGAGATGGTTATACATTTATAAACTGGAGTTGTAAGCCAGATGGTCAAAGTGCCTTTGATGTCGCGGGTTCTGGTGGTGAATTCAATATAACTGCTGATACGACATGTACTGCTGTTTGGGATACAAAAGGTTATGTAATAAGATATCATGGTGGTACAGCTGGTGGCAGAAATGTTACACAAGTTGCAATGTCAAATCAGGCAGTGTCTTATAGACAAGAAAATGTTGTGTTAAAGAAAAATACTTTCGCGATTGCTGGGTATGAATTTAATGGTTGGGATTGCAAGGTTAATGGCACGTCAATATCTGGTGCTTATTTGTCTGATCAAGCCAATATTGGTACGTATTCTTATACTGATAATATGGATTGCACTGCACAATGGTCTCCGCTGCAATATAATATTATTTATAACAAGGGATCATGCGATGGAACATCTTATACCAGTTATGATGCTTTGACTTATGATGATACTTATACTGTACTTGGGTTGTATGATTCAAATAATATGACTGTTTTTGCGCCAGTGGGATATGTGTTTACAGGGTGGCGGACTGTGGATACAGTGATACAAAATCCAGATAGAATACCTGGACAGACATATGGGCCGTGGACAACAGCTGGCGATTTGAATCTTTATGCTACTTGTGAACGCGAACCATATTATGTGACTTATGATTGTGATACTTATGATGAAGATAGTGTCACCCCAGTAGATGAAAAAGCATATTATGTTGATAATACTGTGTCGTTAAAACAAAACACATGTAAGAAAACTGGTTGGTCACCAGTTGGGTGGGAATGTTATCCTTTGACAACTGAAAACTCCGCTAGAGGTATGTCAAATGCTTTGGTTATATATGATGACAATACTTTCAGTATGCCTGCTGATAATGTTAAATGTGATATGAGATGGGAACAAGATGTTTATCATGTGACATATGAATGTAGAGGGGATGCTGATTGTGATACCACCGGTTCAAATTGTCAGACACCACAAGATAATCAAGAATATGAGTATGGTGATTCTGTGTTAACAGCAACCAATACTTGTAAAAAATCTGGGCATGATTTTGTTAAGTGGAATTGTGCTGGTCAAGATGTGGGCGCTGGAAGAACTTTTGGTATCTATGATGATACACTGTGTTATGCTGTGTGGAATCCAAAACAGTATAATGTCGTGTATCAAAGCGGAAATTGTGAATCAAGAGGAACTCATGTGACACAGACAGATTATAATGTGTTGACATATGGGCAAAACTTTACGGTTGATGATATATCAGATTCTGGTGTAAATGTACGCAATGGTTATGAATTTTTGGGCTGGAGTACTTCTTTGGTGACTAATGAAGATTTGGAAACAAATAGTTTTGAACCAGAATATGTTTCTGGACAAACATATGGACCGTGGAATACGGATGATGATTTGATACTGCATGCTGTGTGCAAGAAAAAAGTATATAATATTTGCTATAATTTCCAAGTCCAAGGTGCAAAATGGAAAGATAGTAATGCGAATCCTTTGTATTCTTATGATGTTGATGTTGAAAGTACGCCTGTTCATTTAGCCGTTCACGAAGATAATGGTGTGGGGAATTTCTATGTGTTTGACGCTTGGTATAACACACCAGGAATGTATCATGATCAAAATGATACAGGAACAAAGATAACAGAAGTTCCTAGTGCAGCAATAACTCCGTTAGATACCCCAATGTCTGTGCGGTGCAATGGAACGATATCTTCTCCGCAGTGCGAAAATTCAGCTTATGCGAGCTGTGATGTGGTGCTGTATGCAAAATGGCGTGAAGCTGGTAAGATAAGGTTTGCTTGTAGCGCAGATGATTATGTTGAAGAAAAGGATGCGGTGAACAGCTTTATCGAAGCAGCAAACCCTGAATATGTTGGTTGTGATCTTGAAGGCTGTGATTTTGATGCGTGGCATTGTGAAAATTACACTGGTTCGCCAAAAGATTATGTGCCAGAGGAAGATTCTATACAAGTTTTGGTGGCGAATACTACTGTGATATGTACGCCAATCAAAGATTGTTCGAATCTTGAGTACGATATAGAATATCATGTGTATAAAAATGGTGAGGAAGCATCAGAAGTTTATACGAATGATGGTCAATACAGGGTTAATGTCAGCAACCTTAAACCAGATACATATAGCCCTGGGGATGAACCAGTTGCCTATCCTGTTGTGTCGTGGCCAGACTGCAGATTTACAGGATGGTATGAAAATCCACAGTTTACGGGTAGAACAGTGACACAAACCCCTGCTCTGGCGATTGACGAAGAAGGACATGATATAGTTTTATATGGACAAATGATTTGTGAAACGACATGTAATGAACCAGGACATGAACATTGGTTCCATATTGGCAACAATCCAAACGACAAGGTGTGCTTGTACGAAAAACGTCCAACAGATTTGACACCTGCTGTCAGGGTTAAAGGCGCAAACAGAGAGCCGTATTACATGATGTTGTCTACTGATCCGGATATGATTATACACGAAGGTTCTGCTAAGCGGATGCGTATCCAACACTCAGACGGTAATATCTATAATGTGTGTGATAAGACCAGTTGTGGTGATTTAGTTCCCATATATCAGGGTGGATGGAACGGAGATACAATGTAAACAACCCGTAAAAAAACGGGTTGTTTTTTTTGTTCTATCTTGTTTTTCAAAAATATTTCATTATATAGGATAAAGTGGCTTGACCCTGGGGATAAAAATTGCTATAAAATATAGGATTTAGGGCGGTGGGTCTGGAAAGAACGGTAAGGAAATGTAAAATGAAAAATGTATTAAAGTTAATATTGGGTTCTGCAAACGATAGAATTGTAAAATCATACGAAAAAATAGTTTCAACGATAAATAAATTAGAACCTAAGTATGCGGCTATGTCGGATGATGAAATTCATGGTTTGACCGCTGTGTTTCGTGAACAATTAAAAAATGGTGCAAAGGAAAAAGATATTTTACCAGATGTATTTGCGGCTGTGCGCGAAGCTGCTAAACGTTCTATTGGTTTGCGACATTTTGATGTGCAATTGATTGGTGGTATGGTTTTGAATAATGGTCAAATTTCCGAAATGAAAACTGGTGAAGGAAAAACACTGGTCGCAACATTGGCTTTGTATTTAAAAGCATTACATGGCAAAGGGGCGCATTTAATTACTGTTAATGATTATTTGGCATCGCGTGATGCTGGATGGATGGGGCAAGTTTACAGATTTTTGGGTATGACCATCGGTGTCATTCAACATGATATGTCTGACGAAGATAGACGCGCGGCTTATAATTGTGATATTACATATGTTACTAATTCCGAATTGGGATTTGATTATTTGCGTGATAATATGAAATTTACCAAAGAACAACAGGTTTTGCGCCCGTTCTTTTTTGCTATTGTTGACGAAGTGGATAGTATTTTGATTGATGAGGCGCGTACCCCACTTATTATTTCTGGTCCATCAGAAGACACAAGTGATTTATATAACAAGGTTGATTCTGTGGTGGCACAACTGGTCGCTGATGATTACAAGATTGATGAAAAAGATAGACATGTGACATTGACAGAAAATGGCGTTGATCATGCGACAGAATTATTAAAACAATCTGGCGTTTTGATGGGCGATAATTTATATGCCGCAGAAAATGCAGTTATAGTTATGCATTTACAGCAATCTTTGTTGGCGCATCATTTATATGAAAAAAATGTTAATTATGTTGTTAGAAATGGCGAAGTTTTAATTGTTGATGAATTTACTGGTCGTGTTATGACAGGTCGCCGTTTTGGCAAAGGATTACATCAAGCAATTGAAGCCAAAGAACATGTGACTGTTCAACCAGAAAATCAAACTGTGTCCAGTATTTCATATCAGAATTTATTCAGAATGTACCCTACTTTGGCTGGTATGACCGGAACGGCAATGACCGAGGCAGCAGAATTTGAAGAAATCTATAAATTGCGTGTTGTGTCAATCCCGACTAATAAACCTGTGGCGCGTGTTGACCATCATGATGAAATATATCGCAACAAACAAGAAAAATATGATGCGATTATAAAACAAATTTCTGAATGTATGGAACGCAAACAACCTGTGTTGGTTGGAACAGTATCTATTGAAAAATCAGAAGAGTTGGCAAAAATTGTTCAAGAAAAATTGGGTATCAAACCGGCTGTATTAAATGCAAAACATCATGAATCAGAAGCAAAAATTGTATCCCAAGCAGGCGCACCCGGGGCGGTCACAATTGCAACAAATATGGCTGGTCGTGGAACTGATATTAAATTGGGTGGAAATGCGGATGATTTAATCGCAGAGTTGGATGAAACTGCTCCTGAATTTGAGAAAAAGAAAAAAGAAATCATCAAAAAAATTGAAGAAAATAAAAAAATAGTTTTAGAATCCGGCGGGCTTTATGTGATTGGTACAGAAAGACACGAATCTCGCCGTATTGATAATCAGTTGCGTGGTCGTTCTGGTCGTCAAGGTGATCCGGGTGATTCTAAATTCTTTTTGGCATTGGATGATGATTTGATGCGTATATTTGGTGCGGCAAGATTACAAAATATGCTGACAACTTTGGGACTAAAACCTGGTGAAGCAATTACTCATCCTTGGATAACAAAGGCCTTAGAAAAAGCGCAAAAACGTGTCGAAGCCAGATATTTCGAAGCGCGTAAAGAATTGTTAAAATATGATAATGTTATGAACGATCAAAGAACTGTTGTTTACAAGCAACGCGATGAATTGATGACTTCGGAAAATCTGGAACCGTTGATAACAGAATTTATTGGTGATGTTGTTGAGTTGATTTGTGAAAGAAACATTCCAGAAAAAGCACATCCGTCCACGTGGAATACAGAAGGTATCCATGATAATATGATGCGTATATTTGCATTGGATATTACAGATATAAATAATTGGAAGACAGATGAAACAATATCTGAACGTGCCGCGTATAATACTTTGTTTAATTTAGCGATGCGCCGTTATCATCAACAAAAAGAAAAATATGGTGTTGAATTGATGCAGATGGCACAAAAACAAATGATGTTGGGTGCATTAGATTCTGTGTGGAAACGGCATTTGCAACAAATGGATTATTTGCAGGGCGCAATTGGTTTGCGTGGATACGCCCAAAAGAATCCTTTGTATGAATATAAAAGTGAATCATTGGAATTGTTTAAAAATACAATACAAAATTTCAAAACTATGTCTGTTGCGTATATTTGTCGTATGGAATTGACGCGTGAGAATGTTGATGCAACCGCTCAACAACATGCGCAACACGATTCCCAATTAAATCAAAATGCGTCTGGTAGCAATATGGCAAATATGAATATCAGTCGTAATGCATTGTGTCCATGTGGTTCTGGATTAAAATATAAACATTGTCATGGTAAATTGAACTAAAGCGGCACGATAAAAAAGGAAGGAAACATATATTATGCCAGATTTTGTGCATCTTCGCGTTCATTCAAAAGTATCTGTTGGCGCCAGTACTATTTCAGTGGGCAGCAATAAGAAACTTGGCATATTAAAAGGTATTCCAGAATATTGTCGCGATAATAATATGTTTGCATGTGCGCTTACAGATACGAATATGATGTCTGGATGTGCAGAATTTTCTGATGTTATGCCGTCAAATAAATTACAGCCTATTATTGGTGTTGAAATATCTTTGAATCATCATAGCGCAGACCCAAAAATATTGCGTCAATCTTCTTTGTCAAAAATAGTTTTATTAGCAAAACATCACAAAGGTTATTTGAATCTTTGCGAACTTAGTCGCGTAATGTATATGCGAACATCCAATCATCATTTGGGACCATACATAACGATGGCAGAATTAAAAAAATATAGTGATGATTTGATTTGTTTGTCTGGTGCGCATACTGGACCAATTGGGATGGCTATTTTAAACAATCAAAACAATACTGCTTTTAATATCGCACAACAATTTTTAGATATATTCGGTGATAATTTTTACATGGAAATTCAACGACATGGGTTGGATGCTGAAATAAAAACAGAACCTGTGTTTTTACAAATAGCACGCGATTTAAATATACCAATTGTTGCAACTAATGATGTTTGTTTCGCAACACCAGATGGATATGAGGCTTTGGATGCATTGGGCTGTGTTTTGGGACAGACAAAGGTCATAGACCCAGAAAGACCACGTAAATCTGTGGAACAATATTTCAAATCAGTTGATGAAATGGTTGAACTTTTTTCTGATTTGCCAGAAGCAATTGAAAACACTGTGAATATTTCTAAACGATGTGCGTTCTTTGTAAATGTTCACGAAAAACCATTACTTCCACGATTTGGTGCAGATTTAGAAACAGAATGTCAGATGTTGCGTGATGCGACAATGTCCGGATTAAAAGCGCGGTTAAAAGAACATAAAATTACAGATACTGCACCCTATTTTGAACAAGCAGAATATGAATTAGGTGTTATTATTGGTATGGGATTTCCTGGTTATTTCTTAATTGTTGCGGACTATATTAATTGGTGTCGCAAAAATGATATTTTAACAGGACCTGGTCGTGGTTCTGGTGCGGGATCTATTGTTGCGTGGGCGCTGGGAATTACGCATGTTAACCCATTGCAGTACGGTTTGTTGTTCGAAAGATTTTTAAATCCTGATCGTGTTTCTATGCCTGATTTTGATATTGATTTTGAGCCAACTGGTATTGAAAAAGTACTAGATTATGTCGGTGAAAAATATGGTCGTGATTCTGTTTGTCGTATCATTACTTTTGGAAGTTTACAGGCACGTGGTGCTGTGCGTGATATCGGTCGTGTATATGGAATACCGTATTCAAAATCAGACAGATTGTCTAAATTGATTCCAACGGACGCAAAAACATTAAAAGAAGCCGTAGATTCTTCATATGAAATTCGAACAATTTTAAATAATGACCCCGATATGGAAAAAGTGGTTATGGTTGCCGAAGATTTAGAAGGTTCAATTCGTAATCTTGGTCAACATGCATGTGGTGTTGTTATCGGTGACAGACCAACTACACAAATTGCCCCTGTTTATCGTGATCCGGCGAACCAATTACCTTCGTGTCAATTTGATGGACATTATTTGGAAAGTGCCGGGTTAATTAAATTTGATTTTTTGGGTTTGGAAACTTTGGTTGTATTAAAATATACAACTAAATTAATTCAACAAACACACGGCATAAATATTGATTTAGATCAAATACCAACAGATGACGAAAAAACGATGAAACTTTGGCAATCTGGATTAACCGAAGGCATATTTCAATTTGATGCACAATTTGTTCAACAGACACTGAAAAAAATGCACCCAACAAGTTTCTTGGAAATATCCGCATTAAATGCGTTAAATCGTCCTGGTCCAATTGCATTTATTCCACAATTTATTGCGCGTATGCATGGTGATGAACCCGTGGAATATGTGCATCCGCGTGCGGAACCGATATTAAAAGAAACCTATGGAATTATTGTTTATCAAGAACAGGTTATGCAATTAACGCGTGCATTGGCAGGATTTACACGTGGACAATCTGACAGCGTGCGCAAAGCCATGGGTAAAAAGAAAATTGAAGAACTGGCAAAATTAGAAGTCAAATTTTTCGAAGGTTGTAAAAAAGAAGGTACACTGGATGAAGCAACCGCAAAAGATTTATGGGAAAAGTTTAAAGAATTTGCAAAATATGCTTTTAATAAATCGCATGCGATTGCCTATTCTATTGTTGCGAATCAATGTGCGTATTTAAAAGCACATTTTCCGGCTGAATTTTTGGCGGCTTCTATGTCGAGCAATATGAACGATACAGATCAACTTGCAATTTTTGTTGATGATGCAAAAACTAATTTTAATATTCAAATTGTCGCGCCAGATATAAATGAAAGCGAATCGTTGTTTACTGTAAAAAATGGAAAAATAGTTTATGCGTTGGCTGCGATTAAGGGTGTGGGGACTGCGGCAACTGATGCAATTGTTGCAGAACGCGAAGCACATGGTAAATTTAAAAATTTAACTGATTTCGCAAAGAGATGTGCGCCAATAATAAATAAAAGAATTTTAGAAGCTTTTGCCAAAGTTGGTGTTCTTGATTCTTTGGAAAAAAATCGTGCGTTGATATTTATGAATGCAGACGCGATATTATCTTATGCTTCCAAATCCCGCGAAAGCGCAAATTCGTTATCTTTGTTTGCAGACACCACAGAAGATGATATAAGTGAAGACAGATTGTTAAAAGATTTACCAAAAACAAAACCATGGACTTTTGCGCAAAAGTTGGAAAATGAATTGTCTGCGTTGGGATTTTATATTTCTGCACATCCGTTGGATCAATACAAACATTTAATTTTACGCAATAAATTAACAACCAGTCAAACATTGGAAAATCTTGCCGACAGAAAATCTGTTCAGATTGCTGTTAATGTTAATTCTTTTTCAAGACGCAGAACCAAGACAGGTAAAGACATGTTGACCGTAAACGCATCAGACAGTTTTGGAAATGTTGAATGTGTCGCGTTTGGAGATGCGTCCATAGAATTATCACAAAAACTGACTTCTGAAACATCTGTTATAATTTCTGGAAAAACTTCTGTGCGGGATGATAGGGTTTCAATATTCATAGATTCTATTATGCCATTGGCGCAATGGGTTGCAAAAATTGCAAAAACAATGACTTTGGATATTCATGATAAATCTGTTTTGGAAAATGTCAAAAAAGTAATTGCTGGGCTGCCGCATGGAAATACCCAAGTTATTTTGAATTTATATTCAAATAATAAAAGTGTATCTTTGGTGTTAAAGCAACCTGTGGAATTGGGTGCAACCACAGCAAAAGATTTAAGTGCTTTTGGAATCAAGGTGGATATAGAATAATGAAACATATACCTGTTCTTTTAACTGCTGTTCAAAAAACACTTGGCGATATTCATGGTCGAACAATTGTTGATTGTACTTTTGGTGCCGGGGGATATACGCGTGCTTTCTTGGAATCTGGTGCTAATGTGATTGCGTTTGACAGGGACACTAGTGTTTTGAACGATGTAAAAGAAATACAAAAACAATATGGTGACAGATTTAAATTTATAAACGCACCTTTTTCTGAAATCAGCCAATTAAAAACCACAGATTTTGATGATGTGGTTTTTGATTTGGGAATTTCTTCGATGCAGATTGATAATGGTGCGCGTGGTTTTTCTTTTCGATTTGATGCACCGCTTGATATGCGTATGGACACCAGGACAGATATTACGGCTGCTGATTTAATTAAAAAATTATCTGATAATGAATTGGCGGACATATTGTATGAATATGGTGATATAAAAAAATCTCATATGATGGCAAAAATATTAAAAAAAGAATTGCCACAAACAACTTTTCAATTACGTGATTTGATAAAAAATCCAAATGATGTTGCACCAATATTTCAATCTTTGCGTATTGCTGTGAATGATGAAATGGGACAAATTAAATCTGCGCTGTCAAATGTTCATAATTTACTGCGGTCTGGTGGAAGATGTGTTTGTGTTACATTTCATTCAATCGAAGACAGAATTGTAAAAAATACTTTTCGTAAATGGACAGATGTTGCAGGCGATCCTCGTTTGCCAACGGTAAATGTTGCGGAATATAAACCTTTGCGTACTATTGTTCCATCTGATGAAGAATTGGCAAAAAATCCGCGTGCGCGTTCTGCGCATATGCGTGGTGTTATCAAGGTATAAATATCTTGTTGACTTGATTTGCCGATTTTTGGTAAAATGAGTCAGATAAAATTAAGGAAAGGAAAATGATGAAAAATATATCGAAATATCTGTTGTGTGTTTTTGGTGGTTTGTTTTTGTTCGCTTCTGTAGCAGAAGCGGTGTGCCCTGTTTGTACTATTGCTATTGGGGCAGGATTAGAAGGAATGCGCGTTTTGGGTGTTAAAGATGTGTTAACTGGGATTTGGGCGGGCGGTTTAACAGTGTCTTTGATTGGCTGGACCGCGGGTTATATGCACAAACATAATGTTAAAAATCCAATTTGGTACTTGTTGAATGCGGTTGTTTATATTTCTTTGTTGGCGGGGGTATATTTTTTCCCAGTCGGCAATCCAATTGTCAAATGGTGGGATAATTGTATGTGGCATATGGATCAGTTCTTGCTGGGGACATTGGTTGGTGCGATTACATTTATCTTGATGGAATTGTGGTATGCACGCATCAAAAGGAATAATGGTGGACACACCCCGGTTCCTTTCTTAAAGGTTATAATGCCGTTTTTGGGTTTGTTGTTGATGACTGGTGTTTTTTGGGCGATTATAAGATGGTTGCCACAATATGGTATCGTTTTATGTTAATCTAGACGGAGATGGATTATGAAAAAAACAAATCAAAAATTATCTATGGAAGAAATGATTGAAAAATTGGATGCCGCAAAAAAAGCGAATCCGCTTGATTTATCATCTGACCAAGATTTATCAATCGCGTTGATGAATTTGGTATCGTTAGAAGAACATTTCTTTTTCAGTGGTGCCAAAACTGGTAAAGTTGGTTTTTACGATTTAATTAACACTGTCCGTAATATGCGCAAGGAATTAATGGAACGCATTGTTAAAAAGTCCAGTGGTGAAGATGGCGAAGTTTGGTGCATTTCTAAACATTTGTTGGCTGCTTCTATGCGTTTGTATGAAGTGGGGACCAAGGCAATGGGTGCCGGTCGTAAAAAAGAAGCATATGAAATGTTTGAAAAAGCATATGATTTGTATTCTTTGTTTTGGGGGGTAAATATGCACTTGATTGATTTGACCGGGGTCAAGGAATCTGTGCCGACTTTTTACGATGGCGCGAGTGAGGTTTGCGCCGATACCAAAACAGAAAAAAAGGTTGTAAAACCGGCAAAAAAAGAAGAAAAGGTTTCTGGTGTTCGAAGATTGGGACAATGGGTAAGAGAGAAAGTTAATTGCTGTATAGAATAAATTCTTGCATCATGGGTGCCAAAAGTGGTAAAATATAAAACGAGGAGAACAAAAGTGGCAGGGATGATTATGAAAAATATTTTAAAAATATCTGTTGTCGCATTGGCAATACCAGCGGTGGCATTTGGTGCGCAAAGGACAAATCCGCGTGGGGGAACAACATCTCGTTCCGTGGAAACTGATAATTCAGTGGCATCTGTGATTTCAAGATCTGTGGCAAAAGATGGACGACAAACTCGTTCTGCGGTAAGTGCGCCAAGTGTTAAGGCGCGTTCCGCCAGACCTACTACGACTGTTGCCAGAACTGCAACGCGTTCTGGTGCAGTGACAGAAACCCAATCTGGGAAAAATGCTTCTCGGGTCCAAACTGCGCGGGCAACAGCGGTGTTTAATGATGTGTCTAAAATTGGGGGTGGGTATTCGGCTTGTCGTGATGCTTATGCGACATGTATGGATCAAATTTGCGCGAATGCAAATGACACATACAGAAGATGTTATTGCAGTGATAGATTCACTGGGTTTCGCGAAACATCTGAAAATTTAGATACTGCGTTGACAATGTTGGCGCAATTCCAAGATAAAAATTTGGATGCGGTTGATAAATCTGCGGCAGAAGTGACTGCTATGTATATGGCAAGTGATGGTGAAAAGGCAATTAAAAAAGATACCAGTGCTTCACAAAAATTGTTAAATAACATAAGTAATATTTTATCTGGAAAAACGACCATCAAAACAAATACCAGTTTAAATTCTTTGGGGGTTCTCGATTTTTCTAGTTTTGAATTTGACGAAGATGATATCTGGGGTGAATCTTCATCTATATTTGGCGATGGTTATGGATCAAATATTGCCAATTTAGAAGGCAAGGCACTTTATAACAAAGCGCATAAACAGTGTGTAGAACTTGTTCAAGATTCTTGTGGCAGTGAAGCGATATTCAATCTGGTGCGCAGTTCTTATTCTATTATGATTTCCCAAGATTGTAATGTTGTGGAAAAAAGTATAAATGCAAAACGCGCGGCGGTTGAAGAAACTGTCAGAACTGCTGAAAAATATTTGCGTGATGCAAGGTTAGAAGAATATCGCGCGCATAATTCTGCGGATGTTCTTGAATGTTTAACCAAGGTAGAAACCGCGATGCGTAATCCTGTGGCATGTGGTGAAAACTATGAAAAGTGTATGGATTATACCGGGCGGTATATTGATGTTTCAACGGGTGAAGCAATTTATTCGAATCGTTTGTTTGGTTTGAATTCTTTGATTGTTTTGGACGGCAGTGCCGATGTATTAAAGGCAAATTCTGCGTTTGATAAATGGTTGGATGCAAAGAAACCGTTTGCAGCAACTGCATTAGATTCTTGTCGTGATATATCATCTGTTGTGTGGCAAGAATTTAAACGTTCCGCCCTTATTCAAATAGCCCAGGCCCAAGATGATAGAATTCAAAAAATCAAAGATTCTTGTGTAGAGACAATCAAGGATTGTTATGATACGACATCTGAAACATTGTACGATATGGACGATACGGAAATGCAATCTACGGGTGCTTTGGTGGCGGTCGCATCACGCGGAACATGTTATGATAAAGTTTTGTCTTGTTCTTCGTTGTACGGTGACCAAGATGGTTGTAAATATGATGATAAAACAAAAAAATTAACAAATGCACCGGGTAAGAAATGTGGTATTCAATCACTGTTGACTTTTGTTGATACTGTTGATTCGGTAAAAATTGCAGAAGGATGCCAAATCGCTCTGACAAAATATGCTCATCAATTATGCGATCCTCAGGTTGGCGATGATACAGACATTGTATACCCAATGGGATGTAAAGATATGACACGCCAAGAGGTTCGTGCGGCGATGGATGTGCGCAGAAAGAATTTTTGCCCTGCCACGATGGTTAATGATAACGAAGCAAATACTTTATCAACCAGTGCAGACGCATACAACACAAATATTATGAATCAGGTTATACAAGATATTTATCGTGAATTAGGTGTCGCTTTTACGGCTGGATGTGAAGCGGTTGGTGGAACTTGGACAACTTCTGCGCCTTCGATAAACAGGTTAAATGCAGATTTCTATTGGATTTATTACGGTGTTGCAATCGATGATTCAACCGCAGTAAATACTTTAAGTGCTTTACATGATTTGGATACAGAAAGTTTAAACACTCATGAGATTGGTTGGTGTATTGGGACATCTGAACAAGAACAATGTTTGAATCTAAGACCACAATATGATACTGCCTGGGAAAACAATCAATGTGTTTTACCAGAAGATTGGTATCGTGACCAGTGTCAAAATTCTTTGGGTGGCACTTGGAATTCGGTCAATCACCGTTGTTCGGTATCTGATATGTTCGATGCTGTACATTAGAAAAAACGGGGTGTTTACCCCGTTTTTTATTTTAAATTTATTTTTTTATTTATTGGTCAATGTTTTTAACATTTTCATAATCATATCGCGTTGAGAATCAGATGGTAATTCCCAATAAAGATTTATCAATCGCAAAGATTCTGTTTTTGTTAACGGGTCATTTTCTTTTTGTTCAGAAACACGCATAGAACGGGTGGATTTTGTTTCTGGCGGAAAATTTCCAGGAAGTCCCATAAAGAAAAAATCTACTGGTGTTTCCAATGCCTGACTTAAATCAAACAATCTTGCCGCAGGAATACGATTCCCCGCAGTTTCATATTTTTGAATCTGTTGGAAACTGATTCCGCATTTTTTTGCCAAATCAGATTGTGACATCCCCAGCATAACACGACGCAGTTGGACGCGTTGGGCAATATGTTTATCTATTTCGTTTATAAGTCCTGGTTTGCGTGTCATTATCAATCCCCCGTTTAAGAAAATGTTCCTTTTATTTTTTATGTATACAATTTTTCTTTTTGTTTTGCAATCAAAAAACATATATGATATCATTTTCCAGAAAAAGGAAGTATTTTATGAAACCCATAGTTTTATGTATATTGGACGGTGTTGGCATCAATCCAAAACGCGAACATAATGCGGTTGCTTTGGCAAAAATGCCCTATTTTGACGAATTGTTAAGCAAATACCCAAATTCACGATTGAACGCCAGTGGTAATGCAGTGGGCTTGCCCCGTGGAATTATGGGAAATTCAGAGGCAGGTCATATAACTATCGGCGCTGGGCGCATAGTAAATCAGTTTTTACGCAGATTCGAATTATTAAATTTATCCAGGAACAAACCGTTAAAAAATTTTATTAAATCTGTTAAATCAGACAATGGTATTGTTCATATTGTGGGATTAATGTCTGATGGTCGTGTTCATTCTGATATATCTGCAACCATCAAGATGATAAAATATATCGTTAAACACAAATTGCGCGTGTGTATTCATTTTGTTTCTGATGGTCGTGATACACCACCACAATCGGCATTGAAATATATTGATATAATAAAAACAGAATTAGCAAAATATTTTGATAAAAACATGGTGTTTTTTGGGACTTTGTCTGGCCGTTATTGGACAATGGACAGAAATAATAATATGAACAGAACTAATCTTGCGTTTGATGCAATTGCAAAAGGGAAATCTAAATATCATGCGAAAGATATAGACATTGCTTTGGCAGAAGCATATGAACGCGGAGAAACTGACGAGTTTATAAAACCAACAATTATAGAACCAACAAAACTAAGCCCCCAAGATGGATTGTTGTTCTGTAATTATCGTGGCGATCGTGCGCGTCAAATTTTGCGCAAAATTATTACAACCAAATGTCATATATTGTGCTTTTCTCAATATGGCGAAGGATTGAACGAAGTTTGCCCTGCTATTTTGTCGGATATAAAAACAGAAAATACTTTGGGTGATATTTTGGAAAAAAATGGAAAATCTCAGTTGCGTATCGCGGAAACAGAAAAATATAATCATGTTACCTATTTTATGGACGCAGAACGAAACATGAATTACAAAATGGAAGAAAAAGTTTTAATACCTTCGCCCGATGTCCCGACATTTGATAAAAAACCAGAAATGTCGGCAAATGCTATTACTAGGGCACTTTTACCCCGTCTTTCTAAATTTGATGTTGTTTTATTAAATTTCGCAAATGGTGATATGGTCGGACATACCGGGAATGAAAAAGCAGCAATCAAAGCGATGGAATGTTTGGATAAACAACTTAAGAAAATTGTGCCGGCTGTGCTTAAATTGGATGGTGCGGTTCTAATAATCGCAGACCATGGCAATGCAGAACAGATGTGGGATAATAAACATAATGTTCCGTTGACTTCACATACAACAAATCCTGTGCGTTTTATAATGGTTTCAAATACTCGTTATACTGCACATAATGGTTCTTTGCGTGATATCGCGCCAACAATATTAAAGTTATTAAAAATCAAAAAGCCAAAAGAAATGACTGGTAAATCATTGATATAAAAAAATCCCGCGAACGCGGGATTTTTTATCTGATGTGTGGCCAGTTTTGTCTTTCGTTGTATACCATTTTTTCGGCTGTTATGTTATGAACGATACGAATTTTTTTGTTGATTTCAAGCAACAATTCGTCCCCGCGTTTATATTCGTAAATTTTTGGTGATTCTGGATTGTTGTGTATGGTTAAATTATCATCGATTAATTTTCTGCCTATTTTATTACCGTATACCCACAACTGTAAATCTTTGACCCCTAAAACAACAGCATGTTCAAAATTATGTTCTTTGTAATTGGCAAGTTTTGTCCAAATCATACCATCCGGGGTATATTTTACTTCAAAAGTATCGCCTTTGGCGGGTTTAAATTCTTTCACATTCTTTACTTTGGAATATCCGGTTTTCTTATAAGGTTCTTCATCAAATTGGTTTAATGAAATTGTATAATATTCCGCAAAAAGCGGTTCAAGTATCATTACAGATTTTATTACCATTTCGTTTCCTTTTTGTTTTGTCTTTGTTGTTTAAAAAAATCGCGCAGCATTTTGGCAGATTGTTCTGCAAATTCTGGCATTTGAATTATATTTGGTTTCCATAAATGTTTATCGTTTTCAAAAACACGGGCATTTGATGTTATTCCACCACCCTTTTCATCGATTGCTGCAAAATAAATATTTTTAATACGCGCAAAAGAAATGGCTGTGGCACACATTGCGCACGGTTCCAGTGTTACATATAAATCACATTCATCCAAAAACTTTTGTCCCAATTTTTTACATGCTTTATTTATCGCAACAATTTCGGCGTGAAGTGTTGGATTTTTAGATTTTTGCACCCTATTTTCGCCACGCGCGATAATTTTTCCATCTTGAACAATCACTGCGCCGATTGGAACATCGTCATGGGTTAGTGCTTTTTTTGCTAAAATAAATGCTTGATTCATAAAATTCATAA
This sequence comes from Candidatus Enterousia sp., assembly GCA_045648925.1. GTDB lineage: Bacteria > Pseudomonadota > Alphaproteobacteria > Rs-D84 > Rs-D84 > Enterousia. Next base: position 84,089 of record JAZROY010000001.1, read on the forward strand.
GATACACTTTATACCATGAAATCAAATTTGCAAATTATTTCTGGAAAATATCGTGGCAAAAAATTACTTTTGCCAAAGGATGCGCGACCAACACAAAATATGGCACGCGGGGCTTTGTTTAATATATTAAATGGTATTATGGACACATCCGGTGCGATTTCTGTGTGGGATGCGTTTGCAGGGTCTGGTGCTTTTGGTTTGGAATGTTTGTCGCGTTTTAATAATCCGATGGTTGTTTTTACTGATAATTCAGCCAGTTCTGTAGATACAGTAAGAAAAAATTTAACTTCAATAAGCGAACGCGCAACCATTGAAAAGACAGATGCGATATCTGACATATCTCGGTTTGGTGGTATGTCGGACTTAATTTTCATAGACCCACCCTATTCTGATTTTGGTTTGGGTTTATTGTTCGCAAAAAAACTTGGCAAAATAGCAAAACCAGGTGCAATTTTAATTTGGGAATTTGAAAAAACGCAAGAAACACCAAAATTTAGTGATGATTGGGAAATGTTAAAAGACAAAACATATGGTCGTGCCAGATTCTTGTTATTGCGTAAAAAACAATCATAAAAAACTTGATTTTTGGGAATTTTTGATAAATAATATGCCCCATGCGACACCCTTGGAGGTCGCATATAACAAAAAACTAATGCTATAAAAGGATTAAAAATGGCTATTAAATTAAATGCTGAAATTCGCAAAGTTGCTGGCAAGGGGGCCGCACGTGCAGTTCGCAAGAATGCAAATATCCCTGCTGTTATCTATGGCGAAAAGAAAGAACCTGTGTCCATTGAATTAAATGGTCGCGATTTTAATATGTTGTTGGGACAACCATCTTTGCGAACAAAATTGTTTGAAATTATGGTTGGCGGTAACAAAGAAGATGCTATGTTGATGGACATTCAATATCATCCGGTATCTGACAGGGTTGTTCATGTCGATTTCAAAAGAATTGATGTTAAAAAACCTGTGCATGTCGTTGTGCCAGTCGAAGTTATCAATGCTGATATTTCCAAAGGTATTAAATTGGGTGGTGTTTTGAACTTTGCTGTACGTAAGGTTGCTTTGGTTGGATTGATTTCTGATATGCCAGAAAAAATCACAATTGATTTATCAGATGTGACCATTGGCGACACAATTCACGGTTCTGATTTGTTTTTGCCAAAAGGAATTACTTTGGGATTACATATGGCAGATTTGGCGTTTGCTACAATCGGTGGAAAAATGCCCGAAGAAGCAGATGCAAAACCTCAGGCAGCTGCCGCCGCTGCAGCAGCACCTGCAAAGAAATAATAATTGTTATTTCCAAAGATTTAACCGCCTGTGTGGGCGGTTTTTTTATGAATATATACCGACAATAAATTTTCTTTTTACCCCTTGAAACCAAAAGAAAAAAAATTATATATCAATCAAGCAAAAAAAAACTTTAAGGAGTAAAAATATGTCAAAAGTTTTAGGTATCGATTTGGGAACAACTAATTCCGCCATGGCTTTTATGGATGGAAATGACCCAAAAATTATTGAAAATTCCGAAGGTCAACGGACAACACCATCTGTGGTTGCTATCACAAACAATGGCGAACAGTTGGTTGGTATTACTGCGAAAAATCAGGCGGTAACAAACCCTGAAAATACTATTTATGAAATAAAAAGATTGATGGGGTTGCGTTATGACAGCGAAGCAGTTCGCGAGATTCAAAAACGCGTTCCTTATAAAATTGTTGCGGGCGACAATGGTGATGCCTGGGTTGAAATCGAAGGTAAAAAATATGCCCCATCCCAGATTTCAGCAATGATTTTATCAAAACTTAAAAAAGATGCAGAAAGTTATTTAGGTGAAAAAATTACTGATGCAGTTATTACTGTGCCGGCATATTTTAATGATTCCCAAAGACAAGCAACCAAAGATGCTGGTCGTATTGCAGGATTGAATGTTTTGCGTATTGTTAATGAACCAACCGCTGCGGCATTGGCTTATGGTTTGGATAAAGACAAAGACGGCACGATTGCGGTTTACGATTTGGGTGGTGGAACATTCGATGTGTCTATTTTGGAAATCGTAGATGGTGTGTTCGAAGTTAAATCTACAAACGGTGATACTGCACTTGGTGGGTCTGACTTTGATGCCCGTGTTTTGAAATATTTGATTGAAGAATTTAAATCTCAAACTGGTATTGATTTGTCAAACGACAAATTGGCATTACAAAGATTAAAAGAAGCCGCAGAAAAGGCGAAAATCGAATTGTCTTCCAAGACATCTACGGAAATCAATTTGCCTTATTTAACAGCGGATGCCACTGGTCCAAAACACTTCAATACTACTTTGACCCGTGCAAAATTGGAATCTTTGGTAGATGATTTGATTAAAAAGACCATTGAACCATGCAAAAAAGCATTGAAAGATGCAGGTCTTACAACATCTCAAATTAACGAGGTTATTTTGGTTGGTGGTCAAACCCGTATGCCAAAGGTTGTTGAAACTGTGAAAGAATTCTTTGGCAAAGAACCACACAAAGGCGTTAACCCTGATGAAGTGGTTGCTCTTGGTGCCGCTATCCAGGGTGGTGTATTAAAAGGCGATGTCAAAGATGTTCTTTTGTTGGATGTGACCCCATTGTCATTGGGTATTGAAACATTGGGTGGTGTGTTCACAAGATTGATTGACCGCAACACTACAATTCCAACCAAGAAATCACAGATATTCTCAACCGCCGAAGATAATCAATCTGCGGTGACAATTCGTGTATTCCAGGGTGAACGCGATATGGCTGCTGATAACAAATTGTTGGGTCAATTTAATTTGGAAGGTATCGCACCTGCCCCACGTGGTATGCCACAAATCGAAGTATCATTTGATATCGATGCAAATGGTATCGTTCATGTGTCTGCAAAAGATAAAGGCACTGGCAAAGAACAAGCGATTTCGATTAAATCTGATGGCGGATTGTCCGAAGACGAAATTAAACGCATGGTTGATGAAGCCGCTGCAAATGCAGAATCAGATAAAAAGAAAAAAGAACTGGCCGAAGCGAAAAACACAGCAGAAACCGCAGTGTTCAGTATTGAAAAATCATTGAAAGAACACGGGGACAAGATTTCTGCCGAAGAACGCGAAGCTATTGAAAATGCCAAGAAAGAATTGGCGGACGAATTGGCAAAAGCCGAAGCCACGGTTGAAACATTAAAAGCAAAAACAGATGCGTTAACCGAAAAAGCGATGAAATTGGGCGAAGCGGTTTACAAGGCCGCCCAAGAAGCACAAAAACAGGAATCAGAAAACAAATCTGAATCTGGTGATAATAAAACCACAGATGCTGATTTTTCTGAAAAATAAATTCTTTCTTTCCTTTGATGAAACCGGGCAATCGCCCGGTTTTTTTGTTGATTTATGAAATATTTTTATTAAACTGTCCCTGTTATGTTCAAAGATGATATAGATAAAATGTTCAAAAGTCCAAAGTGCGTCGTATTGACGTTGACCTTTTTAACTATTCTTATTATACAAAGAATTCGACAGATGCGAAATAATAAGATACGATAAAAAACGGGCGATTTGCCCGTTCTTTATTTTCGTTTTTCACCTATATATATTCCAATATCTGCGGCAATGTGCAACAGTATATTATCGGGTTCTACATATGCGTTTGATGTCATTGCACCAATTATATTTGGGTCTTTTTGTTGTTTGCCCGCGGCAAAAAAATCTGATAACGATACTGTTTTATATGCGCCATTTTGAAGCACAGTCATAACATAAGTTTCACCAGATTCAATTGCGTTTAATGCTGTATCTGCAAAACCAGATGCCAAAATTCTGTCTGTTGCTACTGTGTCACCTGCCCTTTGGATATATTCTGGAAATGCGGTTCTGTTTGCAATACCTGCCTTAGTTAGTTCGCGCGATATCATATCTGCTGGCTTGCCCGAATGTCCACGAATTGAAATCCCCTCACTCACCATAATAATCCCATAATCGCGTTTTGATTGCTTTATATGTTTAACCAGCGCGTCTGTATCAAATTTAATTTCTGGAATTAAAATCGCATCGGCAGCAATTGCCACACCTGCGTGTAAAGCCAAATTACCACAATCGCGTCCCATTGTTTGAACAACGAACCAACGATGATGGCTGCGCGCTGTCATCAATAATTGGTCGCAATATGAAACCAGTTGTTGAACCGCGGTATCAAAGCCGATTGTTTTGTCAGTCAACGGAACATCCATATCTATGGTTTTTGGAATACATACCAATTGCAACCCAGAATAAATTTCACGATAAAGGTGTGCCAAAGACAAACTGCCATTACCGCCAATTAAAACCAATGCGTCCAGATTCAAATCTGACAATGATTTCTTTAATCTTTTGTTAAACATGGACAGTTTTCCAGCGCGTGCTGACGATTCAAAATTAGTGTTCCCTGCATTGCCGTTCGCCAAAATGCTGCCTGCCAGATGAGATTGTGCAAATTGAAGTGTTTCATCTGTTAATTTAATTGTTTTTGATGGATTTGCATATAAACCGTCTGTGCCGTCTTGGATTCCCAACACAGACCATTTGCGGCGCGCACATCCATCAACAATGCGTTGAATTACTGTGTTTAACCCCGAACAATCGCCACCTGTTGTCATAATTCCTATCTTTTTTATTGCCAATTTTATCCCCTTTTGTATTTGCTGTTTATTATATCATAAAAAGATTGACAAATAAATATTTTTTGGAATACTTTTGTCAAAGAGCAAAGGAACATAATATGACAACTAATAATATTGGAAAAACAAAACGATCCACAGATGATTTAATTGATGATGCAATCGACAGACAACAGTCTTGGTTGAATAATCGCCGCAGATTCACGCGTTATTTTTTAAGAAGATTTAATGTGTTTGAAAAAGACGAACCAGAACAACCAAAAGTTGTTGTTGTAAAAAACGAAAAAGAAACAGAAACACATCAAAAAAATAAAACAATAGTCAAATCTTATTGGTTGCCAATATTGTGTGCTTTGATTGTTATTTTGTTGGCTTTGTTTATAATGTTATTCAAAATTAATGCGCCGGTAAAAGTTATTACTCCACCTGTTCCAGAACCAATTGTAAAACCTGTGGCAAGACAAATTAATGGTCCTTCATTTGATTTGGTACGAATTGAAAAATCTGGTAATATTATTATTGCTGGCCGTAATGTGCGTGAATCTAATATCTCTGTATTAATTAACAAAAAAGTTGTTGCAACAAAACATACTAATAAATCAGGTGAATTTGTCTATGCACCAAACGATGCTTTGAAACCTGGCAATTATGTTATATCGCTAATTGATACGGATAAAAATATCAAATCAGAAGATTCTGTATTCGTTTATGTTTCTGAACGCGGATATAAAAATTCTGTATCGTTGCTTATGACAAAAAATGGTAGCAAAGTTATGCAGGCACCAGAACTCATGGATGGCGATTTGGTCGTGTCAAAAATTGATTATTTGGATACTGGTCGTATGGTTGTGACTGGTCGTGCATTACCAAGATTGCGCGTATCTTTGTCCTTGGATGATAAATATTTGGGCTTTGCGCGTGTTTCTGATTATAAAAATTTCGGTCTTGGTGCAGACATTGGTAAATTAGAAAGTGGAAAAGAATATAAGTTAAATATTCGTCTTCACGATGGCGAAGGAACAACAATTGCAAACATAGAACATAAATTTGTTATGCCAGAAATGACTGGTGACGATAATACTTTTTATACAGTTAGACGCGGCGATTGTTTGTGGATAATTGCGCGCAACTTTTTGCGCCGTGGTGTTTTGTTTACAATGATAGCCGAAAGAAACAATATTGATAATCCTGATTTGATTTACCCAGACCAATTGTTGCAAATACCAATGAAAGATTAAAACAAAGGGCGACATATGAACGACAGACGACAAAATTATCGCAATTTTTATTATCCCAAAGAAACAAAAAAACAACAACAAGGGGCTGAAGAACTTTTGGCTTTGATGATGTCGTTTTTATCACACAGTGAATTAAAACCATCAGATTGGGTTGCAGTAAACAGAATGATTAAACAACTTGAAGCACACAAGAACAATATAAATAACAAAATTTTAAAATCATTTAAAAATAAATTTGCAAATATTCAAAAACAATACCAAAGATAATTTAATTCTGGACATTCGCCGTATATTTTTGTAGCATCTTGTTCGTTGCGGGTGTGGTATAATGGTAGCACGAAAGCTTCCCAAGCTTTAGACGAGGGTTCGATTCCCTTCGCCCGCACCAAAAATAGAATTGGTCTTGTGCCAATTAAATTTTTGGAATGTGACGATGGAAGCGAACCCAGCAAAGAGGGTTCGAAAACAAGTAGATTTTGGAAGCGCTAGCGCACCGAAATCGTCACGGTTTGCCCACAGGCAAGAATTGCCGAGGGATTCCCTTCGCCCGCATAATTCCACAAAGCCGTTATGGGAAAGTTTTATACGAATAAGAAATTGATAGAATAAAAAAACAAACATAAAAGATGCGCAAATATGACAGATAACGAAATACAACAAGTGCTAAAAGATATTTTTGTTCTTACTAATTCAATGGACAAAGAACATTTAATCAAATTATTTCAAACATTAACAGGTGAAGATAAAGTTGGTTTGGTTTTTGAACCAACCATGCGTAAAACTGTTAAAAAAGCACTTAAAGATTATATCTGTATGGGGCATCTTTGGACACAAATTACATACAAGCAAATGAAACAAATGTATACCATTATGGGTGATTATGGACATTATCCCGTGTGTAAATTATGTGGTAAACCAATTCATATCAACAGTCAAACTGTTCGTAATTCTGTGATCAAAAGAAATAACAAAGAATTTACTTGGGACCATATTTTCCCAAAATCTTTGGGCGGCGCAAATGATTTGTCTAATATGCAACCAACCCATAAAATATGCAATAATCATAAAGGAAACACATTACCAGAAGAACATGTTCATTATGAAATAAATATTGTCATTAATATGTGTTTCGATGATTGTGCAAACAAGGTTGTTCGTAATAAAAACAGAAATATTAAAAAAGTTAACCCGATTTTACGCAAACAAGATTCATGGTGTCACAAGCACAGAAAATGTCACTTTGGCAAGGGGTGTCGCGGATAAACACAATAAATATTTGACTTTTCAAGTTTTAAAGTCCATAATAGACCTGCAAATCCCAAAGATTGCTATTATTGAAAACCCTGTGTGCGGTATGCACAAGGAACATCAACCGGCGAGTTTTCGCTCTTGATGACGGTTTTGGTATGTTTTTGGGCAAATAAAAAGATTAAAAACAAAAAAAGGAAAAAAAATATGGCAACAGTTATTAGATTGGCGCGTTATGGTGCAAAAAAACGCCCTTATTATCATGTGGTGGTCACAGATTCTAGAAATGCGCGTAATTCAGGTGCAATTTTGGAAACAGTTGGTAAATACAATCCAATGCTCGCTAAAAATGATGAAAAACGCGTTGTTTTGGATGTCGAAAAAGTTAAAGCATGGATGGCAAAAGGCGCCAAACCATCTGACCGTGTTTACAAATTCTTGGTAAATGCTGGCTTGGTTGCGGCAAAACCAATCCCAACACAAACCAAGAAAAATCAACCAAGTGAAAAAACACAACAGAAAGCAAAAGACAAAGCAGACAAATTGGCAAAGATAGCAGAAGAAAAAGCAAATGCAGAAGCTGCCGCTAAGGCTGCAGCCGAAACGCCTGCTGAACCTGTTGCAGAAACACCAGCCGAAGAATCTGCCACACCAGAAAACAGCGCGGAGTAAAGCATGCCTGATATAAACGATGCATCGTGTCCGTTTGATGATAAACCTTGTCAAAGCAAACAGAATTATTTTGAAGAATTAAGGATGTTCGCTTTTCGCAGTCCTGAATTAGTTGTACCTTATCAGACAAATCTGTTTATTGGATGCCCGATAAAAGCTGATGTAGAACGCAAAGAAATATGCGAAAGGTTTCGTCAATATTGTATAAAAAATAACTATGATAAACAACGATAATAGAATCTTGGTTGGAAAGATTGTTGCCTTTCAAGGTGTGCGCGGTGATGTGCGTGTTCAAACATACACTGCCGCGCCATCTGATTTTCGTGATTTGAAAATAATCGGCGACAGATTTTCAACTGACGATTTTCACTTTGTTCGTGCTTTGCCAAATTCTAATGTGATAATTGCACATATTAACGGCTTTGAAGACAGAACATCTGCCGAAGTTTTGCGCGGAACAGAATTGTTTATAGAACGCGATACTTTGCCAGAAATCAAAGACGGCGAATACTATCAAACTGATTTAATCGGTTTTGATGTTATTCGTGACGGTAAAAAAGTCGGTGTTGTTGATGGTTTTCAAAACTTTGGTGCAGGTGACATCATTGAACTGGATAACGGTGAAATGGTATCTTTTATTGGCGCAAGTGTTGATTTGGATAAAAAAACAATATTTATAAAATGAAAATGCACTTTAACATATTGACAATCTTTCCAGAAATGTTTCCAGGAACGCTTTCCGGCGGGGTTGTTGGGCGTGCTTTGGAAAAAAAGATTTGGTCGTATGACACCATTAATATTCGTGATTTTGCAATAAATAATTATGGCAGTGTTGATGACGAACAATTTGGTGGTGGTGCGGGTATGGTTATGCGCCCTGATGTTGTTGGAAACGCGATAGATTCTATTAAAAATCCGGGCAAAATCATATTCTTTTCACCGCGTGGGAAACCTTTGACACAACAAATGGTTCACGAATATATAAAAAATGATACGATAACCCTGCTCTGTGGTCGTTATGAAGGTCTGGACCAGCGGGTTATCGATGAATACGATATTGAAGAAGTATCAATCGGAGATTATGTGTTATCTGGGGGCGAACTGGCTGCGCAAGTTTTTGTTGACACTGCCGTTCGTCTGTTAGATAATGTATTGGGTGGCGGTCTTGATTCCACCCAAAATGAAAGTTTTGAAATCGGCGGGCTTGAATGGCCATTATATACCCGTCCGTCAGTATGGCGTGGACACAGTGTCCCAGAAGTCCTGCTGTCCGGTCACCATGGCAATATAGAAAGGTGGCGGAAACAACAATCGGACGACATAACAAAGGAACGTCGTCCGGACTTAATAAAGGAAAATGAAAAATGAGCATAATTAAAAAAATTGAACAAGCACAAGTCGCAAAATTAAAAGGCGATAAAAAAATCCCTGAATTCAAAGCTGGGGATACTGTCAAAGTTCATGTGAAAATTAAAGATGGCGATAAATTCCGTATCCAAATATTCGAGGGTGTTGTTATTGCACGCGATGGTGGAAACGGAAACAATGCTTCATTTACTGTGCGCCGTGAATCTTATGGTGTTGGTGTTGAACGCAAATTCCCATTATACACACCTGCGGTTGAAAAAATTGAAAAGGTTCGTGTCGGTAAAGTTCGCCGTTCTAAATTGTTCTTTTTACGTGGCTTGTCTGGCAAAAAGGCAAGAATCGTTGAAGATTTGTCTGCTAATACAAAAAACAGCGAAGACAAATAATTATTAAAATAACAAGGGGGTGAGATAAATGAGTAGAATTAAATTATTATATTTGTTTATAACACCCCTGTTTTTGTTATCTGCTGTCCCTGCTTTCGCATATATTGAAAAAAATACCGCGGTTGTTCGTATAATGAACAAGGCCGCAGGCAAGGCACAGCTTGCCTCTATTCGTGTTGGTCAAACATTTCAACAGGATGGTTTAATTATAAAGATAAGAAATTGCAAACAAAGCGATCCTTTTGATGCAGAAAACTTTTTCGGTTTTCTTGAAATATACACAAAATCAGAAGGTCGTATTTTTAGTGGTTGGATGAACCGTAACGAACCAGGAAACAACCCATTGCAAGATGATACTTATGATGTGTGGCTTGAAAAGTGCGAGTAAACAATGACCCGAAAAACCAAAATTCAACAAATAAAACTGGTTATAAAAATATCTATCGTTGTTTTTATGCTGGGAATATTTATTGGGCTGGTATTTTTTGTCCAACCAATAAGAACTTTTGAAAAATCACACATGAAAAAATGGTTGTCTTTATCTGAACAAGACAGAATTACAACTGTCCAACGAATTATTCCAAACGCAGATCAACAAGATTTGTTAATAGAGTGTATAACCAAAATAGCTGAATTGCCAGATTCTGATAAGATGATAATACATGATGCTGCTGTGCTTTGTTATAACGGCATAAAACTTAATTCCCAATCTGATGAAAAATAAATTATTGTTTATATTTTGTTTGTGTCTATTATGTGGATGCGCGCGCAAAGAACACTATATCGGCGAACAATATCTTGGAACAAAATATTTAATAGACCCACTTGGCGAAGAAAAAGCGCCAGACAAAGACCCGCTAATTAGATACGATGCGTTTGATTGTATGACATTTGTTGAAACTTGCTTGGCAAATGGCGATGTGGAAAAACTGAATAAAATCAGATATAAAAATGGTAAAATAGGATTGCTAAATCGTAATCATTTTGTTGAAACAGATTGGTTGAACAATAATTCGAACTTGCTTGAAAATGTTAGCAATCAATACGGAAAAACCGAAAGAAAAAAAGTGACTATTGATAAAAAAGCATGGTTTAAAAAGAAATATAATATAAACACAAGATTTAAAACACAAACAGCTATTCTAGAATATATACCCTATTCTGAATTTAAACCAATTAGCACAGAAGAACCATTAATTGTGTTATTTATTATTGGAAATTTAAAATATTATGCTAAAATGGGTTCGGGTTTGTCTGTTGCACACATGGGTTTTTTACTGCCTAATGGCATGTTAAGGCATGCTTCGAAAACAGATATGTGTGTGACAGATGTAGATTTTAATGAATACATACAAAAGCATAAAAAATATAAAAAACACATTGGCTTTGCATTGGTGAAGATAAAATGAATAACGACAAATTAATTATAACAGATATGGGCAGCGATACAGAACACAAGGGTCGTGATGATTCTATTTTGTGTTTGGGCATTGAATCATCTTGTGATGAAACCAGTGCTGCGATTGTCGATGATAACAAAAATATTCTATCACATATTATATATTCTCAAATTCCAGAACACCAACAATACGGTGGTGTCGTTCCAGAATTGGCGGCACGCGCACATATTCTTGCCATAGACGAAGTCATAAAACTGACGCTGGAACGTGCAGGTAAAACTATTGACGATATTGATGTTGTTGCTGCTACTGCGGGTCCTGGGTTAATTGGCGGTGTTTTGGTTGGATGGCTGGCTGCCACGGGCATAGCAAACGCAACTAATAAACCTTTGATAGCGGTTAATCATTTGGAAGGTCACGCATTAGTTCCACGGCTTAAAGCAACTTCGGCAAGCGATTCTGCTACAAATATTAATGTTGAATTTCCCTATTTATTAATGTTGGCATCTGGTGGGCATTGTCAGATTTTATTGGTGCGTGGTGTTGGAAAATATGAATTAATTGGGCAAACACTTGATGATAGTGCGGGCGAAGCATTCGATAAAATCGCAAAAATGTTGGGGCTTGGATATCCTGGGGGTCCAATTGTTGATAAACGCGCACAAATTGGCGACAAAAAAAGATTCCATTTTCCGCGACCACTGTGCGACAAACCGGGGTGTGATTTTTCTTTCTCTGGCATAAAAACAGCAGCGCGTATGTTGTTGGATAAAACAGATAAATCAAAAATTGATGAAAAATTTATAGATGATTTTTGTGCTTCTTTCCAATCGGCTGTGGTCGATTGTATAACAAACAGATTACGCAATGCAATGTCTGACAATCGCGTAAAAAGCGCGCAACCAAAAACTTTGGTTGTTGCTGGCGGTGTTGCCAAGAACAGCGCAATACGTGGCGCCATGGAAAAACTGGCAACAGATTTTAATATGCAATTTGCCGCACCACCAATGAATTTGTGTACAGATAATGGTGCAATGATTGCATGGGCAGGAATAGAAAATTACAAGGTTGGAAAAACTGTCAAAGAACTAATTGCACCCCGCCCCCGTTGGCCGTTGACTGAATTATAAAAAAATGATACAATATCCGTTATGAAAAGTTACGCACAGCGATATGAAGAATTTACATCGGCTACCGTTAAATTGGCCGAACAGATTCATAATGCTAATCGTGAAAAAGTGGTTAATGCTAAATACACTCTGCCACAAATAACATTGGCTTTGCGCAATATTTATAAAGATCCGCTTTTTCATGAAAAATTTGTGTCCAGCAAAATGTCTGACAATAAATGGTCGTCTGGTTTTTGCGCTATGGCCAGTGTTGTTATTTATGAAATGTATGGTGGGGAAAATGTGTGGGAATTGATGGCAATTCGTCAAAAAGATTGGCCGCGAAGCCCTGTGGTGTTTTTGCGTGACAAAATAACCGGTTTGAATTTTGGAACAACAGGCGAACATTTTTATCCGGAAACTATACCATACGAAATAGGAAGACCATTAAACCCGGAAAAATTAAAAACACCGAACAAAGAAACTTTTAAAAATGTTTTGATGTTTGAATTGGCGCGGTTAAATAAAAATTCTAAAAAGTAAAATCATGCTACCGAAACCAGAACCTTTTGTTAAACCAGATATGATTTTCAGTGTAACTGACGCTACAACATTATTGAAAAAAGTTGTCGAAACCGCTTTCCCTGAAATTCGTATTCGCGGTGAATTATCTGGGATTACGCGCGCGACATCTGGACATTTATATATGACGATAAAAGATGCCAATGCCGCGATAAACGCGATTATTTGGCGCGGAACACCGGTTGGGTTTAAACTTGAAGAAGGGACCGAAGTTATCGTTACCGGTCGTTTTACAACCTATCCTGCGCGCAGTAATTACCAGATTATTATAAATTCTATTGAACTGGCTGGGGTTGGCGCGATACTCAAAATGTTGGAAATGCGCAAACAAAAACTCGCCACCGAAGGTTTGTTTGATGTATCACGCAAAAAGCCATTGCCGCGTTTTCCACAAACTATCGGCATTGTGACAAGTCCTACTGGGGCGGCATTTCAAGATATTCAAAACAGATTGCGCGAAAGATTTCCTGTGCATATATTGCTTTACCCGGCTACTGTCCAGGGCGCAACCGCGGCAGCTGAAGTTGCGGCAGGTATTGAATATTTCAACGCAAAAAACAATGTTGATGTTATTATTGTTGCGCGTGGTGGTGGCGCACTGGAAGATTTATTGCCATTTAGCGAAGAAATTGTTGTTCGTGCCGCTGCAGCAAGTCATATTCCACTTATTTCCGGTGTTGGACACGAACCAGATTGGATGCTGATTGATTTCGCGGCAGATGTTCGTGCGCCCACCCCTACGGGTGCTGCAGAAATGGTCGTACCAACAAAATTATCACTGGTCCAAGAACTTGATAATTTATCACACAGATTAAATACTGCTTTTGTGACCAAGATTTCTCACCTTAAACGCGATATTATAAATGTGAATATCAAAAGTCCGAAACAAATATTGATGGAACAAGGACAAAGAATCGATGATTTGGCACGAACCATGTCTATAATCATTGATAACAAAATAAATATGACACGGCAAAAAATCGAATTGATGTCTAGATTCCCAATGATTATGGAAAACAGATTAAATATATTAAAACAATCTCTGACACATACTGGGCAAATGTTAAAATCTTTGTCTTATAAAAATGTTTTGGCACGCGGTTTTGCTATTGTTCGCGACAAAGACAACAAGATAATAAGCACCAATACCGCAATTCCAGCCAGTATTGAATTCAGTGATGGTATATTAAAACTTGATTAAATTCTTTGCGCTAGCAATTGATTCTGGTGTAATTTGAGCGCCACTGATTATGCGCGCAATTTCATTTATCCTATCATCACCAATCAATTCATCCACAGTAGTTGTTGTTTTATCATTTTCACTGTGTTTTGATATTTTAAAATGTTTATCAGCAAAACCAGCAACCTGGGCAGAATGTGTTATAACCAATAATTGTTCATTGTGTGCCAGTTTATTTAATCTGTCGCCCACCGCAGAAGCAGTCGCGCCACTTATACCCGTATCCAATTCATCAAAAACGATTGTCTTTTTATTATTCGGATTGTTAAGTACGACACGCAATGCCAACATAAAACGCGATAATTCGCCCCCAGAAGCGATTTTATTCAATGGCGCAAAAGGTGTGCCTGGATTGGTCTTAATCATAAATACAACGCTATCTGTGCCGTTTTGCGACGGGTCTGAACTTTGAATATCAACCATAAAGTCGGCAGACCCCAATTTTAAATCTGGCAATTCAGTCAAAATTTGTTTACGCAAATTATTTGCAGCGGTTTTACGCAATTCTGTTAAACTGTTCGCACATTTATTAAATACTATTGAAAATTTATCAACATCCGCCTTGCACTTTTTTAATTCTGCATCACTGTTATCAATAGCATTTAATTCGGTTTCCATTTGCAATAATTTTTCTGGCAATTCATCTACGATGCATCTGTGTTTGCGTGCAGCCGCGCGCAAAGAAAACAATCTTTCTTCGACAGAATCAATATCATCAACATTTGTATTTTCGGGATGAATCTGTTCGCCTATTTCTGCAACAATAGCCGCTGCATCATATAATTTATCTATGTGTTCAGAATATGGGTTGGGATCTGTTTTAATTCGTTCCAAAATATGTGCAACAGAACAAATCTGTTCATCCAAAGAATTTCCATTGTTCTTTAACACTTCTATTGCGTCGGTCAAAATACCAGCATTTTTTTCAGCATCCATCATTTTTGCACGCGCATTTGCCAATTCTTCTTCTTCACCAATTTGCGGATTTAATTTGCGCAGCTCTGATACATTGTGTTCCAGAAATTCGCGCTCTGATTCCGATTTTTTCAATATTTCTGTTAATTCTTTTAACCTTTTTTGTGCAGAATAAAAATTAGAATAGGCATTTTTTGTATCACACAACGCCACCATAAAATTCGAATTAGTTAATGCAGCATATTCGTCCAAAGAAGATAAATGTGTGGTTGCATCCAAAAGCGAATGACTTTCAAATTGCCCATGAATTTCAACCAATTCATCACCAATTTGTTTTAATGTTTTTATTGATACAGGAATGTCATTTATCCATGCCCTGCTTTTGCCATCGCGCGATAAAGTGCGTCGCAAAATCAACCCGTCATTATAATCAATGCCGTTTTCGTCCAAGATTACTTTTGCATTATCATTTACAAAATCAAACTCGGCACTGACCGATGCCATATCGCAACCAGCCCTTATCAAGTCCGTACCAGAACGCGCACCAAGCGCCAGAGACAATGCATCCAACAAGATACTTTTACCCGCCCCGGTTTCACCGGTCATAATATTCAAACCATCACCGAATTGTAAATTCAGTTTTTCAATTAAAACAATATTTGAAATGTTTAAACTTAATAACATACGGTGTATTATAGACAAATTATTAGTGTTTTTTCAAGAAATTTAATAGAATTATACCGCTCAAAAAAAGCGGTATATTTCATTATCTAACATATTGCCATTTCATGTAATTATTGCGTCTTTCTCTGTCTTCTTTAAGACATCTAATAAGTTCTCTGGTGTTTGATATTTTAGAACGAAATTGCTCTTCGCCATTATGAAAATATATCACTTCAAAAGCCATATCTGCACTGTAGATTTTGTACCAAGAATAAAAATCTCTGGCGGATTTTATTAAAAATGCAGAATCTGGTGAAACAGAATATTTTTGTGGTTTTCCATTGATTTTTGGTAAAGGCGTAAAAAATCTATTAGATGTTTGATATGTAAAATCGTCAAAACCCATATCTTGTATAATATCAAAACACATGTTTTCAACAGCTGATTGATTTGTTTTTGTATACTTTGGATTGTCCACAACCTTTGGACCCGCCAACAAACACAATCGGGGCTCAAAAATAATCGGCTGTTGCCTGTCATCACGATCAAACCAATTAATTTTTCTTGGGGTATTATCAAGTGTGATTTGATCATAAATCGTGATACGGTTTTCTTTTTCATCACACACGACAAGGAAATCATCAACAGAGCGTGTCTTGAAACCTTTGATTGCATTGAAATCAATAAACGGTCCAAAACAAACATTTTTGAATTTTGGTATACGTACATCTGATTTCAACCATGATAATCTATAATCCAAGTCAGAATCATAAATAGGATAATCCCCAAAATAACCATAACTATTATTGTCATACAAATGAATTTGTGGGACATTAAAGGATTGTTCTTTCTTTGCCATTTGATACTCTTCTTTTCTTATCTCTCAACGCCCCCCCCCACTTGGACATTAACATAGCAATAAACACACTAAAAATCAATAAAAAACAAATTAAATAATTTTGTTTAATTCCCAATCTTGTAACCACAAAATATAACTATTGATTTTATAATCTGGATACGCAGATTCCAGCAACAGCGCATATTCATTTAATTGTTGTTTATATTTTTCAATAAATTCTTCTTTGTTAATATCTGTTTTGTAATCAATAAAATCTATGGTTTTTGTATCGTGATTTATCAGCAATCGGTCAATTCTACGACTGATAAAAACATTATTAATATATCCTGCAATCGGTACTTCGGTTTTAGCATCACGCGTAAAAAATCGCTTTAATTCCGGTTTGTTTTTGATAATTTTAACAATGTCTTCATTGCCACAATTACCAGAATCATCAACAATAACATGTTGCAAAATCGCATGCATTTGAGTTCCTTGTTTTGTTGCAAAATCTTTATTCTTGGCACCATTTAAAAAATTTTTTAAGGTCTGTGTCATTTGTAATCCTTATTGTGTTTTCATCAACAAACAATTCTTTGGCAGAACCAAAAACATTCCATAATTGTTTATGCCATACCATTTCAGGCGCCCTATCCATTTCACATCCATATATGTACAATTCATCTTTTGCGCGCGTCATTGCAACATAAAGCAATCGATAATATTCGGCAATTTCATCTTGGGTGCTTTTATCCACTATTGATTCCAGAATCGCGGAGTTTCCAGTTTTCCAAAGCCATAAATCATAATTTTTATTATTGTGCAAATGGTTGATATTTAATATTTGATTCGGCTTTGGAAATGTTAGAGTATCTATTAAAAACACTATTTTTGAATCAAGCCCTTTGCTGCCATGCACCGTCATTATACGCACACCTGTGGAGGCGTCCATATCGCGTTTAATTTCACTGTCACCCGTTATAAACCATTTCAAAAAATGATAAAGTGTTCCAGATTGTGTTCTTTCATATGCTAAACACATTGTCATAAATTCTTCCAATGGATCAATAACATGTTTCCCAAGCGCAGAAATAATTTTTTCCCTGTTGTTATTTTTGTTTAAAACATATGTAAAAAATGAATAAGGTGCCAATTTTTTTGATTGGTCTATAATGTCTAATAAATCTTTGTAAATATCTGGATATAAATCATGCAAAACATCAAATACAGTCAATGTTTTATCAGAATTTTTAATTTTACACAATTCAAAAATATCGCGTTCTTTCAATCTATAAATCGGACTTTTTAACACACAACACAAACTATAATCGTCTACAGTATCAATACAAAACCGTGTTAAATACAGCATGTCTTTTATGGCGGAAAATTCTGGCAGTTTTATTCTGTCATTACCCGCAATATCTATTCCGCGTTTCTTTAACGCAGTTGATAACAAATCAACAAAGGCGCCACGTTTTTGAACCAAGACCATTATATCTTTTGGGCTAATATCTTTTGTTTTTAACAAATATTCAATTTTATCAGCCAACATATTTACATAAAGTTTATTTTTTGTCGTTCCGGTTTCATCGCATTTAAAAGTATCGTGTATTTCAACAATTCCCGGCACATCAATTCTGTGACATTTGTGTTTATTATTATAAAAACCAGTAGCATTAACAACATCTGGACAGTCAAAAAAACAATCCACCGTATCCAAAATCGGCTTTGTTGAACGAAAACTTTGGTCTAGTGAAACTTCTTTTATCGTCCGGTAATTATGTTTTATTTGTTCGGCTATTGCCTGACGGCTGGCCGCAAATGCGCGCGGATCCGCGTTTTGAAAACCGTATATAGATTGTTTTGTATCGCCAACAACAAATATTGAACGATTGTTTTTTGTATCACCATCGGTAAAAAAATCACCAGATAAATTGCGTAAAATATTCCATTGCTGGGGACTTGTGTCTTGTGCTTCGTCAACCAAAATATGTGACAAAGAAACATCCAATTGCGACAACACCCAACCCATAACATCTGGTTTTTCAAAAAGTTTTTGCGTGTATAAAATTAAATCTTCAAAATCAAGCACACTATGTTCTTGTTTGATTGTTTTGTATGTGTTCGCAAAATCCATTGCCAAATCAAATAAAGCAACAGTGTTTTGAAATATTTTTTTGTTCAATAAATGCTGTTGTATATTATACACACGATTGGCTTCGACAGAAAATATATCATCTTTAAAAAACTTTTTATCTACACTGTTTTGTTTGGTCAAATATAAATCTTTGTATTTTTCAAAATCTACCGTTTTATCAATGTATTGTTGTGTAATGTTGATAATATTTAATACATATTGTGCCGGCTTTTTTGATTCTTTTTCAATTTGTTTAGCATATTCAATAATTGACGATAAATGCTCATAATTTAAAGATAAATCTATTGGATGAGCGATATCCAAAATACTTTGTATTGTATTAATAAAATATTCGCGATATTTGTTCACATCTTTAACCAAGAAAAAAGCACGATAATGTCCAATCAGTAATTCACGCAAATCATTTAAAAAATATTCAGATTTTAATTTTATAATCTGGTTAAAAGCATCAAGTGTATTTGACGGGGTATTCCCAGAATTTTTTATCATGCGATTAAATGCCGCATCTAACAAAACAGTTTGAGCCGAACCAGATACAAGTGCCCAAGTGGGTGAAAATCCTGCTTCCAATGGGAATCTGTGTAAAATTTCTTCACAGAAACCATGTATTGTTTTTATTTTTAACATATCTGGATTATCAATATATGTATAAAAAATCTTGCGAGCCAAAGCCAAATCTTTTTCTGTTGGCACACTGTTTTCAACCACAGATTCCAGTAATTCTGACAGTTTTTTATCATTCGCAGTTGCCCATTCGTGAAGTTCTTTTAAAATACGGTCCCGCATTTCACCCGCGGCGGCATTTGTATAAGTTAAACACAAAACACCAGATGTATCGTTTTTGTTATAAAGAGCATCTCGAAATAATATGCGCAGCAACCGTAGCACCAAAACCTTGGTCTTTCCAGTACCTGCGTTAGCCTGAACCCAAATGTTTTCAGATGGATTCGAAGCTGCCAGTTGTGCATCAGAAAATTCTTCTTTTTGTTTCATTTATACTCTTGCTTTATCAAAAAGATTTTAGTATAAATTCTCCTATAGTTCAAGGAAGTTATTTTTTAGGGAGAAAAATTATGAATCAAGTATTGATTATCACCGCTTTGTCATTAGGGATTTTGTTGTTTATAAATTTAATTTGCTTGTTTTTTATTTCACGCAAATCTCAACGGGTTATGCAATCTCTCTTGGAAATAATGACACATCCAGAAAACGCAAAAATTCAAGATGCATCTCGTGTTTTACAAACAATATTAAAAGATGAAATTAATAAGATAGACGATAATTTCAAAAATATGGCAAATGCTCTACAAAACCAGATTACACACACAGAAGAAATTAAAAAGAATCTTGGGGAACAAAACGATAGAATGGTCGCAACCGCAGATGAAGCGGTTAAAAAGATTGCCACAATGTCCCAGCGTCTTGATAATACCGTAGAAGGTCTTGGTGACATAGTGACATCGGCGGGATGGACCGATGTGCAACACAGTGTTGATAACTTTTCTGCCACAACAGAAAGTTTATTAAACAGAATATCTGCAACAACAACAACAACAACTGAATATTCTACAAAATTACAGGAACAAATCGCACAATCTTTGGATACAGAACGCCAAATTAGCGAGCAATTACAATCAACATTCGCCACAAACAGTGAAAACATGGAAAAATTAACTACCACTGCGGGGGCATTACAGCAACAATTAACAGACCTGGAAACCAGTGTAACCAATGGTTTTGAAAGTGTGACAAAATCATCTGCTACATATGGTGAAAACATGCATCAAAACGATAAATTATTAAGTGATTACCTAACAAAACTGGCAGAATTCACAAAACATGCCAACAAAGAATTAACTCGTCAGGTTAATACTATGACAGAAACTGCTAATGTAGTCGGGGCAAATATAAGATTGGCAGAAACATCTATTGATAAACAATTACGAAAATTGGAAACTGCAATCGAAGCGTTAAACAATTCTACAACAAACACCACAACATCTGTTCGCGGAATTACAAATGAACTGGCGGGATTAACCAATCGGTTTGATAATGAAATTCACGATTTTTCAACAGGCGTGGTCAAAGAAATCAAAGATGTATCTGGTGTTGCCAATGAGACATTAGAAAATACAAAATCAGCAGCAATGGAATTTGCTAATTCTGTAAAAACAATGGGTATCGGTGTTCGTGAAACATTGATAGAAATGAACAAAGCCCACACTCAACTGGCTGGTCAATCTGAAAACCTTATCAAAATGTCTACGGAAACAACCGAGCAGTTAAAACCATTGTCTGAATTGATTGAAAAATACTATGTTGCCCTGCCCGATTTATCTGCTGGGTCACGAGATATGAGTGAAAATTTGAATCAAATCGTTAACACCTTGGTTGACAAGATTAATGTTATGAAGACAACGATTGCAGAATCTTTGGAAAACATAAATGATTCTTCTGTTCAATTGTCTGATATTGCTGGTCAATCGCGTCAACAAATGATTGATTTAATGTCTGATTATGCCAAGGCGGTTGATGCGATGCAAAGTTTGAACAAGCAAATGATGGTTGCGCGTGCTTCTGCACCAATGGATGCGATTAAGGTTACACCTGCAACTTCCTATAAACCAATCAGCACCAAAGATTTTCTTAACCAGACAGACAAATTATTTGAAAAATTGTATGAACAATCTGTGGATTTAACACGTGCTTCGGGGGCCACTATACCGGATGTTGTGTGGAAAAAATATAATGATGGTGATAGTAAAATTTTTGCCAAATGGCTCGTAAAAATGTTTAATGCCAGCGACAAAAAGCAAATTCGTGATATGTTAAAGTCCGATAAAGTATTTAACTCCCAGGCGACCCAATTCATTCGCAATTTTGAAAAAATATTAAAGAGTGCAGAACAAACAAATGATTCCGATAAAGTAAAAGCAACATTACTTAAAACCGATTTGGGTATTATATACACAACAATAAGCAAAAATGTATAAAACAAAAACGCCTTTTTTAAAAGGCGTTATTTTGTTTGCGAATAAATTTCATTAAGGAGATACGATAAACAAGTTTTTTTATCTTGTTTATATATTTCATAACCTTCGGGCAGTATTCTTTTTATGCTAAAATCCGGTCGCAGATGTGCGTTTTTAAAATCTTTGCTGTCACAAGTATTGTCTTTGCGAACCAGCATGTCATTTGGCATATTTTGACGTAAAACGACAATATCTTGGCTGTTAACAAATGGTTTGAACCACAAAATTTTGAAATTATAGTATTTGTTTAAATTTTTATTTTTGAACCAATCTATCATTTGACGAACATAACGCGGTTGAATGACATCGTATGTAAAATTAGCACCCAAATGGTCAAAAACTTCAAATTCTGGCACACCATAAAGCCATTTTGGTTGACCAGGTTTCCAAAATTGTTCATTAACAAATAATTTTGTTGCGAATTTTTCGTGTTCAAAATATTCTTCGTCACGAAAATAATATTCACGGCCATCCTGTTCCCCATCACGCATAGGACGCGTCGTAGCAGATTTAAGATTATAAAAAGCATTTTTAGGTAAAATATTTTTTATAAAATAAGATTTTCCACTGCCCGACTCTCCAGTGCAGAACAATACTGTTTTTTTCATTTTAATCTTCCAAGAAACTGCGTAATTTGCGTGCACGCGTTGGATGTTTCAATTTGTTAAGCGCTTTTTGTTCAATCTGACGAATACGTTCACGGGTTACACCGATATATTCACCAACTTCTTCCAAAGTGCTGGTTTTATTGGTCGACATACCAAATCTTTGACGCAAGACCGTTTCTTCTTTTGGGTCCAATTCAGATAAAATTTGTGTAACAATTTTTCGTAAATTCTTTTGTGCAGCCGATGTAAATGGATTTTTTGCTGTCTCATCGGCGATAATTTCACTGCGTGAACTGTCGTCTTCTGTCCCAACTGGCGCATCCAAAGACATTGGTTTAAGGTTCACTTTTAATGCCTTGTGAATCTTTTCAACTGGCAAATAAATAATCTTTGATAATTCTTCGGCAGTTGGTTGACGACCATATTTGTGCATAAATTGACGCGAAGCGCGTTGAATTTTATGTATATTATCAATCATATGCACAGGGATACGAATTGTGCGCGCTTGGTCAGCAATACTGCGTGAAATACCCTGTTGAATCCAGTTTGTTGCGTATGTAGAAAATTTATTACCCAGGCGATAATCAAATTTATCAACCGCCTTCATCAAGCCAATATTTCCATCTTGAACCAAGTCAGAAAAGTCCAGCCCCAGACCACGATTACTTGATTTCTTGGCAAATTTTATAACAAGACGCAAATTGGCTTCTATCATTTCGCGTTTTGCGCGCGCCGCTTCTGCCTGTCCGCGACGAACCAATTCCACAACCTTTTTATATTCAGATGTTGGTTGACCTGTTTCTTTGGCTATGGCTGTGATATCTTCTTGGATTTTAAGGACATCTGCCTGGTGTTTAGTGGCAAAGTTCTGCCATGCAGCACTTTTGTTTTTTGCCAATTTTTTAACCCAATTACGGTTTAACTCATTTCCAACATATTCAGCCAAAAATTCTTCGCGTTTAACCTTGCAAGATAATGCCAGGCGCAACATTTTGCCCTCTAGTCCCATCAACAATTGATCGCGCTTAGTCAATTTTTCCATAATTTCTGCGATTCTGTCGTCATTAAGGCGGATTTTGCCGACATATTCAAATAATTCAAGACGCAATTTATTGTATTTCTTTTCCAATACTTCATCAGGTTTAGAAGAAACCAACAAATTAGCAAGGCGCTTTTCTTGTAACTTCTGCATAGTGGAAAAGACGCGTTTAATCTTGGTGAATAATTCGGTAATCATCGGCATCAAAGAATCTTCCATCACAGGAATTGGAACCCCGGAAGATCCGCGCTGTCCATCTTCTTTTTTGTCGTCTTCGTCATCCATATCATCATCTTCATCGTCATCATCAGATACAGATTCTTCCAAAGCATCCAAATCATCATCATCCAAATCGTCAACCTGGTCAACCCCTTTGGATTTCAATGTATCCGTCAAAGCAGCCAATGATTTCTGTTCAGATTCACTGGAATACATAACCTCTAAATTAACGATGTGACGCAGACGAATATCACCATTTAACAATTGTTGATACCAATCAAGCATGGCCCGAATTGTCATCGGACTTTCGCAAAGGCCATAAACCATCAATCTGGACGCAGCTTCAATGCGTTGTGCAATGGCGATTTCCCCAGCGGCAGTTAATAATTGTACTGTCCCAATTTGTTTTAAATAAGATTGTATTGAATCTTGTATCCCCAAAACCAGATTGCCAGTGGCACTGCGTTCTAGTTGTTTGGCATAATGTTCATAATCTTCATCGCTGACATCAACCTGTTCTGCATCAGCATTTAATAAATCGCGGGTTTTATCACGAGAATAACTGTCTTCATCTTCTTCGTAATATTTTTCCATATCCCTTGTAAATCTGTTGCTGTCTGTTTCCAGAACTTCCAGTCCCAAATCTTGCTTAAAGAAATCAACGACTTCATCTTGTTCTTCGTCCGGAACTTCGTCTGATTGGAACGCGTTATCAAGATCCATCTGGGAAAGATAGCCAACTTCGCATGAAGATAACGCTAATTCTTTCAAACTTTCCGGCAGAGAATCTATCAATAATCTTGTTGCTTCATCTAGTTTTTTAGCCATGAAAAAACCTTTGATTTATTTAGGGGTAAAACATTAAATGTATTATTTGCCAGATTTGTGTTGTGCCTTGTTCACAGCATCACGCACAGCAGATTCAGAAACCAAACCCAATACAATCGGGCTTTGAATTTGAATCATCGAATACGACTTATGAGTTTTATCGCGTATAGATTTAACGGTTGGATTGGTGCTTCGCATCAATCTTGCAACCTGACCGTCCGATAATTCAGGATAATTCTTTAAAATCCACAAAATTCCGCCCAAACGATTTTGACGATGAAGTTTTGGTGTGTATCCAACACCCTTTTTGTTTTGTTTCTTTTGCGCTTCGATAATTGCTTCGCGCAGGGTAAGACGTGCAGACGGGTCGTTTTCACATTTTTCAATATCTTCACGAGTAACCTGACCACTGATAATCGGGTTCAAGCCCTGCATTTTATTAGATTCTGCATCGGCGATATTTTTAACTTCTAATTCGTGTAAACCGCAGAATTCGCCAATTTGTTCAAATGTTAACGCAGTATTTTCAATCAACCATAGTGCGGTAGATTTAGGCATATATGGATAGTTCATGGATTTTCCCTTTGGTTAAGACCGCTATAATATATCACAAAATACACTATATTCAAGCAGTTTTTTTAATATTTTTTTATTGTTTTTTGACCAGTTTGAAACCGTCCGCGGTATCCATTACTGTCCACCCCTTGGCATCAATTTGATTACGCAAATCGTCTGCGGTTGCAAAATCACGCGATTTTTTCGCCATCAATCGTTTTTGCGCCAAATCTTCAATTTCATCTGGTGCCTTAACAGATTCTGCATCAATCAACTTTTTCGCGTTTTCGATAAACCTTAACCCCAACAAATCGTCAACGAATTCAACCAAAGCCAATTTAGTTGCCGCATTGACCGCACCGTCTTTCAACAAATCTTGGAAAACAACCAAAGATTCTGCGGTTTTAAGATTGTCTGAGACCGGTACCAACAATTTATCATGCCATTGTTGATACAAATCTTTATCCAATTCGCCAGATTTATTATTTATCAAATCTGCGATTTTACGAACAAGATTTTTATAACCCGTCGCCGCAGATTCCAATGCTTCAAACGAAAATGCCAGTTGTGATTGATAATGTCCCAAAACAATCCAATAACGATAAATTATCGGGTCAATATTGCGCGCACGAACAGCATTCATACCCAAAAATTCCCCTTTGGACTTTGCCATTTTGTCACCACTTTTATCCAGCAGAAAACTGAAATGTACCCAATAATTCACCCAAGGTTTACCAACAATTGGTTCACTTTGTGCTATTTCATTTGTATGATGAACACGGGATAAATCTTCACCGCCAGTATGAATATCAAAATGATCGCCCAATAATTTCATACTCATAACACAACATTCTGTGTGCCAGCCAGGAAACCCAACACCCCAAGGACTATCCCATTCCATTTGCCGCTTCACATCTTTTGGCGAATATTTCCACAACGCAAAATCCGTAGGATTTCGTTTTGCATCGTTATATTCAACACGCGCACCCGCCCGTTGACCAGATAACGAACCACCTGTTAATGCACCATAATCCGCAAATTTCGATGTATCATAATAAATACCATCGTTTGGTATTTCGTATGTGTACCCAAGTTCTTCAAGTTTTTGAATTAATTCTATTTGTTCGTTTATGTATTCCGTTGCACGTGGCATATCTGTTGGACGCATGATATTCAAATCATCACTATCGCGCAAAAATTCATCCAAATAAAACTTTGCAATATCCCATACAGATTTCTTATCACGCGCGGCGCCCTTTTCCATTTTGTCTTCGCCAGAATCATCGTCTTCGTTTGTCAAATGTCCCACATCTGTAATATTCATAACATGATGAACAACAAAACCATTCGCCAAAAACATGCGTTTTAATAAATCGTTACCAACCATTGTGCGCATATTTCCAAGATGTGCATAATGATACACTGTTGGACCACAAGAATAAAAACCAACATGATTTGGAATAAGTGGTTTGAATTCTTCCACTTTGCGAGTCATTGTATTAAATAATCTTATCTGCATTATAAAATCCTTTCGTCTGGTGATGATAATAATAGAACAAAAACAATAATGCAAACATAATGTTTATAAAAAAACAAAAACCGGCAAATGCCGGTTTTTGTTATCTGGTATATTGTATGGCTTTTGCCAATGTATCAGTAACGGTTGGCGCTTCTGTTCGGGTAAGTTTACCAGGAACCCAACCTTCGATTTGTTTAATTGTTTTGACCACACGTTCAAATTCTTCTTCGTTTAAATCACACAATTTTTTGTTCAAATCGACACCTGTCAATCTTTTGATATCGGCTTGATATTTTGTTGTGTTGTTTTCGTGTGGCGGCGCATATTTGAATATCGCAGATTTAAGTGTTAAATTACGATAGTTTTCACCACGCAACAAAGCCCGCAACGCTTCGAAACCGACTTCTTCTGATGGGAACACAGCGAACTTGTTAGCCGTGCCAACGGACATTTCGCTTTTTCTGATTGCGCCTGGATTTTTGTTGCGCCATGGCAATGTTCCACCCTGACGAACTTCAACAGTTCCATCTTTATAGATATACTTTACTGTCTTTTTGCCAAGGACTATTTTAACCCCGTATCTTTCATCAAAAACAATGTTTTCATTTTTGTTTGTGTTTTTTGCAACTGATACTGTTTTGTCTGTTGGTGTCGCTTCTTCCACTTTGGGTTCTGCCAGAGTATCTTTAAAGCCATAATCGTTTACAAACAAATTGTTATTATTGCTAATCAACGACATTGCATTGTTTGCACAAGGTGCAGCCATCGCGTATGTGTTTGAAAATTCCAGACGCGGCATAATCCCAAGTGGAAAAACCGTAGCCGTGGTTTTGGGGTCTTGGGTTTTATTAGAATTATCATCTTGACCGCCATGCAAACTAAGTGTGCCAAACAATACTGTTGTAATGAATGCCTTGGCTTCATATGGTAAATGTTTCAAAAATTTTCTTTGTTTCATTTGGTTCTCCTTTGGTTATCACAGCATTAAATAATAGATAAATACGTTCCAAAAGACCGCATAAACCCACATAAAACACTTAGTTTTTTTGAGATTGGTTCATCGACAACAAACAAAAAGTTGCGATGTACATTCGAACATTTGATCAGACAAATATCCCGGCTTATCAGAAAGTTTTTCGACAGCCCGCCCCGCTATTCAGGGAACCAAGTTAATACTAGTATAAGGAAAAACAGCCGATTTGTCAATAGGTTTTTCGTCTTTCTTGTGATTTTTTATAAAAAATCTGAAAAACACCCTTGCATTTGATAAATCGTTTATATATAATACCCCTCAAGCTGGAGCGTTGGCAGAGTGGTAATGCAGCGGATTGCTAATCCGTGACCGTGTTTTAGCGGTCCATAGGTTCGAGTCCTATACGCTCCGCCATAAAAATTAAACCGACGAAAGTCGGTTTTATTTTTACACTTGTTTTTCTTCAGGTGTGTGCTCTGGTTGAAAGATTTCGACATCGCGTGTCATAGATAAAAACTTTTTTACACGATTTGGAACAAGTTCAGAGACCGGCACTTCCTGTAATTCTTTAATTGCATCAGCCACAGTTTTTCCGACCATTTCCATGGTTGTTTGCCAATCTTTGTGTGCACCACCCGCTGGTTCACTTATGATTTTATCAATCACATTAAGGGACGCCATATCACGCGCAGTTAATTTAAGTGCAGTTGCTGCCTGAGCTTTGAATTTATTATCTTTCCATAAAATACTCGCACAAGATTCAGGCGCAATTACGGAATAAATGGCATTTTCCAACATAAACACTCTGTCCCCTGTTCCAATAGCGATTGCACCCCCAGAACCACCTTCGCCCACATTTACAGCGACATACGGTGTTTTTACACTTAATCCAACCGATATTGTTGATGCTACCGCCTGGGATTGTCCGCGTTCTTCTGCCGCACCACCGGCAAATGCGCCCGCAGTATCAAACAAAGAAATTATTGGTAAATTGAATTTTTCTCCCAATTTCATCAACCGTTGCGCCTTTCTGTATCCTTCGGGATTTGGCATACCAAATCTGTGTTTTTGACGGGTTTCTATGGTACGCCCTTTTTCCTGACCAAGAATCACAGCAGGGATACCATACCAGTACCCAATACCGCCACACATTGCCGCGTCTTCGGCAAAGCATCTGTCACCCGCAAGGTATGTCCATTTGTCTACAATACCGTTCACATAGTCCAACAAATGTGGTCTATTCTCATTGCGTGCCAGCAAAACCCTATCATATTCAGGGGATTTACCCATATCACGCGATTTTTTGGGTGTATCAAATTTTGGCGTTTTAATATCTATAACCTTTGGCTCACACGGTTGTTTTGTTAAAACAGATAAAATTCTTTCAAGATTCGCTTTTAATTCAGAACGATCTGCGACAACATCAACCATACCATGGTCATATAAATAATCTGCTGTTTGGAAATTAGATGGTAATTTTTCATGTATATTTTGCTCAATAACACGACGACCGGCAAACCCTATCCTTGCGCCGCGTTCTGCAATATGAATATCGCCAAGCATAGCAAACGAAGCCGTCACACCACCAAAAGTCGGGTCTGTTAAAATCACAATATATGGCAACCCGTTCTCGTGTAGTTTATTTACAGCGACAGTTGTTCGTGCCATCTGCATCAAAGACAAAATGTTTTCTTGCATACGCGCACCACCACTGCATGTCACCATAATAAATGGATTCTTTAACTCAATTGCATGTTCAATACTTGCAATGATTGCGTCACCCGCCGCGCGCCCCATTGAACCCATCATAAAATCGCCGTTCATTACACAAATTGTTGCTGGCATTCCCCCTATTTTGCCATCAGCAGTTGAAATAGCATCTTTGGCGCCTGTGTCTTCGCGCGCTTCTGCCAATCTCTCCTTGTAAGAAACCCTGTCCGTAAAATTAAGCGGGTCATCACTTGGCATAACAAAATCAAATTTTTGCCAATCTACATTATCAAACAGCAAATCAAATCTTTGCTTCGGATTCATTATGAATGCACGATTGCATTTCGGGCAAACATAATGATTGTTTTTATAATCTTTAAAGAACACCAAACGACCACATGCTTCGCATTTTATCCACATCAGTCGACGCACACGTTCATATCTGTCACGATTGTGATTTTTTATTCCAGCAGACATTTGTATTATCCATTCATTTTCTTGGTTAAATCACGACTTGGTTTAAACAATATAGTTTTTCCCGCAGGCACTATCATTGTTTCGCCAGTTGTTGGATTATATCCGTTTTTTGTAGAGTGTTTACGCATCTGAAACGAACCAAATCCGCGAATTTCAATTCTGTCATCATTTGCAATTGCAGAAATCATTTCGTCCATAACAGTATCCAACACGGTCATTGCATCCCCAGTGCGCATATTTTTGAATTGCACCTGGATTGTTCTTATAATATCTGAACGTTTCATAATAAACACCTTTTATTGTTTCAACAATATAATACCATATTTTATAAAAAATAAAGCATTTTATTATCTAAGAAAACTGTCTTATTAAAATCACGCAGATTTACTGGCATATTTATAATATTAAAAAGGATTTATTATGCACGAAGATAGTTACACTTTACCTTTGATTGGTGATGTTGCACCCAAATTTATTGCGAATACAACCAATGGACCAATACATTTTCCCGATGATTTTGTTGGTCGTTGGGTTGTTTTGTTTTCGCACCCAATGGACTTTACCCCAGTATGCACCACAGAATTTTTATCTTTTCAATCTTTGATGCCAGAATTTCAAAAATTAAATACTAGTTTGATTGGATTGTCTGTGGGGGGGATATCTTCGCACCTTGCTTGGTTTCG
This sequence comes from Candidatus Enterousia sp., assembly GCA_045648925.1. Taxonomy (GTDB): domain Bacteria; phylum Pseudomonadota; class Alphaproteobacteria; order Rs-D84; family Rs-D84; genus Enterousia. The sequence continues at coordinate 114,202 of JAZROY010000001.1, forward strand.
TTCTATATACAATGAGATAGATTTCAAAGATTGGAAAAATGTTGAAATAACTTTTCCTGTAATTGCAGATATGGATTTAAATGTATCAAAATTATACGGTATGCTTCATCCGAATACTTCTGACACAAAGACAGTTCGCGCAGTATTTATAATTGACCCGCACGGAATTATTAGAACAATTTTATATTATCCACAAACAGTTGGCAGAAACATAAGAGAAATATTAAGAATTTTAATTGCATTACAGACAAACGATGCTTGCGGATTATCTACACCGGCTGATTGGATTCCCGGGGAGCCGGTCATAGAGCCATCACCAAAAACTACAAAAGAAATGCAAAAACGTGTAAAGACCAAAAATAAAAATGAACAAGCATGGTATTTAACATTTCGCGATTTACCAGAATCAGAAATCTATGAAAAGATTATGAAAAAGAAAAAACATTAAAATTTTATTTTGCATATAATGTAATTATCTTTGGCAAAAAATAATTATTGTTGCTTTTAATCGTTTTAATATATATAATCTGACTCCATACGGAGATGTGGCAGAGCTGGTTGAATGCGCGCGACTCGAAATCGCGTATACGGGCAACCGTATCGGGGGTTCGAACCCCTCCATCTCCGCCATGAATAAAAAAGCCCCAAAATGGGGTGTTTTTTATTCATCGTGTATAGTTAATGGGTTAAACACTGCAACGAAATCACAATTTCTAAAAAAACACTTGCGTTGAATATCAATTTTTTTCTAAGATAAATAAAGGAATGTCAAGGAAAGGGATTTAAATGCCTGATTTTGTGCGTTTTTCAAGTATTTTGAAAACTGCATTTTTTGCAATTGTGATGGTATTTGGCTTGTCAAATGCATGTTCTGCATCATCAATTTGTCCAGGCGGATACAAGGTGCAAACAAATCTTTTCGCGGATTTGCAGCACTGTGGTGTTTCCGGCAGTGTCGGATACGAACACACCGGCAACGCATCAACATCTGATGCAAGCACTAACACATGGATATCTTATTTTCCATCTTTCCGTGTAAAGGGTCGGTCATATTGTTCGACGACTGCGCCTGGTGATGCATCCCAAGATGTCGCATGCCCCAGTATCCCACGCAGACCCATGGCGGATGCAATTAACACCAGCGGTTCCGGAAGATATTGTTGGTGTCAGGCAACAGAACACCAGGCTTTTTCGACTGTTTCAAACAGCTGGGCGGCACCGTTTCAAAAAATATACGCTAAATATGTTTTTTTAAAGGACATGGGCAGTAGTTGCCAAAGTTCATGTGCGGAATATTGTTCTTATATGACCAAAAATTTTATCTTGGACGGTTCAACAGACAATCCTGTAATCGGTGTGAATTTACGTGCCTCGATATACGATTCGTTGCTGCAATGCATGCCAATTGAAAATAAAATTACATATATAAGTGATGGTGATATTATTGATTACCAATATTATACTGGGAATTCCGTTACCTTGAAAGATGAAATCACAAAAAGTTATTATTCTTTTAAGGGCTGGTGCGAAACAGAAACTTGCAGCAATCCGATGTCTGGTGGCAGTGTAAAGACCGGTTGGTCTGGCGAAAAAACACTTTATGCCCAATGGGAACTTTCTAGTTGTGAAAATGGTTTAAAAACACAATATGTTAACGGAACACTTACTTGCACAACAGAATGTGCCGACGGTTACGAAGAACAGTTTAACCCATTCCGTGCGGAATACAGTTCTGCCCCGAACGAGGGTACATATTGTGCAAGAAAAGGAAATGGTTCTGAAACCAATGGAACAAATTGGACGGCTTCTTTTTCAAGTTATGGATATATGGTAAAGGGTGAATCGTATTGTTCTGCCACAGCACCATTAGAATCAACAGGAACATTTGATGAAGCATGTGAAATGCGACTTCTACCTATGCTTGAAAATATAGATACTGAAACTTCTGGAAAACATTGTTGGTGCAGAGCAACAGAATATGACCAGCTGGTTTCTAATTCCACTCATACTGCTTATGTTGTATCCACTTCCACACCATTAGATTCCAAATATGTATACACGACACAATTACAACGGTGTTCTGTTGATTGTCCATCACTTTGTGGTGCTATGTGGGGTCAAAACATTTTTTATGGTGTTGTCTCGGTTAATCTGCGTACATCTATTTACAGATCACTGAAAAAGTGCCAGAAAACAAATTATACTCTTACTCTTAAAGATGGCGAACAAACAATAGATATAATGGATTATTCTGTGTCTGATACTGTCGATTTGCCTGTACCATCAACCGTTCATACAGGATATGAATTTGTTGGTTGGTGTGAAGATTTAAACGATTGTCCAGACCCTATGGTTGGCGAACAGACAGGTTTGTTCGGAAATAAGACACTTTATGCAAAATGGGTTCCAGAACCGTACCCAATAGAATATTCACTAAATGGGACAACATTAACAAAAAGCGCCCCGATGACGTATACTGTTGACAGAACTGTTGTACTGGATGCTCCAATTGTTGAAGATGGATATGAATTTGATGGCTGGGTAGATGAAACATCGGGACAAGATGTCGAAGTTTTGCCAACAAACACCATAAAATCAGGAACTGCCAGATTGGCTGCGCGTGTGTCAGTAAGGGCATCTTCTGCAGGCAACACCACTGGATCTGGTTCTGGTTCAACATCTGGTCTTAACTTTGATTCTGTCACAGATTATACAATTCCTGCAACTTGTGATGCAGGATACGAACACAGCAATATTGCTGGTGCAGTATTGGATCCAAAAAAAGACACAAATGCTACAATAACCGCGCATATAAGTGGCGATAATCAATCGAAAAAAATGTCATCTTTTGTACCAGATATAAAAAACGATGGAACCAGTCCACTTGGGGTTTGGGGCTTGCTTTATGCCGCAGGATATAACAGCAGCACACAGACCGTAAGCAATCCTTTTTACTGGGTATACGGGGAATCAAGTTGTAATGGTGATACTGGTGGAACACCGCCGGATAATTTGGTTTATTCTAACGGTTATCACGAAACAATGAACGGTCAAGATAACAACGGACAAAACTGTTGGTGCAGAATGACCGACTATCAAATATATAATAATGAAAAACAGACCAATTTACAGACCCCATGGGTGTATTTACAGATGTTTAATACAACTGAATTATGTTCTAGAAATTGCGCGCCTGCTTGTCGTGCTGCCATGGTATCAAACGCGTTCTTCCGCTCCCAGGTGTTTGGTGATTATTCGGCATGCAAACCGAAAGAATACACCATAACTTATGAATTAAATGGTGGACATTGGACTGGCAACGAACCGGAAACAACATACACAATCGTGTATCACGATGTGACGGTTCCAAACACCGTGGCACGTGAAGGTTTTGAATTCGCTGGTTGGTGCGAAGGTGTAAACAACCCAAAATCATCTGCATGCCATGCAGCCAATGAAACATTGACAATACCAACAGGATCTTCTGGCGATAAAACATATTACGCAAGATGGAAAACAACTATCAATTTTTATGCAGGAACAGTAGCAGTAGAAAATAATGTTCCTTTCCCTATGAGTCCGAAAGATGTTTATTACAAAGAAACAAATATCACTTTGCCACAAAACACTTTCAATAGAAACGGTTATAGTTTTACTGGTTGGAGATGCGTGGCAAAAGATAATAATAACAATGATGTTATATTGGAATATCCAGATCAGGGAAAGATTACTAGTTATGATTATAACAGTGGTATGACTTGTACAGCACAATGGGATACTGTTAATTATTCTATAAACTACAACAACAGTAATAACAATATAACTTTTTCCGATGCTTGGTATTGGAATCAAACATTTACTTATACCATTGAATCTGACCCGATAACAATATCAGACGATGCGACAGCACAAGACAATCATTATGATTTTGCTGGCTGGTGTGTTGGTGAAAACGACAATTGTAATGATAATGCATTGGTACAAACTTATACAATACCATCAGGAAGTACTGGCGATGTCTATTTATGGGCGCACTGGCAGGTGGCAAAATATGATATTACATATTACGGAAATATAGAAGACTACAATGCAAACCCACAAGTACCACTTACATCAGAACAAATTACAAGTTATGGTTTGCCCGCAACATATACCTATGGAACGGAACAAGAATTGCCACCATTAACAATGGAACACTATGATTTCTTGGGATGGTATTATAGCGACAATTTAAATGGTAACGCCATTACATCTATCGTGGCAGGAACAGAAGGCAATAAAACCCTTGTAGCCAAATGGGAACCACATACTTATACAATTACATATTATAAAGATTCAACCAAAACAGATAATTATACTGGCGATGGATATGTGACTGAATATACTGTCGAAGACAATAATATCACACCTTTGCCAACACCAACAGAAACATATTTTGAATTTGATGGTTGGACAAATTGTAGTGACGATAATGTGATTGATACTATTTACACTGCAAATGGTGGCGACAGAGAACTTTGTGCGACATGGATACGCGTATCTTGCCCAGATGGTAGTTATTTAGTAAATCAAACATGTTATTCTTGCGCAACAGAAACGAGTGGGGTGTATCCATATTCCGATGGCACAACAGCAACAGATTTATCGGCATGTTATACAACCTGCCCCGCAACACCAACTTGTCCAGAACATTCTGAAAATTGCGCGTATGATATTTATGTCGGTGGGAACAATATGTTTTTTGAAAAATCTATAACAACCGTCATTAATAATTATTATCACGAAGAAGATGGAGAAATGTTGTTGCCTTGTGGTGTTACATATGATTGTATGGAACGTTATCACCATGATGATTCTGGAACAACATGCGAACCAGACATATATAATGTCACATATTATGACGGCGAAACATCCATGGAAGCGCTTTCTACCGATTTTGGTTCATATACCTATGGAACGGGTTTAACTTTGCCAACTGTCGCCAATATTGGTAATTATTATACAAAACCACACTATACATTTGTTGGCTGGCACAGAAACCCTGATTTAACTGATGAAGCCGTCACAGAAATATCAACCTCAGATGCTGGGGCGAAGGTATTTTATTCAGAATGGGAACCAACTGTGTATAAAATACAATTCTTGCGCGGGACAGAGGGCGATGGTGGCACAATGACTTATCAAGAAGCAAAGTTTGAACAATCGGTGACATTGAACCCCAATGGGTTTACTGCTACCGGGCACACATTTGATAAATGGCTTTGCACAGCAACATATGAAAGTGGCGAAACATTCAATGGTGAATATCAAGACCAAGGGACTATTGCCAGTTACGATTTCAACAGCGATATGGAATGTACCGCAAAATGGAACCCGAATCAATATTCTTTAACATATAATTGTAACGGCGGAACACTGGCTGTTTCCAACAATCCTGTGACTGTGTATTACAACAGAGAATATGTTTTAGATTCTTCTGTGTGTACAAAAGATAATAACAGCATATCTTCTTGGTCGTGTACGAACGGTTTTAATCCAACAAGCAGTTCAAAGTGGAATATTACCAATGATTCAACATGTACTGCGAATTGGACAGAAACAGAATATACTATCACATACAAAGAAAAAGATGGAACAGTGTTAAGTAATTTACTGCCAAAGAAATATCGTTCTTCGCAAACACCTGTTGAAAATGTCCCAACGAGCAATCCACCAGCCACAGACCATTTTGAATTTGCTGGTTGGTGTGATGATGTGAATTTGACACAAAATTGTGCTTTGACACGCGAAATTCCACTAAATCATTCTGGCAATGTGGTATTTTATGCAAAATGGAATGCCACAGGATGCCCGGCTGGGCAATATCTGGACAATGGACAGTGTCTAACCTGTGAATCACCATTTACTTCGGATGCATGGACGGCAACCCAGGCAACAGATTGCTATTATGACTGTAATGTCGTATGCCCAGACAATGCTTCGACATGTACTTTTACTGGGATTGAAAATGGGTTCATTCATTATGGTTCCGGAATATCCATTTCTTCATGCCAAACAAACATGGTTTTTGATTGTGAACGCGGATATAAAAAGAATGCCAATTCATGCGTACTTGATACATACAATATAAATTATCATAATATGGAAGACGCATCTTGGGAAAGTAATGCAATTCATCCAATATCTTATACAATAGAAAGTTCTTTGATTACAATCAGCGAACCTGTGCGTGATTGGTACAGATTTGATGGATGGTGTGTTGATAACGATGATTGTAATACACCGACAAAATCTTTTGTAATAAATCCAGAAATAACTATTGGAAACATTGATTTATATGCCCAATGGACATTTAATGGATGCAGAACAGGTTATGTTGAACAAGACACTGCCACAGGAACAACATGCGTTCCAAGATACTATCATATTACATACATAGATGGTGGGCAAGAATTGCCGAATTTTGCTACTGAGTTTACCATTGAAGACGAATTAATATCTTTGCCGTCTATGACAAAGCATGGGTATACTTTCAACGGGTGGTGTGTCAATGATTCTTTGTGCACACCAAATCAAATTGTTAAAGGCAGTATAACAGGTCCTTGGACGGTCGGGAATAAAGTACTGTATGCGCAATGGAGCAAGAATGAATTCGTTTGTGATTCTAATAAATTCTTGCATATTGGTAATGACAAAGCATGTTTGATTACAACAAAACCGTCATCGCCTGCGCTCGCCATCCGCAAGGGTAATCAGACATATTATTTGCACATGACACAAAATGAGCGTTTAAAAATGAACGAAAAATCCAACAAACGGTTGAAAATTTTGTACGAAGGGGATATATACAATGTCCACGATGATTCATCAGCAACAAAATAAAAAGCCGCGTTTACCGCGGTCTTTTTTTTTATACATCAAAATCATATGAATTTATAGATTTTACAATCGCAGCAACCAATTTATTTTGATGTGAATCTGATTTCAAAAGGTTCTCTTCGTTTTTATTAGACAAATGCCCCAATTCAATCAATGCCCCTGGCACAGTTGAACGCAATACCGCAAAAGGTGCATGACGAACGGATGGTCCTTTTTGTTGTTCTATGGACGCACGATTTAATGATTTGGCGCAACTGTTTGCGTATTCTTCGCTTAGTTCTGCAACAGCATGTTGCTGTAATGATGACAAAGCGACACGAATATCTTTGGAAAATTGTTCAAAACCATTTACATCGATTTTGTCTGCTGCATTTTCGGATTCCGCCAATTTTTGCGCTTCTTCGTCCGAGGCCTTTTCTGACAAAGTGTAAACAGAAAAGCCCTTTACATTACGGCTTGGGTTAGCATTGGCGTGCAAAGATATAAACAAATCAGCGCGTTTCTTTTCCGCGAATTCCGCGCGTTCCGCCAATTTCAGAAAACTATCGCTCGAACGCGTTAAAAATGTTTTGTAACCCGCGGCATCCAGTGAATTTTTTAATTTTTTTGCAACAGATAATACAACCGTTTTTTCCTTGGTTCCGCCCTTTCCAATACAGCCAGGGTCTTTACCACCATGTCCAGGATCAATAACAATTATATGTTTATTATTATTTGTTGATTGAGCATTTGTTTTGGTTTCTTTGGTTGGTTGTGTCGTTGCCGCCCGTGCTGTTGTGGTTTCGGTTATCCCCTTACCCGTTCCGGCAACAAAATCAATCACAAGACGATAATCATTATCACCATTTGGTTCCAAAAGCATTATTTGTTTTTTATCAATCGCATCTATCATCGAACCCAATGTTGCAACAATTTTTAATACAGAACCTTCTTGAATTTGTGTAACCCTTTTTACCAGTGTTCCGTTTGCCAATTTTGGTTGAATATCTGATTTACCATTTGTATTAGACAAATTAACAATCAATTGTTTATCACCATAAGACAATGTATAAGATGGTCGAGATGCCGTTTCGATTACTAATCTTGTTTTACCACCCGGTTGCAATCCTGTTCGCATTGAACGCAGCACATTTGGCACAGAAAAAGCCACCCGCGGCGCAAGCCCGATAACCAAAGCAGAAAAACTTACCGTTTTTAAAAATCCCCTTCGCGATACTTTCATAGCATGAATTATATCAAAAAAATCCATAAGTTTCAAGCAAGGCGATTAAATTTTTCCCAATAAAAAAGCGCCGATTGGCGCTTTTGTTAAAAAATTTCAAAACCTATCTGCTGACACAATTTGCAAAAGCGTTCGCAATCAATGAAGTTTCTGATTGAGTCAAAGTTGTGACCGGTACAGTATAACAGCGCGTACTGTCGCGAATAATAAACACCTTGGTTCCACGTTTATATGCCTTTTGCATTAAATCCATTTGTGTTGAAGTCAAAAATGGATTCTGGGTCAAAGAACTGTTTGTTAAACCCGCCTGGACAACCTGGTTTGCACTGGTATAATCATACAATTCAGACATCGAAGTTACTTCCATAAAAATACTTTGGTCTTCGTATGGATTTTGCTTGGTATTATTGGTTGATGGAAATGCCACATTTGCAACCAATGACACCGCATTTTGTAAATTAGGTGTTGTATTAGTTGTTGTCGGATGAGATACAGTATTTAACTGTAAATCATCACCGCATGCCAAATTCATACGATTCGTATAACTGGCCAACACGGCATCAACCGCAGATTCCCAATTTGCACCCTTGTTATTCAAATCTAAACTGACTATTTTTTCAGCCCATCCCCAAACACTGGCCCCAACATTACCAGCATTAACAAATCGTGTTACCATCTCGGCAGAACCACCAGCAACCCCAGCACCACAATAATCAGTAAGTTGTGTTGTTAACATACTGGTTGTTTCATTGCCGTACGCCAAAGCCACAGAATGGCACGCCATTGCCGCTTCTAATTCACGACGACGTTGGATACACAAATCAGAATGGGATTTTGTCAGTTTATCCGCCATATTCGCCATCGATAAATAAGACATCAATTCTTGCTGAACATAGGACGGACAAAGACGCGCAGCAGTATTCATTCCACCTGCGCCGTTCCTTGTCATAGTGTTATATTGCGGTAATAAAATAGAAGTATCTTTTTGCAAGCAAAGCAATGCATAATTATATAATTCTGTTTCAGTTGCATACATACAACGACTGGAAGTTTTGCCAGGGACCGCCGTAGAATCACCACAGTAGTCAGATAAACAGTTCATAATTTTACGACGACACGCAGTATCCACATCTGGTTGAGTAATCAAGAAATATGTATTGCGCTGATTTTGAATATACGCATTGGCAATGCCCTTTTGTCCGCGACTGCCCGCGGTTGAAACACCAGCAGAATTAGTATAAACCGATGCACGCGATGAATCAGTGACAACCGTCCCAGCAGAAACAGCCATCGCTGCATCGCCCATCAAAAAAGCGCCGATACATCCAAAAGTCAACCAAAAATTTTTCATAAGAAATCCCTCTCGTTAGATTTATTTTATCACATTTAAAATATAAACGCAATAAAACTTTGATGATAAAAATACAAAAATGTTGATTTAGGCAAATAAATTGCTATATTTTGAACATGATTGCGATAAACAACGATATTTTGAATCAAATACATGACGACATTTGCGCGTTAAGGGGGTTTCTTTGACCCAAAAAAAATCCAATCTGAAATAAATAAGTTAAATGATATTTCAAACGCACCAGATTTATGGAACAATCCAGAATATGCCCGCGGAGTTTTACAGAAAAAATCAAATATGGAAAAGCAGTTATCTGAATTTAACCATTTGGAACAAGAATATAAAAATCTGGTTGAATTATACGAACTGTCCCCAGACGACAAAGATGTTCTGAGTGCAATTTCCATTTTGGCAGATGAAGTACATCACGCAAAGTTTATCACCCTGTTTCGCGATCCAATGGACAACAATGGTGCGTTTTTGTTTATCCAGGCGGGTGCCGGTGGAACCGAGGCGCAAGATTGGGCGCAGATGCTTTCGCGTATGTACACAAGATGGTGCGAAAGACACGGATTTAATATCGAAACAGTTGAAGAACATGCTGGCGATGTTGCAGGTATAAAAAGTATAACCTTTCGTATATCTGGTGAACGCGCGTTTGGCTGGCTTAAAAACGAAATCGGTGTTCACAGATTGGTTCGCATATCACCTTTTAACGCAAACGGGAAAAGACAGACCAGTTTTGCATCCATAGATGTGTGGCCTGATGTTGATGATTCCATAGAAATCGAAATAAATGAAAAAGATTTGCGTATTGATACTTATCGTGCAAGCGGTGCCGGCGGACAACATGTTAACAAGACAGATTCTGCGGTCAGAATCACACATATCCCAACAAATACCGTTGTGACTTGCCAGAATGAACGCAGTCAAATTCAAAATCGCGAAATGGCGATGAAGATGTTAAAATCGCGTCTTTATGAATTAGAAATGCAAAAACGCGCTGCCGAAGAAGATGCTGCCAAGGCAGCACAAAAAAAGATTGAATGGGGCAGTCAAATTCGCAACTATGTCCTTTATCCATATCAATTGGTCAAAGATGTGCGCACGAATGTAGAAAAAACAGATTCTGCCGCTGTTCTGGACGGCGATTTAGACGATTTTATGCTTGCAATGTTGGGGAGATAATTATGAACAAGAAAGATTCACAAATCTTAGAAATAAAAAAGATATACCCAAACACAAAAGATATTTTTAAACTTGATGTTGCGGCAGGCAATGTCCACGATATTTATGTCGCAATTACTCAGAACGAAGACAAATTTATATGCAGATTTTCACCTAAAAATACCGCCATACATAATATTTATGTCAGCAAACTTTTGACATCTTATGATATAAATGCCCCGAAAGTATCTTTGCACAAATCTGCCCAAGGATATTGCGAAACATACCCTTTTATCGAAGGGAAAACCTTTTACGAACGCATAAACGAAGGTATTTCAAAAGAAAAACAAGCACACATATATATGCAAATGTTCAATCTTGCATGTAAAATTTCAAAAATACCCTATAATTGCAAAGTGCGTCCATCCGTCTGTTTAACTTGCAAAATTTCGGGGGCTTTTTTCAATCATCTTAATTTAAGCGATTTTGTATTATGTCATACAGATATGCACGCTAAAAATGTTATCTTGGATGCTCAAGATAATTTATTTGCCATTATTGATTTAGATGCTATATTTCCAGATTATATCGCATTTTCTCTAATAAATCTTATCAGAGATGCCAAAACTCATGGATGTGATACAACAGAAATAATTAAACTTTGTGAAGAACAATATATTTTACCCAAATTTATGGATATAGAAACGCAATCAAAAATTTATTCAAAAATGAAATCTGTTATCATATCAATGCTTGGCGATAAAATGGTTAAACAAATATTGAAAATTCGCGTAAGATGATATAAAATATACATACAAGCACCCATAGCATAACTGGATAATGCATTGCCCTCCGAAGGCAAAGATTGCAGGTTCGAATCCCGCTGGGTGCACCATAAATTAAACCGACCGTTTTGGTCGGTTTTATTTGTGGCGTTTTCTCCCAAGGGAGAAGAACCGAAAAAGTTGCGAAGCAACGACAGGTTCGCTCTTTCTCCCCCTCCGGGCGGGGAATATTTGCTCTCATCGCGGTACAAATTCTTCCCATTTAGGGGAATCGACCATAAAAAATTATCACTCTACTACTTATTGACAAATGTATATTTTGTATTATAATACAAGAAAGAACTCTAAGGGTGGTTATAAATGAAAAAACAACATTATATTTTGGCTTTCGGTTTATTGTTGCTGTTATCGACTGGGTGCAACAAAGAAAAAACAGTTACCAGAAAAACTGTCGTTGTTGAACATGAAAAATTTCATGATTTTGACGAAGATGACCCGGGGTTCGGTTCTTTATTCTGTCGTGATTTGGAAGACACCGTCTTGCGCTTTATACCATACGATGGATACAGTTATGACTATGTTGAACTTGGGGACACTCTTGTTCTGGAAATGTCAAAGAAAATGTACAAAAAAGAATACAACAGATGCAACACCATGTTTCCCGAAGAAATGGTTATTGACCCAGATTCTGTTCTTTACAAAAAAAATCAAATATTGAAAAACGATTCATTAACCAACGCAAGACGCGCAAAACTGCGCAGAAAACTTATGCGAAACCCTATTCAAATCGTTGCATCAAAAGCAGAACGCATAAGATAAACATATTAACATCAAAAAAGCGCAATAATTTTGCGCTTTTTTATTTTTATTGCCCACCAAGTTATCTTGTCTTCCCAGCAATGTAAATGTAATTTGTGAAAGAGTGAGCATCAAGATAAAATGTCGAAATCGCCCAACCTTTATATGCCAACACTATGCTGTTATACAATTTTTTGTTGTTATCCAAAGCTTTCTTAATTATGCCCATCGCACAATCAATTCTTGCGTTGTATTCTTTCACATCAATTTTTCCAGATTTAACTTTACTTACCAAATCATCAGCAATGGCAGACAACTTTTTTGTATCCGCTTTGTCCATATTTGCAATCAATAATGCAGTGATGTTATCTGCTAAGCCAGGATTATATTCATGCAACATACTGTCGTCCAGTTCAGGATGTATAGTTTTTAAATAATCAAATAAGTATACCGACAATCTGTTGTAAATATCTTTATTGTTTTTATCCGATTGCTTGGTTCCACCAACACATGCGCAAAAGCAAACCAAACAACCCAGCACACCCCACGCAACCATTGCACTGGTTTTGTGTTTTTGATTAAGGTTACCCATGTTCCAATGGTCTTCTTCATAAATCATTCCTGTTCCAATTGCTGTTATTCCCCCACCCAAAAGGCTGCAATAGATTATCAAGCCCCACTCCAATGGTGCCAAATTTCTTAACACTTCTTTCAAAGGCATACGGCGTTTAATTTTTTTATTGTTATCTGATACAGTTTTATCAAAATCTGTTTTTGATTTTAAATTTTTAATATATTGCGCCCTTTTTTCTTCTGGATGGAGAAAATCGTGTTCTTTTTCAAGAATCTTTTGAACATCTTTCATATTTTTTACCCTTTGTTGCTGTTTATATGCCCCATAATAGTCCAAAAACATAATCAGTCAACATTTTTTGTATTTCCCTTGATTTTATATCCGAAAACAAATATTATTGTCGCGTAAATATTAAAGGATTTTTATAATATGGTAAAAGTAAAAGAAAAAATCGCAGATAAACCTGCACACGAAAATGATAATAATGATGAAAAAATATATTTTATGGCTCTTGGCGGACTGGAACATGTCGGTCAAAATATGTATATCTATAAATACAAGGGTAAATATTTAGTTGTTGATTGTGGTATGGGTTTCTTGGAAGAAGAAATCGGTGCTGGCGATGTTCAATATTGTGATACAACTTGGCTTGAAAAGCATAAAAAAGATGTTGTTGCCTTTGTTATGACACACGGTCACGAAGACCATATTGGTGCATTAAAATACATTTGGCCAAAGTTTAGGAAACCAATTTATTGCACGCGTTTCCCGGCGGAAATTTTGCGCAGAACATTTAATGGTCTGGAAATGGATTACAACCCAGAAAAAGATATTATTGAATTTGATGCGGCGGGTACAACATTAAACCTGGACCCATTTGTGGTTGAAACCTTCCATGTTTCCCACTCTATCCCAGAGGCACAAATGTTAATTATAAAAACACCGGCTGGAAAAATTTTGCACACAGGCGATTGGACTTTTAATGATGACAACCCAATCGAACCGGGTACAGATTATGCGAGATTAAAAGAAATCGGTTCTGACCCCGAACTTTTGGCATGCGTTTGTGATTCTACATCATCCGAAAGACAGACACCACAAACAACAGAAATTCAGGTTCGCGATTCATTAACCGAAATTATGAAAAAAGCCCCAGGTCGCGTATTTGTGACCGGCTATTCCAGAAGTTTGGCACGCATCAAGATGTTCGCAGAGGCAGCACATGCCGCGGGACGAGTTGCCGCAATTAAAGAACGCAGTAATCCAAACCCTGTGCCTTATGTGGGATTACCAGAATTTCGTGAAATTGGTATCGAATACGGATATCTTAACCAAAATGATGTTTTAACATTTGAAGAAATCAAAGATTTGCCTGCGGAAAAACAAGCCGTGTTTTTAACTGGTTCCCAGGGTGAAAAATTTGCTATGTTAACCCGCCTTTGCAATGGGCATGTCAAAGAATTAAAGTTATTGCCAACTGATACTGTGATATTTAGCGCCATTATCATCCCAGGACGCGAACAAGATGTTTCTTATCTTTATAACAAATTGGCGCGCATGGGTATCAAAACATACACTATATTTGACACAGACCATATTCACGCAAGTGGACATGCTGGACGACCAGAGTTTGAAAAATTCTATGATATGGTTCATCCCCAGGTTTCAATACCAATGCACGGGGAATACATTTCTGAAATGTTAAATGGGAAAATGGCAATGGAACGCGGTGGCGCAAAACATATGATGATTGTCCATAATGGTGATATGATTGCACTGAAAAACGGCGAAGAACCATATGTATGCGAATCTATACCAACCGGCTTTGTCGTCATGGAAGGCGAAACCGAACGCAGCGCCGATGACCAGGTTTATAAAAATCGTAAAAAAATCGCATCAAACGGGGCTATATTTGTGACTTTGCCAATTGACAAGAAAGGTTTCTTGAAAGGTGTGCCAGAGGTTTCAAGTGCCGGTATCTTTGAATCTGATGATACAGGTTTTATGAAACGTCAGATTCAAATTGAAATCACTAATGCGATTGATAAACTAACAAAAACAGAACGAAAAAGCCAAGACAACCTTTATAAAGCGGTTCAAGTAGCATCGAACAAGGTTGTTCGTGCAGCATTGGGTGCCGATAAAAAACCACAATACAATGTTCATTTTGTGATGAAATAAAAACCGCCCCAAACGGGGCGATTTTTTCTTGCATTTCTTAAAAAAATATGTAGAATACGCCTTGCTGGATAACCAGAACTGATTAATCGACGGTGTCTTTTGGTCCCGTTTGAGATAAGGATTCTGATGAAAGTTCGGCACAATAAAAACCAAAACAAAAGGATAATAAAATGGCAAGAGCTGGTGCAAAACGTAGCACTCGTAAATTAAAGATTGGACGTTCACTCGGTTGCAATCTTTGGGGTCAGGCAAAATCCCCATTTAATAAACGCAAATATAAACCTGGTCAACACGGACCAACTTCACGTGGGTCTTCTTCGTCTGATTACGCAAAACAGATGCGCGCAAAACAGACATTAAAAGGTTATTATGGTAATATTGGCGAAAAGAAATTCTATGCTTATTACAAAGAAGCAGATAATATGAAAGGCGACACACCAGATAATTTAATTGGTTTGTTGGAAAGACGCTTGGATGCAGTTGTATATCGTTCTAAATTGGCACCAACTGTGTTCTCTGCCCGTCAATTGGTCAGCCATGGTCACATTTATGTTAACGGGAAACGCGTTAAAATTGCTTCTTACCGCGTGAATCCTGGCGATGTTATCACAGTCAGCGAGAAAGCAAAACAAATGCCTTTGGTGGTGTTGGCACTTGAATCTGGCGAACGCAATTTTCCAGATTATATCACTGTGGACAGCAATGCTTTCACAGCAACATATACCCGTGTTCCAGCATTTGAAGATGTTCCATATCCTGTGCAAATGTTCCCAGAATTGGTCGTCGAATTCTATTCTCGTTAATAAAAAACAGAACAGATTTAAAATCCCACGTTCTGTGGGATTTTTTTATTGAAATCGCAACGGCAAAAGTGTTATTATTTGTCTGATAAAAAGGGTAAAAAAATGAGTGATGATAAAATTGTTTTAACAGGTATCAAACCAACTGGCACACCACATATTGGCAACTATATTGGTGCGTTAAAGCCATTGATTGATATGTCGCAAAACCATAAAACTTTTATGTTCATCGCAGATTTACATGCCCTTAACAGTATACATGATGCAAAAGAAATAAAAAAACATACCTATGAAATTGCCGCGCTGATGATTGCGATGGGATTAAATCTTGAAAACACTATTTTATTTCGTCAATCAGATATCAATGAAATATACCAATTAACCGAATTTTTAATGAATGTCACACCAAAGGGATTGATGAACCGCGCACATTCTTACAAGGCGATGGTTGAAAAAAACACAGAATCTGGGATTGATATAGATTCTGGGATAAATATGGGGTTGTATACTTATCCTGTATTAATGGCGGCTGATATTTTGCTTTACAATTCTGATATTGTTCCGGTTGGCAAAGATCAAAAGCAACATGTTGAATTTGCACGCGATATTGCTGGATATTTTAATAATATTTATGGTGAAACATTTAAATTACCAGAACCAATAATTGGCGAAGATTGCGGATTAATTCCGGGGCTGGACGGTCGCAAGATGAGCAAATCTTATGATAACACCATCCCCCTGCTTTGCCCAAGCAATGAATTAAAAAAGAAAGTTATGCGTATTATCACAGATTCAAAAACACCCGAAGAATCAAAAAATCCGGACGAATCTACGATATTTCAAATGTATTCGCACTTTGCCAGTGCCGATGAAATCGCGGCATTGCGTAAACGGTTTTTAGATGGTGGCATGGGATACGGCGAAGCAAAAACGATATTATTCGATAAAATAGATTCTATACTAAGTGAACCACGCAAAAAGTACGAACATTTGATGGCTAATCCATCTGAAATTGATACAATATTAAATCAAGGTGCAGAACGCGCACGCGTTGTGGCGGCGCGCACACTGACCAAAGTAAAAAAGAAAATGTTAGGTTAAATAAAAATGGAGAGAGAAAATGAAAAGAACACTTGCGTTAACAACTGTTATTATTGGTGCAGCGGCTATATTGGATTTGGTTTTTGGTGTATTTGAAAAACCAAAGGAAATTCGAAAAATAAATGTTAGTGGCGAATGTTTGACATCTGTTCCAAAAGACAGAACTGCGATTACTTTGCGTGTCACAACACTCGATAAAAATGCTGCAACTTCTATGCGTTTGGCTACCGAGAAAATGGCACAAATCACAGATTACCTGAAAACAATTGATGTTAAAATGCAGACGACTGAATTCAATTCTTATGAAAAAACAAGATGGAATCGCGCATTGGAGCAAGATGAAAACCTTGGGACAGAAACAAGAATCGCGGTTGAAGTTTCTGCATCAAATCCAGAATTGATTGAATCTGTTTTGAATAAATACGCAGGTCAGGAAAATGTTTATACCGAAAATTTCCGTATGTTCACAAGTTCTGAGGCATTAAAACCAGTAATGGACAAATGTCTGGGGGCTGCAGTTATTGATGCACGCGCACGCGCAAATGCGCTGGTAAAGGATGATGGATTAAAGGCAGGAAAACTATTAAATGTATCTTATGGAAATGTGTCTTATAACGAAAGACCAACTGCTAATTACAGAGTCATGAGTGCCAAAATGGCAATGGGTGCAATGGAAGAATCTATGGACACAGGTGGCAGTTTGGTTTCCAAAGATACAGAAATCACAGTCACTGTATCTGCAACTTTTGAAATAAAATGAACGAAACAATTGCCGAATTTATAGATTATCTGTTGAATACGAAAAACTATTCAACACATACGGCTACGGCATACGAAACTGATATTCGTGATTTTATAAAATTTATTGCGCGTTTCGGCGATACCGCAGAACTCAGCGATATTGCACATGCCGATACTTTTGCTTTTCGTGGCTGGCTGGCAGACCGTGCAAAGCGCGAATTAACACACAAATCAACTGCGCGGGCTTTATCATCTTTGCGTACTTTCTATAAATGGCTTGGGCGATATAAAAATATTCAAAATGATGCGATTGGCCTTATATCTTCGCCAAAGGTGGAACGCAAATTATCAAAAGCAATCGAAACCACAGATGTTTCAGATATGCATGGTGCAATTCGCGCAATAGATATGAACGAACCATGGATTGCGGCACGCGATTGGGCGCTGGTAGTTTTAATTTTTGGATGCGGTTTGCGTATAAGCGAAGCATTATCATTAAAAAATCGCGATGTTATGGGCGCGCCAGAGTCATTGCGCATAATCGGTAAAGGGAATAAAGAACGAATTGTTCCTGTATTACCGGCGGTTAATACGGCAATCGAAAAGTACATGAAAATAAATCCGTTTGGTATGCGCGCGGAAGAACCATTATTTCGAAGTGTTCGCGGATTACCAATGTCATCGCGGATGGCAGAAAAAGTAATTGAAAATCTGCGCCATTATTTACAATTACCAGATTATGTAACACCACATGCTTTGCGACATACTTTTGCGACCGCCCTGCTGGCTGGTGGCGCAGATTTACGCAGTTTACAAGAATTATTGGGTCACGCATCGTTATCCACAACTCAACTTTATACCAAGGTCAATATGGCAGAGATTATGGAAGCATATAAACATGCACATCCATTAGCAAATAGCGATGATTAAAAAAAACCGCCAAATCGGCGGTTTTTAAATTATTTTTTCCAAAAAGCGAATCCAGAACGTTTTTCACGATGTTTTTCCCTAGATTTTCTTTCTTCGCGTGCGCGTCTGCGTTCTGCGCGCCGTTCTTGGAATCTTTTTGCAGCTTCTTCATCCCTTTGAATCAATTTCAATGTTGTCACAGATAATTTACCGTTTCTTACCTCCTCTTCGAATTCAACAATATCATTTTCGTTCAAAAAACGAATATCTGCCGCCTTTAATGCAGAAGAATGAACGAATACATCATCTGTATTTCCATCTTCGTTTGGTGTATCTGGCGCAATAAAACCAAAGCACTTTTTACTGTTATACCATTTAACCTTTCCTTGACGCATAATTAAATCCTTTCCTATGCTTGTTATGGTTATTGTAAAACCCATCAATAACCTGATTTTATTTTACATCAATTGCGCACAAAAACGCAAGTGAATATAATAGGAAAAACGATACATTACTTTTTGTAATAGCGCTGCAATTCTTTCATAATAAATTCAAAGAATTTGCCCGCCATCGTATCTGTCTTTACATCCCAATTAGCATGAGAATATGGCATCGCAGTCACAAGTATGAATTTTGCCATCCATCTGAAAATACGAATTTCTTGGTCGCGTGTTAATTTTGCAGGCGCATTTTCGACATAAAAAACTTCGTTTTCCACAGCGGTATCAACCTTGCCCATAATAACATCTACAATTTTTTGCGGATAATACACAGTTGATATTTTCGGGAATCCTTCAAAAAGCATATCTTCATTGCCATCACTATATAAAATGTTCCAGCCTATTCTGTCAAATAATCCTTCGACACAATCACAAATCATCAAATTGTATGTTTTAACGCCTTCGATATGCAAACTTTCTGTATGCATTGATACAGATGCCACAGTATTCGCTTTTTTACTTTTTTTGTTTTCAACACCGCGTGCTTTTTCATAAGCCATATGTGTTCTGTGTTCATATTCAAAAAAAGTTCTAACCTGACAAATAATTTCCATTGGGATTATTTTACCATCACGACCAATATTTATAATTAACTTTGCATCCCTGTATCCGCGTGGGTTGGTGATATCAAAAAATTTATCGCGCACAGCAATAATTTTATCAGGCCACATCTTGTTTATGCGTTCAATAAATGTTCGTGCCTGGGGCACCAAATCAAACAAACATTTTATGCGCCATACATCTTCCAATCGCGCATAAGGTGTCCGAATTTTATCCAAAGCGCGCACAAGATTCGCAGCAATCTTTTGATGTCTGCAACCGATTATACCAAGCACTGTGGACGAAGCATCTGTAATAAAAGATTTTGAAAAAACTTCTATAATCTTATCGTGTACCGCCTGGGCAGCGGCAACCCGTTCTGTCTTTGAAATCACATTATATGCAGTTTGTGCAACTTCGTTGATATAATCTTTGTAATATTTTCCTGTGATTTTATCCACCGCGCGTGAAACACTTTTTTGCGCACCAACAATAACCGTCACAATTGACGATACCGCTAGGTCTATTTTATGTCCTTGGGTTGATACGAAAAACTGATTACGCATTGGGTCTGCATCCAGACGATGATTGACCACATATGGTTCCAATGGATTAATATCTGGAATCGTTATCTGGGTACGCAAAGCCGTATCTTTTTCATAATCATAAACATGCACAGCCGCCTTTGGCGCGCCGAAACATTTGCCGATAGACATAAATACTTCGCGAAACCAATTCATAGAATCAGAATAAAGGTTTGTTAAATATTTATGCGTCGCTTCATCTATGCGACCTGATTTCAACGCATTATCCAAATATTCCAGATTTTCTTCATCATGTAATTTGGTTGTGGCAACAACATCTTTGGCGGGCGGCATTTTTTAACCTTTTATTTCATCATTGGGAACAAGATTACATCGCGCAAGGTTGGCTGGTCAAAAACAATACATGCCAATCTGTCTATGCCGACACCCACACCAGAAATTGGTGGAAAACCATGTTCCATTGCACGCACGAAATCATTATCTGGATTAAAAGCTTCTTCGTCACCATCTGCAATATTTTTTGCTTGTTCTTCAAAAGCATGTAATTGTTGAATTGGGTTTACCAACTCGGAATAACCCTTGCTTAATTCTGCACCAGCAACCAACAATTGATACATATCCAAACATCTGTCGTCTTTATCATTATGACGCGCCAATGGCACCATATATGTCGGATAATTATAAAGGAATGTCGGTTGAATAATCTTGTCACGAATCTTGCGTTTATAGACATAATCAACCAGTGTCGGCAAAGATTTTAAATCTTCCAATTCTGACATTGGGAACATACCTTCATCAACTAACTTTTGACGCAAAGTATCAACATTGTCAAAGTCCAAAATATTACAACCGAAAAATTCGTTCATTTTCGCAGTGTAATCAATCATTTCGTATTTCGAAAAATCTAACTTGGTTCCTTGGTATTCAATCTGCAATGTTCCACGCGCTTTTTGAATCAGGTTTTGAACCAAAGCCCATGTAAATTCAATATTCTTTTTATAATCCCAATATGCCGCATACCATTCAATCATAGTAAATTCTTGAAGATGCATCGCATCCATACCTTCGTTTCTGAAATCTTTGGCAACTTCATAAACCTTGTCAAAGCCGGCACCGATTGCTTCCTTTAAAAATAATTCTGGGGAAATACGCAACTGAAAATCTATATCCAAAGCATTATGGTGCGTCATAAATGGTCTTGCCGCAGCACCAGAAGCAACATTTTGCATAATCGGTGTTTCGATTTCCAAGAACCCATGTTCATTCATAAATTCACGCAAATTTTGGGTCATTTTGAAACGACCAAGCAAAGCATTTCTTGATTCAGGATTAGAAATTACATCCAAATATCTTTGGCGATAACGCGTTTCCATATCGGTCAGCCCGTGATACTTTTCAGGCAACGGGCGCAAGGCCTTGGACAATATAACATAATTCGATACCCGCACAGTTAATTCACCCGCAGTAGTGTGGTAAAGCGTCCCGGTAATTCCGATAAAATCCCCAAGGTCTACATTGGCTTTCATAAACTTATAATTTTCTTCGCCCAATTCTTCGCGGGACATAGAAAATTGAATTTCGCCTTCGATATCATAAATGCGACCAAACATTAATTTGCCCAACCAACGAAGCGCTGTAACACGACCAGCCAACACCACAGGTGTTTCATCAGCCAATTCGCGCGCATCTTTGATAGTATGAGAACGTTCAAATTTATCTTTCCAAACGACACCATCGCGTTTTTTAATATTTTCAACTTTTTGTAATCTGGCCTGTAATTCGTTTGTAGATATATTTGTATTTTCTGACATTTCTGTTTCCTTTTTTGGTTTATTATAAAAAAACGGACACATAAAAGATGCGTCCGTCAAATTTGTTTGATGGTCGCACCCTTAATTGTAAGATTTTTTTATCAATTTCATGTTCAATTACTTCTTTCGGCAACCATTATAATCAAAAGAATTTAAAAGTCCAGTAATTAATTAATATAAAATTTATGCCATGCACTAACAATATCAAAATCATACATTGGCCCCTGCGTAACAATAGAAACGGGGGCATTTAATAAACTTTGTCCGATTTTTATGATATCGTTCAATTTCAAATTATCCAATATTTGTTTTTCTGTATCAACATCATACAATTTACCATAATACATCATATGCTGTGCATAAATTTCACAACAGGTGTCAACAGAATCCATTTCACGCAAAATCGAATATTTGAAAGTGTTTTTAGCAGACTGTAATTCTTCTGCTGTTATTAAGTTTTGTTCCAAAATATTTTTACAAACTGTGGCAATATTTTCAATGATATTTTCTGTATTTTCTGGCAGGCTTTCCGTTTCTATGGTGTACAACCTTGTATCAATATTACCCATTGTTGCACATTGTATTGTATAAACCAAACCTTTTTCATAACGCAAAACCTTTCTTAATCTATCTTGTAATATTTTTTTGAATACCCCAATAGCAATTTGGTCTTTGCGTTCATCTGGTATTTTTGCAGCAAACGCCAATACCAACTTAATATTTTTTTCTTCTGGTTTCAAATTGTGTTCACACGTTTGTTGAACAGATTGAATATAATGCTCATAATGAATATACGGAATATTACCAAATAAATTTTCTAATTCAGATAATAAATTTTGTTTGTCTTTTACCTGTCCAACAACAACTATATTGCATTTATCATTGGACAAATGTGAAAAATAGTAATCAGACACCATTGTTTTGTTAAAAGATTTTATGATTTCGGGGGTTCCCAATATATAGTGTCCAAAACCAGTGTTTTTAAACAGGTTTATTTGTTTAAACAAAAGCCATGATTTATTACCCAGAGAACGCCTGTATTCATCTAATATTATGTTTTTTTCTTTTTCTATATTTTGTTCATTGAAAAGTGGTGTAACTATTTGTGGCGCAATAATTTTTACTACATCAGGCAAATATTCTGGCAACACATTAACAAATAAATTTATTTTGCTGTAAGTAGTGTATAAATTTATATTTCCACCAAAAACTTCTATTTTTTTCTTTAATTGATCAAAACTTGGTTCACCGACTACACTTTGCCCTATTAAATGTTCAACAAAGTGGGTTATACCATATTCTTGTGCTTTTTCATCACGTGCACCAAAACCCAAGTTAACAGATATTTTACACGTTTGGAATGCTACATCACAAAAAATGACCGGGATACCGTTTGATAAAAAATGAACATTAACTTTATGTTTCACAACAAAATACCTTCATTGAATACGAATATACACTAAAAAATATAGGTTGCCAATAAAATTATCAACAACCTATCATGTTGTTATTCATTAACGAGTATACTTTTTACTTACCCTATTAAATGCTAAAATATTTTTGTATATTGAATTTCTTTGTTTCACTTCAATCCATTCGCCATCTGTGTCCATTATAGCTATACCACAACTAGGTTCATCCGTATCTGTTCCTGCACACGGTTCAACATCGCCAGGTTGAGAATCTGGATGATCGCAAAAATACCTGATTTTTTGTACATTTGGTAACGTGATATTTGTTGTATATATTGTCATTGTTTTGCTCCTTTGGTTATGAAACACATACATGTTCCACAAACATTATCAAAACAACTAAAATATTTGTCACCTTAAATATTTTAAAATTCACAACATAAACATGTTGCTATTTTTTATTTTTGTGCAAAAATGGATGTTGTCCCGCCCTTTTATACTGAATATTTTTCAAATACCTTGTTCAATTGGTTATGAACCTGGATAATTGTTGCGCATTTTGACATATGCTTTATCGATGTAGCACCAATATAAGTGCAACAAGATGCGATTCCGCCGTTAATATCTTGCAAAATCTTATCTATGGAACCGGTATATGGTATCAACAATTCACGCCCTTCGGATGTTTTATAATTGCACATACCGCCGGCAAATTTATTATTTGCATATTCCGAAGACATACCATAATATTGCTTGAAATATTTTGTTTGAATAACATGTTTTCCATCAATAATTTCATTTGTTTCAAAATGCTTTTCTATTGTTTCGCCTTCGGCTTCATCTGTTCCAGCAAACATACCACCAGCCATAACAAAATCAGAATTCAAACAAAATGCTTTGCATATATCGCCAATATCAACAATTCCACCATCTGCGCAAATGTGTCCACCGACAGAATGTGCGATATCGGCACATTCTAAAATCAACGATACCATCGGTGTTCCGCAACCCGTCTGTTTGCGCGTTAAACAGGCAGAACCACTGCCGATACCGCATTTAATAATGTCTGCATAATCCAGTAATTTAAGACATATATCACCACTGGCGATATTTCCCGCCATGATCACAGCATCTGGAAATTCATTGCGCACACGCGCCAAAACATCCAATGCCTTTTGAATATAAAAATTAGGTGCATCAATACAAATATTACGCGGCGATTTCCAATCGTATTTAGATTCTAATTCTTTTAATTTTTTTATTTCATCATCAATATTTTTTAACCCGATTGTTATAAATAAATTATCAAGCGGAATATTTTCGCGCCGTGCGTTTGAAACAAACCGCCCTATTTCATCCACAGAATAATGTTTATGTAATGTTGCAAACATCCCACGCGCCAACAGTTTTTTCGCCACAGAAAAATTTCCCACAGTCGCCATATTCGCATTAAAAACACCCAAGCCAGTCCGTATTTGACCATGTTTGAATTTGAAGGTCCGCTGTAAATTAACATCTTTTCTGGAATTAAGGTTTATACCCATTTTCGGTCTTATTAAAATATCAGAATAATCAAGATTGATTTCATGTAATATCTGTGTCATAAAAACTCCTTTGCGTATGTGATTATAGCCCAAACCAAAGCAGTATTTCAATAAATTAAATAACAATAAAAAACACTTGCATTATAAAAAAAAGTATGCCAGAATAACCCCACATGCGGGCGTAGCTCAGTTGGCTAGAGCGCAACCTTGCCAAGGTTGAGGTCGTGGGTTCGAGCCCCATTGCCCGCACCAAAATTTTAAAAACCATCCGTTAGGGTGGTTTTTTGATTTTGTCGGCAATGGGGCGAGTTGCGAGGCGAGACAACCAACAAGGTTGTCGAAGTACATTGCCCGCACCAAAATTTTAAAAACCATCCGTTAGGGTGGTTTTTTTATTTTGTTGGCAATGGGGCGAGTTGCGAGGCGAGACAACCAACAAGGTTGTCGAAGTACATTGCCCGTTAGGGTGGTTTTTTGATTTTGTCGGCAATTTTATTCAAAAAAACACCGCCCAATTCAACGGGCGGTGTTTACATGGTCATTTATGTTTCAATTAAAACCATTTCCACGGCTGGAAAGCACTTAAAAGTCCCATAGCAGTGCGTTTATCTGCAATTGTGTGACCACAACGCGGGCATACCAAGAATGGTTTCAAGAATGCATTAACCTTGCTGAACGCGAACATCCAGATAATAAACCCAGCAACCCATGCCGCGATTACCAATCCCCACGCGACATAGCCGAAATATTTATTGACTGTGTTGGTTAAAATCTGGACCACACCCAAATTAGATTTTTCCAAATCATTATAGATTTTTACCGCCACAGGCCAACTGGATGGGCGCCATGGATACACATGTTTAATGCCATAATTGGTTAACAAAGTTGTCCCAAGACCGCCGGAATTTTTATCCAGTTGTTTTTTGATGGCTTCATCAATCATTTTATCAACTTCGATTTGAGAAACCTTTACCAATTCTGTTTTAACAGAATCAAGTTTTTTATTAACCTGGGCCGCGACATCATCAACCTTTGCGATACCTTTATCAGCTGTTGCAACTGCTTTATTCGCTTGATCAACTGCTTTATCAACACCACCTGTCTTAATACCCAATTTATTTGCAAACCCAGCCAAAGCAGAAACTTTTTCTGTTTCTTGTTTAACCTTGTTTGTTTGTTCTTTGGCCTTGGCAGTGGTATCTGTCACCTTGCCAACCTGATTTTCAACAATCTTGACTTTTTCAATTGCAACACCAATTGGTTTTTCAAGGTTGATAGAATCTTTGATTCCAGCCAATAATCTTTCGTATTGTTCCACAATATTTCTTTGCAAATCAAAGAACATTGATACAACCATTGACTTTTTAATTGGACCCGCATAAGTGTTCTTTACATGCAACGGGAACCAAGCAACAAATATCAACCATATAACCGATATAATCGCAAATGTGCGCTTAGTCACCTTAATCACAGATGTTTTTTTGGCGACTGTCTTGGCGCCGCCTCTATCAATAACTTCTACTTCTTTTCTTGCCATAATTTTTCCCTTTTTAATCAATGTTTATTAAAAACAAGATGGCCAATTCAAAGCGACATAACAAATGTAAACACCAAGTGTTATGAAAAATACAGACCATGAAATTTTTGTATATTTGCTTTCTTTTGGTAAAAGAATCGCGAAAACAAACATAGCGATTATCAAGGCAAGCCATATTTCAAAAGAAAACCAAGGTGTTCTTAGCGGTAAAAAAGCCCGCATAGACATACTGCCCAAGGCGGCACATTTTACAGGGACTGTTCCTTTGAATCCCGCCCAAACAATACCAAAATAAGACGCAACAAATGCGACAATTGACCATAACAATGTTTTAAAATATTTGTTCATTATGTTTCTCCTTTTGTTTTACACACATGATGATACAAAAATTATCAAACAGATTTCAATAGTTTTTTATCTTTGGTTGTCGTTTATAAAAGCATCAATAATTTTTTCATCCATACTTAATGTTAAATCTGGTTTATTATTGTTGTTCATCTTTATTTTCCTTTGTGTATTTTTTTATAAATTCATCTTTGAATTCTTTGAATTGACCCTGCTCTATGGAATCGCGAATATCGCGCATTAAATCTTGATAAAACCACAAATTATGCTGGGTCAATAATGTTGCGCCCAATATTTCATTACACTTAATCAAATGATGAATATAAGCACGTGATAATTTACAAGCCGGGCAACCACATTTATCATCAATTGGATTTTTATCATCTGTAAACCTGGCATTTCGCATATTCAATGTTCCATGTCTTGTAAATGCCTGGGCTGTGCGTCCTGCGCGCGTAGGCATAACACAATCAAACATATCAATACCGCGTTCAACCGCCCCCAATATATCAAGCGGTGTTCCAACACCCATCAAATATCTTGGTTTATCGTCTGGCAAATGCGGTGTGGTTGTTGCAATCATATCAAACATAACAGATTGAGGTTCCCCGACGGCCAGTCCACCGATTGCATAACCATCAAAACCAATTTCTGTTAAAGCTTTTGCAGATTTTTCCCGCAAATCTTTGAAATCAGCACCCTGAACAATACCAAAAATTCCGTAACCATCACGGTCAACAAACGCGTCCTTGCTACGTTTTGCCCAACGCGTCACCATATCTACATTTTTTTCAGCCCTTTCACGCGTGGTTGGTAAATGCAAACACTCGTCCAGAACCATTGTTATATTGGAATCAAGCTGATGTTGAATATGAACACTATCTTCGGGGCGCATAAAATGTTTTATTCCACCATCAATATGCGAAGTAAATTCTACACCTTCTTCCTTCATCTTTACAAGGTTAGAAAGCGACATAACCTGGAATCCACCACTGTCTGTTAAAATCGGTCCGTGCCAACCACTGAATTTATGCAGACCGCCCATTTTTTCAACCAAATCACCGCCGGGACGCATCATTAAATGATAAGTATTCCCAAGTATCACTTGGGTGCCAGTTGCGGCAACCTGTTCCATGGTAAGCGCTTTGACCGTGGCTGCTGTCCCCACAGCCATGAATGCGGGTGTTTCAAAATCGCCATGTGCAGTATGAACACGACCACGCCGCGCATTTCCATCAGTTTTAATTAAATCAAATTTTAACGACATTTACACATCCTTTTTAAATAACAAACAGCAATCACCATAACTGAAAAATCTGTATTTTTCTTCAACCGCGTGTTTATATGCTGCTTTCATTTCATCAAGCCCCGCAAATGCAGACACCAACATAAATAATGTTGATTTTGGTAAATGAAAATTGGTTAACAATACATCAACCGCACCAAATTTATATCCCGGTGTAATAAATATATCAGTCGTTTGGCAAATTGGCGCAACACGATGATTACCATCCGTCAATCTATGTGCGCTTTCGAGGGTACGCAAAGATGTTGTTCCAACTGCGATTACACGCTTTGCATTGTTTATAATTTCCGCTTGTTCTGGTGTAATACAGCACCATTCAGAATGCATTTTATGTTCGTCCAGGTTTTCTGTTTTAACAGGCATCCAAGTCCCCGCCCCAACATGCAATGTTATTTTGACTATTTTTGCGCCGGCCTTTTCAATTTCGTGCATTAAATCTTCTGTGAAATGAAGACCCGCAGTTGGCGCAGCCATTGACCCCAAAGGTTCTGCATACACCGTTTGATATCTGTCCCTGTCCGCTGATTCTTCTTCGCGTTTCATATACGGTGGCAACGGCATTTTGCCAACCCTGTCCAATACTTCAAAAACATTATCACAATTAAAACGCAACAGCAATCCGCTTTCATCGTCTTTATCAATAACCGTGATTCCTGTGCCGTCCGCCATAACTAAAACATCGCCGACCTTGATTTTGTTGAACTTTTTACAAAGCCCCCACCAATCTTTATCTGTCTTGGCAGTATGCAAAGTTATCTCGTGTCCAGATGCGTCAAATCGTGCCGGTATTACACGGGAATTATTGAATACCACCACATCACCCGGTTGCAAATAAGATATAAAATCACGGATGTGTCGGTCTTCTATGCATGGACCAACAACCAGCATACGCGAAGAATCGCGTCTTTCCAAAGGATGTGACGCGATTAATTCGTTTGGTAATTCAAAATCAAAATCAGATGTGTGATACATTTATCTTACATGTGTTGCTTTTTCTTTTGCGATTATTTCTTGATCTTTTCTGATTTGGATAGTATCCAATGGATATATAACTTTGTAATCTTCGGTTGTAAAGACACGGCGACCATCATAATTATTGCCAAACACTTTTGTTTGCTTTAATTTGATTTGATCGCCTTTTCTGAAATAAGGAATATCTTTTAATAATTGGTCTGTTTGTGCTGTTTTTTTGGAACAATCAATCATGCGTTCTTCGCCTTCGGCATTTTCCATCAATATCTTTTTACCATCAAAAACATTTGTGACAGTATTCAAATAAGTTTTACAAGCACCCATTGTCAAAGCCATTGCAGGTACAATAAAAATCAATTTATATTTTACTTTCATTTTGTTTTCCTTTTGTTTTATTTAAATTCTAATCCTTGGTCGGTATAGTTTTCTGCCACATCTTCCCAATTTGGTTCAACACGAACAAACAGGTGCAGGCGCGCATTTACACCCCATTGATCTTGGATATCATGACGCGCCGCGGTTCCAATCTTTTTTAACTGGGTGCCACCACGACCAACAACGATTTTTTTGTGTCCTTCGTTTTGAACAACAATTTTTTGATATATTTCCAGAACACCTTCGGCGTCTGTTTCAACTTTTTCCGTCACAACATTGATATGATAAGGCAATTCTTGGTGAATATATTTGTATACCTTCTCACGCGTCAATTCTGCCAGATACAACATATCTGGGACATCAACTGAATCTTTGGTTTCAAACAAATATGGAGATTCTGGCATAACATCGGCCAGTGATTGTAGCATTTGTTTTACACCATCATTTTTAAGCGCAGAAATCATAAATATTCCTTTGAATTCTGCCATATTCGACAATTCTGCCACCATTGGCAAAAGTGTTTCTTTGGAAATCACATCAACCTTGTTCAATGCGACAAATAAATTCTTGTGATTTTTGATTTTTTCAATTAAATCGCGCACAGTTTGGGTTATGCCTTTTTGTGCATCTATCAATAATAATACTGCATCAGCATCATCAATCGCAGACATAGCCGCACCCACCATCGCCCTATCAAGGCGGCGCGATGGCTTAAAAACACCCGGGGTATCAACAAAAATCAACTGTTTATCGCCAACCATTTTTATTGCGCGAAGGCGGGTTCGTGTGGTTTGCACCTTGTGCGAAACAATCGACACCTTGCGTTTCATAATTTGATTAAGCAAGGTTGACTTACCGGCATTTGTCGGTCCAATAATCGCTATAAATCCAGAATATGTTTTCGTCATAATAAAAACCATACCACACGATTTACGAAAAACAACAAAAACCTTGAAAAATCGAATAAATATTCTATGCTGGAACAGAAACAAGCAAAAAGGTGTGTATTATGGATATTAATTTTTCTGATAAATGGAATTATCGTTTTATGGAATTGGCGCTTCACATATCTACTTGGTCCAAGGACTCAAGTACCAAAGTTGGCTGTGTAATAGTCAGCCCTGAGAAAGCGATATTGTCTATGGGATACAACGGTTTTCCACGCGGTGTGAACGATGATATTTCTACCCGTCACGAAAGACCGACAAAATATGATTTTGTGGTTCATGCCGAAGAAAATGCTATTTTAAATGCTGGTCGACGCGGAACAAGATTAGATGGTGGCATTTTATATGTGACAATGCCTCCTTGCACAAGATGCGCCGGGTCTATTATTCAATCTGGAATAAAAGAGGTTGTATATTTGTCCCCAAACGAACAAAAAAGAATCCCTGGATGGAGAGATAATTTAAAATATTCATTCGAAATGTTTAATGAATCAGGGGTCAAAGTTACAGAATTAAATCGGGATTTGGTAAATATCAATATGACAATAAAATTCCAAAATATTCAGAACCAAAAATAAAAAATGCCCGTTTGGGCATTTTTTATTTTAACTTTTTCGTCCATTCGTTGTCTGGGAAATTTTTACGCAACATTTCGGCATAGCCGTTTGCCTGCTCTGGCAAGCCAATCGCGGTGTAGCATTCGGTTAATCTAAACATTGCTTCTGGTGTCATGACGGTTTCTTGGGCAGTTGACACAATAGACTGTAATCTGGTTATCGCCGCAGTCCAATTTTCACGTTGCATATCTTCGTGTGCAGCATACATAACCTTGCCCGCAATATAGTTTTTCAAAATCAAAATTTTGTTTTCTGCGTTTTTGGCATATTCACTATGTGGGAATCTGTCCACCAACTGTTGAAACTGTTGCAAAGCATACGCAGACATTCCAGGATCACGACGAACATCACTGACCTGGCGATAATAGCACATTCCGCGCAAATACATCATATATGGAACGTCCCGATGCCCCGGATGAAAGCGCATATATCTGTCGATTGCTAATATAGAGCCCGCAAAATCTTTATCCATATATCGTGAATAAGCCATCATAACCAGCGCATCTGCCGCCCAAGGGGAAGCAGGATATTGTGATTCTGCCGTTTCAAATAATTCTGCGGCATCATCATAATCTTTGTCATTAAATTCTTTATACGCGTCCGCATAAATTTCTTCCAAAGGTCTGTCTGATTTGATTTCTTCGCCCCCGCTGCATGCGTATAGCAATGGGATACAACAAAATAATAAAATGATTTTTTTCATACTTGAAATTCCTTAAACAATCGCAGTATAATAAACCAGATAAAAAAATAAAAGCAAAAAATAGGTTTTATCATGAAATTAGGAAAAAATATATTCGGTGTTGGCGCAATGACCGGTATCAGCCGCGTATTTGGATTTATTCGCGATATGTTAATTGCACGTTTTTTAGGTGCAGGAAGATTGTCAGATATATTCTTTGCCGCGTTTAAATTACCAAACCTGTTTCGCGACTTATTGGGCGAAGGCGCACTTTCCGCCATATTCATTCCCATGTACACAGATATGAAAAAGGATGAAAGTTTCGCAAAAAATGTTTTTTCTTGGTTAATGGTTATATTACTTGGCATAACAATTGTTTTTGAAATCTTTATGCCACTGATTATATGGGCGTTGGCACCCGGCTTTTCCGAAGACCCTGGAAAACTACAATTAACTGTGACCATTGCGCGTATAATGTTCTTTTATGTTATATTTATCTGTGGGGCTGCGTTTTTATCGGCTGTGTTAAATGCACATTCACGATTTTTATTGGCAGCTTTTATGCCTGTGTTGTTAAACATTATGTTGATTTGTGCCTTGGTTGCGTCAATCTGGTATGGGAATCAGTATATTATCTATGTAATGGCAGGAACCGTAGTTCTTTCCGGAATAATCCAATTCTTGACTCTTTGGAAACGAATACGCAGTAAGCATTTTGGGCTGCGTCTGATAATCCCACATTGGAACAGCCAGATTAAAAACATGTTCAAAAGATTCGGGGTCAGTTTGGTTGGTTCTGGCTTTTATCAAATAACCATTATTGTTGGAACCTTGGTGGCCAGCTGGCAAAGCGGTGCTGTATCATGGCTTTATTATTCAGACCGTATGGTTCAATTACCTTTTGCGATGATTGGTCTGGCGGTTGGGACAGTGTTAATTTCTTCTATTTCAAAAGCATTAACTGAAAAAAATATGCGAAGTGTTTATTTACAACAAAATTCATCTATGCGCCGTTCTATGATGTTGATTATGCCTTGCGTGGTTGGGCTGTTCGTGTTGGCAGAACCAATTATTCGGATTTTATTTCAACACGGTGCTTGGACCCCAGAATCTACCCAAGCAGTTGCGCTGGCGATAAAAATTCAATGTCTGGTATTACCTGCAATGTTAATCAGCCAGATTTACAGTAAAACATTATATGCTTCCCAAGATGTAAATACCCCGGTTCGAACAAGTGTTGTTTCTTTGGGGGTTGCGACTGTTATATATCTTGCCCTATTTCCTATTGTTGGTTATTTATCTATCCCTGTTGGTGTTGTAATCAGTGGTTATGTTAAAAACTATCTTTTGGGACGCGTATGTCGCAAACGCGCACTGGTCAAAACAGACAGAAAAACAATTATTTCAATGTTTGTTTTTGCATTGTTGGCGGTGGCACTTGGTGGATTATTATCAATGTTTAGCATCGCAAATGTTTTGGTGCTTGGTATCGCGATTTGTGCGTTTGGGATTTTATACCTGCCGATTGCGTTTGTGATTGATAGATTTATCATAAAATAAAGTTTGCAAGTCGCTTTTATTTATGATACAATAACAAATGTAAGAATAAACGGGGTTGCCCCATAAAAGGAGTGAGAATATGAAAAAAGTGGTATCTTTGGCGGTATTGACCGCTTTGGTTGCTGGATGTATGGATTTAAATTCCAAAGACAATAATGCTACGTATGGCTATGACGGATTTGCCGAAGAACAATTGGCACCTGCCGACAACACATTAAATACGAATGCCTATTTGATGGCGGCTGCACCAAAATATTATATCGGCAGTCCGTACAAGGTTGAAGATGTTCAATATATCCCTGGCGAAGATTTGTCTTATAATCAAACTGGTGTTGCAGGCATAATTCCAATGGAATTGAACGGTTCAAAAACAAGCGACGGTGAAACATTTGATTCAAATCAAATGGTTGCAACCAGTAAAACATTGCCATTACCATCTATTGTAAAGGTTACAAATCTTGACAACGGAAATGCAGTTGTGGTTCGTGTAAACAATCGTGGTCCATTTGTAAATACTCGTATTATGGATTTATCATCTGCTGCGGCTGAAAAAATTGGGTTAAAAGGCACAGCAAAGGTTCAAATTCAGGTTATGTCTGATGAATCAATTGCTGTGAAAAATGCTACATTGGGCGAAACGGTAAAGACAGAAACAACAACTGTCCAAGAAACAGTAACTGAAACACCTGCCCCGGCACCAACACCAGTTGCTGCTGCACCGGTTGCTGGCGATTACAGTGTCCAGGTTGCCGCGGTTTACAGCGAAGATAACGCAAATGCGTTGGCACGCGAATTGGCATCTTATGGAAACGCCGTGGTTGTTCGTGAAAATGATATGTACAAGGTGCGTATTATCAACCTTGACGCAGCGGGCGCGCGCCGTGTTATTGATGCATTGCGTAATGACAAAGGTATGTCCCCTGGTCTGTTAAAATCTGGAAAATGGATTAACGCAGATAGCATTTAATTCAATATAAATTATTAGACCGCCCAATTGGGCGGTTTTTTTATGCTTGATTTATTTTTGCATCGTGTTATAAATCACAAAAAAAGGAAGAAAATCATGCGTATTTTTATTTTTATCACTTTGTGTTTATCACTAGCCGGTTGTAATAGTGTTTATATGAAACCAGGCACAATGGACACCAGTAAATTGATTTATGCGCCACGCGCAGGGTATTCAATGGCGCGTTCTATTAAACAGACAATGGAAGAACGCGGATATAGTATTAGTGTTGGCAAACTGACCCGTGTTTCCGAAGTTTCTGGTACCGAAACATATCAAATTCCAGACAACGCAAGATATGCAGTTAATGTCAAAGAACGCAGTGAAAAATTGCGCCCAATATGGTGTATGTTTAATGGCTTTTGGTGGTGGAGTTTTAATGTATCTATCATAGACAGATCCAACAACAATGAAATCATGACTTGGCGTGGACGCGGATGTGCAAATTCGTCTTTGCGCAAATTGAACAAGATTTTGGACGAATTAGAAATGGAAGAATCAGAAAAACAACCTGTTCAAAAAGCGACCCCTAAACCGAAAAAGAAAAAACAAAATAATAATTTAGTTATTCTTGCACCAAAAGCACAATAAAAAACACCGCAATTGCGGTGTTTTTTATTTTTAATCTTTGTTTGCGTATTCACAAAAACCTTCGCTGGTGTCACAACGTGAAATCACGCCTTCGCTGATAAAATATCCTTGGGTATGAAGGCATGCTGGGCAAATCTTTGGTGCTTCCTTGCCAATATGCCAATTTCCACAGTTTGTGCAACGCCACATTACGATTTTATCAGATTTGAACAATGTTCCGTTTTCGATTGCTTCCGCCAATGCGCGAAATCTTGATTCATGATAACGTTCTGCATATCCGATGTTTTTAAGCACTTCTGCGATTGCGGTAAAGCCCTCTTTGGCGGCGATTTCTGCAAAGCGCGGATACATATCTGTATTTTCTTCGTGTTCACCAAAAGCCGCGGCTTTTAAATTTTCAAGCGTATCGCCGATTTTACCAGCTGGGAAAGCGGCGGTGATTTCCAATTCGCCCCCTTCGAGATATTTAAACAAACGTTCTGCATGTTCTTTTTCTTGGGCGGCAGTTTCTTCGAATATTTTTCCAATCGCCTCAAACCCGTCTTTTTTGGCAGCGGATGCAAAGAAAGTATAACGATTACGCGCCTGGGATTCACCAGCAAAAGCGATTAAAAGATTTTTTTCTGTTTGGGTTCCTTTTAAAGATGACATTTATATTCTCCTTTGTTTTGTTTATGACAAAAGCGATACTATCAAAAGGTATAAAAAAAATCAACAAATTTGAAAAAATAGTTGTTGACCAAGATTTTTGTTTTTTAGTAGCATATTATTGATTGGAAAGGATAATGGGAATAAAAAAGCATTTTATCTTTGCGATATTTGCTGTGTTTTTTGCCGTATTCGGCGGTGTTTGTGGTGCGTGGGCAGTAGACAATTTACCAGAATGTAACAATCGCATTCCAATTGTGAATTTGGATCAAGGATTTGGCGGAGCAACTATTGATGGTGAAGATATTTCGGGCTTTGATATAACGGTAAATCTGTCAAATGGCCGTCAAATATTTGCGGTCGCATATTGCAGTGATACTGATGATGGCTCTGGTTCCACCCCCGGCGAAGGTCTTGGGGAACATTGTTGGTGTGGTATAAATCGTTATAATGATGGGACCCATATGTTTTCACCAAACATTACAACATGGAGATATTTTCAACCTTTGGGGTCTTATTCCGATTGTGAAGCACAATGCGCAACAGAGTGTTTTGGTACTGTAATTCGTCCGGATTATGAGTATTTTGGAAATCAAATTGGACTCTGTCTGGAATTTGAAGAACAATGCTCAGACACGAATCTGAGCCACATTGCCGATTATGACGGTGATTTTTGTGCTTCAATCGCCACTACTTCTGATCCAGCTTATCCCAATTGGTCAATGGAATTTGATGGCGGACAAAGAATAATCGGAACAGCATTTTGCAGTTATGCCAATGATGGTTCTGGCAACACAACACCGGGAATACTGCCTGGACAACACTGTTGGTGTGGTATAACCGAATACACCGATGCCGGTGGCAATACATATCAATCAAGCCCCGCAACATGGTGGTATAATGGAGGTTTGGGTGATATCGATTCTTGTGAATCTGTCTGTGCTGATAATTGTTTGCGAGATTATGAAGATCGTGACAAACGTTGTACCATAGATGAAGCAACAGGAATTTGTTATTCGGCATCACCATCAACATATTCTGTGACATATTCATGTAATGGTGGGTCTGGCTCAATAGCTGATCAGGGGCCGTATTCACCCGGCACAACAGTGACAGCACCAGCATCTAACAGTTGCACTGCACCAGCGAACTATACTTTCGCAAATTGGTCTTGCACCGGTGGGGTTGGGAATGTATCTGGTAGTGGAACATTTACGATGCCTGCGACAGATGTGACATGCAGCGCACAATGGAATCCAAATATTTACACCATAACATTAAGAAATTATACCAATAATTCTACACACGGTTATGCATATGAAAAATACGGAACTGGGTGGTACAGTAATGCCGCAGCAACAACAATTCTTAGTACGGCAACCGTTCCAACACGTTCAAATTATACATTCCGTGGATATTATACCACGACACAATCTGATTTGACTTCCAGCGGGGGTAGCGGAACACGTCGCATTACGAACTCTGGTGGGTTACCATCGAACACAACATTTAGTTCAAACACAAATTTGTATGCAGCGTGGGCAAGAAATTGTTCCGCAGGAACTGGATGTAACTGTACATTAACCGTAAACAATAACGGAACTGTCACATATACAACAAGTGCGCAAACTGGATACACATTAACCAGTGGTTCTGGAACATATGCACCGGTGTGTTCATTGGTTGATTATACCGTATCTTTTGCGCGTGGCAATGGCGGTGCTGGCGGGACAATGTCCAGCCAAACCGGTAAACATTATGGCGACACTATAACTTTACCAGCAAATGGATTTACCGCTCCGTCGGGATATGTATTTAATGGTTGGTCTTGTGACAACGGTATTGGCAACAAGGCGGTTGGTGCAACATTTAGTATGCCCGCAGCGAATGTGACCTGCACTGCACAATGGGCAAATACTTTTCCATTTACATTGACAACAACAAGTTTGACCGCCAACACCAGAACATTCACATTTAATATATCTGCAGCAGGAACCTTTTATGTTAATTGTGGCAGCGGTGGAACATTATCTGGAACTGGGGTTTCTGGAAACACAATAACAAAAAATGATACCACCCAGTACGAATACACATGTACATATAGCACTAATGGTATAAAAACAATCGAATTCGGTGGTACTGCAACATCTTATACAACAAGCAACAACATGTACCCAGCAATTAGTTTTACCCCCAGCGCATCCAAGGTGGCAAGTATCACTGGCGATTTATCCGCGATATTTCCATACCTGGGGTCAACTGATGGGCAATATCCGCGCTTTATTCAAACATTTGAAGGTTGTACCCATTTAACATCAATTCCATATACATTGTTTGCTAGTTTATCTGGCAGTGGAAAATTTATGTTTTCAAGCACATTTTCTGGATGTACAGGATTGACATCTATCCCAAGTGGTCTGTTTGATTTTAATGGCACAAATGTATCTGGCGCAACAGGCATGTTCTCAAGCACATTTTCTGGATGTACTGGTTTAACTGGGGCAAACGCAATTCCATCTGGATTATTTTCACATGTCACATCCAGCGCAGGAAACATGTTCAGTTCCACATTTTCTGGGTGCACAAGTTTAACGACACTGCCGTCTGGGTTATTTGATTTTAATGGAACAGCTGTAGCGGGCGCACCCACTATGTTTTCAAGCACGTTTTCTGGATGCACTGGATTGACATCTGTACCATCTGGATTATTGGGCAGTTTTACCAGCGGTGGCACATCTATGTTCCTTAACATGTTCGATAGCTGTTCTAATTTGGATACCTTACCAAACAATCTGTTTTCATTCACCACCAACATAACTGGTGGGGCTTATATGTTTGCCAACACATTTGCCAACTGTGTCAGTTTAACAACATTGCCCGATAATTTGTTTGGTTTTAACAATCATACTGCAACTGGTAATCAGGGTATGTTTGAACGCACTTTTGACGGATGTACTGGATTGACAACACTTCCTGCAAGCTTGTTCTCACACATCACAACTGGTGATGGCGGATTATTCTCCCACACATTTTATGGATGTACCGGTTTAACATCAATTCCATCCGCCCTGTTCAATTTTAATAACAGCAACAATGTGATTGGTCAAGTCAGTATGTTTAATTCGACTTTTTATGGATGTACCGGAATAACATCTTTGCCAGACGGATTATTTGCACGAATTACAACCACTGCATCCAGTATGTTTTATTCTACATTTGCAAATTGTACTGGGTTGTCTGGGTATATTCCAACAGATTTCTTTGCTGGACTGATTGCGAACGGTTCAAATTATACCACAGATATGATGACCAATGTGTTCTATAATACAGGTTCGTTGCGTACAACAACCACAGGATGTCCCACCAATATGCAACAATATATTACTGGATATGAATCTTATTGGAACAGCCATATTTCTTGCGAAAACATATCATCATTTAATATTACTTATTACGACAGCGATTGTTCAACTGTGTTGACTGGATTAACACCAACAACATATACAGCCAATGATTCTGTCACATTGCCAACACCAACCCAAACAGGATACACTTTTAATTCTAACTTTGGCTGGTGCAGTTCATGCGGTTCACAGTGTGGTCTTTGGGGATGGTCTGCGGGCGACAGGACGGGCAATCAATCGATATATATGAGTTCGAATGCTTGGGTACCTAATATTTACACCATAACATTAAAAAGTTATAACGGGAGTTCGACCCACAGCACTATATATGAAAAGTATGACACAGGTTGGTACAGCAACAGCACAGCAACGACGACGATTAGTTCGGCAAGTGTTCCGACACGTGATGGATAT
>JAZROY010000002.1:0-48251 GCA_045648925.1 Candidatus Enterousia sp.
CGGGCGAACTTTCCATCCCGTAAATGTGTATCCTGTGCGTGTTGGTATTGTTGATGGTGGCGTTAATGTAGAATCGTATGTGCAATCACTGGATGTACTGTCCACTTCCATCAATGTATTTGTGTTGTACCACCGCAAACCAATTTCATTTGCGGTCCAATCCGCTTGTAAATTTGATGTTCCGGAATATGTTTGTAATGGATTATTTTTACAATCTGCGGTTGATGCACTTGATGGGATATCTGGTTCGGCAAAACTTGGTGCGGAAAAAATAAAAGAAAAAATTGTAAAACAAATCGTTCCGATTTGTTTTGGGCTTAGCAATAGATTACATGTGTGTGTGTGTGTGTGTGTGTGTGTGTGTGTAGGTTTCTGCGGGTTTGCGCCGATTTGTCAACTTTTGTCAAACATAAAAACATCATTTTCCTCCTTTCTTTGTTTCGTTTTTTTATTCCCCGCCCGGGGCGGGGGGGACCACGAAGTGGTGGGGAGGGTTGTAAATCATTTGTTCTTTTCTTTACCCCCTTCCCCGCCTTCGGCGGTACTCCCCCACCGGGGGAGAATTTTTTATCGATATGAATATTATACCATATTTTAATTTTTATGAAAAGTGTTTTTTTAGTTCCCCTCTATGGAGGGGTGGTGCGAAGCACCGGGGTGTCGCAATTTTTCAACCATCCCGTCGCTTCGCCAAAAACGGAATTTAAAAAAACCGCCCGTCTGGGCGGTGTTATTTCTTAAAATGGAATATCGTCTGCGATATCTTCGATATTAACTTCTTCGCGTGGTGCAGATGCCGCTGGCGCAGATTCAGAAGAACTTTCCCCCATTGCCTTTGCCCCAGATAAAATTACCATCTGACCAGAATATGGATTCAACACAACTTCGGTAGTATAAGTATCAACCCCCTGCTGATTTTGCCATTTGCGTGTGCGCAACGAACCCTCCAGATACAACTTGGTTCCCTTTTGCAACATGCGTTCTGCAACCTCGATTAAATTAGGTGCAAAGATTACAACACGATGCCATTCTGTTTGTTCCTTTTGTTCGCCAGATTGTCTATCGCGCCATCTGTCCGATGTAGCCAACGAAAAAGATACTACTTTTTGTCCAGATTGCATGGTGCGAACCTGGGGTTCTTGACCGATATTACCAACTAATATTACTTTGTTTATACTGCCTGCCATTTTTACTTCCTTATTTAATTAAGTTCTCTATGATTTAATGATTGCGAAAAAAAAGAATAAATACAAGAAAAAAACGCGCCATTTTTATATGGCGCGCAAAACTATTCTTCTTCGGTTTCGTCCACCTCTTCCTCCTCTTCTTCTTCGGTGGCATTTAAATCTATTTCCTTTGGCACACCCAAAATATCTTCAATTTTTTCAGATGCTGCCTCTAAATCCATTTTGTGCAAAATCGCGAATTCTTGCGCCATGCGTTCCAGCGCACGCAAATACAGCTGACGCGCAGAAAAAGTCATTGTATCTGTCGCAGTTCTGCGTTGTAAATCACGTACAACCTCTGCCAACTTCATCGGGTCACCAGAATTGATATTTTCTTCGTATTGGGCGGCGCGTCTTGCCCAAATCATACGTTTAGCACCTGCTTTACCCTTGGCAGCATTGATGGCCTCGTCCAACTTGCGCATACTTGTCAAAGGGCGCAATCCAGAAATTTCAGCCCTGTCCAGCGGAACACGCAAAGTCATATGATTTCTTTCGAAATCAATAACCATCATCTTGATTTTCTGTCCGCCGATTGTTTGTTCTTCGATACGCAATAATTTACCAACACCCTGGGTTGGATAGACGACATATTGCCCGGTTTTAAAATCTAATTTTTTTGCTGGCATTGATACACACCTTTGCGTTTGCCACTCTCTCTCATACGCATATTATAACACAAAAAATTGAAAAAACAATTATTTGGATAATTTTTTATTGCCCAAGCCCAGCCGGTGAAAAACGTCCAATATTGTTAAACAGTTCTTCAATCGCGTTCAATTCAATTGCCGCGGGAATTTCTGTTTCACCACTAGCAATACGAACATCTTTCAAATCTTCATCATGCAATACCTGGGTCTTGGTCACGCGCCCATTTTTCACCCATGCCAAAAGAACTGTTTTATTGTCATAGGTTATTGGGAACGGTCCATGCATATTTTCGTCTGCACTGTAATAAATCCAAACCTCATCCCCATAAATTGTCTTAGTTTGTGGGTCCCCCAGTTCTTCTTGTAATTGTGCCGTTGTTTTTATTGTCGCGACTCTGCTTTCCAAATCATCAGGAAAAACATAACCACGATGTTTTGTCTGCAAAGCACACGCCGTTAATATTAAAGCAAATATAATAAATAATTTTTTCATCTTATCACCCCTCGCCATTATCTTTGTTCTTTTTTACTGTGAAATTAGCAATATGCTGTTTCAATTCATTTTTATATAAATTATTTGCCTTGGCTTCTTCAACCAACTTGTCAAAGTTTGGATTAACAGAACGCGCCGCCGCAAATCGAGTTTCGCTTTTCATAAATTCTTCCAATGGGAAAGGTGTCGCCACTTTCGAATCCATCGTCAATGGATTTTGCCCATTTTCTATATTTGCAGGATTAAACCGATAAAGCGGCCATGCCCCAGTATTTACCAAATTGGTTTGATGTTCCACCCCATTTTGCAATGCAAATCCATGCGCAATACATGGTGCATACGCCAATATAATCGATGGACCATTAAATGCCGCCGCTTCACGAAATGCACGAATTGCCTGGGCTTGATTCGCACCAAGTGCGATTTGCGCGACATAAGCACCAGACATCATCGCGATTAAACCCAAATCTTTCTTTGCATGTTCTTTACCACCGATGGCAAATTTCATAGATGCACCAAACGGTGTAGATTTTGATTGTTGACCACCTGTATTCGAATACCCTTCGGTATCAAGCACAAGTATATTTACATTTTCACCACTGTGTAAAATATGGTCGACACCACCATATCCGATGTCATAAGCCCAACCATCGCCACCAACTATCCATAAAGATTTATCAACAATCGCATCCAACAAATCAGCAGCATACGCGGCACGCGGATTTTTCATCTTTGATAACGCGGCGCGCAAATCTTTTTCAATTTCGCGCTGTTTATCGGTATCTTTTTCAGACATCAATTCGTCTGTATTTTCAAACCCCAGCTCAAAAAGCACAGAACGCAGAGCATTTTTACGTTGATTCAACGCAACCCGCATACCCAAACCATATTCTGCATTATCTTCGAACAAAGAATTTGACCACGCTGGCCCGCGACCATTTGAATCCGCGCACCAAGGTGTTGTCGGCAAATTTCCACCATAAATCGAAGAACATCCGGTTGCATTTGCAACTATCATTTTATCACCGAACAGTTGTGCCATTAAACGAATATACGGTGTTTCACCACAGCCAGCGCAGGCCCCTGGAAATTCAAAGTAATGTGGCAATAATTCAACATGCTTTGGAATATTCAGATTTAATTTTGTTTTATCAAAATCTGGTATTTTTAATGCGGAATCAAAAGCAGATTGATTTTTTATTCCCTCGCCCATCGGCACCATAGACAACGCACCGACTGGACAATTTTTCATACACAACCCACACCCTGTACAATCTGCGGGCGATATATTTAATGTATAAAACAAATCCGTGCCTAATTCAGGTGTTTTCATCGGAACAACAGTCACACCATTTGCACGCGCCTTTTCCATTTCTGTTGAATTCATAACCTTGATACGGATTGCGCCATGTGGACAAAGCATCGAACATTTTCCACATTGAATACATTTGCTTAAATCGCATTGTGCGACACGATTTGCGATTGCACGCTTTTCATATTTCGAAGTGCCAACAGGATATTGTCCCG
The DNA here is from genome assembly GCA_045648925.1 of Candidatus Enterousia sp. Lineage (GTDB taxonomy): Bacteria > Pseudomonadota > Alphaproteobacteria > Rs-D84 > Rs-D84 > Enterousia. Next base: position 3,897 of record JAZROY010000002.1, read on the forward strand.
CCCCAAAATTACCATCAATTTTAAAACACGACACAGGGATATCATCACCACGACCCGCCGCCATTTCACCAAGTGTCCCCGCAATTTCCGCAGGTGTGTCTGTCGTCATCGCTGGTATAAAATCGGGCGCATCTTTTGAAATACTTGACGGGAAAACACATTTTTTCAAATAACTTTCCGCCTTGTCAACAGCCGCCCAATTTGCCCGAACAACATCCATACCTTTTTTCTTATAAGTTTTTTCAATTGCAACCTTCGCCGCATCTTTTGCAACTTCTGGATTTATAACCTTTGTTAAATTAAAGAAGTTCAACATTATAAAAGTATTGATTCTGTTTCCCAATCCCAATTCATTTGCCGCCGCATTTGCATCCAAGAAATACAAATTCGCACGAAGACGAATTAAATGTTCTTGGGCATCTTTTGGCAAAGCGGCAAAAGCTTCATCCGGTGTTAACGAAGTATTTATCATGACCGTTCCACCAGCGCGCAGATTTGCAAATACATCAAATCTTTGCGCAATCATAAAATTAGAAACACAAATAAAATCTGCACTTTCTACTAAATATTCACTTTTGATTGGTGTTTTGGAAAACCTAATATGCGATTGAGTCACACCACCAGATTTTTTCGAATCGTAAACCGCATAAGATTGTGGATAAAGTTCGGAATTTTCCCCAACAATTTTTACTATGTTTTTAACTGCACCAACGGTGCCGTCACTGCCGATACCATATAAAATTGCCGTTTTAACATCAGGGTTTTCAATCGTAAAACTTTTATCTGTATCCAAAGATAAATTCGACAAATCATCATCAATTCCAACAGTAAAATTATGATGTAATTTATTCTGCATCATATATTCAACAATCGCCTTGACATCGCGCGGCTTAAATTCTTTTGAGCCCAAACCATAACGACCACCAAACACAGCAATCCGCGAATCAACAATACTGCGAACATTTTGATAAAGTGGTTCCCCAATACTGCCGGGCTCTTTCGTCCTGTCCAGAACAGCAATTTGTTCAACAGATTTTGGCAAAGCATCCAAAAATGCATCAACTGGGAACGGGTTAAATAAATGCACACGAATAAGCCCAACACCTTTTGGCAAAAATGCCAAAGTTTCTTCAATAGTCTCGCAACTTGACCCCATCGATACAATTACATATTTCGCTTTTTTATCACCGATATAATCAACAATATTGTATCTGCGCCCGGTCAGTTTAGCGAACCTATCCATTGTTTCTTGCACAATTTCTGGCACCGCATCATAAAGTAAATTTGACGCTTCGCGTCCCTGGAAATAAACATCTGGGTTCTGCGCAGTTCCACGAATCTTTGGCTTATCAGGATTCAATCCGCGCGCACGATTTTGCGCCACCAAATCATCTGGCAACATTTCACGCAACACATCATCATCAATTCGCACCAACGCAGATTCTTCATGGCTTGTCCGAAAACCATCAAAGAAATGTAAAAATGGGACACGTGCCCGTAATGTCGCAGCATGCGCAATCGCCGCCATATCATGCGCCGCCTGAACATTATGCGAAGACAATAACGCAAACCCAGTATTACGCACAGCCATCACATCACTGTGGTCTCCAAATATAGACAATGCATGTGTAGCCAATGCACGCGCCGCAACATGCATAACAAATGGTGTCTGTTCGCCCGCAATTTTATACATATTCGGAATCATCAAAAGCAAGCCCTGGGATGCGGTAAAAGTCGTAGCATTCGCCCCCATTTGTAACGCACCATGCAACGCACCCGCAGCACCCGCTTCTGATTGCATCTCAATTATTTCTGGCACAACACCCCAAATATTTTTTTTATGCTGAAAAGCCCATTCGTCCGCCAATTCACCCATAGTGCTACTTGGCGTAATTGGATAAATCGCCGCACAATCAACACAACGATAAGCAACATCAGCCGCCGCCCAATTTCCATCAACAATCAACTTTGACATTTCTATTCTTCCTAACTTTATAAAACCCTGCGAAAATATTACATCTTTTATATGTTTAAGGCAACCCAAAAAAATGTTTTTATTTTCAAAAATATATTGACAAAACAAATATTTAGTATTATATTTGCACTATCAAACAAACAAAGGAATAAAATAATGGCAAAAGATTTAGAAAACACAATGGTTGGCAATAACATTTACATTCTAACAGAACTAAATAACGAAACGACCAACGGTTTGCTTATACAATTGACCCAATGGGTGGATAAAATACCGTTAAAAAACAATTTAATTTTACCGCAAAAACCAGACCCCAAAGATATAACAGACGACACTTGTTACATTATTGGTAGCAATAAATCATACAAAACATATACACCATATGAAGCTGTTCCAGAAAACATCCGTGTATTAAATGTTTGGATTAATTCTGGTGGCGGCAAAGATAATATTACACAATCTGTTTTATCTATGTTTGATATCGCTTCTGCCAAGGGCGCTATTATTAAAACATATAACTTACGTCAAGCATGCAGCAATGCCAGCATAATCGCAGTATCAGGCACCCCAGGATACAGATATATGGCGGAACGCGCATTTAACTATATCCATTTTGGGAACAAAAACAGACAAATTTCACACGAAAACGAATTGGGATTCGCAATAGCAGATTTAAGACACTTTGTTAACGAAGCAAAATATTTATATCTTGAAAAAACGAAATTAACTAAAAAAGAACTTAATAAATACTATAACATTGAAGGTTCTGGCACATTAAGTTCTAGACAATGCCTTGAAAAAGGTCTTTGTGATTGGGTTATTACAAACGACGGCAGATTTGTGAACAATGTTAATGAATTAAAACAAAATCAAAGATAAAAAGAATCAGGGCCTTTGCCCTGTTCTTTTTTATTTTTTATTTTCTTTTGTTTCAACTTTTGATTCGTCTTTTGGCGCTTCTTCGACTTTTTCAAGGTTCTTTTTTCCAACTTTTGACAATGCGCGCACCATATCCAACGCGCGTTGCAATTGATAATCACGTGCGTCTTTTTCTTCATCAGTTAGCGACAGATAATCTTCTTCTTCATCGTCATCATTTTTGCTTTCCTTTTTTGAGTCCTTTTTCTTTGCATTATCTTTTTTCTTTGATGCATCGTTCTTTAATGAATTATTAAAAGTAGCCTCTGTAAACAATGCTTCTTTCTTTTCAATTGTTTCAATTTTACTTTGCAAAACTTCTATATCAGGTGTAATACCTTCGTTTTGAATTGAACGGCCACTTGGCGTGTAATAACGCGCAATAGTAATATGAATTGCAGAACCATCACCCAGTGGCTTTTGTTGTTGCACAGAACCCTTACCAAAACTTTGTGAACCCATAACAATCGCGCGACCATTATCTTGCAACGCGCCCGCAACGATTTCAGATGCAGATGCAGAACCATGATTGATTAAAACAACCACAGGTTTACCGTTCACCATGTCACCGGACTTTGCGAACATACGTTCAATATCTGACTTTTCTTTACCGCGCGTAGATACGATTTCACCACCGTCAAGAAAAGCATCTGCCATATCCACGGCAGCGACCAAATACCCGCCTGGATTATTGCGCAAGTCCAAAACATATCCCGCAACATTTTTCTTTTCCAAATCTTTGATTGCATCTTTTAATTCCTTGGTTGTTGTGGCACCAAAATCAGAAATACGCAAATACCCAATTTTTGGCAATTTTTCATCATCCATCGCCGCGGCATCTGATTTTTCGCTAAACTTCACAGATTTAACCTTGATAATCGCGCGTTTTAATGTGATTTCTTTGGGTTCACCCCTGTCATGAACGATTGTTAATTTAACCTTGGTCCCAGGTTTACCCTTCATCTTTTTAACCGCCTGATTCAGGTTCATATCAAACACCTGTTCACCATCAATGTGTGTGATATAATCGCCCGCTTCAATTCCTGCCTTGGCCGCAGGTGTATCATCAATTGGCGATATAACACGAATTGCACCTTTATCACTGGTGATTTGGATACCCAGACCACCAAATTCGCCCTGGGATTTATCATTAAATTCTTTGAAATCATCCGCCGACAAATACGAAGAATGCGGGTCCAGCGCAGCCAACATACCATTCATCGCCCCTTCTAGCATTTTGCGTTCATCGGCTTCTTCGACAAATTTATCACGTGCAGTTTCGAAAACAAGAGCCAACTTTTTCAATTCTTCATAGATTTGTTCATCGGTCAAATGAACCACAGGTTCTTCTTTTTTACTTTTTTCTGCGGCATTCGCAACGATTGGGAACAATAAAACAAGAATTAAAAATAAATTTCTAAACATGGCTGAAACCTTTTTCCTTTCATATCAGATTTCAGCATAATAAAAAAAGAAATTTTCTGCAACACGATTTTTTTTAAAAAAGAATATTTTATTGCAATGCTGGTCCTGCGGTAAATGTTCCCGTTCCGGCATTAGTAAAGAATGTTTTACTGACCGTATCCCACATACCAAGCACATTATCAGAATTGCGTTTTGCGGGAATAAGATTTATACAAATACTTCCATCGCATTTCGCGATTTAAAAAAAGTGTTTTTTGTTTATAAAATCCCTTGCTTAAAATACTCTATTTTTGTTATTATTATTAAAAAGTATAGGATGAGAAAGGTTTTATTTATTTTAACCGCACTGTTTTTGTGCATCGGCAATGCCGATGCTGCTGAACGTGGACAAAACACTGTATCGCGCCAATCATCCAGAAACGAAACTGTTTCCCGTTCCACGCAAAATCGAACAGTTTCTGCGCGCAACACATCAAATCAACAAACAACCGCGCGACGCGCAACAAATAAAACCGTGGTTAATCGGGCCGCAACTCAGCGGACAAATACCACACATTCTACGAAACCAACACGAACATCACGTGCGGCGACAACTGTTGCGACAAAAACTTTTGGAACAAATTACAATTTGTGTCGTGATACTTACTTTACATGCATGGATCAATTCTGTGCAACATTGAACGAAAAATATCGCAGATGTATTTGTTCTTCTAAACTGGGCAACATCCAAACCCAAGAAAAAAAGTTATCTCAAACCGCAGACAGTTTAAACGATTTCGAAGCAATAAACATAGATGCTATTTCAAAAACCGCTGCAGAAGTTAAAGCAATGGGAACGGCTTCATCTGGTGAATCTTCGATAAAAAAAGACAAATCAACCAGCGCAATTACACTAAGAAATATCAGCACTGTATTAAAAAACACAAAACAGCAATCTTTATCAACTGCTGGGACATTGGATATTGCTGGCGATATTCGACAAATTTGGAATACCACAGATTTAATTGGCGGAACAAATATCGCAAATCTTACTGGCGAATCTTTGTTTAATGCTGTGCACACTCAATGTAACGATTTGGCAATTGAATATTGCACATCATCAGATTTGCGAATGGTGGCAACTGCATATGGTATGTATATTGAAAACGATTGTGCAATATTGCAAAGCAATCTTGATAAACAGTTTGTGGCGGCAAATGCTTCTATACGTTCAACAAGACATAAAATGCAAGATGCGCGTCTTGAAAATTATGATGCACACAATTCTTTGGATGTTAATGATTGTATTGCCAATGTTCGCAAAAGCATAACAAATGATGCTGTATGCGGTGATGATTATGTCCACTGTTTGGATTTTTCTGGGAAATATTTGAACAACACCACAGGCGAAGCAATTTATTCCCCAGATTTTTATCAAATTGAAAATCAGATTTCTTTGTCTGGCGATATTTTGAAAAACAGCAAAAATGCATCATTTGTAAATATGTTAAATAACAAACGAACTTTTGCAGAAAAAGATTTAGATTTATGTCGTGATGACGCCGATTATGTCTGGAACGAATTTGTCCGTCAAGCAATTGTCGAAATTTATCAGGGCCAACAAAAACGCGTGGCAATTGTAAAAAATGAATGTTTACAGGTTGTAAATCAATGCTATTTAAAACAGTCAAATTCTTTAACGAATTTTTCCGACGATTCTTCACAAATGATTTTCGTCAAAGCGCTGGAATTATCCGAAGAAATGTGCGCAGATAAATTAAACACTTGCAGCAATTTATATGGTGGTGGCCCCGAAGGTTTAAATACATTGATTGCGACCATGACTGGAATCACAGATTTGACAATTGAACAATCTTGCCCAGATTTATTGGCAATGTTCGCCAAATCTATATGCGCTGTTCCAAACAGCGATTCGTTACATTCGTATCCATATGGATGTCGAAAATACGCACCGGGCGAATCTTACTATGCCAGCACTGCGTTATGTAATGAAACTTTGGTAAATCCTTTTTCGCGGTCTGATATCATAACGACACAAACAATACCACAAACTTATTTGGACTATATTGGTATGTGTAAAGACCTGCGGAAAAAATACACCAGTTGCAAAGTCGGATATTATTTGTTTAACGAAAATGCCACATCAGCATCGTGCGACACTTTTGACGTCGACACAAATTTTTGTTTAAATTCTGCCACAGAATGCAGACCTTGCCCCGATTATTGCATTTGTTCTGGTGGAATAAAAGCACCTGTTAATATAAACAGTGACTTATACGATGCATGCGGTCAATATTATGTGGGCAGTTTATATCAACAACTTGTTATATATGCCCTGCAAAATTGCACACGAACATCAGATAAATCAAATGTTTTGTCTAAAACTTTGTTGGCCCAGGTAGACCAAGTTGCACAATCAATTCGTTATTCTTTGATACCGATGTTGGCAAAAGATTGTAATGATATGAACGGTATATGGGTCGATTCAATATGGCAAGACGAAAACAATAATGGATATCATGATGTTTCGGGTGATGTGTTGCTTAAAGATTTTTATGTTGCAACCGGCGCAAATAAATTATGGGGATATTGCAAAGATACATCACAATAAAAAAACCGATATTAAAATCGGTTTTTTATTTTTTATGATTTCATTTTATGCCGCTTTTTTTGTTTCTGCATATATTTCCATTGGTGCTTTTTTACCATTTACAACATCTGCATCAACAACGATTTCTTGTAAATCTTTTTTATCAGGTGCATCAAACATAGGTTGCAATAAAATATTTTCCAAAATTGAACGTAATCCGCGCGCACCAGTCTTCCTTTCTACGGCAAGTTTCGCAATAGCTTGCAAACCATCTTTGGTAATATTCAATTTTATTCCGTCCATTTCCAACATAGCCGCATATTGTTTTACAATTGCATTTTTGGGTTCGGTTAAAATCTTTACCAACGCATCTTCGTCCAAAGGTTGCAAAGTTGTAACTATTGGCAAACGACCAATCAATTCTGGAATAATTCCAAATTTAACCAAATCGCTTGATTGAACGTCACTTAATCTGTCTTTATCTTCGCGTGTTTCTTTATCAGACACTTCTGCACCGAAACCAATACCAGCGCGCGCAGAAGTGCGTGAAGCGATAATCTTGTTCAACCCATCAAACGCGCCACCACAGATAAACAAAATCTTGCTTGTATCCAGTTGCACAGTTGTTTCACCCGGGTGCTTGCGTCCGCCACCACCCGCCGGAACATTCGCGATTGTTCCTTCGATTAACTTTAACAATGCCTGTTGAACACCTTCGCCAGACACATCGCGAGTCAATGATGGATTTTCGGATTTGCGTGAAATCTTATCAATTTCATCAATGTAAATTATTCCGCGTTGTGCGCGTTCTACATCAAAATTTGCATTTTGCAATAAACGCGTTAATACAGATTCCACATCGTCACCGACATAGCCCGCTTCGGTCAAAGTAGTTGCATCGGCAATCGCAAAAGGCACATCCAACACGCGCGCCAAAGTTTGCGCAAACAAAGTTTTACCAGTTCCAGTTGAACCAATCATTAAAATGTTTGACTTTTGAATTTCTACATTTGATGCAACCGCGGCACTGTTTCTTTTATAATGATTATAAACCGCCACAGCCAAAGTTCTTTTTGCGCTGTCTTGCCCTATAACATAGTCATTTAAAAATTTATAAATCTGAGACGGAGTTGGCAAAGCCGCAGATTCTTTTGTCATCTGCATTTGCTTGTCATCAGCCATAATATCATTACACAAATTTATACATTCATCACAAATACAAACACCACGACCACTGACCAACTTTTTTACTTCGTAAACGGACTTGCCACAAAAACTGCAAAACTGTTGTGCGTTTTCTGGTGTTGTATTTTGTGTTTTATCGTCACTCATTTTATAAACCCTTATACAAAATTATTTGCGTGTTAAAATTCCATCAATCAAACCGAATTTTTTGGCGGCTTCTGCATCCATCCAGTTATCGCGTTCCATCGCATCAAAAACTTCTTTTTCTTTGCGCCCAGTAAATTCAGCCATCTTTTGTGTAATAAGTTTTTTTAATCTTTGCCCTTCGCGTACAGAAATTTCCATATCGGTAATCATACCCTGGGTTCCAGATGATGGCTGATGAACCATAACTGTCGCATCTGGCAACAAGAACCTTTTACCCTTTTCGCCCGCCGCCAACAATACAGAAGCCATAGACGCAACGACCCCCATACCGATGGTTGTCACATTTGGTTTAATATATTGCATGGTATTCATAATTGCCAGTCCAGCATACACTTCACCCCCAGGTGAATTGATATACAAAGAAATATCAGCATTTGGATTTTCAGATTCCAAAAACAATAGTTGTGCCACAATAGTGTTCGCCATATTGGTTTCAATCGGCCCCGAAACCATAACAATTCTGTCCCGCAAAAGGCGCGAATAAATATCAAAAGAACGTTCACCTTTTGGAGATTCTTCAATAACAATAGGTACCAATGACATAATACAAATCCTCTTGGTTATTCTAAAACACAGGGTAATTATAACATGGATTTACCCGATTCGCCAATTTTAGTATAAAATTAAAGGATTTTTTATTTTTCAAGTGCTTTTATCCCTGGTAATTCTTTGCCTTCGATAAATTCAAGGAATGCGCCACCACCAGTTGAAACATAGGTCATGTCTTTATGCACATCTATCGCATCCAGCGCAGCCACTGTTTCGCCACCACCAATAATACTTTTTATTTTTCCCATTTTTGTTAAATGCGCCAAATCTTGTGCCAACGCAAATGAAGATTTTCCCCAAACCTTGCCCCACTCTGCCATGCCAAAAGTTCCGTTCCAAACAACTGTTTTCGCGTTTTCTAATATTTCGTGATTACGCGCAATTGTTTTATCCCCGTCATCAATAATCACATCGTCATCTTTGATTTTTTCAACATCACGATTTTCGCGTTTTGCGTTTTTATCAAAAACTTTGCCAACACCTTTATCCAACGGCACCAAAACATCACAATTATTTTCTGTTGCAATTTTTATTATATCCAGCGCAACATCCGCCATTGTCGGTTCATACAAAGAATTTCCCACTGGCATCCCAAGTGCGAAATTAAATGTAGTTCCAAGCGCCCCGCCAACAACCACCTTGTCCGCGATAGTTACCAATTTTTTTAACACACCAATTTTTGTAGATACTTTTGCACCACCAACAAAAGCAATAAATGGATGCTCTGGCTTTTTTAATACCTGCGTAATATTTTCAATTTCCTTTGATAATAAATCGCCAGCAAAAGACGGCAGATAATTCGTCACACCTACAGTACTTGCCGCGGCGCGATGAGATACTGCAAACGCATCATTAATATAAATATCAAAACCGTCCGCCAGTTTTTTTGCGAAATCATCATCATTTTCTTCTTCACCCGCGTAAAAGCGCAAATTTTCCATTAACACCACATCGCCATTTTTCATATCCGATAAAAAATCTTTTTTCAAACAATCATCAATAAACGGAATATTCATATATTCAGCAATTGGTCGAAGCGATAATGTTTCATCACGTTTGCCCTTTGGGCGTCCAAGGTGGGCACAAATTACAACACGCGCACCATTTGAAATTAAATGTTTAATGGTCGGCATTGATGCATCAATACGGAAAGAATCGACTATTTTTCCATTTTCAATTTGGACATTAAAATCATCACGCAACAAAACATACTTGCCACGCACAGAATTATAATCAATTTTTCGCAATAACATTTTCTATCACCTTTTTCACCGGACCAAAGGTCTTTCTATAATGTTCATTTATACCATATTTTTCGATTGCGCGCAAGTGTTCCGGTGTTGGATAACCAGCATTCTTTTCCCATCCATACTGCGGAAATTGTTTTGATAATTCGTGTATCAATCTGTCCCGCGTCACTTTTGCCAAAATTGATGCCGCTGCAACAGACAAAGATTTCGCGTCACCCTTTACCACCGCAGTTCCAATTAAATTTTTTGGGACACGATTTCCATCAATCAAACAATGTTCCGGCTGTATTTTCAACGCACCAACCGCCCTTTCCATCGCAGTCATTGATGCCCACAAAATATTTAATTCATCAATTTCCGCTGGCGAACATGAACCAGTTGCCCAAACAATATCTTTATTATTCGTTATCCAATCAAATGCGATATCGCGCTGTTTTTCACTCATTTGTTTTGAATCAGTAATTATAGGCATATCATCAAAATCATATTTCAAAAAAACAACAGCGCCCGCAACCACAGGTCCGCATAATGGTCCCCGCCCTGCTTCATCAACACCAGCAATTATCTTTTTACTGCAACTTTTTTCGATTGAAAAATCAGGAACACTTCGCATGAACTTTATAACGACGGTTTATTCAAAGTATTATTGAAAACATATTCATCTTCGCTGTTGTAATACGGCCATTTACCATCTGCCAGTTCTTGCAACGCAGTCAACGGCTGATTAAGACGCGCACGATACAACCACAAATTAGACATAACGCGTTTGATATAATATCTTGTTTCGTATGCAGGAAAACTTTCTATGTATAACAATGGGTCTTTTGTTGCGAAACTTTTTTCAAATTTTGCCAGATTCCCGATACCAGCATTATAAGCAATTAACATTTTTATAATATTATTATCAACCAATGGTTGCTGTAATAAATCGACAATAAATTGCTGACCCAAAAACATATTATGTTCTGGATTGGACATATCTATTTCAGACATTTTTACAGAATTTTTGCGCGCCACCAATTTTGCGGTCTTTGGCATCAACTGCATAACACCATTTGCCCCGACCGTTGATTTAGCAGTCGGTTTAAAACCACTTTCTTGTTTTGTGATGGCTAAAAGTAGAGCCCTATCGATTGACCAACCACCCATTGGTTCCCAATTTGGTAACGGATATTGCGCAGAATAAATAATATCATCATTGATTTCCAAAATCCCCCTGTCGCGCATCACCCCAGAAACCAAGATTGAAACACTTGGCAAACCATACATTGACGACACAGCATTAACAGCATGCAACATTTTATCCGATGATTTTGCAGTCACCAAATATTTCAAATATTGTTCTGCCCTGTCTTTGCGACCGACCTGAATTAACGCCAATGCCTTTTTACCATATTTATTTTCACGCAAAGTCACAATATCTTCATCAGAACATTCTTGGTCAAAAAATTCGTATTCCGGCGCATTTCCCAACATAGTTGAAGCCAGCGCACCATAAAAAGACATCGGATGTGTTGCTGCAACTTTCCAATATTTTTCTGCTTCGTCCATATTACCATTTATTTCGGCACTGCGTCCCGCCCAAAATGCAGCCTCTGTCTTGCGGGCATTATTTATTTGTGTTAAATCAAGAATTTTACCGAAATATTTTTGTGCCTCGATATATTTTTGTTCTTTGAAATAAAGCAATCCCATAGACCACAATCCGTATTCAGATTTTGCATCTGCCGCAACAAAGCCCCATTTTTTTGCCAATTCATATTCACCATTTGTATAATAAAGAAAAGATAAACGACCCGCCAAGCGACCATAATCTGCTTCGGATATTTTTGATTTAAATGATTTATCTTCCAATATTTTGCGTGCTGTTCTTGAAGAGCCAGACCGTATCGCCTTTTTAAATTTGTTTATATTTTTTGTTACTTTTTCCTTGTAAGTTTTTTCAGTCCATGTTTCAGATTGTGCAGATTCAATATATTCTTTACCCGTCACAATTTGTGGCATGTCTGGTTTACGCGTGGATGCCTTTTTAAGTTTTGCAATTTTTGCCAACCTTTCAGAACCAGGCATATCATAATATTTATTCATCCAACTTTGTAATTCGTTTCCACGCGTATGATAAGTTTTTGAAATATATCTTTGATACAAAACTTCGTTCATCAAATATTTATCTGTTAATTTGGATTCTAATTTTTTAGCAGCATCAATTTTTTCTTTATCCTGCAACATAAATATTTGTGCATAAGTTGCCGCATCTTCATCTGACAAAATATCAACAGATTCAATCGCCCCAGACAAAACTGGGCAAAAAATCACCATTAAAAATAAAACTATTTTTTTTATCATTTTCAAAACAACGATGTCTTTGGTAATTTGCATACGATTGCATCATCATCTGCTTCTGGAATTTGACTGATAATTTTTTTAAAGTCCGCGACACGTGAAAATTTTCTGTAAACAGAAACAAATCTTATGAACGCAATCGGGTCCAGATTCAGCAAAGAATCAGAAACCATTTGTCCAACTTGGGCACTAGTTACTGTATCATCAGCACTTTCTGTTTCCAATCTGCGTTGAATAGAAGCAACCAATTTATCAATTTGTTCATCCCGAACATCACGGTTACGGCATGCTAATTTAATAGAACGAAATAATTTTTCCCTATCAAAAGGTTCTGTTTTTCCACTATTTTTAACAACAATCAAATCACGCATCTGTATGCGTTCAACCGTAGTAAACTTCGCCCCACATTGATTACACACGCGACGACGGCGAATAACCGCATCGCCACTATCTGGGCGGGAATCCGCCACGCGACTATCAGTAGAATTACAGTAAGGACACCTCATAACATACGAATGGTAAAAGAAAAAAATACACAAGTAAAGCAAATTTATATTGAAAAAAATGCTTTTTCAAAAAAATCAAGTGTTTTTTTTAACAAACCGATTCGCGAGCTTCTTTTTTAAAGGTTCAAAATGTGATAAAATACAAGCAAAGACAGGCGCAAAGCCGAAATGGAAGAGAGGAAACTTTTTATGCAAAAATATCTGAACCAGATTTTGTGCGGTGATTGTATTGAAATCATGCGCAATATCCCAGATGCATCGATTGATGCGATTTTTGCTGATTCCCCTTATAATTTGCAACTGGGCGCAAAAACATTATACAGACCCGAAGATCAAACAGCTGCCCGTGCTGTTCGTGATACATGGGATTATTTTGAATCAAGTGATGAATACGATGAATTCACACGCAATTGGATGCGTGAATGTAAACGCATACTTAAACCAGATGGTGCAATGTGGGTTATTGGTTCTTATCATAATATATTTCGTGTTGGTTCTATTTTACAAGATATGGGTTTTTGGATTTTGAACGATATTGTTTGGGTAAAAACAAATCCGATGCCGAACTTTCGTGGAACACGTTTTACAAACGCACACGAAACTTTGATTTGGGCGACACCAACCAAGACCGGAAAGTATACTTTTAATTACGAAACGATGAAAAAGTTAAACGGTGGAAAACAAATGCGTTCTGATTGGGATATAAACATTTGCCTTGGTGAAGAACGCGTCAAAGATAAAGATGGAAAAAGTTTGCACAACACGCAAAAGCCAATGGATTTATTGCGTCGTGTGATTTTATCTTCAACAAAACCAGGCGATGTTATTCTTGACCCATTTGTTGGTTCTGGAACAACTGCCGCAACTGCAAAGGAACTTGGGCGACAATTCATTGGTATTGACCGCGAAGAAAGTTATGTGATGGCGGCGCGCGAACGCGTTGAAAATATAACCCCAATTGATTTGTCAGATATCGAAGTTGAAAAACCAAAACGCGATGCAATAAAAGTTGCTTTCCACGAATTAATAGATTCTGGGTTGCTTTATGTTGGACAAACACTGGTTGGACCACGTGGCGACCGTGTAATGATTACGCACGACGGTCAATTGATGCACACATTATATGGCAAAGCATCAATTCACGTAATGGCTGCACGCATACAACACAGTGTCAGTTTTAACGGTTGGGATTATTGGTCTGCGGAAAAGAAAGATGGTTCATTGGTCGCGATTGATGAAATACGCAAATATATCCGCAATATTAAATCAGGCATGAAAAAAGCCGCTTAATAAAAATACAAAAGTTTTTTTCCTCCTTTCGCCCTGCGTAAAAAACAGGGTGTTTTTTTGATAAAAAAAGAACGCCGATATCGGCGTTCTTTTTTATCATTACAAACCTAAATTATTGTACAATATGCACCACAGGTGTCAAATTTATCACCGGAACCAGCAGGTGAGAATTCATCACAGACGCATTCGGGATACATACACTGCCCGACACAACACACGCGCCCTGGACCAACTGATAGACCGAACTGCCCTGGGTTTGTAGATTAACCTGAACATAAGGGCAATCCATCAGGCGGCTGTTGAATTGGCTGCATGCCTGTTGCCAAGATGCAACATCCGAAACAACAGATGTTGGCGATACGGTATCAGGCAATCTTAAATTCCATTTCACATAGAAATCTTTCAAAGAATCTATGGTATGTGATTTGCCCAAAGACACAGTATTCAAACCGTCACCGACCTTGCAAGAAATATTGTTCTTTTCGACCAACGCGGTAATAGCAGTAGCAAGCCCACCAGCGCCAGCACCAGTCACAGCACCAATCGCCGCACCTTTACCGATTTCCGCACCTTTGTTCACTTTTGGTGTTGCACTTTTCAACAAAGATTCGACACCACCAAGATAACCCCTTAATTGAGCCAATTGACGATTTATCTCAACTGTATCTACACAATCACCAGGGTGACCGGAACAATAAATAGACGGATCTATTTTAACCAAACTATGGAAAGAACATTTTTCAAACGATTTTTGTACAGCAGCTGAATTATCTTGTTCCGCTTTTTTCAAATCGCCACAGTCTAAACCCGTACTAATCTCTACCTCACCACTACCATTGTTAAAAGTGCACCGAGAAATAGTGTTACCGGTCGAACTATTTGAACTGCTAAAACTTTCAAAATACTTACCATATTCACTTGACTTACACATTGCTACAGCATTGTCATACTGGTTCATCAACTGCCACAAATTAAGTAAACTTTCACATGTTCCTTCATCAATATTTAACAAATTGTTAAAGTCACCCGATGCAAGATAATTTGCAAGTCCAGATGCTCTATCTGGATGTGATCTGAAATAATTCTTTAATTTATCAAGGAATTTTGTATCTTCACACACATTGGCTTCCGCTTTCTTATTATACGCACCAGCGCCAGCCGCAGCACCAATTGTAGTTCCCAAAACTGTTCCAGCCGGGACACCAATCAACGCAGCAGATTTTGTCTGGTTCATTAACGAGAAGTCAAACAAGTCCTTGTTACAAGTAAATGTTGAACCTGCCTTTTGCCAAACCTCTGCCGGGGTATCATCACCGATTCCCAACCATTTGTTTGTAATCAAATTATCTTTGTTATAAGCCGCAACGCGAATTAAACATTCAGCATTAGCCGCATCCCAACGTGCATAATGTCCACGATTTCCATCGTATCCAGTTGTATTAATTTCAACACCCTGCGGATTATTTTTAGACAAAGTATTATTCATTTGTCTGTTGTATGCGCCAACATAGTTATTATATTCTGTATTAACCACATTTGCATCAGACACAGACGCAAACGATTCGCCATATGTATTTCTGTCCAATAACAAACAAGTATTTTCTGCCTGGTTCGGTGTCAAACCAGTTTTGCGCAAAACAAAGTTATAATATTCTGGTTGAATAACACGCGAATTGAAATCAAGCCAAACATCAGTTGTCGCAGCATAAATATTATGACAATTCACACGAACTTCGCTTATACATTTATCAATCACAGATTGACACAATCTCATACCACCCATAATAGAATTGCGAACATCCGCATTAAACAAATCATTGATTCCGCCCTGCAACGCGCCAGTATTAACACATTGCAACAAATCATCCATACACATAGCAACTGTATAAGTGGAATTTTCTACACCACCATCTGGACAATTACTCGGGTCCGGATTTGGATTTGGATTCGGGTTTGGGTTTGGATTCGGGTTTGGGTTTGGTTTAACCGGTGTAACAACGCCATCACTTGAAACCCCGGAAGGTGTACTTATTGTATGAACCGCAGGATTTCCAATCGTGTTTAAAGTTACCGTAGGCATCACCGGCATACGCGAAGCATTCGTTCCGCCAACCGCATTTGCGCGCCCATTTGTCGCAGCATTTGCAACACCAAAAGCCGCCAAAACAGCGATACTAACCACAGTTTTTCCAAATAAATTTATATTTTTCATAATATTTCTCCCAAATTCCTATGAACATATTATATCATACAAAAGCACTTAAAAAAAGTTTTTTTTACAAAAAATATTATAAAATATTTGTTCTTTATTAAACATTGACAAATTATTACAATTGTCTATAATAACAATATGAAAAAGATTATGGAATTTTTGAAAAGCAACACAATTATTGTCAAATGGACGGTATGGTATTTTTTTATCATTTGGTTAATTTTGAAATTCATATTCAGATTTGATATGTTTTCTGCCCATTATTGGTGGAAATTTTTTCATGCTACTTTACATGGTTTTGGTGGATTTGTATTTGGCTTTTTGGTTTATGCAGCAATTCCGCTTTATATCGCGACAGCCATAGCCACTTGGCGAAAACAAGAATTTATAATTCCTGTTCCGTTTGCGAAAACGATATCAAATATATTATCAAAAATTTTTGGGACAAAAGCAGTTGAACCACAACCAGAAGCAGAACCAGCACCAGAAGAACAAAAACAAGACGAAATACCACAACCAGAATATCCATCTGACCTGCCCCCAGAATTGCGTATTCCATTTATGCGTGCTAAAAATAATTTACCATTAACCGGTGCCGTATCTATTTATAATCAATCAAACATAAAAAAAGATTCAGAGCCACAACCAGAATTAAATTCGACTCAATCAGAAATACCAATTCCAATGGACTTTGATATTTCAGACAGCATTAACGAAGAAATGAATGATTCTGTCCCGACATTCACAGACATAGATTTTGATACACCGATTGCAACAGAACAAGAATTAGAAAACAACACGACAAAATATTTAACAGAAAAAAATATAGAATACGAAACATATCATGATTTTGTTGCGACTGAAAAATTTGTGATTTATGAACATAACGATGAAGATTTTTGGATAATGGAAGGCGACACATGGTTTGCAACTGGGAAACAAAAAGATTCCCCAATTGATGAATTAATCGGCTTGGCAAAACAGAACGAATTAACACCTGTGCTTTATCTGCATTCACAAAACATAATGGACATCGATAGTATTATCAAAAACTTTGAATCATTAGGGATAACAGTTATCAAAGATTTAGATGAATTGAATTAAAAACCCGCCATTTGGCGGGTTTGGTTTTATTCTCCAGATATAGGCATTTGGATATCTTGTGGAGTTCCAATTTGTGTTCCAGAATCAAACTGTCTACAATATGGAGTCCGATACTTTTCACAAGTGTATTTTCTTTTTGTAACTGTACAAACATTTGTTGTGCTATTATAGACACCTTCATCATTGGTATATTCTCTTATATATGCTTTTGCAATATGACCTGTTGATGTCATTGTGCCACCATCCTCCTTCATCATAATATTTTTATCTTTTGAAGAATAACAACCTTTTTCTGCGTTATTCTTATCGTTCTTATTACATTTACATTGTTCAAGATTTTTTTCATCTTGTGCGATTTCTTTGGCAGACAACGAAGCCGCAGCTGTTGAAACATTGCCAGATGTTTCACTTGAACCAGTCGAAGCAGTACCCTCACCACCCGCGACAGCATCTGCGCCGAAACGATTGGCAATTTGTTCGTTTATTGTATCAAGGTTATCGGTAAATCTGTCTTCTAATTCTTCATTTTGTTCATACAACGAAGACAACAGATATTCTGCCACGGTTGCACGTATGCTGTCGGTCAAATGTGGAAAGTTTCTATCTGTTATGTTCGACACCCCGTTAAATCCACTGAAAGTACTGGACCGACCGTTTAAACAATATTGAACACGTGCATCAGATCTAATCGAATTCATTATACGATTCAATGCACCATTCAAAATGCTACGGACACGATCTGTACTACTCTGACTGAATTCAGGTTCTGAGTAAGTATATCCAGACGCAACAGAAAAACTACCGTTTGTATCATATGTGATTGCAGATATTGCTGGTCTGTTTGTCAGCGCTGCAACTAAACCATTGTTCGCTGATGTATCTGGAATCGCAGACACATTGGCATAGCATGTATCTATCTCGCCATCGGTGCCAATCGTGCATGCCCTTGGTCTTATTACAGATGTCAAAGACGACAAATCAACCACCGCAGATTCACAAGATTCTGTGTCTCCGCATACATTTATCATTGCTTCGTTTGCCGCATTTTGACATGCCGTTGCCAACGCATTATCAACCTGAAGTGCCAAACCCATTGCAACCTGGGCAACATAATCTTTTATTTCATTTACATCACTATAATTTCCATTCTGCACACAAGCGGTCAATTTATCAATTGGACAAAGATTGCCAACAGATTCCGTACTTAAACCGATACATTCTGAATAATCGGAACCACAACGTTCTGTGATACAAGATTTAACTTCGGCTGTACATGCGTCCACCTGAACTGCTTTTAACAAAGCAATCAAACTGTTCCAAAGCGATGAATCGGTTGGTCTGTCATATGTCCCGCCAGTTGCTTCTAAACATGGTTCCAGTTGCACTTTGCACAAAGATTTATAAATTTCCGGATTTGATAAACATGCATCATAACTTCCTTCGTCACTGCTGAATCTTTCACGGCATCCGTTTTTGAAACATTCTGCCAAGTTTGGCAAACAACTAGAACGCAAATTTTGTTCTGCGATTAATTCCGCGCTTTTCAATGCAGGCGCAGCATTACGCAAAAACGCGTTCCAGACCGCATCATTTTTATTTGCATTGATACATTGTTTTGTCACGCTTTCGCACATAACTTTTTTATCCAACAATTGATTCATTGTGGACGCAGCCAACGAGATATCAGCCCCCTTAATAGCGCCCTTAATCTTTGTTTGTTTGGCGATTGAACCTGCTGTATTATTTCTTACATTTTCTTGCGCCGCCAATGTCACACACCCCGTATAATCAGTTTTACAACCCGCGGTTGTTTGCATACATTCTGTGAAAGCAATTGTGCATTCGCCCAATGTCGCGTATTTGTTTTGCGTTTGATATTCTTCCAAAGCAGCATCGCGCAATGCCTTTTCCGCAGTTAACAACTTTTGTTGGCTTTGAATTTTTTGCGCCCGCAAACTATTTTCATATGCTGTGCAATCAGATTTAATTTTTTGCGCGTAAACCAATTGCAACATCGCACTATAACTTTTGCAAGAATCGGTAATTTGTGATGCACACATTTTCGCACTGGCTGTATATAAACTGTCGCCTTTTTTATCTGCAAAAGTGCTGATCAGATCAGTTCCATCTGCATCATCAAATATGTTGTCATCGTCCACAGTAAATATATTGCTGTTCCACATAGACAAATCCAGTGTGCGCGTTTTTCTTGTTGCAGCGGCAGTATCTTTGACAACAACACTATCGCCCGCCGCTTTCGCACGGGAAATAACTTGGTCTGCGGCTTCGCCCATCTGGATGCGTTCAACACCTTCGGTTGCCATTAAATAAGTTTGATCGTCCAGTTTTAAAATGTCTTCCAAAACCTGGTCTAATTCGGTAATTCTGTCGCTACATTGACAGCGTCCACCGGATGCATTATCCAACATACAAAACGCATCCATACAGCCATAGAAAGCATCTTGACATTCCTGGGGAACAGATGTATTTGTTGTCGCAGCTGCAACCTTGGTCCCGGTATTTAATGCCTTTTGCGTGGCGGCACGCGATACCACCGATGGTGCGGTGGTTGTATTTGTTGCGGACGCACTTCGCGTCACGACACGACCCGCAGCTGTATTTTGTGCAGTGGTTCGCGATGTGGCAGCAAAAGCCCCAAAATCCGCCACACACAACGACAAAACAATCGCAAAAAACATCCATTTTCGCATAAAAATCTCCCTTCATCTTTTATTACATTTTATCATAAAAAGCCCCCCCTTGCAAATAATTAATAAAAAATTCCCCCACCGTTTAAAAAAACCGCCCACAAAGGACGGTTAAATTTTTGCAAACATTCAGAAAAATTATTTTCCAGTTGCACGACGTTTAACAGCGACCGCTTTTTTTGCACCTGTTGCTTTTGGTGCAGCCGCTTTCTTTTCAGCCGCAACCTTCGTTGTTTTTGTTGCTTTTTCTGCCTTTGGCGCTTTGGTTGCTTTTTCTTCTTTTGCAACTGGTTCTGCTGTTTCAGCAGCGACAGTTTTTGGCGCTACTTTTTTCGCGTTTTCATCCCTGTCAACCAATTCAATAATCGCCATTGGCGCAGCATCACCATAACGGAAGCCCGCTTTTAATACGCGTGTGTATCCGCCAGGACGTTTAGCATATCTTGGTCCCAACACAGCGAACAATTTTTTAACTGTCTTTTCGGAATTGTTTCCCAATTCAGAAGCAGTCAAACGGCGATTTGCAACTGTGTCAACCTTTGCACGGGTAATCAATTTTTCGACCACACCGCGTAAATCTTTCGCCTTTGGAAGGGTTGTTTTAATTTGTTCTTTTTCAATCAAGTTTTTCGCCAAACCAATAAACAAGGCCTTGCGTGCATTAGTGTCGCGATTGAAAGTACGACCTGCTACTTTATGTCTCATTGATTACTCCTTTTGTTTTCTGCCCCATATGGGGATTTTTTTTCGAGACACCACAACCAAAAATTTCTTTCTGAATCGTGGATTTTTTCATGTTTCTTGCTTCTTACCCTTAGCAGCGGGCAAGAAAATTGTCAGAATGTGTTCCAACAACTTTCAAGAAAATGATTTATATGAGAGTGATTGGAAGTGTTTGTTGTTTTGTAGTGTACAGACGCTACATGAAAAACAACAAACACAACAAGCACCCATAGAAATCATTTTATTTATAGGGGTCTTCGTATTTTTTTGCCAATTCAGCCACATTTTCTGGTGGCCAACCTGGCACTTCCATACCGAGTGATAATCCCATAGCTTCCAGTTGTGCCTTAATCTCGTTCAATGACTTGCGACCAAAGTTTGGTGTTTTCAACATATCGTTTTCTGTTTTTTGAACCAATTCGCCCAACCAGTTAATTTTATCGTTCTTTAAGCAATTTGTTGCACGAACAGACAATTCCAATTCATCAACATGTTTTAACAATTTCGCATCAAAAGGCAAAACATCTTTTGCTTTTTCTTCTTCGGTAATTGCATTTGCTTGTGTTGGATCTTCGAAATTGATGAACACATTTAATTGGTCTGTCAAAATACGCGCAGCAAATGCGATTGCGTCTTCTGGGGTAACAGAACCATTTGTTTTCACAGTTAATTCCAATTTGTCATAATCTGTGCTCTGCCCAACACGGGTTTGTGAAACATTAGACGCAACATTTAAAATCGGGGAATAAATTGAATCAACCGGGATTGTTCCCAATGGCAAGTCAGTTGCATTAACAGATGCAGGGACATAACCACGACCAGATGCCAATGTAATTTCCATATCCAATGATGCACCATTATCAAGTGTGCAAATTTCTGCGTCTTTGTTCATAACTTCGACATTACTAGATGTTTCAATCATCGCCGCAGTCACGACCGCCGGACCTTTGACCTTAATCGTTGCTTTGTGTTGACCTTCGGTTTCTGCTTTGAAATAAACACCTTTTAAATTCAAAAGGATATCTGTTACATCTTCGCGAACACCGGCCAAACTGCTAAATTCATGTTGAACACCATCAATTTTAACATAGATTGGTGCGCATCCTTGCAAAGAAGACAACAACACGCGACGCAAAGCTGTTCCAAGTGTTAAACCGAAACCTTTTTCCAAAGGTTCAGCGATTAATGTAGCAATATTTGGGTTATTTTCATCGACTTTGATATTCAATTTTTTTGGTTTAATCAAAGTCATCCAGTTTTTTTCAATCATTTTATACTCCATCGGGCTTAGTTTATTATTTTCACCAGATTGCGTGAGTTTTCTTCACGCGCCCGCAGATTTTATAGCAAAATTTTGGAAAAGTCAATTATTTTTAACGCGAACAACACTTCTGTTTATGCGACCTTCGCGAAGGCAAATTGGCAAAGATTTTTCTGTATTTCCCATTTTCAATTTTGCCTTTTTAGCCTTGCATATTGTTGATAAATCAGTTGCAGCAACATATGATGTTCCATCAGAATCTGTTGTATACCCATCTGGACATTTTGCGCATTCCGATTGAGCTGCGGCGGAAAAAGACCCCTTGGGACAAATTTGCATACCTGTTTGTCCACCGACGCAATAATACCCGGCATTGCATTCCACGCAATTACCATTAACCAGATATGCCCCGGGATCACATTCTGTTTGTTGATTGGGCTGACAAACCCCTTCCACAACCGTTCCATCATCACAAGTGACACATTGCGTGTGTTCTGGATTTGCGTATTGCCCAGACGGACAGGCAACACATACCCCACCTTCAACAATAAACGCACCACCACTACATGGTGTACAGAAAATATGCTGTTCATTTGCATACGGCATATCACTGGGGCAAGTTTGACATGACGATTGTCCTTCCAATGCTGTATAGGTATTTCCCGAACATTCATATTCATTATTATTTACGCAATAATGTCCAACATGACAAGATACACAAGAATCATTACTGCAATATAAACCAGCGGCACAAGGATAACTTACGCACGAATGTGGCACTTCTGCACAAGCATACCCGACACATACAGCAAAAGTCGTAACAATTGATAAAAATAAATTTTTAAACACCATGGCGCGACAAATTGCCCTCTTCCTTTATTCAAAGGATATAATAGCAACTTTTAAAATTTTCCGCAACAGCAAAAATTTGGAAAATTTTGATTATCGCGATACCCCAACCAACACACATTTTCCGTCCTGGGCGGGGAATAAAAAACACCGCATAAAAATTGCGGTGCTTTTGTTTCTTTGCAAATGTGTTTATTACACACGACGAACTTTCTTTGGACGGCACCCGTTGTGTGGAATACGAGTCGTGTCTGTAATAGATTGAACAACCAATCCTGCATTTGCCAAACCACGAACAGCAGATTCACGACCCTGACCGATACCGCGCATCAAAACATCAACTGTTTGCATGCCCATTTCGGCAACTTTCTTACCGACTGCATCTGCAACAACTGTTGCCGCATATGGTGTTGATTTTTTTGCACCCTTGAAATTATTAGCCCCCGCAGTTGCCCATGTCAAAACTGCACCGCTTTGGTCTGTGATTGTTATACGTGTATTATTATTAGTTGCAACAATATGAGCAATCCCATGTGATACTTTTTTTACAACTTTCTTTTTTGATTTATTTACTGCCATTTGTGTTTCCTTTAGATGTCTTCAATTAACTATCGTGTTAATCTCTACCCAATTAATATTATTTACCCTTGGTCGCAGAACCAGCAACAACAACGCGTTTACCCTTACGAGTTCTTGCGTTTGTTTGTGTACGTTGACCACGAACTGGTAAACGGTTACGATGACGAACACCGCGATATGTCTTTAAATCTTGCAAACGTTTAATATTCATTGCAACTTCGCGACGAACATCACCTTCTACTTTAAAGTTTTGTTCAATATAATTTGAAATTTTGATAACATCTTCGTCTGTTAAATCTTTCGCGCGCAGACCGTCTTTCAATTTCAATGCAGAACAAATCTGTGCAGATTTAGCCGGCCCAATGCCATGAATATAACGCAAAGCAATTTCAATGCGTTTTTCAGACGGGATGTTAACACCTGCTATACGTGCCATCTTTTATTTTCCTTTTTCTTGTCCCCAAAAGGGAATCAGTTTCCATTTGTCCCCCGAAGCCGTGGCGAAGGGGGATCCACCTTGCATCCAAAATCCACACGTTTTTTGAATGCGTTCCGATTCTTTTCAAAGTTATTTAACATTGAAAAAAATCAAATCTCTTTGTCGTGCGCTTAACCGCGGAAACGACCTTTTTTTGCCATCTTATTCACAACACCAGTATATTGTTTTTCAACCAAATAAGATTTTATTTGATTCATTGTATCCAACACCACACCAGCGACGATTAAAACACTTGTTCCGCCAATCATCAATGGCATACCACCACGAGTATTCAATATAATCGGCAAAACGCAAACAACGATTAAGTACACAACACCAATCGCAGTTGTGCGCGACACAACACCGTCCAAATAATGCATGGTCTGTTCACCAGGACGAACCCCCGGAATATAACCACCCATATTTTTCAGATTGGTACTCGTTTCTTCGCTGTTGAAAACGACTGCTGTTTGGAAATAAGCAAAGAATGCAATTAACACTGTGTACAATGCCATATAAGACCATGTTCCATATGTAAAGAACCCAAGTATATGTTGCACAACCAGATTTTCACTTTGAACGAATCGCTGGATAAACGCAGGCAACATCATAATAGATGCCGCAAACACAGGTCCCATAACCCCAGACATATTAACCTTAATCGGCAAATAAGAAACATTTGTGTTCATAACACCGTTCGCCAAAGCCTGACGCGGATAAAGTATTTGAATACGACGCTGGGCCTGTTCCATAAAGGCAATCAATGCAACAATACCGATTACAAATCCCAAAACCAACGCAATCATCGCAGGCGACATTTGACCGACACCCGCCAAAGAGAACAGTTTTGCGATTCCACCCGGAACTTCTGCAATAATACCAGCAAAAATCAAAAGCGATGCACCCTGCCCTATACCACGCGCAGTAATTTGTTCTGCCAACCACATAACAAACACTGTTCCGCCGACCAGCGCAACAATGGCAGATAATTCAAACGAAAAGCCAGGATTCGCAACCGCAGAAATACCGTTAACCGGCGCCATAGATTCCAAACTACGCACGATTGCCCAACCTTGAACAATCGCCAACAACACCGCCAAATAACGTGTATATTGGTTGATTTTGATACGACCCGATTCGCCTTCTTTGCGTAAATCCATCAAAGATTTGCTGGTCGCTGTCAATAATTGAATAACGATAGACGCAGAAATGTATGGGAAAATATTCAACGCCAACACCGACATACGGGACAACGATCCACCCGAAAACATATCGAACATTCCCATCATACCATTATCGCCATTAAACAAATGCAAAACAGCACTTGCGTTAACACCAGGTAATGGAATAAAAGAACCGATACGATACACAATCAACGCACCAAGTGTAAACAAGATGCGCTTTTGTAAATCTGTCGGGTTGCCAAAAAGTTTTTTCAAAAAATTCATGCGAATATCTTTTTATTGAATTATTTGGATTGGATTTTTCCACCGGCCTTAACAATTGCAGCTTCGGCTGATTTAGACCATTTTGTTGCAACGATTGTTACAGCAGTTTTGATTTCACCCTTGCCCAAAACTTTCAAACCATCCAATTTACGGTTGATAATTTTTGCATCAAACAAAGTATCAATATTGATTTCTTTTTTCGCATCGATTTTACCAGATTTGATAAACTTTTCAATATCACCTAAATTGATTGTTGCATATTCTTTGTGGAAAGGATTGTTAAAACCAAATTTTGGAAAACGGCGCAAAATCGGCATTTGTCCACCCTGGAAAGTTGCTTGTTTGCGTGAACCAGAACGGGCTTTTTGTCCCTTGTTTCCACGACCAGATGTTTTACCATAACCAGATGCCATACCACGACCAACGCGTTTTACATCTTTTCTTGCACCAAAATTATCCATCAAAGCATTTAATTTCATTTCTTTTTCCTCTTATTCCTATGACTATATTATAGTCTGTTTCGCATATAATACAAGATTATATACTCGGTTAATTTTATTATTTTGCTTCTTCTGCTGGTTCTAATTTTTTACCATCTCTGCCAGCAATGATTTCCGCAACTGTTTTGCCACGACGTGCAGCCACAGTTTTCGGAGAATTCATTTTTTCAAAAGCCAAAAATGCAGCGCGAATCATATTGTTTGGATTGTTTGAACCTTGGGATTTCACAACAACATCTTGGACCCCCAAACATTCAAACACTGCACGCAAAGCACCACCAGCAATGATTCCAGTACCTGGAACAGCACTGCGAACAACCAATTTGCTTGCACCATATTTTGCAGCACTGTCGTGGTGCAATGTGCGACCTTCTTTCAAAGGAACACGAATCATTTTTGCTTTTGCTGCTTTGGTTGCTTTTTGAACTGCTGCTTGAACTTCCAAGGCTTTACCTTTGCCAAATCCAACCATACCAGATTTATCACCAACAACCACCAAAGCAGAAAACGACATATTGCGACCGCCCTTCACTGTTTTAGAAACGCGGTTAATAGAAACCAATTTATCTACCAAATTATCTGACTGTAATTTTTTATCATCAAAACGTGCCATTTTACGCTCCATATATTAAATTTTCATTCCGTTTGCGCGCATAGAATCGCCCAAAGCCTTTACACGACCATGATACAAATAACGACCACGATCGAAATAATAGTTATCCTTGATACCTGCCTTGGCCATACGCTCTGCAAACATTTTGCCAACCATTTCTGCCCCAGCGATATTCCAGCCCTTGCCCTTGAAATCTTTTTCTTTTGAAGATGCAGCACACAATGTGTGACCTTTGACATCATCAATAGCCTGAATTTCAATATGACGAGCAGAACGGAAAACCGACAAACGAATTTTGCCAGGATTTTTTCTTTTTAATGCACCGCGATTTGCCAATGCACGTCTTTCTTCAGAAGATAAATGTTTTAACATTTTGTTTTTCCTTTTTTCATTTCCCGTAACAGCGGGAATTATTTATTATTTCTTTTTACCTTCTTTGCGACGGACATATTCGTCTTTATAGAAGATACCTTTACCTTTATATGGGTCTGCTTTGCGAATTTTATGAATTTTATCAGCAAATTGTCCCAACAAATTCTTATCAATACCAGAAATTGTAAATTCTGTTGGTGTTTCACCCATTGTTACTGTCAAGCCTGCTGGAATTTCCATGTTAACATCATGAGAAAAACCAACAATCAATGTGAACATGTTACCTTTAACAGATGCTTTATAACCGACACCTTTCATATACATAGCCTTTGAAAAACCTTCAGATACACCTTTGACCGCTGCTTTGATATTGCGGGTCATTGTTCCCCACATAGCACGTGATGTTTTATCTTCGGCATCTTTTGGTGTCACAACAACATGACCATCTTCGACCTTGACATCTACCAAATGCGCATTTTTTGTATCCAAAGACACATGCAATTCGCCCTTTGGACCTTTTACAATCACAGCGTTATCTGTCACTTCAACCGATACGCCATTTTTAATTTCTACTGGATATTTTCCTGCACGAGACATAACGATTTCCTTTTGATTAGATAACTTTGCATAATACTTCACCGCCGACATTCATCAAGCGCGCCTTGTGATCGGTCATAACACCATTTGGTGTAGACACAATCGCAATACCTAAACCATTCAACACGCGTGGCATCTTGGCACAGCCAGAATACACACGACGACCAGGTTTAGATACAGTTTTAATTTCTTGGATTGCACCGTTACCGTTAACATATTTCAATTCGATAACCAAATTGGTGCGTTTATCATCAATTTTTTCTTGACGAAAATCAGTAATAAAACCTTCGTCTTTTAATACAGACAAAACTGCCATACGCAATTTGCTGTTTGGAACGGTGACAAATTCTTTACCAGCATTTTGACCATTGCGAATGCGGGTAATCATATCTCCGATTGGATGTGATAATGACATATTTTACTCCTTGGTTTGCGAGAGTTTCCTCTTGCTCTTGGGCTGCATTGTCCACAGCTTGCAGTTGTTAACTTTTTACCAGCTAGATTTACGAACCCCTGGTAATTTGCCTTCTGATGCCATCGTGCGAACCTGTTGACGGCACAAACCGAACATACGGGAATATCCGCGTGCGCGACCTGTGATTGAACAACGGTTATGCAAACGTGTTGGATTTGCGTTGCGTGGCAACTTAGCCAATTTTTTCATGGCATCCATACGTTCTTCTGGTGTTGCATTAACGGACATCTTCGCTTTGATTGTTTCGCGTTTTTTTGCATATTGCGCGACCAATTTTTCACGTTTCTTTTGTTTGTTTATCAATGCTAATTTAGCCATCTTTAATTCCTTATTATTATTTCAAAACCAATGGCAAGCCGATTTTAGTCAGCAACGCACGGGCTTCATCATCTGTTTTTGCTGTTGTCACAATAACGATATCCATACCGCGTATGGCATCAATTTTATCAACAGAAATTTCTGGGAATATCAAATGTTCTTTGATACCAAAAGCATAATTTCCACGACCATCAAATTTAGATTTTGAAAGACCGCGAAAATCTTTCACACGTGGCAAAGCCACTGTGATTAACTTGTCCAAGAAATCATACATTCTTTTACCACGCAAAGTTACTTTTGTTCCAATTGCTTGACCTTCGCGCAAACGATATGTCGCAATAGATTTTTTCGCATGTGTAATGATTGATTTCTGCGCCGCAATCGCTGTCAAATCAGCCGCAGCACTGTCCAACTTCTTTTTATCAGAAACCGCTTCTCCAACACCCATATTCAAAACGATTTTGGTTAATTTTGGAACCGCGAATTTATTTTTGTATCCGAATTCTTTCACTAATTCAGGAACAACATTTTTTTCATAAATTTCACGCAATCTGCTTTGCATTTTTTTACCTTTTCGTTATCGATTCCGTAACAGCGGAATCATTTGGTTTAAATTTTTGTTCCAGATTTTTTTGAAACGCGAACTTTTTTATCACCTTCCATTTTGTATCCAACACGTGTCGCTTTCTTTGTTTTTGGATCAATCAATGCGACATTAGATACATGGATTGGTGCTTCGCGATCAACAATGTGACCTGGTTGTTCTTGTGTTGGTTTGATGTGCAATTTGTGACGATTTACACCTTCAACCACAACACGGGAATCTTCTGGACGTGCCTGTAATACTTTACCTTTGACACCTTTGTATTTTCCAGAAATTACTACGACTTCATCGCCTTTCTTAATTTTCATTTTTACACCTTTTTGTTGTCAAAAGTATTATATTACCTCTGGTGCCAAAGACACAATTTTTTGAACATCGTATTTACGACGAACTTCACGTGCGATTGGGCCAAAAATACGTGTTCCAATTGGTTCAAAATTGTTTTTGTTAATCAAAACAACTGCATTATCATCAAAGCGGATAATTGAACCATCTGGACGTTTCACAGGGAATTTTGTTCTTACGATAATAGCGCGTTGAACAGTCCCCTTTTGAACTTTACCACGTGGGATAGCATCTTTAATAGCGACCACAATTTTGTCGCCAACTGTTGCATAACGACGATGAGAACCGCCCAAAACTTTGATGCACATTGCTTTGCGTGCGCCAGAGTTATCTGCAACTGTCATAACTGTTTCATTTTGTATCATAACTTTTTTCCTCAATCCTGCATGCGGGGCAATCCCCCACTGCTTTGTTATCGGGTTTCGACTGTTTTGAAAATATATCCAAAACCTCAAAAAACCCACCGGTTTAATTAGTCAACATTAACAGATGTGTCTTTGCTGACCCCAACACGACCCTTTACAACCCAAGTTTTTGTCTTGGATATTGGGCGATGTTCTTCGATAGCAACGATTTCACCAACCTTGTATTCGTTGTTTTCATCGTGTGCCTTATACTTTTTATTCTGCTTTACGAATTTTCCATACAACGGATGACGAAAACGACGTTCAACTTCTACAACGACAGTTTTGTCATTTGCTGCACTTTTTACAATTCCTTGCAGTATACGTTTTGGCATAACTTTTGTCCTTTGTTGTTTTTTCGACCTCTGATTTTACACTAAAAAAACCAAAAGTCAAAGATTTAGTTATTTTGCAGCATTCAACTTTGTTTTCACACGTGCAATTTCACGACGAGTTTTACGCAAAACATGTGTTTTTGGTAATTGACCCGCAGCCAGTTGAAAGCGCTGATTCATTTGTTCTTTTTTCAAATCAACCAATTTGCTTTGCAGTGCTTCACGTGTCAAAGCTTCTTTTTCGGTTGTTTTACTTACTTTCTTTTCTGCCATCTTTTCTAACCTTTTGCACTTGTGTTAATTAGTTTACTTTGCGGTCTACGATTTTTGTTTTAACTGGCAATTTTGCAGCTGCCAAGGCGAATGCTTCATATGCGATTTCTGGTTTAACACCGTCCAATTCGAACATGATGCGACCTGGTTTAACGCGACAAATCCAGTATTCAACCGCACCTTTACCCTTACCCATACGAACACCACCTGGTTTAGCAGTAACAGGAACATCTGGGAAAATACGAATCCATAATTTACCCTGACGTCTCATATGACGAGTAATAGCACGACGCGCAGCCTCAATCTGACGTGCAGTCACACGTTCAGGAGACATTGCTTTTAATCCAAACGAACCAAAAGCCAATTCACTGCCACCTTTGGCGACCCCGTGAATACGACCTTTGTGCTGTTTGCGAAATTTTGTTTTATTTGGCATTAACATGATTAAAACCTCTTTGATTTTAATTATTATTTGCTTTTCTTTTCGCTGCTGCCGGCATATTCAGTCGGACGCGCCATTTCAGACGCCAGCTTTTCTTTGTTCACAACATCACCTGTGTAAATCCAAACTTTTACACCAATAACACCGTATGTTGTTTTTGCTTGAATTGCAGCATAATCAATATCAGCACGCAAAGTATGCAATGGAATGCGACCTTCGCGAATTTGTTCGCTGCGTGCGATTTCCGCACCATTCAAACGACCTGAACACATAACTTTGATACCTTGGGCACCTGCTTTCAAAGCATTCTGAACAGCTTTTTTCATGGCGCGTTTAAATGAAACACGACCTTCAATTTGCTGAGCAATATTTTGTGCGACCAACTGTGCATTCAAATCTGGACGACGAACTTCATAGATGTTGACAACAACTTGATCGTTCTTGACCAATTTTTTGATATCGTTACGCAATGCTTCGATATCAGCACCATTTTTACCAATAATCATACCAGGTCTGGATGTGTGGATAGTGATAACTACTTTTTTAGCAAAACGTTCAATAACAGTTTTTGCCAATCCTGCTTTCTTTAATTTCTTTTCAACGAATTTACGGATTTTATCATCTTCTGCCACCAATGCCGCATAATCTTTCTTACCAGCAATCCAGCGAGAATCTGTGATTTTATTTATAAATTCGCGTAATGAAATCGGTGATACTTTCTGTCCCATTTTTTCACTCCACTTTTATTTTGTTACTTTTTTAGTTTTTTTCTTTTCAGGAGCCGCCCCACTTTCCAAAACTATTGTCAGATTAGAAAATGGTTTCAAAATTGGACGCGCACTTCCACGAGGTCCTGGCATAATACGTTTCATTGTCAAAGCTTTGCCACACCAGATTTCTTTGACAAACAAAGTATCAACTGGCAAATTTTTGTTGTGTTCTGCATTTGCAACGGCAGACAACAAAGTTTTCAAAACTTCATCAGAAACGCGTTTCTTTGAAAATTTCAAAACGTCCACAGCACGATCAACAGGCAAGCCGCGAACCATATCACAAACCAGATTTAATTTCTGGTGGCTGATGCGAATCATTTTATTGAACGCACGCACTTGATTGTCTTTTATTCCATATCTTGTCATGTCAACCTACCTTATTTTGCTGCTGCTTTCTTGTTTGCGGCATGACCTTTGAAAGTACGAGTTGGCGCAAATTCACCCAATTTATGTCCAATCATATCTTCTACGACGGACACAGGAATAAATTTGTTTCCATTATGAACTTCGAAAGTCAAGCCAACCATTGGTGGCACAATTGTACTACCACGCGACCATGTTTTAATAGGTTTATGGTCATCTTTTTCAATAGCCACCGCTACCTTTTTCAAGATAGATGGGTGAACATAAGGACCTTTCCATACTGAACGAGACATTTTACACTCCTATTATTTCTTCTTTGCCAAATGTCTGCTGCGGATAATCATCTTTGCAGTACGTTTATTGCTACGCGTACGATATCCCTTGGCTGGAATACCTGTGCGGGATACAGGTTCATGTCCTTTGGAATGACCATTACCACCACCCATTGGGTGATCGTTCGGGTTCATTGCCATACCACGTGTAGATGGGCGAATTCCCAACCAACGTGCACGACCCGCTTTACCCAAATTGACATTGCGTTGGTCAGGGTTAGAAACACTACCAACTGTTGCCAAACATTCAGAATGAACTTTGCGTAATTCACCGCTATTCATTTTAATCTGGGCATACACACCATCTTTACCCATCAATTGGGCATAACAACCAGCACTGCGTGCCAATTGACCGCCAGCACCTGGTTTTAATTCTACATTATGAACAATCGTACCGATTGGCATATTTTTCAATGGCATTGCATTACCTGGTTTAATATCTTCACGTGTTCCAGAAATAACTGTATCACCTGGTTTCAAATCACGTGGCGCCAAGATATAAGAACGAACACCATCTTTGTATTCAATCAATGCAATGAACGCAGTACGGTTTGGATCATATTCCAAACGAACCACTGTTGCAGGAATATCTTTTTTCTTACGATCAAAATCAATCAAACGATATTTACGTTTGTGTCCCCCACCCTGGTGCGGAACTGTGACATGACCAAAATTATTACGTCCACCTTTGGACTTTAAACCAACAGTCAAAGACTTTTCAGGTGCACCTTTGTGCAATTCACTGTGGTCAATTAAGGTAAGACCACGTGTTCCTGGGGTTGTTGGCTTGTAATGTTTTAATGCCATTTTATTTTACCTTTGTTTATGTTTTGACACTAACATCCGAAAAACTCGGGTTCTCTGCCAAAACGTTCATCTTTACATATCAGTTGCCAAATCCAATTTTGCGTCTTTTGGCAAAGATACATATGCTTTTTTAACTTTGCGTTGTGTTCCAGTGCTGCGACCACGGAAAGTTTTCACTTTACCTTTTGTGATAACGATATTGATTTTGGTTGGTTTGATACCGAACAAAATTTCAACCGCTTTCGCAACATCTTCTTTGGTTGCAGACATTGCAACTTCAAATACAACACCATTACTTTCGGATAACTTTGCAGCTTTTTCCGAAACGATTGGACGACGCAAAACATCATATGTTTCTGCGCGTGCAACTAATTTCTTTTGTACTTTTTTTTCTGCCATATCTTCAAACCTTTAATTTAAGCCAATCTTGCTTCTACTGCCTTAACAGCATCTGCTGTCAAAACCAATTTATCGTGTTTCAAGATATCCAAAACATTCAAACCAATTGTTGGCAATACATCAACATTGATAATGTTCGCAGCAGATTTCTTGAAGTTTTCATCCAAACTTTCAGCGCCAACAAACAAAGCAGAACCAATATTCATTTTTTTCAATTGTTTCGCCAAAACGCTTGTTTTTGCTTCTTTCATTTTTTCACTGTCGATAACAATCAGTGAACCTTCTTTTACCTTTGAAGACAAAGCCATCTTTAATCCCAAAGAACGAATTTTCTTTGGTAAATCAGTACCGTGATCACGAACAACAGGTCCATGAACCACACCACCGCCACGCATGTGAACATTATATCTTTCACCTTCACGTGCGTTACCTGTCTTCTTTTGTTTAAATGCTTTTTTACCACTTCCTGCAACATCAGACACAGTTTTTACCGCGTGGGTTCCAGCGCGCGCATTCGCACGTTGCCATGTCACAACACGATGCAAAATGTCTGCACGTGGATCAATTCCAAAGATGCTGTCTTGCAAAGTTGCTTTACCGACTGCTTTGCCATCTAAATTTAAAATTTCTACTTGCATTTCATTCACCTTTATTGTGTCGTTATGCTTGTTCAGCTTCGTTTACAGGTTCCGCAGTTTGTTCAACAAATGTAGGAACTGGTAATTTATCTTGGACTTTTTTAACGGCATCGCTTACCAACACAAATGTGCCATTGCTACCTGGGACTGCGCCTTCTACAAATATAAGATTGTCGTTCAAATCAGTTCCGAAAACTTTCAAATTTTGAACTGTGACAGTTTCATTACCCATTTGACCGGACATCTTTTTACCTTTTAAAACACGACCTGGCCATTCACGCATACCTGTACCACCCAAAGAACGGTGTGCTTTTAAAACACCGTGGGAAGCTTCTTTACCGCCAAAATTATGACGTTTCATAGCACCTTGGAAGCCCTTACCTTTGCTGGTTGCTTGAACATCAACATATTGACCTGCAATAAAATGTGCGGCAGATAATTGTGTTCCACTTGGAATTACACAATCATCGGAAACACGGAATTCTACAACCTTGCGATAAGGTTTTATACCCGCTTTTTCTGCTGCTTTTGCTTGTGGTTTTGCAACATGTTTTGCTTTTGCTTCACGCAAACCCAAAATATTTGCAACATAACCATTTTTTTCCATTGTACGATTTCCAATAACAGCACAATCTCCAACAGATAAAACTGTTACTGGGTGGGCAACACCACCTTCATCATAAAGACGGGTCATCCCTATTTTTGTTGTAATTAATCCGCTACGTTTCATTTTTTTGCCTTTTTTGTCAGTGGTTAATGGATTTTACATCCACTAACATACACATTTTATAATTTAATTTTTACATCAACACCAGATGCCAAATCCAACTTCATCAGTGCATCAACTGTCTGAGGGGTTGGGTTAACAATATCGACAACCGCTTTGTGATTACGGATTTCGAATTGTTCACGTGATTTTTTATCAACGTGTGGAGAACGGTTCACTGTAAACTTTTTAATCAAAGTTGGCAAGCGAACGGGTCCAACGACATCCGCGCCTGTGCGCTTTGCTGTTTTGACTATTTCTTCTACTGATTCCATCAAGACCCTGTGGTCGAATGCTATCAATTTGATGCGAATCTTAGATGCTGGTACCATTGTTCGTTTTCCTTATTTTATTTATTCTTTTATTGTTTTGCGGGCCAAAGGATAAACCAGTGACCCGCAAAAATCAACAATTATTTAATAATCTTTGATACAACACCTGCACCAACTGTGCGTCCGCCTTCACGGATAGCAAAGCGGCGACCTTCGCTCATAGCAATAGGTGCAATCAATTGCACGCTGATACGAACGTTATCACCTGGCAAGACCATTTCTTTGTCTGCTGGCAAAGTAATTGTACCTGTTACGTCTGTTGTGCTGAAATAGAATTGTGGACGATAGTTAGAGAAGAATGCTGTATGACGGCCACCTTCTTCTTTCGTCAAAATATAAACTTCAGCTTCGAAATCTGTGTGTGGAGTGATTGAACCTGGTTTGCAGATAATCTGACCACGTTCCACTTCTTCCTTCTTGGTTCCACGCAACAACAAACCAACGTTATCACCGGCTTCACCTTGATCCAACAATTTGCGGAACATTTCAACGCCAGTCACAGTTGTTTTTTGTGTTGGTTTCAAACCAACGATTTCGCATTCATCACCAACTTTGATGACACCAGATTCTACACGACCTGTTACCACTGTACCACGACCTGTGATAGAGAACACGTCTTCGATTGGCATCAAGAATGGTTTATCGATTGGACGATCCGGCATTGGGATATATGTATCACATGCGTTCAACAAAGCATCAATAGATTCTTTGCCCAAACCGTCGTTCTTTTCTTCCAAAGCGGAAATCGCGGAACCACGAATGATTGGTGCATTGTCGCCATCAAAGTCATTAGCAGACAACAATTCACGAATTTCCATTTCGACCAATTCCAACAATTCAGGATCGTTTGCCAAATCGCATTTGTTCAAATAAACTACGATTTTTGGAATACCCACCTGACGTGCCAACAAGATGTGTTCACGTGTTTGTGGCATTGGACCATCAGTTGCAGCAACCACCAAAATTGCACCGTCCATCTGTGCAGCACCGGTAATCATGTTTTTAACATAGTCCGCGTGTCCTGGGCAGTCAACGTGAGCATAGTGACGATTTGCTGTTTCATATTCAACGTGTGCAGTATTAATAGTTATACCGCGTGCTTTTTCTTCTGGTGCATTATCGATTTGATCAACACCTTTTTGAGCGTCAATACCGACACCATAATAGTGAACGATAGCAGCAGTTAATGTTGTTTTACCGTGGTCAACGTGACCAATGGTTCCAATATTAACATGTGGTTTTGTTCTTACATACTTTTCTTTTGCCATAGTTTTCTCCTTAGGCTTTGGTTGTTTGTTAGTTTATAAACTTTTTATTTTGTCATCTTTTTAATTACTTCGTCAGCAACATTTTGTGGAACTTCGTCATAGTGGGACAATTCCATATACGGATTTGCACGCCCCTGGGACAAAGAACGCAATGTTTTGACATACCCGAACAAATTCGCCAGTGGGACAAACGCAGTAATTAACTGGCTGCCAAATCTGGTTTCGATACCATTGATTTGTCCGCGACGACTGTTCAGGTCGCCTATAATGTCACCGACGTATTCTTCTGGCGTATTAACAGCCAGTTTCATAATCGGTTCCAATAATTTCGGTGATGCTTTCTTCATCGCTTCGCGGAAGCAAGCACGCGCCGCAATTTCAAAGCACAACACATTAGAGTCAACTTCGTGATATTTACCATCTACCAATGTGGCCTTGAAATCTACAGTTGGATAGCCAATCAAAACACCTGTTTGTTGTGCTATCTTTAAACCTTTTTCTACACCTGGGATGTATTCTTTTGGAATTGCACCACCAACAATCTTGTTTTCGAATTCGTAACCGGAACCTGGTTCCAATGGTTCGAATTGGATTTTAACCTGGGCGTATTGACCAGAACCACCAGATTGTTTTTTATGTGTATATTCTTCCAAAACAGGTTTACGGAAAGTTTCACGGTAAGCGATGCGTGGTTCACCAACATTAACATCGACCTTGAATTCACGCAAAAGTCTATCCACCAAAATTTCCAAATGCAGTTCACCAACACCTGCCAAAATTGTTTGACCAGATTCTTCGTCCACGGATACGCGGAAAGATGGGTCTTCTTTGGCCAATGCCTGCAAGCCAAGTGACATTTTTTCAATATCTGCCTTGGTCTTTGGTTCCACAGCAATAGAAATCACTGGTTCTGGAATATGGATTGATTCCAAAATAATTGGATTGGATTCATCGCAAAGTGTATCACCAGTAATTGTTTCTTTCATACCGACCAAAGTGATAATATCACCCGCCGATGCTTCTTTGATTTCTTCGCGCGCATTAGCATGCATTAATAACATACGACCAACGCGTTCGCGTTTATCACGATTAGAATTATAGATATAAGAACCAGATTGTAATTTACCGGAATAAATACGAATGAACATCAAGTTTCCAACGAATGGATCGTTTGCAACTTTGAACGCCAGCGCACTGAATGGTTCTTTTGGATCCGCATGACGTTCTGCTTCTGTTTCACCGTCCATTTTTGTTCCCTTAATTGCAGGGATATCCAATGGAGATGGCAAATAATCAACAATAGCATCCAACAATGGTTGAACACCTTTGTTTTTAAATGCGGTTCCACACAACACAGGAACAAAGTTTTGTGCAATTGTTCCCTTGCGCAACAATTTTTTGATTGTCGCAACATCTGGAATCTTGCCTTCCATATATTCTTCCATGATTGTGTCGTCCAATGTTACGACTTCTTCAATCAATTTGTTGTGTAATTCTTCTGCTTTTGCTTTCAAATTTTCCGGAATTGGTTCTGTTTTTGGATGTGAACCGTTTTCGTCTTCCCAAATAATACCTTTCATTTCGACAACATCAACAACACCCTTGAAGTCTTGTTCTTCGCCGATTGGGAAATTAATAACCAACGGATTTGCACCCAATCTTTCACGTATCATATCAACACAGCGGAAGAAGTTTGCCCCTGTTCTGTCCATTTTATTAATAAAGCAAATACGCGGAACATTATAACGATCCGCCTGACGCCATACCGTTTCAGATTGTGGTTGCACCCCAGACACAGATTCAAACACAGCGACAGCACCGTCCAAAACACGAAGTGAACGTTCCACTTCCATTGTAAAGTCCACGTGTCCCGGTGTATCAATCAAGTTAATACGATGATCGCGCCAAAAACAAGTTGTCGCAGCCGAAGTAATTGTAATACCGCGTTCTTGTTCTTGAACCATCCAGTCCATAGTTGCGGCACCATCATGCACTTCACCAATTTTATAAGTTTTACCTGTATAGAACAAAATACGTTCCGAAGTTGTCGTTTTACCAGCGTCAATATGGGCCATAATCCCAATATTGCGATACATATCTAAACTTGCGGTTTTTCCAACTGACATTTGTCTTTCCTTATCTTTATATTATTACCAACGGAAGTGAGCAAACGCTTTATTTGCTTCTGCCATTCTATGAGTGTCTAATTTCTTCTTGAACGCACCACCTTGACCGTTAAGCGCATCACGCAATTCACCGAACAATCTCTCAATCATAGAACGTTCGCCGCGTTTACGTGCAAACATAACCAACCAACGCAAAGCCAAAGTTTGTTGACGTTCTGGGCGAACTTCAACAGGAACTTGATAAGTTGCACCACCAACACGACGACCCTTAACTTCGACAGATGGTTTTAATGCATCGACTGCTTCCAAGAATACAGCCAATTCATCCTTGCCATCTTTTGCAATAGATTTCAATTTATCCATTGCACCATATACGATATTTTCGGCAACTTCTTTTTTACCATCCCACATAACAACATTAATACATTTTGCAACGACCAGATTATGATATTTTGAATCTGGCAAGATTTCACGTTTTGTTGCAGCTTTACGTCTTGACATATTTAAATTCCTTTTTGTTTCTTCACTTGGTTTCCCAAATTACTCACACCCCGAATAGATGTGTATTATTTCTTTGCGCCTTTGGCACCATACAAGGAACGACCTTGCTTTCTGCTTTCGACGCCCTTGGTATCAAGGACACCACGAATGATGTGATATTTCACACCAGGCAAATCCTTTACACGACCACCACGAATCATAACAACACTGTGTTCCTGTAAGTTATGACCTTCGCCAGGAATGTATGCAGTCACTTCGCGACCATTAGCCAATTTAACACGCGCAACCTTACGTTGAGCAGAGTTAGGTTTCTTAGGTGTAGTTGTGTAAACACGTGTGCAAACACCGCGTTTTTGTGGATTTTCCATCATATCAGGCGCAGTAGATTTCACAGCGACTTTTCTACGTGGTTTCCGAATCAGTTGATTTACTGTTGGCATTCAAAATCTCTTTGTTTTTATTCTCTTTTTTTCCATACGAAACCCACAAGCAGACTTATTTCAACGCGTAACGCGTGATTATAAATCTGACGAAACATGCAGATTTCTGTGCTTCTTGCTTTCCTTATTTACACAGAAAGCAAAAACATTATATCTCTAACCTTTGAATTGTCAAGGAAAATTCTGCATTTTTTCGTATAAAAACCGCTGAAAATCTATGTTTTGATACACGAACCTGTCGACAAACCAATTTTGTGTCAAAACAGAAAACAATCAATAAAAAAAAACCCGACCAATCGGCCGGACTTTTTCATATTGTTTTCTGATTGATTAGAAATCGATACCAAAACAAGTAGATTTCGCAAGTGAAACATAGCGAAATCGTCACGGTTTGCGCCAGAGTGTCAACGGCACACATTATGTGCCGTTGGAAAACGGAGTTTTCGTGGGCATAGCCCACCAAGACACGCATGGCGAATACGAGAATACACAATTAGAAAAATTTTAAAAAATTGAAGTTTACGAGATTTTTTTAATTTTTATTATTGTGTATCGAGGCACAAAAAAAGCCCGATCAATTGACCGGACTTTTTTTAACTTTACTGGTTGATTAGAAATCGATACCAAATTTAGCACCGAAACCAAATCCATCTTCGGCTTCCCATTTACCTGCTGAAACGTGGTTGATTTCTTTTGTGACATAAACGCCAACATATTTTGTTGGGTCAATGTTCAAATTCAAGCCAGCGCTCAAATCCCAAGAACCAGCTGCTTCGGCTCTGCTGTAATGATCCATAATTTTGTAATAGTCAGCAGAAACGATTCCGGACCAATAATCACTCATTCTCCAGAAACCGCTAAAGCCAAGATTAACGATGTGGTTTGCCCACATTTCATCTTCGTTCCAGTTGAAAGATTCTGTATTAGCATAAATCAAGTTCAAACGACCCATCAATGTCCAATCTTTTTGAACATATCCGCCACGAACACCAGCTGTCCACATATAGAATGTTGCATCTTTGTCCAAAAAGTCAGTGTGATATGCACGCATTGCATCAACACCATAACCTGCTGTCAAATCTAATTTCCATGCACCATCGCCGATTACACGATATTTTGCATCCAAAGCAACTTCGTTCCAAGATGTTGTATCAAAAGCATCCATTTCAGAAACAGATGTTTCCAAACCAACCATCAATCTATCTGTGATGCCATACCCGAAATATTCACCCAATGTTGCTTCATTAGTTGATTGGGAATTAGATTCCAAATATGTTTCACTTACGAAATGATTTTCTTGTGGCATATACAATGGATTGCCATCTAAAACATTCTTTGCAGCCGCTTGTGCGCCAGAAACAGCAAACACAGCCAACAAAGATGTCAATGCTATTTTTTTCATATTTTGTCCTTTTTTTATTGTGTTTACACTAGAACATTTTCATCTAGTTATAGGTATTGTATCATATATTTTTTTAAATTCCCAGCAAAAAAAACAGGTCCGACCGGACCCGTTTTTTTATCTTGACATGGATTAGAAATCGATACCGAATTTGACACCATAGCCAAACCCATCTTCCCAGCCCCATTTGTCAGCTGTGTTACCATCATGATGGTGCAATGTGCCATTGACATACAAGCCAACAAATTTTGTTGCATCAAAGTTATAGTTGACACCGAATTCACCAAACCAACGACCATCATTCTTTGCCCAAGAATCTGACAAGCCAGAATATTCAACAGTAGCAACCAAATTGAAATCTTCGTTGATTACATATTGACCATCCAAACCGAATGTCCAAGTATGC
The DNA here is from genome assembly GCA_045648925.1 of Candidatus Enterousia sp. Lineage (GTDB taxonomy): Bacteria > Pseudomonadota > Alphaproteobacteria > Rs-D84 > Rs-D84 > Enterousia. The sequence goes on from JAZROY010000002.1 coordinate 45,328, forward strand.
ATACCTTCGTCACCCCAGTTGAAAGATTCAGAATTTTCATATGCAAATTCTACACGACCAGCAACTGTGAATACGGATGTTGTATAACCACCACGGATACCGGCTGTCCAATTGTATTCTGTCATATCTTTGTCGAACCAGAATGTGTCATCTGCTGCATCACTGTGCCAGAAGATGCTGCCACCATTGATGCCATATTCGCCATAAACATCGGCCTTCCATGCACCCAAATCCAAAGCACGGAATGTCAATTTGACACCCAAATTCCCCATACCATAATCATCAAAAGCATCTACTTCTGCCATACCTGCCCTTACATTGACAGCCAAGTTATCCAAGATGCCATAGCCAAATTCTTCCATCAATGTGTAAGAATCAGTATCTTCAGAATGAGATGACAAATCTGTTACGCTGTAAAAACGGTTTTGTCCTGGCATATACAATGGATTACCATCGATAACGTTTGCAGCGTTTGCACCAGAAACAGCAAATACAGCCAATAAAGATGTTAAAGCAATTTTTTTCATGATTTTATCCTTTCTTCTCTGTTAATAGAATCAGGTTTCATTCCTGATAAGATTATTATCTCATATAAAAAAACAACCTGCAAGGAAATAAATCATTAAAAAAAGAAAAAATATATATCAAAATTTTTTATTGTTCGTTTTGTTTTTTCTTGATTTCCCGCCACTTATTATGATTTTTTTGGTGTGATTCATAATCTTTTGAAAAACGATGCCCACCACGTCCATCGGCGACAAAGAACAAATATTTTGTATGTGCTGGTTTCAACACAGAACGAATCGCGTCAATACCAACATTGGCGATTGGTGCCGGTGGCAAACCATTATTACGATAAGTGTTATATGGACTTTCTATTTTCAAATGTCCAGACAACAAAGGTTCACCACGCATATCACCCAACCCATCAGTTAAAACATACACAACAGTTGGATCGGCTTGAAGACGCATGTTTATGTTTAATCTATTTAAATAGACACTTGCAACGACTGGCATTTCTTTGGCGCGTGGTGTTTCTTTTTGAACAATGGATGCCAATGTTAAAACTTCGTTCCAATCTTTTAACGGCACAGGAAGTCGTGCATTTTCAAAAGATTTTTTTACTTCTTCCATTTTATTACGCGCCAATTCCAACAAAGCCAATCTTGATGTGCCACGCGCGATTCGGTAAGTATCTGGAAAAATATCACCATCGTGTAAATCACATACAGGTTTTTCTTCTTCGCAATCAACTTCGCCAACCAGGTATGGGATATTCATCAGCATCGATTTGATTTGTTTTACTGTATAACCTTCGGGAATTGTGACAGTTGTTGTTGCAATTTTTCCATGTGTCAACATATCAGCGATGGTCCACATCCCTGTCCCGCGTGGGATATCATATTCACCTGCCTGAATCATCCCGCCGTTAAGTCGAATCGAAAAATAAAACAATTCTTTGGATTTAATAATATTGTTTTTATAAAGGTAATTCGTCATACGTGTCACAGATGCACCATTTGGAACAACAACATTAACATCCCTTTTTATCGGTGACCAAACATCAAAAACATAGAACACAACAAATACAAGAACACATCCAATCGCCAGTATGAATTTAGTCCATGCTTTGATTTTCTTCCAAAGTTTTTTTGTTAACAATTTCATAATTCTAAGATTATAAACATTGTTCAAATAAAAACAATCATTTTATAATCTGTAATTATTTTTTTAAATATTTTTCAGCCCATTTGCGTAATTCTTCTGCGGTCACGCCAGATTCAAAAATTTTACCACGTTCAACTTTTGACTTTGGTGCCAATACTTGAATATTTTTAGGTGCTTCGCCAATACCACTTCCACCAGAAGTCGCAAATGGAACGATTAATTTATTTTCTAAATTATGCGATTCAATAAAAGTATCAATGATTGATGGTTCACGATACCACCAAATTGGAAAGCCGATAAAAATAACATCATATTTTTCTATGTCACGAACACGTGATTCGATTTTTGGACGCGAAGTTTTATCTTTCATTTCGATTGAAGAACGACTGTTATCATTTGTCCAATCTAAATCAGATTGTGTATAAAATTCTTTTGGAACAATTTCAAAAGATTTCACCCCTAATGAAGTCGCCAGCATATTTGCAATTCTTTTTGTGACACCTGTCGCAGAAAAATAAACAACCAAAGCGTGTTTCATAATTTCTCCTTTGATTTTGATTTCATAAACATTATAAACAAATGCCAACAGCAAATCAAAAAGAATAAAATCTCTGTGTAAAAAAGTTTGAAACAAATGTAAAGGTTTACTGCGATACCCCGAATAGCGCCTCACGGAAAACGTAGCTTTCCCGAACGCGACCGGAACAACTGGTCACACAGGATGTTGCGCAATTAGCAGCAGAAGTGCGCTCGGTGGCATATACCCAGGGAAGGTTCTGCAACGGTCCACTTACCACACTGGCATTCGTTGCTTTGTATCCGGTTGCTTTGCACCAACAATATTGTCCACTTCCTATGCTTGGGTTCCCCGCCACGTTACCTGTTCCACTCATCGTACTACATCCTGCCATTCCATATACGTCACCATGACTGAATTTTACTTTCCATTCGTACCTCTGTATTTCTTTACTGTATATCGCATCACTGTTGCAATTTACTGCACTTGAAGTGCCAGTGCCCGCATCATACCAACAGTAATCCCTTATTCCACTTAATCCGATCGCCCAACGATTCGTTCCGTTCACGTTTGTCGGGATTTCGCTAAAGTTCATCATCGGGCGAACTTTCCATCCCGTAAATGTGTATCCTGTGCGTGTTGGTATTGTTGATGGTGGCGTTAATGTAGAATCGTATGTGCAATCACTGGATGTACTGTCCACTTCCATCAATGTATTTGTGTTGTACCACCGCAAACC
>JAZROY010000003.1:0-213343 GCA_045648925.1 Candidatus Enterousia sp.
TATATGAATTCAATGTGAATATTATACCATATTTTAATTTTTATGAAAAGTGTTTTTTTAGTTCCCCTCTATGGAGGGGTGGACGCGTAGCGGACGGGGTGGTTTACATAAAAACGAATTATCTAACCACCTCCCCGGCTCTGCCGGTACTCCTCCAACGGAGGAGAACTGTTTTTATTTCGTATTTATTTTCTTTAACAATGCCTTGGTAAAATCGGCGCATAACATTCCGATAAACGCACCAAATATCACATCACCCGCCCAATGCGCGCCTATATAAACACGCGACAAACCAATAATTATTGCCAAGGTCCATGTTGCCCATTTAATTTTCGGAAGCAACATTCCAATCATAACAAGACCGGCAAAACTTACCGCGGTATGTCCAGACGGCATTGAATTAAACACACTTTCAAATGTCCCAGGGACAAAGAAAGTCGCATCTAATGCCTCGTAAATAATGGGTCTGGAACGCCCAATTAAAACCTTTAATACACCGGTTGTTAAAATTGCCATTAAAACAGAACACAATAAATAAAATGCATAACTGTTCTTTATCTTTACAAAAGCGAATCGGAAATCATTTTCGTTCGTGACCGCTTTGTATATAAAGAAACTTATCACTGCCAACAAAGATGCCACAAACCACATTTTTGTACTGAAAATTTTTCCCAATACAAATGCAGCACCACACCAAAATCCATCACCCATTGTCCACGGGTTACATTGTGGATTGTGTAAAATTGAATATAAATCCTTGTCCCAACCAAATACACATCCCAACACCAGCGCAATTGTCAAAATCGCGCCAAATAAAATCCATTTCCATTTCAAAGTATTATCTTTTCTTATAAACATTTTATATATCCATTAGTTGATCATAGACCTTGCTATCTGTTAATATTTGAACACTTACCGCGCCCGCCAAGGCGTCTTCATCTGTTCCGCTTACAATCTTTGGGCACGCGTTTCGCATGGCATTAACATCGACATTTTTATCATTGTTATAATCGTGCGCATTGAATTTTCCATTGATTACATTCAAAAGAAAAGATTCTTGCTGCTCTGAATTTCTTATGTTCGATAAACATACAATCGGAAAAACACCGCGCCCATCAAGAACCTTGCCATATCCGGTCTTTACAGATTTATTCAACAATTCCAAAACACCACCATTTTTCAAATCTATGAAACTGGCGATTCTTGCGCGACCTGCGGTTGGTGTTCCAATCAAAACACCGCGTTTGTTTTCGTTAAAAGATGCCGCCAGCGCCTCTGCTGTGCCACGCGTAGTATCTGAAATCACAACCACCACAGGAACCCCTGTCACAGCATCGCCCCCCGGAACAATTTCTAATTCGTCCACAGCCGTTTCAATCGCACGCATAATTGGTTTTTGTCCCATAAATAATCCCGCCAATTTTGCCGCTGATTTTTCATTATCCCCGGTGGCAGTTCTTAAATCTAAAATAATACCAGCAACATCACTATGTTTTGCCAATGCTTCGTTCACGATGTCAACCGCGCCATCAGAAATTTTATGAATTATTATTTCCAAAATACCACCCTTGGCATCTTTGTTCGGTGCGCGATAAATAACATCTGCATCCGCCATTATAATTGTTGCACGGCGCAAAGTCACATATCTGTTCCCAGACGGTGTTAATAATTTTAATTTTTCTGTGCCAGAATTATACCCAGCCAATATTCCAGATATATCTTCGTCAGACATTCTTTCAACACGTTCGCCATTGATTTCGGAAACGATGTCCCCTTCCCTTATACCGACCATATCAGCCGGCGAATCTTTATAAACCCCAGTGACGCGCAAATTGCCACGCGAATCACGACCACCATCAAAGCCCAAACTCGTTAAAATATGCGAATCATCGCCATTTAACATATCGCGCGAATAAATATAATTTCCATTCTGGTCAATTCCAGAAAGCAAAGCATTAACAACAACCTGGTATAATTCTGCATCTTTCAGTGCACGCAACCGCGCATCTCTTTCACGCATCCGAAGCAACAAAGTAGTTGTTAATTCACCATATGCCTTCCAATCTTTACTTTTTGGATATGGATAATTAGCAATCAATTCATCGCCCCACACCAAAACAGCCCTTTCCCCAGTTGCCGCAATATGCGCATCAGGATTTAATTTTTCCAAACTTTCAATCGCAACATCAATGTTTTTACCCGCCCAATTTACACCGTCCAGTTTTTCATAAATATCTGCAAAAACATCAGATACAGCATAAACATCCAAATCATCTTGAATTTCAACATTGTCATAAAACAAAGTCGCAGATTGAACATACAATGGCCAACAGACCAAACCAAGTAATAAAAAGATTTGTTTTATTTTCATATTTTTCTCTCCTTTCCTTTGTTTGGTCTGATTTGCCTTTAATAATCTGTTTCCCGCAAATTAAAGTGATACAAAATAACATTTGAAATATAGATACTTGTTAATGTTCCACTTATGATAGAGAAAGTCATAGCCACCGCAAATTCACGCAACATTTGACCGCCAAACATATAAATACCAACCATCGCCAAAATAGTCGAAACACTGGTCATAATTGTTCTGTATAACATTTCGTTCACAGATAAATCGATAACTTCACTGACAGGCATTTTATGATATTTTTTAAGGTTTTCATCGATTCTGTCATAATTCACAACTTTATCATTAACAGAATATCCAACCCCCATCAAAATAACCGCAATCGCTGTCTGATTGAATTCCAATCCCGCAATCGAAAAGAACCCAAACATCAAGATAAGGTCAAATATCAACGATACAAAAGATCCAACTGCATATCCACCACGATAACGAATCCAAATATACACAGACATCATAATAAACGATACCAATATCGCCAAAACACCACCACGAATCAATTCCCCACCGATTTTTGGTCCAACAACTTGAACCTGGGAATAAGTTACATGGTCGCCCAAAATATTTTTAATTTGTGCAACGCGTTCGTTTTGCTGTTCGTCAGTAGAACCCTTTGGCAAACCGACACGCAACAAAATAGCATCACCATCAACCGCCTGTAATTCTGGTTTAAATTCCGCCAATTCATGACGCATTTTATCAATGGTATATTCGGCAGATGTTGGCTTAACCTCCATTGATATACCACCAGAAAAGTCGATACCATAATTAAACCCTTTGAACACGATGGACAATATAGACAACACAATACAGATTGCAGAAATCCAATACGATAATTTACGATATTTCATAAAATGCAATTTCATAACACAACTCCTTCAACGCATTTTTATTTCATTCTTATATAACCAATTTTCTTGCTTTTGCCGTTCATATAGTAATCAACAAATACGCGTGTCAAAAGCAAGCAAGTGAACAATGTTGTCGCCACACCAATAGACAGTGTCACAGCAAACCCACGAATCGGACCTGCCCCAAACTGGAACAAAATCAATGCACAGATTAAATTGGTCAATTCACCGTCCATAACTGTCTTGGTAGAACGTGTAAATCCATAATCAACTGCACGTAATGTCGGAACACCTTCGCGAACTTCGTCTCTGATTCTTTCAAAAGGTAAAATGTTTGCGTCCACCGCCATACCCAATGTCAACACGATACCTGCGATACCAGGCAAAGTTAATGTTGCACCGAACAAAGCAGACACACCAACAATCATTAGCAAATTAACAATCAAAACGACATCTGCGAACAAGCCAAAGATTCCATACATCATCGCCATAAAGACAAGGATGAATATCACACCAACAACCGAACCTATTTTTCCAGTTGCGATTGTATCGGCACCAAGACCCGCACCAACTGTGCGTTCTTCGATAACCTCTAATGGTGCAGGCAACGCGCCCGAACGCAACAAAACCGCCAAATCTTTCGCCCCCTGTAAAGTGAATCCACCAGAAATTTGACCGCGACCACCCGGAATTGGTTCACGAATTGTTGGCGCAGATAAAACTTTGTCATCCAATACAATTGCAAATCTTTCGCCCACATGTTCTGTGGTTAACTTTGCAAACCTACGTGTTCCACTTGCATCAAATTCTGTTGTCACGACCGGCATATTATTTTGGTCAAAGTCCGCCTGGGAATTTTTCAAACTGTCCCCCGAAACCTCCACGCGCGAATACACAGGAATAAGCTGTCCTGGATTTTCCATATATTCCAAAAACATAGTCCCACTTGGTGCATGTCCAGATTGTAATTGCGCACTGGTAATATTTTCATTAACCAAATGGAAAGACATTTTTGCGGTTTTTCCAATCAATTCTTTGATACGTTCTGGATTATCCACACCGGGCAATTGAACCAAGATATATTTACCGCCCTGGGATTGGATGGACGGTTCTTTTGTCCCAAGCGCATCAATACGACGACGAACGATTTCAATACTACGCGACATCGCATCATTTACAAATTCTTCACGCGCCTTGGATGTATAAGATATTGTCAAAGTTTTACCACTGGACGACACATCAACATTGTTTCCCAAAACACTGCGCAAACGACCTTTGGCTTTTGACACTTCGCCATCATCACGCACAACCAAAGAAACATCTTTACCAGTATTGCGCAAATCGGAAAAACGAATAACACCTTTGCTGCGGTCAATCATCGCGCTGCGCACTTCGTCATAAAGTTGTGCAGATTTTTCTTTTAACATAACATCTGTATCAACCTCCAATAATAATTGTGCGCCACCTTTTAAATCCAACCCCAACGGAATTGGTTGTATCCACGATGGAAAATAAGGTGCCAATTTAGGCGACAAAGTTGGCACAGCCAATAGGCATCCAAACAAAGAAATAAAAATAATTGCTAATTTTTTAAACATGATAACCCAACCTTTAAAAAATGTTATTCAACACTTGCGACAGCATTTTTGTTTATTTCAACAACAACACCCTTGGCAATTTCAACATCTAAACTTTTTTCGTTAACTTTTTTCACAGTTCCATAAATACCAGCCGCCAACACACGATTTCCAACCTTGATAGAATCCAGCATTTTTTGATATTCCGCCATACGTTTTTTATTTGGCCGTATCATAAAGAAATAAAGTATTGCCATAATAACAACACAATAAATCACCATACCCCACATACCATCTTGGGGTTGAGCGGCTGGCGCACTTTGCGCCACTTGATTTGCAACTTCGATTGTTTCATTCATGAATATTCTCCTTAAGTTAATACATAAACCCTAGTAAAAAAACAAGCATAAGTAAAGAAAAAAGTGCCTTATCCCCGTTCAAACAAAGCATCCAGTTTTGATATTGGTATAACCTGGTAAACTGGGCGACCATGGTTGCATTCTCCGCCCCGCTCTGTTTGTTCGATATCACGCAATATTGCGTTCATTTCCGCCATATTCAATTTGCGACCCGCCCGCACCGAATGATGACATGCAAAATTCGCTAATTTAAGATGCAATTTTTCTTGTAATTTCGAAGAATGACCATTTGCGCGAACTTCATCTGCAATTTCTTTGAAACACTTTTCCCAATTTAAATCCCAATCAGATGGCTTTTCAAAAATCGCAATTGCGCCGTCCCCGAAACTATCAATATGCAAACCACATTGTTTTAATTCTTCTGCAATCATCAAAACCGATTCTACTTCTTCGACACGCAATTTTATAACCAACGGTGTTAATAGCGGTTGCGTTTTAATTTCATGTTTACGCAATCTTTCATAAGTAATTCTTTCATGCGCTGCATGTTGATCAACAATAACAAAACCATTTGCATTTTCCGCCAAAATATATTTATCGCTCAACTGCCCAATAACACGACCAAGTGGCAAATCAAATTCAGATTCTTGTTTAACAATTTCTTGTGACGCATCAAATTCGTCTATACGGCGGTTTCTGTCGTATAGCGACGGTTCAGCAACAAATTTTTTTGCATATAAATTTGAATCTTGTACGCGTGAATTAAAAAATGTTTGTGTTAATGGAATTTCAAAATTTTTATTTTTTTCAATATTATTATTTTGTAAATTTTGATTTAATGTTTTCGCCAATACTTCACGCAAAGATTTTATAATAAAAGAACGTACATGTGTTGGTTCCAAGAAATGCACCTCTGTTTTTGCGGGCGATACATTTACATCAACATATTGTGACGGCAATTCAAGATAAAGCGCACAAAGCGGAAATTCACGCGCATGCATAACATCCATATATGTAGCGCGAAGCGCCGAAACCAAAACCTTGTCCTTAACCGGTCGACCATTTACAAACAAGTATTGATCGATTGATGATGCGCGCCGTAGTGTTGGATTTGAAATATATCCATGTAATTTCATATCTGACGAAGACGAAGTTGCATCCACTGGCAACATCTTACCACGAACCTCGATACCCATAATGGAAATTACGCGTTCTAATAAATCTTGATTTTTTGGAAACCGCCATTTGTTATTCAAAACAAAACCGACATCCACACGCGCCATGGCAAGCCGTTTTACAGTATCAACAACAGACAACATCTCTGCCCTGTCCGTATGTAAAAATTTTAATCGCGCGGGGGTTTTTGCGAATAAATTTGCAACCCTTATTCTTGTTCCACTTTCCCAATCAGACGGTTTTATTTCCATTGTATCAACATTCAATTGCCAACCGTTTGGCGCCCCATCATGAAAAGTATCAATTGTCATATTTGACACAGACGCAATAGATGGTAATGCTTCACCCCGAAAACCCATAAAATTTATATTCAACAAATCATCATCTGGCAATTTGGATGTTGCATGGCGCAAAATACAATTTGCTAAATCTTCCCTGTTCATACCGCGACCATTATCAATCACAGATATCATTGTTCGTCCACCATCAACAACATCCACAATTACTTGGTCTGCACCAGCATCCAGCGCATTTTCAACCAATTCTTTGACAACACTGGACGGCTTTTCAACCACTTCGCCCGCCGCGATTTGATTTATCAAAAAATCTGGTAAAACGCGAATAGACATTTTAATCCTTAAATTTTACATCAACTATTTCCAATTCTTTTTCACCACTTGGCAACCGCACAGTACAAGTGTCCCCAACACAATGCCCAATCAAAGCACGCCCAACCGGGGAAGTACAAGATATAATCATTTTTCCATCAGATTCAATATCTGATAAAATTCTGCATTCCATTTTATTACCGTCTTCGTCTTCGGTAATAACCTTTGCCCCAAAGACAACACGATTCCCAGAAAGCGAATCAATATCTATGACCTGGGCATTTTCTATGGTAGATTCGATAAATTGAATCCGTTTATCAATCTGACGCTGTTTTTCTTTGGCGGCACTATAATCTGCATTTTCAGACAAATCGCCCAAGGAACGCGCCCATTGAACAACCTTTAATATTTCTGGTCTTTGGTTTTCTTTTAAATCTTTTAATTCTTTGACCAGCGCATCAAATCCCTGACGCGAAATTGGTTTCTTTTCCATAACTATCACCTTAATGTTTTGCTTAACAATATAACATTAAATTTAATTTTGCAATTATGATTTGAAACGATTATACTGTAATTTATGATAAGATTAAAACCCAAAGTTTTGACATTATTCCTACTGCGCCGCTTTTTTGCCAGTTTCTTGCTGGTAATGTTGACTGTGTGTGGCGTAATTTTTGCCGTCACATTTGTAGAACGACTTTCTGCAAACCCGGATGCCATATCAACACTTGTTGATTCATGGCTACGATTATTGGAATACATCCCAATGTTTTTACCGTTGGCTGTATTTATGGGGACATTGGTTGCATTTTATAATTTGACTAAATCTTCAGAACTGATAATTGCATCTGGAACCGGGCTATCACCTTTTCAAATATCGCGTCCCTTTTTATTTGGCGCATTTGTGATTGGACTTTTTGCATCATGTGTTATAAACCCCTACTCTGTGAATTTGACAACTAAAAACTTAACAAACCATCAACTGAAATTGATAGACAGCGCAATATGGCTTCGTGAGAAAACTAACGATGGGATTTTGACTGCCCGTGCCGAAGGGTTACACATAGCAAAAAACAGAGATGTTATTTTTGATAACATAACAATACTATTACAAGACAACACTTTCAAATTACAAAAGCAAGTATTTGCGAACTCTGCGACATTATCTGAATGGGGATTTGATACTGAAATGGCTAATGTTACGACCGCCGATGGTATCACAAAAAAAGAACCTACTCACATAACTACAAAACTAACCCCAACAACTGTTCTGGACAGATATTTACAACCGGATCAAATTTCTTTTTGGAAGTTGCCTGGTTTTATACAAAAGATGAAGGGTATCGGTGTCCCGACACGGGGTCACATGGTGCAATTTTGGACATTGTTTTTCTTGCCGCTTAATATGATGGCAATGGTTGCATTGGGAATTGCGTTTTCACAGACAAGACAACGTCGTAATTATACTTTTGGATTAAAATTCAGTTTGGGGATATTAACATGTTTCGCACTGTATTTTATTGTGAATTTATTTAATGCGCTGGGGAACACAGGCACCTTGCCACCATTAATAGCAATCATTGCACCACAAATAATAATTATTGCTGGCTCATGTATGTTCATAACCAGTTTCGACACAATATAGGGGAAACGATATGCCACTGCGTAAAAAAACAAGTAATAAAAAATATATTATATGGGGCATTGCAATCATATTGTTAATATTTATGATAATATCATTTGCGCCAAATCCTGAATTTAACGAAGTAGTCCTTTATCCATGAAATACATAGAAATTTTCTTAGAAGCTTTATCCGCAGAAAAAGGTCGCAGTCAAAAGACACTAAGCGCATATGCATCTGACTTGCATCAGGCAGAAGATGAAATCGGCGATTTATTGAAAGCAACTGCTGATGACATTCAAAACTATTTATCACATTTGCCAGATAAACCATCATCTATTTCACGCAAAGCCAGCGCACTTCGCACATTTTATAAATTTTTGATGTTGGAAAAAATTATAACAAAAAATCCAACAGCCAATCTGGAATTGCCAAAACGCGGGCGTGCATTACCTAAATATTTATCGCCCGAAGAAATAGAATTATTGATATCTTCGTCTGGGGATATAAAAACATCTGTGCGTTTAAAATGTATGTTGGAATTATTATATGCATCTGGTCTGCGTGTATCTGAATTATGCGAATTACCGCTTTCTGCAAATTTGGGCGATAAATTATTGATACATGGCAAAGGCGCCAAAGAAAGATTGGTTCCTATGCACGAAGCCGCACAAGATGCATTACACAAATGGCTAGAACTTCGTGGCGATAGCGATTCGAAATATGTCTTTCCGTCAAATTCGCAAACTGGACATATAACCCGTGATGGATTTTTCAAGATATTAAAAAAGTGTGCTGTATTGGCGGGTATAGAACCATCACGCGTTTCGCCACACGTTCTGCGTCATTCATTTGCTTCACATTTATTGGCAGGTGGTGCAAATTTGCGCGTTATACAAACAATGCTGGGACACGAAGATATTTCCACAACACAAATATACACTCATGTTTTACCAGAAAAATTAAAAGACACCGTGGAAAGCGCGCATCCTTTGGCGCATAATGAAATAAAGGATTTATAAAATGATAACTAAATGTGACCATCCTGGATGTAGTAAAGCCGGCACTTGTCGTGCGCCAAAGTCGCGTGATTTAAAAGAATATTGGTGGTTTTGTAAAGAACATGCCGCCGAATACAATAAAAATTGGAATTACTATGCAAATATGACACCTGATGAAATTGATGCAGAATGGGAACGCGAAACTTTTGGAATTGCCGATAAAGACAAAGAAGCAAACAACAAAAAAGAATCTGAATATGTTCAATTTTTAAATGACTTTTTAATGGGTCGTTCTAACTTTGATAAAATGCCACCTAAAAAAACTGTGCCTTCACAAATTGTTTCTGCGATGCAAGTGTTTCAATTACCAATTACCGCAACTTGGCGCGAAGTTGGAACAAGATACAGAATGCTTGCTAAAAAATATCACCCAGATACAGCACAAAACAAAAAATCATCAACCGCAGAATTTACGCGCATAACCGCCGCATACGAAACATTGAAAAAATACTTTAAAAAATAATATTTTATTTCTTCATATTCTTTTTTACCCACGCATAGTGGCGGAAAAATTCTATCCCGGGTCCCGCAGGCAACCCCATCCATTTTTCACCATTTGGAATATTACGGAACACACCACTTTTTGCGCCAACTTCGACATCATCGCCAATATGAATACCATTTGGAATACCAACCTGCCCCGCCAACAGCACACGATTACCAACAACAACACCACCGGCCAAACCGACACCAGCCGCCAAGAAACATTCTTTGCCGATAACGACACCATGTGCAATCTGACACAGATTATCAATTTTTGTTCCGTCCCCAACAATGGTATCTGTCATCGCACCACGGTCGATACAAGTATTTGAACCAACAGATACACGATCACCCAAAATCACGCGTCCAGTATGCGGAATAAACACATTTTTTCCATTTTGGCGCGTATAACCAAAACCGTCTTTACCAATAACAGCATTCGCATTTATAACGCAATCAGAACCAATGGTTGCATTTTCAATATGTGCGCCAGTATGAACAACTGTGTTTGCCCCCAATATCACATTACGACCAATAAAAGCACCAGGATAAATCTTTACCCCTGCCTCTAACACAGCGCCCTTTTCAATCGTTGCGTACTGACCGACATAATTAGTGCGCTTTTTGCGAAAGAAAACCCCGCGCTCCACAGTTGCAAAATAAGACACACCAAAGCGCGGTTTTTCAGCATAAATTTCACCCAATATTTTAACAATGTTTCCACGCGGGGAATCTGTTATCAAAAGAGTAGCCCCTTTTGGTGCATGTTTAATTTGTTCTTTTTGTAATAAAATGACCGATGCCTTGGTATTTTCCAAAACCTCAATCGGTAATATTTTAAAAGCATTTGAATTACGTTCTGTGGAATAGAAAGCCAGTTGTCCAGGTTTTGCATCAGCAATAGGCGCGACCCCGCTGACCATTTCTTTGGCATTACCTTTTAATTCAAGGCCGAATTTTTTAGCCAATTCCCCAGCTGTAATTTTTTTGCCCCGTGGCCAAAAAATTTTCCGCAATAAATTCTTAAACATATTTCATTCCTTTTTTTTAGTTCCCCTCTATGGAGGGGTGCCCAACGGGCGGGGTGGTTTCCACTTTTACCATAATCAAATTTTTATTTTATTTGATTATAAAAACAAAACAATCAAAAGGCAAACGTTATTATTCTTAGAATATATCAATGGCCACGGGAATCCATAATAACCTATAAAAAAAGGTCGCAAAAACGCGACCTTTTTTACTTCAATTTATTTAATCAATTGTTTTGTATAAGTATACATATCAGCAAAATTTGGATTTCTTTTTGATATACGAACATTCTTTTCCAATGTTCTGTTGTCGTATCCATATCTTGCCCAGAAAAACCTTGATGCTTTATTTTCAGATTGAACCTTGCCATAAATAGATTTTAAGCCCAATACATCGATGCAATAACTTTCAAGTATTTTCGCTGTTTCAATTGTTTCATTATGACCCTTAAAAGCCAATCCCCACATTTCTGCATTTTGACTATTCTTTGTATCTATGTTGTCTAAACCACACAATCCACCGATTTCTTCAAAGTTATAAACAACAAACTGTTCATCATATAACTTTTCAGGATTCAATTTGTGTGCGATTTTTTTGCGTTTTGTATCAGCAATATACAATACCATAAAAAGATAGAAACGAAATTTGTTTGGTGTCACTTTCTCATCAGCCCACCAAAACCACGGAGACAATCTGGCACGATTAACGTCCAGTAAATCATACATCTTTGCCTTGTTTTTAGCAAACATACGAAAATTTAATTTTTTTAATTCAACAGCCATCTTTTGTATCCGTTTTCACAAAAATAGCACAATATTGTTATTTTGTCAACACAAAACACGATTGAAAGTTTAATGTCCTGCCCTTAAAATGGGGCATATAAAAAAGATTGCGCGGATGCGCAACCAAAACGAAAGAGTTTACCCCCTTCCGGCTGCGCCGCACTCCCCCGATGGGGGAGAATTTTTGTTTCGCAACAAACACTAATTCCCCGCCCGGGGCGGGGGGGACCGCTTGCGGTGGGGAGTGTTGATAAAACAAAAGCCCCCAGTGGGGGCTTTTGTTGGTATTTTGAACGAAAACATTAATCTAATTCAATGGATACTACGTCGCCGTATGTTCCCAATTCTTCGGTGCCAATATAGCACTGGATATGTTCGCCGATTTCATCCATCCATTGTTGAGCAGCGGTATTTTTAATATTTTCCCTGTTCTGTTTGATAACCGAAGCAGTTATTCCAGCACCCAAACCACCAGCAGCAAAACCAGTCACAATTGGAATAGTGACCCGTGCCGCCATATTAGTTTCATTTTTTGTCCCACTTTTGTTCCCTCCGTTATACTGCTTGCGATTGTCATATACCGCATTTTGGCAAGATGCTATATAACCATTAGCAACAGAGGTAACAAGTGTAGCTGAGGCCTCATCGTTTTTCAAACCAGAAGGTGCCTCTTGACACACACCTTCTTTATCATAAAGAGCTTCACATGCATTATACGCAGCTCTTAACGAGGTTTCTGCCGAAGCCGCTGTTTCTGTTTTACCCAGACTCAAAGCGGCTCTAGCCATACTTATACATTTGTTCTTTTCTGTTGTAAAATCTTTTGAATTTGTCTCATTAGCAGAGTTCACCCATTTACCCAACACCCCGCTTTCAGTCAATCCCAAACCAATTCCTGTTCCAGCCAACGCAGGTGCGACTGTACCCCAGGCATAAGCAATCTTTTCTTTGGTTGATAATTTGCTGCCATCGCATTTGCCTGTCTTGGAATCCCATTGACCATAACCCTGTTTGCACAATTCACGGTTACCAACTGTGTCAGAAATCTTGCGCAAATCAGAATCGCTTATCCATGAACCACATGTAAATGAATCACCGACTGCAAAGTATGCCACAGAATTGTTTTTCAACAAATCTTGGATATCTTTGTCATCAGATTGCACAGTGATTCTTGCACGACAGAACGAACCGTACAAATCATTAGACGCAACGAATTGTTTCGCGGTTAAACCTTTTGATACATAGTTCTTTGGCACTTTGCTGTTTCTTAATTTTACCCACATAAATGTAGAACCATTTTCTGTATTACCCATAATACCGCCATTATTATTGCCCAAACAAACGCGTTGTTCCTTGGTCAATTTGGCATTATATATCGCCTGAACCTCTTTTTCGACATCCGCTAACAAAGTTTGGAACAAAGACGTCCCGGCATTTGTCAACATATATTCCATTTGCGATTGATATACCGGTTGATCATAAATACAAGCTGTTTCTGGATCAATAACAGTTTGATCACAAGTAGTGTTTCCCTGACTATCAACAATGGGTTCCATTGTCCCTGTACAATCTGCCGCACTTTCTAAACCAAGTGCAGACACCACAGCATCAGCAATTTGCTGATCGCTTGCCGGAGCACATGCAATCACAATGCCCTTACCATCTGCATATGGTGTAACCTTTGTCGAATTCGCGTCACGCCATGCTTCACGAACAGACGAATAGCCATTCCATGAAGTTGTATCACTTCTATCATCTGGCCATTGATCCGCAATCGCTATTTTCAAATGTTCTTCACACACAGATGATGTTCTGACCGTATTCATACACAAACCAATAACGATATTGTAATCCAGGACGCCACCCATTTTATTCATACTGCGATCCAATCTCGCATTATCCGTATCATATGTCCCAGAAACAATATCCGTTCTACTGCGATAGCAATTTACATATTCTTTACCACACATAGCTTTCACACAAGAAAGAGCAATCGTTTGACATTGTTTCTTCATATTTTCAATCGCCGCAGGATTATAAGATGTAGCAAGCAAAGAATTCAATGTCGCAACCGCACCAATCGGATCAGATGCCGAATCACTATATTGTGGGAAAAGTGTATTAAATGTTGAACCATCTTCATCATAATATGTATATGTGTATCCATCTGTTCCGGCAGATGTCGCAGCATAGATACAATTTGCATCAGCATTCACAATCGCAGAACACCCAGACAAAATATCACCATAAGTTCTGGTATCGTTCACATGCACACCATCACCAGATTTAGACCTTGTATAACACACAGAACCAAGTCCCCCACCGCAAGAACGCATAGCACATTCTTTGATTGTTGCGACACAAGCATTCTTTGCCTTGGTATCGAATTTTTTCATTGCTTCTTGAATCTTGGTATTCGCATAACTTTTGCGTGCAGAATAAGCCAATGAAAATACTTCTTCTTGTAAATCTGGATCTCCCAATTCACGGTCAGAAGGAACTTTCTCACGATATGTCATATGGCAATATCTGTTCGAACCGATTGTTTCCAAACACGCGGTCTTTAACAATTTACGAACATCCGAAGCACTGGCTGTTTCAACACCATCATGCATAACCTGGGAAGTTTGCAAAACACCAGTTCCTTCGGCAATAATATTCGCCGCATCGATTGATGCCAAGCTGGTCCCTTCGACACAACTTAATGGATTTTTTGCACACGCGTTAACCAAACAGTTATCTGTTACCTTTTGACAGGTCTTAACCGCGTTCAATGCCGCTGTGGATGCCCCTTCAGCAACCAAAGTGCCAATTCTGGAATCACCAGCATAGGTTAAATTATTTGCGTTCGCAACCGAACCAAACAATTGTGTTTTACCTGTTTCTTGGCAACGTTGTAATGTCGAATCACAAAGCAATGCCTGCTTTTTAAATGTCTTGGCCGATGTGCACAATTCAAAATCAGCACCACAGATATCATCGCGTTGCAAACAGTTTGTATAACGACGGACACATTGTTCAGTTGTTAATTTATTTGTAATACCGGCACCGATAATCAATTGCCCCAATACAGAACCATTTGCCGGATATGTATATCTGTCGACAACAACCTCTGTCGCGCCACTGCGGGTCGCAGATGGTATAGTATGCGATTCTGCAACATTAGACAACGCGTTTATCGCAGTTGTTCCAAACAATGCGTTAATACCAGATGAAGAGCATTGATACAAAACACTTAAACAATTTGCCATTTGTCCGTGGAACAAAACATTTGTTGTGCATTCTTGCATATCAGAACCACAAACATCATCTGCCTTGATACAGTCAGTATATTTTTCGATACATTCACTGTCGCCATAATAGGCAGCTGTGGACGAAGTTGTGGTCGTGGTCGTCGTTCCAGATATCAAGCGACTTGCAATAGACGGCAAACGCGGCGATGCTTTACTTGTCACACTGACACGCGAAGTAGCCGCAAAAGATGCCGGGATTACGGCAATTATTGACAATAAACTAAGTATTTTGACGATGTTTCTCATCCCTTTTCTCCATTTTACTTTACATCTATTTTATCATAAAAATGACTATAATAAAAGAGAAAAAAACAAAAATATAGATTTTTTTACATGAAAAAACCACCCGAATGGGTGGTTATTATTATTTACTTTTTTTAACTGGTGCTTTCTTTTTTTTGACTGTTTGTTTTTTTACTGGTTCGTCTTTGACTTCTTTTTTAAAGGTCTTGATACCATTTGCAATATTTTTTGCCATCGCTGGAATCTTTGCCGAACCAAACAAAATTAAAACAAGCAAAACAATTAAAAGTATTTCCCAAAAGCCGCCTCTCATATCAAACTCCTTATTATTACTTTGTCACATAGCAATCTAAGCCATCAGATTTTGCATTTCTGCAAAAACCATTTGCTTCATTAGCACTATGGAAAGCGATACGCAATCTGTATGTTGTTTTACCCTTGACCTGGGCCGCCAAAATCACAAACTGTTTTCCATTAAACAAACTGCTGTGCCCCGCGCGTATTTTTTGTTCTGCACTTTGTGCCAAGGCGCGCGTACTGTAAGAGCCAAATTGGACATAAATATCACCACTTGACGCAGATGTGACCGGCTTTGTGGTTGTTGCTTTTTTCGCTGGTTTCTTTGCCACCGGCTTTTGCGTTGCCTGTTTATCTGGATTAAATGTCACTTCCTTTCTATCTTCAACAACACGCACAGGTGTTCCGCTTTCGGATACAGGAACCATTATCGCAGGTCTTTCAACCGGCGCAGGCGCTGGCTGTTGCGCTGGTCCCGGAACTGGTGCTGGTTGTTGTTCGGCCCCCGGTTGTGGCATCCCTTCAACTGGTCTTGGTGGGACATTTAAATCTGGTACAGGTTCACCCGGCTTATCTACGGACTCCACAGGGGTATCCAAATCTATATTAACACTGGTCCCCGAATCGCCACCGATTTTAGCAACGATAATCCAAGTCGCCAAAACGATAATCGCAATACCCAACACCATCAACAACCAAGGTTTCTTTGGTCGCGGATTGGAAAACGGTGTTGCTTCTGGTAAAGCATCAACATCGTTAGAATCTTCTAAATCTAATAAATCTAAATTTTCATCTTTGTCCATGATGTGTCCCTCTTGGTTTTACATTCTAAGGGCATTATATCATAAAAAAACGATATCACCAAATTATTTTGGCATATTTCCAAAATTAGGTGGGACTATCAATTTATGATTGGCTTCGACTATGGGTTCATTTTCGCATTTGCAAGAACACCCTGCGACCACACAAACCAACGAACACAAAGCAATCAAAACGGCAATTTTTTTCATCTTTACTTCCTTTTTTTCTCAAAGGTGGGGCGAAACCGCCCCACCCTGTTTTATAACGGCAATTTAACCGATTCTTTCATATAATCGACAAATTCAGACAAAGATTTAACTTCTTGTTTATCGACCCCCAAATAACGCAATGTCACCGATTCGTTTTCCATTTCTTTTTCACCAACAACTGCGATGATTGGTGTTTTGGATAATGATAATTCACGAACCTTGTAATTAACTTTTTCATCACGCAAATCAGCACGCGCATAAACACCATTTTCACGCAAAGTATCTACAACCTTAATCGCGTAGTCCTTGTATTTTTCAGATACAGGTACAACAACGACTGGTTCCGGGGATAACCACAATGGTAAATTACCACCCGTTGATTCCAGCAAGATTCCCATAAATCTTTCAATGGAACCGAGCATCGCACGATGTAACATTATTGGACGATGTTTTTCACCGTCTTCACCGATATAAGACAAATCAAATCTTTCTGGCAAATTCATATCCAATTGAACTGTTCCACACTGCCAAACGCGTCCCATAGAATCTTTTAAATAATTATCAATTTTTGGGCCATAAAAAGCAGCATCATTTTCAGCAATTTCATATTCGATACCATTTTTATCGAGCGCATTTTTCAAAGCACCTTCGGCCCTGTCCCAAACTTCATCGCTTCCAATTCTAAATTCAGAAAGTGGACGCGTAGCCAATTTCATTGTGATTTTATCAAATCCAAATTTACCGTAAATATCTTTGATAAAGCGCAAGATTTTAACAACTTCGCTTTCCAATTGTTCTTCGGTGCAGAATATGTGCGCATCATCTTGGGTAAATTCACGAACACGCATTAACCCAGACAAAGCACCTGCGGCCTCATACCGATTAACCTTACCAAATTCTGCCAAATACAATGGCAAATCTTTATACGATTTCAAACCATTACCGAACACCAACATACCACCCGGACAAGACATAGGTTTTACACAAAATACTTTACCGTCTTGGGTTGTACCAGAATAATTATGTGCACCGTATTTCGCCCAATGCCCAGATTTTTCCCATAAACATCTGTCCATCACAGACGGTGTAGAAATTTCCTGATATCCAGCAATTTCTTGACGCGCACGAATATATTCAATCAATTTACGATAAATTTTATATCCTTTGTCGTGCCAGAAAACTGCGCCCGGTGCATATTCAGGTTCAAAATGGAACAAATCCATATCTTTACCAAGTTTACGATTATCACGTGCAGCGGCTTCTTCTTGCATTTTCAAAAATTCTGCCAATTTTTCACCATTTTCAAACGCATCGACATAAATTCTTTGCAACATTTTATTTTTTGAATCGCCCTTCCAGTAAGCACCTGCGACTGTTCTTATTTTGAAACCGTCCCTTGGCAAATCTTTACTTGATTCAACATGAGGTCCACGACACAAATCAACAAAGTCACGGAAAGTATAAATTGATAATGCTTCACCCCTTGCATCATATTCATTTAACCATTCCATTTTATATGGTTGATCGCGGAATATTTCCTTTGCTTCGTCCAGTGTAATTTCGCGTCTATCGAATCGACCATCAGATTTAATCAAAGATTTCATTTCTTTTTCAATTTGTTCAAAATCCGATTCGCTGAATCTGTATTCAGTATCGAAATCATAATAAAATCCGTTTTCAATCGCAGGCCCACCAGCAAACTTAACATCTGGGTGTAATTTTTTAACAGCAGCCGCCATCACATGAGCCAGTGAATGACGAATCGTTTCTATTGGATAAGACATAATAAATACCTTCTTTTTTTGTATATTATTTTATTAAATTGCTTGCTTATTATAATACGCGCGAGATTTTTGCGCAAATGAAAATCTAGACCCCCAAAGGGGTTGTGGTAGTGGTGGCAAAGATAAATAATTTATAAACCATACTTCTATACTATTACTATTTATAACAAAAGTCAAAAAAAATCCGCCGTTTGGCGGATTTTTTTTCTTTAGTTGTTCAACCCATTTATTAAATTTTGGATTCTGTTCATACTTTCTGTATCGTTCAACGCATTAGCAATTGCCAAAGCAGATTCCAAATCACTTTTAGCCAATGCATTGCGTCCCAAATTCAAATTCAGTGCAGCAGATTTTTCAAAATAGGACATTGCATTGCTTGATTGCGATTCGCGTCCTTCTTGTGTTGGTTCTGCCTGAATTTGTTCAGAAATTACACGCACAGCCGAAGTATAATCGTTAATCGCATTTTCATATTCACCCATTGCTGTGTATGCTTCTGCCCTTTCTGCATAAACATCCGCGGAAACACTGCCTTCGGCACGCGCTAAAGAATTGGTATAATCAGCGATTGCACCCTGCCAATTTTTCATCCACAAATTCAATTGACCGCGTCTAGCATATAAATCACGCATCGATAACACATCCATCGGTTTCATAGATTGCGCTGCCAAAGCATTGTTGATATCATTTAGTGCCGTTTCGTAATTTTCAAGACGCATATTCAACAAAGCCCTATCATAAAAAGCGACAGCATTCATACCATCAATACTTAACGCAGAATCAAAATCATTTAATGCCCTTTGATAATCACCCATTTGCATGTATGCTTCGCCACGCAAAGTATAAACATTTGCATTGGCATTAGAATCAATCGCTGCATTCAAATCAACAATCGCCGCATCCATATCGCCTGCGACTATTTTTTCTTTGGCGGAATCAACATAGTCCTGAGCTTGTTTTAAAACTTCTTCTGAAACGACAACATTTCTATTTGTCGGGCTTAAAAATTCATGACCACGACCAATGATGTAAAAAGTAGCCGCAATAAAGAACAAAATGATAAACCAATAAACATATATGGCCCACGACCATACGATATTCTGGCAAGTTGAACCTTTGGTTACAACCTTCTTTACCTTGACATTTTTTGTAGTTTTTATTTTTTTCATGTAAAACTCCCTCTTCCCTTTTTCTTGATTCTAGAAATTTTTGGAAATCAGGTCAATAGTTTTCTTATCCACTTCTAAAATTTTTCCAGGTCCCAAATTTCCTAACTTTATTGGTCCATATTTTACACGATGTAATTTAATCACAGGCGAACCAACATGTTTTAAAACAATTCTGATTTCATTTTTTTTGCCTTCGACCACCGTTATCTTTAAATCATGTTGACTTATTACTTCTATTTTCATTGGAAGATATTTAATTCCATCAACCACGACACCATTACGCGCAGCATCCAAACCGTTTTGGGTAAAACTGCTTACCTTTGCGATATAAGTTCTTGGTATTTGATTTTCTGGCAAAGACATTTTACGCGCAAAATCGCCATCATTAGTTAATAATAAAAGTCCCGTAGTTTTATAATCAAGACGACCAATATATTTTAAATTTCTATATTTTTTAGCCAACACATCATATATAGTCCTTCGATTTTGGGGGTCACGCGTTGTTGTAACAGTGTTTATCGGTTTATGAAATATATATAGTTTTGTTCCCGATTCTTTTTTTATTATCTTTCCATCGACACAAATTTTTTCGTTCCCATTAACAAAAAACACAGGTGTATCTATCACTTTA
This sequence comes from Candidatus Enterousia sp., assembly GCA_045648925.1. Classification (GTDB taxonomy): domain Bacteria; phylum Pseudomonadota; class Alphaproteobacteria; order Rs-D84; family Rs-D84; genus Enterousia. The sequence continues at coordinate 20,383 of JAZROY010000003.1, forward strand.
TCATCAACAGACACCCGACCAAATTTAATTAAATCTTCTGCCACGCGCCGTGACGCAACACCGCTATCCGCAATAAATTTAGCCAACCTGATATTCATTTATTCAACACCTTTGATATCGCAACCACAGCCGCCACTTCGGCACGCAGAATTGTTTTCCCAAGTGACAAACCATAAACATTTGCCGCATCCATTTTTTCAAATTCTTTTGGTGCAAAGCCACCCTCTGGCCCAACAAAAATTCGATTCGATTTAATTTGTTTTTGTTCTGCTTTTAATTCGTGTGCAAACCGTTCATCCGCAACAATTAAATTTTTTAAATCTAAATCAACGAATTTAATTGGTTCTCTTAATTCTGGGATGCTGTTGCGATTCGATTGTTCTGATGCTTCGACAATAATTTTTTTTTGGCGGCCCCAATTTATATGATTGGCAACTGTGCGTTCTGTTATCACAGGTTGTAAAACTGCCACCCCCATTTGTGTCACCATATTCAACATTTCATCAATTTTTTTAATTGGCGCGAAATAAAAAATAATATCATTACTGGGGTCTTTCCGATTCGTTTTTTCACCAATGATAATACTTTTATTATCATCGCTTAGTATGGCGGCATATTCTGCGCCTTTATTAAAGACCAAACAATTATCCCGTCTCATTACACGGCGCAGATAATGAACAACATCTTTACCAATCGGAAAACTTTTTCCAGATTTCAAATTTTCGTTTAAATATATTCTTGGTATATTTTGCATTTTTTCATCTTTTATATTATAAAAATCTCTATTTTTATGATATAATAGCAACCATGGAAATAAAGTTCAACCTTTTCTCAGGTAGCGGTTCAGGCAAAGGTCTTAAAATCTTTGATTCAACAAAATACAAAGAACACGAACAGGCACCTGTGGCGCGCAAATTCTGGAACATCCGATGGAACATCGGGGTGTGGTTGATATGCGCTTTGGCTTTCGGTTTATCATTTGCGGTTGAACACGTGTGGCGTTATGGATGGGGACCGGCATCTGCACATTGGGTTTGGCTGTATATCAAAAATATGTTTTTAACATTTGGTATGTCTGTTATAGCGGAAATTCCGTATTGGTTATCACGAACTGTTCATAATCCGGACTTTGCATGTGTAACACCACTGATACCTGTAATTGTATATTATTTCTTGGTAGACGATACATTAAAATCAGAATTTAATCCTGCCGGCAAAGATAACTATGATGAAAAATCTGCACGCAAGGCAACCGCTGATGATATTAAAAAGATGGGGACAAACTTTAAAAACAAAGAAGGGCTTTTTAACGGTTTTATGATGGTATTGGGATACTTTAAATACAAAGGTGAAAACAAGCCATTGATGTTTGATGAAGCATTATCTGCCTTATGCGTGGCGCCTCCGGGAACCGGTAAAACCGCAGGTGTGGTAAAGCCAACAATTCTTGATTGTGATACTGTATCAATGATTATTAACGACCCAAAACCAGAATTAAAACAACAAACATCCGGGTATCGTGCTACTGTTGGTCCTGTATTTATTATGAATTGGGCGGGTCAAGACGAACCAGAACGTGGGATATATTATCCATCTTGGAATCCGTTATCGCCGGAACATGTCCCTTATAATCCAGAACAACGCGATTTGTATATTGATTCCATGGCCAAGGTTTTGGTTCCAGATAATAAATCTGCAACCGCAGACCCACACTGGGCAAATACTGGACGTGCTGGATTATCAGGATTGATAAACTTTATCGTGTCAAAAATAGAACGCGCCAAGGCAGATGATTATTTTTATTCCCGCATAAACAGCGGCACACTAAGCAAGGACGATGCCGCGCTTTTGGGCGATTATTATTTATCAATGATGAATGACCCAAACGCATATGCTGCCTATTCAATGTTGCAGCGCGGCGAATTAAACACAACAAATTATGTTCATGTTGGAACATGGGCGAACATACCTGATTCTTGGCATGGGCGTGAGGCATCTTTTGCAATGATACTTGATTGGTTGACATCAAGTCAGGTTGCAATTGCCGAAGAAATGGAAGAACGCAGACGCCAAGGCGACCAAATGGTTATGATGGCAGACCCGATGAAAGATGTTTTATTAAATGCTGTCGAAGAAGCGCGTCGTTATGCATACGCCCATCGTGCCGTATCTGAATTAACACAATTGGCAAACACACCTGATAAAGAACGTGGTTCTATACTTTCAACAATGACAGAAGGTTTGGCTATATTTAGAAATGCCGCTGTACGCAATCGAACATCTCATTCTGATTTTCACTTTTCAGATTTACGTGGAATGGTTGACCCAAGAGATGGGAAAATTAAACCTGTTTCTGTTTACTTATCAATCAATATGGTTGATGCCCAGGCGTTAAATCCAATTACTGCTATATTTATTGAATTGATGTCGTCTTATCTTTTGGCACATAATATCAATCAAACAGTTGATGGTATAAAAATGGGACCATACCCTGTGTTATTTGTGTTGGATGAAATGCCAAAGATGCAAAAATTGGATGCGGTTATCCAGGGACCAGATTTGGGGCGTGGATGTAATGTATCTTATTTGATAATCGGTCAAGACATCCACCAAATTCAAGAAAAATACGGTGCCGATGCAGCAGCAACAATTATATCTACAACTGCGGCAAAAATTGTTTTGCGTCAAAACGACCCGGATACAGCAAAAAGATTTTCTGAAATGATAGGCATGAAAAAAACCAAAAAAATTGAAAAAGACAAAGACGGTAAAGAAGTAGAAACTCCGAAAGAAGAACCTTTGTTCAGCGAATACGAAATTATGCGATTACCAGAAGGCAAACAGATTATCATTTATCAAGGATGGTATCATCGCCCGATTGAGGCAGACCAAGAACGCGAATTCATGGATAAAACACCAATTCAGAAAAAATTACATGCTAAAGTTTTAATGGGCGAAGCATCACCATTACCTGAATTTTTAATTCCGTCGCATCATGCGATTATGGGATATTCCGGAACACCATGTGTTTTGAATCCGAACACTAATGAAATAAAAATCTTGGAACCATTGCATTAAAATATGCGTAAAATAATTCATATTTGTTTATTTTTATTTCTTGGTGCATGTGCATCAACAACAGAATCGTATTTAAATAATATTCAAAACAATTTTGCAAATGGAAATTTTGAAACATCTGAAAAAAATGTGACAGAACAAAACAATCTTGATTTGTTAATAAACGGTATCGCCCTATTCCATGCCGATAAATACACAGAAAGCGATGCAGAATTTGAAGAATTTAACAAACGAAATTTGAACGAAACTTCTTCATCGATTTCCCGCGAAGCAGCCGGACTTTTACTTGGTGGTGGTGTTAATTCTTACAAGCCGTATATGATGGATTCGCTTTTTGTATCTTATTATCAGATATGGGATTTGTTGGCGCTGTCCGATTGGGCAAACGCGCGTGTTGTTATAAATCAATCTTATGCGCGTCAACAGAATATGTCGATTGAATACAAAAAAATGATAGAAGAAAACAAAAATAAAATATCTGAAAATTCTGAATTAAATGAAATTATTGATAAAAACACAGCCGATTGGGTGGTGTTTAGTGATATTATGAATCCTGCATTAATGTATCTGTCTGGAATATATTTTTTGAACGATGGTGATTTTGATAATGCGATTACATACCTTAAACGCGCAAACGGTATGATGCCAGAAAATACTTTTATAAAACAAGACCTCGAAATGGCACAAAAACGAATCGTCCCAAAAAACACGACTTGGCAATTTATTGATACTGGCTTTGCACCGCGTCTTCGCGAACAAAATGCAGGGATATTTTTACCGAATATTGGTATGGTATATTTTTCTTTTTCTGAACCTTACTTGAATAACGATTTTGGCGCGCCACAAAACGCACAACTGCTTGCAAATGTAGATGCAATGTTCATGACAGAATATCGTGAATATCAAACAAATGAAGTATTGCGTTCTTTTACCTCTGCGGCAAGCAAGGCAACATTACAAGCAACCATGTACAATTCCGGCAGTGATTCTGCACCAATACTTGGGATATTATCATCCATTTATACAGTTGCTTCATCAAACACAGATGTTCGGACATGGGCAACATTACCAAAATATATATATGTAATTCGTAAAAACGAATCAGAGACTTCAAAAAATAATTTAATTTACACACGAATAATAAATGGTAAAATAACAGACAACAAACAAATCAACCTGAAATAAAGGAGAAAAAAATATGAAAAAAATGATACCTGTTGCATTGATGCTTACACTTTGCGCGTGTGGCGGAACAAGGGTTGTTGATTTAAACAACGAAAAAGAAGTTGCGGCAATGCAAGATGTGATGGAATTGGAATATCGCGATTGGACCAAGACCGCAGAAACGATGACCGAATCGATGTTAAAAAGCAATGCTTTTCGTCGGGTTCAGAATCCAGTAATTGCGATGGGGCCGATTGTGAACGATACCCAACAAAGATTTGATACAGATGTTTTGATTAAAAAAATCAGAACAACACTGTTAAAATCTGGAACTGCACAAATCGCAACCAACTTTTCTGGCGAAGATTTAACATCTGAAAAAATGCGCAGCATGCGCGCAAACGCAGAATACGACCAAGAAACAATTGCAAAGACCGGGACATTGGTTGCACCGAATATGTCATTGTCTGGAAAAATGTTGCAAAGAAATTTGAAATTGGAATCTGGATGGTTTTCATCTGTTGATACGCGCGTAGAATATTACTTACAATTAACATTAACAGATTTGAAAACAGGTTTATCAGTGTGGGAAGACGAACAGCCGATTATCAAAGAAGGCACCCACGCCCCAACATGGTAAAAAAACACCGCCATTTGGCGGTGTTTTTATTTCAATACTTCACCATTTTTGTAATTTATTTTTTGATTTCCGACAGTTATATTTTGTCCGTCATATTTTGGTGTTCTTTGTTTTTTGACTTCTGTTTTCCAATAAACAGAACCTTTATCAGTATTTATCGCATATAAATTATTATCTGTTCCGACAACAAAAGCGAAATTATCAACCAAAATAAAATCAACCGGTACAGATATATTTACACACCAAATTTTATTTCCACTGTTCGCATTTAATTTACAGAATGCATCGCCCAATCCACCGGCATAGACATAATTTTTATCCACACCAACATGCGCAACTATATCAACCACAGCCGCGCCCCCTGTTAAATTATTTTCACGATAAACATCCGCAACCCACACGACTTTTTTTGTCTTGGGGTTCATCTTGATAACTTCGCCAGTAGAAAGTCCTGTATAAATAAAATTGCCCACACAAATTGGTGATTGATTACTTTTTACAACACTGTCCATCGCAAAACCAGTATATATTTTTGTTTCGCCAATCCAGATATTATTCAAAGCATCCTGTCTATATTCGCAATTTTTATCGCCAAAAATATCTTTTGCGTTTTCTGACAAAGTTGGAACATCTTTATTTTCCACCTTTATATCTGTCGTATCAAAGATATCATGTCTTACCCCTGGCAAAATCGGGTCGTGTTTAGAACACGAAGGAATCGCCAATGCACACAATAAATATGCGAATATTTTTTTCAAATCTATTCCCCCTATTTCAAAGTTTGTGCAGTCGCAGAAATACTTGCAGGTGCATTTTCATCATTTATAATCGCATCCAAAATTTCATTTGCAGATTCGACATCACCAGCCGCCAGATATTTTTGTGCAACCATCAAACGCGCAGTATAATAAAATGGTGATTTTTTTGTATCCATATCTGATAAAAACTTCACAAATTCATCCAACTCCATTTTATCACCGTTGATTGTCGCCAAATGTAATCTTGCCAAATCTTTGAAATCGCGTGTATGACCATTTTCTGCCAAATCTTCCAATTTTGTGATATCTCTATCAATTAAATAAGATTGAAACAGCGCCAAATCAGATGTCGCCCCACCCTTGTCATGAGCAAGATTAGCCAGCGCATTTGCATCTACATTTGCAATAGCAGTTTCATAAACCGTTGCAGTCGCAATTTTAGAAGCATAATACATACGCGTTCCAATTTGGATTGCGCAAACAACAATCATTATACCAATCGCAGCCCCAACGATATAGCGCCAATATTTTTTCAAAAATTGCTGAGTTTTTTCATTATTCACATCTTCCCAAACCTCACGATAAAGGGCATCTTGGGCATGTTCCGCATAAGTTTTCTTTTCTGGGGTCTTTACCTTTTTATTTCTTTCCAAAATAGTTGCCATAATTACATCTCCTGTGGCTTGATAATTTCTAATTTCTTGCTATACTATAAAAGGTATGGCAACGGAAATCAAGACAACTTTACCATCAACAAAAACAAACACCATGGTCCCGGTTTATGGTGCGGGTGATGATGTCAGTTTGGCTAAATATATCAATGAAATTCAAAAATTCCCGATACTCTCTGCCGAACAAGAATACGAATACGCATCCCGTTGGGTAAAAAATCGCGATAATATGGCGGCAGAAAAATTGGTTGCATCACATTTGCGCTTGGTTGTGTCGGTTGCTTATGATTTCAAAAATTACGGTCTGCCGGTATCTGATTTGATTGCAAGTGGAAATATGGGACTGATGCAGGCATTACAGAAATTTGACCCAGAACGCGGATTTCGGTTTTCTACATATGCTATGTTTTGGATCAAGGCGGAAATTTACGAAACAATCTTGAATAATTGGTCTATTGTAAAATTGGGAAGTTCCGCGAATCAAAAACGCGTATTCTTTAATCTGACACGCGCAAAACGGGCATTGGGAATAATGGATAATAATCTAAGCGATGAACAAACAAAACAAATCGCAGAATATTTGGATGTTCCCGAAACCGATGTTTCGCGCATGGCAACGCGTATGTCTGCACGTGATGTGTCGTTAAATGCACCGCTTAACACCGATTCGGATTCCAAAGACATCTTGTCCAATATGGCGGACACAAAAATCAATATCGAAGAAGGTTTGGAACAACTGGAATTCAAACGGCGCGGATACGAATTATTAAAAAAACATTTGTCTGAATTACCAGAACGCGACCGCGAAATATTAAAGGCGCGCCGGTTATCTGACCCAGCGGCAACATTGGAAACATTATCAAAAAAATACAACATATCTCGCGAAAGGGTTCGTCAAATCGAAGAACGCGCTTTTAAAAAATTAAAAGACGCGATACTATCAGAATCAGAAAAACCAAAATTAATTAACAAGGAATAGAAATTTGAATACAAAAACATTATCTTTATTTGTGTTTTGCACAATGGCATCAGCAAATGCATTTGCATTGGATTATCGGGCTGATAATTGGACTTTTAAACTGGACGCCGATGGCATGGTTGGTTTTCTGGAACCAAAAACTGATAAGCCGATTTTTATAAACGATTGGGATGTTAAGGCACAGATTTTTTATAACTTTAACAATGCCCAACGATTCGGTGCTGTGTATTCTATTGATGCAGATTGCGTAGATGACAAAGAATATATTCACGATGCTTTTGTTTTATTCGAAGACCGTGATTATGGTCGTGCTGAATTTGGGCTTACCCACTCTATTGCACGCAAAATGGGATTGGGGTTACCTGATGTTGGATATTTGCGTATAAACAATAAATCTATATTGCATAAAAAACTTGATTTGAAACGCGTTTTAATTTCTGACACAACTGCAACAACAGGTCATGAAACCTTGCGATTAAACTTGGCAACAGCATCTACACCTTATGGACAATATGGACTTTCATTATCTGCAGGGGGTGATGATTATGATTACGCTATTGACGGTGCATTTAAAATAAAACAGCCACATGGTAAATTAAAGTCTGCATATTATGTCGCGGTCGCATACATAGATAATCCAAAAAATTACGAAGAAAATTCTTTTTCACCACATGTGACGGCTGATTGGCGCGGACAAATTGCGATGGGTGTGAATTTGCAATACAACAGTTTTATCTGGGGAACATCTGCGCGCATGATTTACGACAAAGACCCGATTGCAAAAACCGCAGACGGATTTATTGCCGGCACAGGAATTAGTTATGATTTATTGCAAAGCAGTATTTCATTAAACTATCTGTTTTCGGACACAAATGTTTGGAATCACCGTGATAAAATAACACATGAAAAACTGAACGGCGATTATGTTCATACAATTTTGGCATCATTTCGATATAAATACACAGAAAAAACGGCTGTATTTATGTCTGCAGGATACACAGCCACAACACCATTTTTCGCAGTTGGTATAAGAACAGGTTTTTAAAAATCATTCATATTAGTTGCCAGCGACCCCGAACACAGCCCGACGGAAGCCGTCGTAGACGAAGACGATGTTCGCGCAGTCGTCCGCACAGTAGTCCGCGCAATCAGACGCGGACTCGTAGCCGCGGCTGAACACCCACGAAGGGGATGCGACATTACAGGCAGTGCCACCAGATGGTGTATAACTACTCATTTTGCACCAACAATATTTCTTTTCTCCACTGGCAGATGTTAATTCACTTTCCGTTGCACTCCAATCTGAACTGTTTCCACCCCATGTCCAATTATTATTATCACCACTTAATCCACTACAATACGATGTTCCTTTGACCGTTCCATAACTGAAATTCGTTTCCCATTCACTATTATTTAATCCGGCAAAATGACTATCGCTACAATCTCCATCTACTTCATCACCTGTGTCGTTATAATAATAACAATATCCTGTTGAACCTTTGCTTGCATACCATGTTCTGCCTATACTTATATCCACATGTGATAAACCACAGGTTAAATCTCTTACACGCCAGCCCTTAAATGTATATCCGGTTCTTGTTGGTATTGTCGCCGGTGGGGTCAATGTGCCGTCATATACGCAACTTTGTGATTCACTTGGCACATTTTGTATTTCCGTGTCACCGTTATACCAATGAAGTTGTATTGTGTTCGGTGCCCACCCCGCTTGCAGGTTTGATGTTCCAGAATATACCTGTAATGGTGTGTGTTTACAATCTGCGCTTGATGCACTTGATGGGATATCTGGGTCGGCAAAACTCGGTGCGGAAAATAAAATTGAAATTGCAAAACAAATCGTCCCGATTTGTTTTGGGCTTAGCAATAGATTACATGTGTGTGTGTGTGTGTGTGTGTGTGTGTGTAGGTTTCTGCGGGTTTCAGCGTTTTTAACCATTTTTGTATTCATTTCTTTCTCCTTTCTTTTTCCCTGTCCCCCGAAGCCTTGGCGAAGGGGGATCCTTTCTTATATGAATTCAATGTGAATATTATACCATATTTTAATTTTTATGAAAAGTGTTTTTTTAGTTCCCCTCTATGGAGGGGTGGCGCGAAGCGACGGGGTGTCGCCATTCTCCCCTTGGGGGGAGAATTTTTGCTCTCGAGATGGGTTACATCAAACAACTTAAAGTTGCGGGAATGTTCTTTGCCATAAACCAAACATTTCTGTAATCTGACATATAAAGGCATGCAAGGAATATTGCGCATACCATCAACACAAAAAGAACACTAACCTTTTTACCATGCAAGCAATATACCGCAATATTGTAAAGCAAAAACAGCATATATGAATCGACAATCACACTTATCAACCACATAGATGTACAATTAAATGCCAATGTATTCAAAATCAATGCAAGTGGATATATAAAAAACATAGATGCAATTCCTTTGACCGCGATTTCCCAATCTCTATCGCCACCTGTCACTTCGGATACCAACATCATTAACCCAGCAAACACGAACAACAAAATAACCGCCAACACAGGAAAACCAATCAACGCACGGAACAAAGAAAATATTGTAAACGCATTCCCACGAACCAAATTCAAAATCAAAACAACAATTCCACCAACCAAGCCCCAAAGAAATGCCTTTAATATCGCATCTTCCATTTTACCATCTGCAACAATACGGGAAAAAAAGTATTTGGGCTTAAAAAATATATCTGTCAATTTAGCCAACCAACCCCTTTTTTTGATTTTTGTGGGTTTTGCTGGTTTCAAAGTTCTAGGATTTCTTCTTAATTTCATTTTTCGCCCCCTGGATATTTGCTTATTTATATTTTTGCTTTATAATTATAAAAAATCAATGGAAAAAAAATATGAAAAAATTGGTTATTGTCGGTCGACCAAATACTGGTAAATCGACATTGTTTAATGGGTTAACTAATTCGCGGGATGCGCTGGTCCACGACCGCCCTGGTGTCACGCGCGATACAATTTCTGGGGATATGCCAAATCGCCCATGGGTGGTATTTGACACCGCGGGTTTAGAGAACGCAAAAACAGGTATCGCACATAATTCAACCGATATGGCAATAAATGCGATTGAAAATGCTGACGCCATTTTATTTGTTGTTGACGGTCGCGTGGGACTTTCACCAATGGATATTGAATGGGCAAAATTGGTTCATAAAAAAAGTAAAGCACCTGCCCTGCTTTTAATCAACAAATCAGAATCTACAAAAAGATTGGCGGAAATACACGATTTTTATAAACTCGGCTTTGGCGAACCAGTTTTAATATCTGCAGAACACAAACGCGGTTTTGACACAATTTACGAATTCATTGACGGGCTTTATACGACAGAATCTACCGTATACAACGAAAAAGACAATAAAATAAAAATTGCAGTTTTGGGTCAACCAAATGTTGGTAAATCTACATTTGTAAATCGTGTTTTGGGTGAAAATCGTCAAATTGTTATGGATGCACCAGGCATCACACGCGATACTGTAAAAATACCAACACATTTTTATGGTCGTGATATTATATTGATGGATACAGCGGGACTGCGGCGCAAAGCGGGTGTGACAGATGATGTAGAAACTTTGTCTGCATTAAAATCATTGGACGCAATTGAAAAATCTGATATTGTAATTTTAATAGTTGATGCCACAAAAAACATTGAAAACCAGGCATTATCAATTGCGGCGCGCGTATATGACGCGGGGAAAATTTTATGTGTTGCACTTAATAAATGGGATTTGGTTGAGCCATTAGAGCGGGATGAAAAATTATTAAAATTAAAACATCAATTTACTAATTCTTTTCATCAGATTATAAAGCCGATGATTTTGGCAATATCTGCCGAAAAAGGAACCGGTGTTCAAAATTTATTTAAAAGAATTTATGAACAATGGGATATCTCAAAAACAGATACCCCAACCAGTTTGATTAACAGAATTATTGAAAAGTTGGTTGCGGACCGTCAACCACCTATGTCGCGCCTTAAACGACCGATGAAGATTAAGTTTGCGCGTCAAAGTGGTCACCATCCAATTAAATTCACAATCAATGTTGGGGGCGCATCTGATATCCCAGAATCTTATACACGATATCTGCGCCGTGGAATTGCAAACGCATTACATTTGGAACATTTACCAATAATAATTGAATACAAAAAAGACACAAATCCGTTTGATTAAAAAACCGCCATACGGCGGTTTTTCTATTGTATACACTTTTGTGCAAAGTCAATTATTGACCCATAAAGTACCGCGAAAAAGAAACACACGGACCCCCCAATTACGAACAAATGCCAAAGTGCATGTGCAAATTTTAAACGGCGCCATAAATAGAATATTACACCAATTGAATAAGATAAACCACCCGCCAAAACAAACCACATTCCACGCGCTGATATAGTTTCTATCATGGCAGGCAATATGAAAAGCAACGCCCAGCCCATAATTAAATAAAGTGCAACCATCCATTTTGGTTGTTTATGTGGACTGGATATCTTCATAACAGCGCCAAAAATAACAACCGCCCAAAGAATCCCAAACATTGTCCATCCCAATGCGGTATGTCCACACCGATTTAAATTCACCAATAAAAACGGGGTATAAGTTCCGGCAATCAGCGCATAAATAGCGATTGAATCCCACACTTCGAAAAAACATTCACTTTTATCACCAATTGTTGCATGACACATGGTTGAACCAAAATAAAGCGTAAACATCGTCACCCCAAATATAGAGCACGCAACAATCGCCCAAACATTATGATAATACACAGCCCAGCCAACCAATAAACACAATCCCGCCATGGCAAGACCAATACCAATCCCATGTGTTAAAATATTTAAAACTTCTTCGGATCTAGTGGACGGACGTTCCCAACGGAAAAGTCCCGTGGCCTGTAATAACTTTAACAGACCATATGCGTGTTTATCTTTTTTAACCGCACGCAATTTCTGTTTTACTATCTTTTTATTTTTAACCATTTCCTTTTCCTTTTCATTAAATAATCATGCTAATTCTATCACGAACGCGTTTGCCGCCCAAGACCTGCATAACAGAATATAAATCTGGTGTGTTCGTGCGCCCCAACATTGCGACACGCAAATTCATTGCAACCTCGCCTGGCTTTAACCCCAGTTTTTCCGCCGTATACACGATTTTTTGCCACCAAGAATCTTTATCATCCGATTCATTAAATGTTGTCAAAAATTCACGCAATACATCACGGTTATATTCATATTCTTTGTTCGCTTTAAACAAGAAATCAAAGAACGGCGCAATCTCTTTTAATGTTTGTTGCCAGGTAATAAAATCTTTACGAATACGCTTTGGATTATCGCGTTCAATGGATAATATGGATGTTAAATATGATACATCAGCAACCTGCTTTTTATTATCATCACTGCCATATTCATTTGCCCAATCAATAACGAAATTCACCAAATCTGGCACAGGTAATGTCGCGATATATTCTTTTGCCCACCATTCCAATTTTTTCATATCAAACAGCGCACCAGACATAGGAATCTTTTTCGGCTTCATTTCATATTCCCAATAATTTTTAACCGCGCCTTTCATCTTGGCATCTTCGTAACCAGATGCCAAAATATTTCCCAAATATTCAATCACTGATTCGGTCGGCCAACCTTCTTGTAAAAAGAAATCAACATTACATTCGGGATCTTTGCGTTTTGACATCTTGCGCTGCTTACCTGTTTCCGAATCGATTTTATCCAATGTAGATGTATGTATATAAAGCGGTGGTGTCCAACCCATTGTGCGGAATAACTGATAGTGTAACGGTAATGATGGTAACCATTCTTCACCACGCACCACATGGGTTGTTCGCATAAAATGGTCATCAACAAGATGTGCAAAATGATAAGTCGGCAAACCATCATTAGATTTAATTAAAACCAGATCTTCATTATTTTCTGGAAAAGATATAGAACCACGCACCGAATCTTTACAATAAATTCTGTTTTCTGGATTTCCATTTGAATATAAACGAATCGATGGAACTTCGCCATTATCAAGATGCGCAATTATTTCATCATCTGTTAAATTTCTGTCCCTTGCCCATTCGCCGTAAATACCAGTGGCAAAGCCAGCAGATGTTTGTTTTTTACGAATTTCATCCATCTCTTCGGCTTTTAAAAAGCAAGGGTACGCCAGACCTTTTTCTAATAAATATGCCACAACACTATGATAAATATCTTTACGCTGTGACTGATAATAAGGTCCATATTTTTCATCATTACTATATTTAAAACCAAAATTAACCATTGCGTTTTTCACAACCTCAACCGCACCAGATACTTCACGTTTTGTATCAGTATCTTCGATACGCAACATAAAAACACCACCTGATTGTTGTGCCAATTTATAATCAATCAAAGCGCCGTACAAATTTCCAATATGCATAAAACCCGTTGGACTTGGTGCAAAACGCGTGACAAAAGCGCCCTCTTTCAATTGACGCGGGGGAAATTTCGCTTCTAATTCTTCCAATGTGTATTTTGGTGCACCGCCCAACACACGCGCTATTAAATCTTTTGATAGTCCATTACGCATTTTATTTCATCCTTGTTTTTTAACCAATTAATTCTATACTAAATATATGGAAAAACAAGAATTAAAACATTTTGACAGTCAAATTATCAGGACTTTTGGTCGTCGGCATGGTAAAAAACTTTCCGCACGCAAACAGTGGTTGATGGAAAATTTATTACCAAAAATCGCACCAAAAACCAATGAATCTGGCGCAATCTTAGAAATAGGATTTGGAAATGGCGAACATTTACGCGAATTAGCGATTCGTAATCCCAATTCGATTATTATCGGCGCAGAACCATTTGCGAACGGTGTTGCCGCCCTACTTTCATCCATCACAAACGAATCGGACAACAGTGTATTGGATGAATACAAAAATATTCGCGTATTTCCAGACGATGTTCGTTTATTATTAAAAGATTTCGAAAATGTTAAATTTTCTGAAATATGGGTTTTACACCCAGACCCCTGGCCAAAGGCAAGACATGAAAAACGCCGCTTACTTAACCATGAATTTTTGAATTTACTTTCCGAGCATATTGAAAAAACCGGAAAAATTATAATCGGTACAGACCACTGGGAATATTACGATTGGATAATAGAGCAGTTAAAACAAACCAATCTTAAAATTCAAACAACTGAACTCGACACAATTAAAACACGATACCAGGTTAAAAACAAAGCCGGAACCACCGCACCCAAATATTTAATTCTTGGGAATTAATAATCAAGAAAAAAGCGCAATTTTTCTGATAACTCTGGTCTTTCAGTTTCGACCAACCTTATGACTTGGTCCATACGGTCGAAATTATTATTCAAAATCAAATGTAATTCGCAATCCATATTCCAATTTTGAAGCATACCATAAATTCTTCCAACAAAATCAGAACGATTTTTCATATCTTCTTTTAATGTCAGCCCAAAAGCATCCAGGCGCAAATCGTGTAATTTTTGAAAAATCATTGCCCAATTATTAACATCTATATCTTCTATGTCCATAACCAGAGATAAATCATGTCCAAAGAACAAATCGTCACGCACAGGCAAAATTTTATCTATGAAAATATCAAAATCACGTTGGTTTAGAAATATTTGAACCCCGGTTGCCCCTTTTTTACAAACACAGGTTATATTTTTTGCCAAATCTGACATATCTTTATCAATATCTTTGTGGTTTAAAGAAACCATGAACCTGGTGTAAATCTTGACATCAAATTTTTCCAAATACACCCACACCAAAGGCACGATTTCCGGCGGTACAGATATCAAATGTATATTATTTTTAATAATATCATCTGCCATTTCTGCCAAATCATTGGTATCTTCAACACTATCGCACCACCAAGCGATTCTTTTATCCGAATCAGAAAAAATTTCATTTATTTCCATCATTATATTTCCAGTTTATCACAAATTATGATATAATAGAAATAAAATGAGAAATAAATTTGAATATATTTTACTATCTATACTACTTGGCATAGCCGTTTTGCTGGGGCTTTCTTTTTGGTTAAATATAATTTATGGATTCGATTTATTTGCTTCTGAACACTGGAATGAACTGGCGCGATTACAGGCAGAACAAATTCCAATCAGCAATGGATTTTATATCTCTATTTGCGTCGCAGTATTCATATTTGTATTTGGGTTATTGTTTTTGTATGTTCCGGCAATCAGACGAAACAAAAAACAAGAAATCATTAAACCTGATGTTAATGTCACAACAAATATGCCAATTGTTTCAAAGAAAACAAATGAATCAAAAAAATATGAAAAAACAATTAACGAAACAACAAAAGTTAATTTAAATCTGTCCCAGCCACCAAGATTACATTTACCTGATAATATGGCGCGTGTTTTACAACAAAGATACGAAGTAAATCAAGAAAAACCAGAGGATACACCCAAGCGATACGATTCGCTATTGGCACAAATATTTACCGATCATGGTTATGTTGTTAAACCCAACCCTATAATTTCCGGGTTCACACCAAATCTATTTGCGATTGCCCCAAACGAAATTATCTGGATTGGCGCGGTTGATACTGATGTGAATAAATTACAATCTGCAATAACCAGGTTGGACGGCATATTTACAGAAACATTGGAAGACATAAAAATAAATATAAACGCATTTATAATTGATACAAAAAATATTCAAACCCAAAATGATTCTATCTTTGTATTCAAATCTGTTGAAGAATTAAAAACTTTCGTATCTGAATTACCCCCTGCGTGGCCCAAAGATATGTCTGATGCAGACCAAGATAATTTTGATGCATATTCTGAATACATTGATACAATTATAAAATATGTTAAAAACTTGGGATAATGCAAAGCAATGCAATTAAATGAACAACGCGCACTTGAACGACTTGCTACACTAGGGCTGGACGATATGCCAGTAATGGAATACACACCGAAATCTTGCGCTTTGGAGCCAGATTGGTTTAAAAAATATTCAACCCTTCGTCATGAATTTTTATCATCACTTGATGATTCTTTGGAAGAGATTGCTTTTATGAACCTGCCACAAAACGAATTCATTGGATTAATTATGGGGCAATCTTTACCTGAAAATTTATCAATCCGTTTTAAAATACCTTTACTTTGGGGTGGGGAATTAAGTATTGATAATATGTTTTTATGTTATACTTTTCCACACTCTTATAATCTGGACAGATTTATTATTGACCAAAGTGATGCAAAGACAGTTTTTTTACCAAACCCGGAAAAAAAAATATATTTAACCACACATACTGGCGGTGGCGGTGCTGGCGGAAATGCAGCATCCGACAGATTAAGTCAAAGTGCTTTTAACTTTATGTCTGGGCGGGGGAATGAATAAAGATGACAGTAATAGAATTTTTATCTTTGATAAAATCGCGCGGTGCAACAATTTTTCCTGTTTCACAAAAGGTGAATTTAACCATTGTAAATACTAATTTACAAAATATGCGCGCGGCAATGCTGCAACCTTTTATGATAGATTTATATAATAATTGTTCTGGTATCACAATGGGGTCAGCTTGTATTTTTGGCGCATCGGAAATTCAACGTGGAATAAAATACCCACTTCCTTCAATTGAAAAAGTTAATCACGACATGATAGGACATAAAAATCTGATTGGGAAAACTGTTTTTGGACGCAATGATTTATTTTGGTTTGCTTTTGATGTAAACGGAACCTGCTTTATGTTGGATAATTTAACCTTATCCCCATTACGCAAATATGACGATCCGTATCGTGCAATTATTGATTGTTTAATTGTTGGGAAAATATAAAATGCATAAAATTTCTGTATCTTTATCAGGACATCAAACCAGTGTTTCTTTGGAACAAGAATTTTTTGAATTACTTAAAAAATTCGCCAACGAACAAAAAATATCTGTTGCAGCAATCATCCAACAGATTGATTCTGCGCGAAAACCTGGCTCTAATCTTTCTTCTGAAACAAGGATATGGATATTGAAACAAATATTGAAAACATCAAAATAAAAGCCATCCATAAATTGCGTCCAACTGTCCTGTATGGTGTAAAATGCGCCCCCCATACAAATCCGTCCAAAGAACCAGTTTGTCCGACTGGCAACATTGATATTACATTACCATCAGAAGAAACAAAAGCGCTTATTCCAGAATAATTAGCACGAACAACTGGAACACCAGATTCAATTGCATATCTACGAACCATATCAAGATGTTGATAAACCCCCGGTGTAGTCCCAAACCAATTATCATTGGTTATATTTATAATTGCATTTGGCAAAGCCCCTTCTGGAATCAAAGAATCAGAAAATATAATCTCGTAACAAATTGCTGGTGTAAACACAAAATCACCGTATTGCGTATTTATTGTTATCAAATCTTTACCATTACCAGGTGTTAAATGCCCAGGTGTTGGAACAAGTCCCCCAAATGGTCCATATTCGCCAAACGGAACAAGATGAGATTTGCTGTATAAATGTTGTATCATACCAGTTTTATCCGCAACCACCATCGAATTATAGTATTTCCCGGCATTATAATAATTGGTTCCCATAACAACATCTGTATTTAAAACCGAAGCAAATGGAAAAACATTATTAACCAATGTATACGGGTATGTCGTTTCTGGAAAAACGATTATATCCGGCGAAATAGTTGTATCCTGGGTTGCCCAAATGAACAAATCACGAATTTTTTGATTTGCGATTTTTTGTCCCTCTTCTCTTGACGATGGTGATTTGTATACGGCAGATTTAGCGGGCTGCACGATTCTTATAACCGGATACTGTGATACATTTTCCCTATCTGATAATTTCATATTATGGTAACCATAAATACATCCAATCAAAAGCAAAACAATATACATAACAAAAACAAATAAACATGTTTTCTTATGACCATTACGACAAAGTTCCACAAAAGATGCGACCAAACCAATAATCACAAAACTTAACCCGATTGACCCCCACAAAGAAATAGAATTTATCACAACAGGCATATTCATTGTTATATTAGATATCGGATTCCATGGAAAACCTGTTAAAAACCATTCGCGTCCCCACAAAACCAAAGCCCAAACACATGCGAATAAAATCGCGCTATACGGCGGTTTTCGCTGCATATAACGAATTACAGAAAAAGGCAAAGATAATACAAGCCCGCACACCAAACCAATACCAATCAATGCAGGAATTGTCCATATTGCAAATTGTTCTGCTAATTCTGGAATAACATATATAGAATTTAAAACCCACCAAAACATTGCGATACCATAAAAAGCACCGTATACAGAAGATACCAACCATGCTTTCCCAAAACTAACTGGTGTTTTTTGTTTTCTTACCAGCCAATACATAGCACCTATACCGAACAAAGATAAAAACCATAAATTAAACGGTGCGAAACCAAACGAAGTTATTATACCCAATACAGCACTTGTGAAATACCACCACATTCCCCCTTCGCGTATTTTTAAAGATTCAATCCAAGTGATAAATCTGCCAGGGCAACAAGATTTTTCAAGACACACATCCGCATCATCATAAGGATTTTTATATCCTAATTTTTTCAATATTCGAATTTCTTTATTTTCCATTATTTTGGCTTCTTTATCTTTAATATGGTCAAACCCTTGTAAATGTAACATACCATGCACAATCATATGGGCGGTATGTTCCACAACAGAAATCCCGGCTTCTTTTGCCTGTTTTTTCACTGTATCCAGCGAAATAAATATATCCCCCAACAAAACATCATCCCCTAATTCAAAAGATAAAACATTTGTTGGTTTATTTATACCGCGATATTTTTTGTTTAATTTCTGAATTTGTTTATCATCAACCAATGTAATTGAAACTTCTGAATCTTTGTATACTGGCAAAACCGCTGCATTGGCGATTTTTTCAAAATCTATATTATATTTTTTCCAATTTTTATCATCGTAATTGATATAAACTTTCATGGATAAACCTTTATAACTATGAACTTGATAAATTCATTATTTAATACAATAATTATATCATAAATAAACACAAAGCAAAAGAAAATGACAAGACCATTGGCAGATTTAATGCGCCCCAAAACAATTGATGAAATTTTGGGACAAACTGACTTATTGGGCGAAAATGGTATTATTCGCCAGATGGTAAATAATGAAAATTTATCAAATTTAATTTTATGGGGACCGCCAGGATGTGGTAAAACCACAATCGCGCGCGCATTGGCTAATTCCGTAGACATGGATTTTGTTCCACTTTCCGCTGTATTTTCTGGAACAGCAGATATTAAAAAAGTTATGGAAGCAGCAAAAATGAATCGCGACATTGGTCGCAACACTTTGCTGTTCATTGATGAAATTCATCGATTTAATAAAACACAACAGGATACATTGTTACCTTATCTTGAAGATGGAACCGTGACTTTTATTGGTGCAACAACCGAAAACCCTAGTTTTAATTTAAATAACGCCCTACTTTCAAGATGTCATGTTTGTGTATTAAAACCACTCTATACGACAGATTTATTGGCGTTAATAGAACGTGCAGAAAAATTTTTGAACAAAAAATTACCATTAACAAATGACGCAAAAATACATCTTTGCAAAATGGCAGATGGTGATGCACGATTTTTGTTAAACAGCATTGAATACATTGCAACCGCAAAATTCAAGAAAGATTTAACCCCTGAAAAATTAGATAGCGCGATTCAAAAACGCGCACCAATGTCAGACAAAGATGGCGATGAGCACTATAATTTAATATCTGCTGTTCACAAATCTTTGCGTTCATCGGATACAGATGCTGCACTTTATTGGGTTGCGCGTATGATAACATCTGGTCAAGACCCACGATATGTTTTACGCCGCCTTACCAGATTTGCAATGGAAGATGTCGGATTGGCGGACCCGAACGCAATGCAGATTGCATTATCTGCTTGGCAAATTTATGAACGCATGGGTTCTCCAGAGGGGGACATCGCAATAACAGAATTAGTAATATACTTGGCAACCGCACCCAAAAGTATTTCTGCGTACAAGGCACAAAATGCTTCGTATAGGGCTGCTCGTGAAACAGGTTCATTGATGCCACCAAAAAATATTTTAAATGCCCCGACCAAGATGATGAAAAATCTGGGATACAGCGATGGATACATTTACGACCCAGAAACAGAAACCGGGTGCAGCGGTCAAAATTGTTTTCCAGAAAATATGGACCGCATAAGTTTATATAAACCGGTTGAACGCGGTTTTGAACGCGAAATCAAAAAACGATTTGATTACTGGAATTCTTTCAGGAAAAAATAATTTTATTTCAAAAAACTTAGAACAATATTTTAATATCGATTCCGCCCATAACTTCGCTTGAACCGAATTCGTAATCAAAATGCCCGACATATTGGGTATTTCCAAATTGTTTTACCAACTTTAAATTCAGCCATTCTTGGTTATCAAGCAATTTCGTGTTTGTAGACCTTCTGATATCCAATCCCAACCCAGCACGCCAATCATATTTGAATCGAAAGTATGCTTCTGGAATAAAATTCAAATAAGAAAGCCCGCGCCCATTATCAAAAACCCATGTTGATTTAACAGTTCCAGCTAATGTCACACCAGTAAATCTGCGACCAAAACGAAGCCCTGCATAATACGAAGAATCCGCATATTCAGGTGTTCGAACATGTGAAGAACCCCATAATTTCAAACCAAACAACGCATCAGAAATGATTCTTGATTCGCCATTCCCATGATTCATACGATAAACACCACCAAATTCTGTTGCAGAAAAACCATTTTCGTGATTTCCAGAAAAATCCCATTGGTAAAGAATATTGGCATGTATAACAAGATTATCATTTATCCCGTAATCCAAATATTGCCCAAGACGCATTTTTTCATCAGCAAAATACAAAAATGTATCAGATAAAAAATGATTATCAGCCGTCAAAAATAACGGATCCGAAGTATCTTTTACCAATATATCTTCGATAGTGATTTGTTTATAATCAGAACCAGATGATGAATAATTGTATGTTCCCAAAGATTCTTCGGTCATATCATCATTAACCGAAGTATCGGACAAGACCACACCTTCGCAATACGCATTAAATCCTATACACACCGCGAACAAAGACATTAATATCTTTTTCATCATCTGGCACCCAAAAAAACTAACAATCAAACATTATTAGAAATACAAGATGGCTTGGACACCAATCTTCCATTCGTTATAATCTTTGAGTTTATAATCACCGACTGTATAAGCAGCAGTTGTTGCATACCCTTCTGGATTCACATCATACATTGAATATTTTTTAGTTTTTCCGTCACCAGAATCATACAAAGATGTCGATGCATACAAATTCAAAGCAAACATATCACCAGGTTGCCAACCAATTGCACCCTTGATATTCAACTGTTCATGCCAGTCATAGTGACCATAAATCAATTCACCATTTAATGTGAAATATTTATTCAGAACGGCGAACGCACCAAGACCACCTTCGATTTGGAAAATGTCTTTGGGATCTGTTTTATATGCTAACATCATTTCATCGCCATCACTTTTGACATAGGCGCCATACCCCCAAACATTATCCTTGGTCAATATGGAACACCCAGCACGTAACAAGCCATAAACGGTTGTTCTGTCAATTTTATAGCCCGCCTTTAATTCACCGATAAATGTATTAGCAGTATCTTTTTGATATTGATAATATCCGGAAATCATAGCTATCCATTCATCATTATCAACAAAGCGGTCTTGTAACCCGATTCCAAAAAGATTAAAGCCTGATGAAGAATAACTGTCCGAAGCCGAAGTCCAAGTTGGATCTGATGAATCTTTCCAATCTTTAAATGTTGTTTTGGTTTTGTCATATTGTGCCATAGCAATCACAGCCAAAGTATCAGTTATACCAAAACTAAAATCTTCTTTGACCAAGAATTGTGTTGTTTCCGTTTTACCGCTCACATACGATGGGAACAAAATGTTACCATCAGAATCTTGAAAATAAACATTTGTTCCAGTATTATTACTTGCCACTACATCTAAAACAGAGCCATTCAATATATCAAATTTAAAATTATTTGCTGCATATGCAACATCAGTGACCGAACCAAATCTGCCTTTTAATGGTTGGAAAAATGGATGAGCCAAGAAATATTTGCGTTCTTGGGTTGCATAAGTTCTTGTTGTTGTTTGTCTTTCACGAACAACATAGCCATCATCATAATTGTTATAACTTCTGTTATTATATTTTGCACCATAATTGCCAGAAGAATATGTTGTTGTAGTGGTTGTTTGTGCTGGAACAACTTCATAAGAAGATGCCGCGCGTTGCTGTGATGGATAATAAAAATTATTTTGAATTGAATTGCTGTACCCACCATTTTTACGAGTTGTTGTCGTAGTTTTATATGCACCAGATTTTGTCGCAGGTTTAGTTGTGTAATAATCTGATGTAACATTTGTATTATAACCGTTCGCTGCAACCGCAGGCGCAACAACAGCCAACGCCAAAGCAATAGTATATATTTTCATTAAAAACTCCTTTTCTTTACTCTTGATTATATCATAAAAAAATTATAGATAAAAGCCAAAAAATAAAAAATTATAAAATATGTCTTTTGCCACCAGAATCAGGCGCACTGACCACACCTTCGTTTTCCATACGTTCAATTATGGTTGCCGCCTTGTTATACCCGATACCCAATCTGCGTTGGATATAAGAAATCGTAGGTTTTTTATCCCGCAAAACAATTTCTTTGGCTTGCTCATATAAATCATTAGATTGTGCTTCTTTGGCGCCCGGCATTCCAGGAACTGCCCCACTAACATCAGCACCTTCTTCGGATGTGACACCTTCGGCATATTCTGGTTCACCTTGTTCGCGCAAGAAATTACCCACCGCAGCCAATTCTTCATCGGCAATAAATGCGCCATGGATACGCACTGGAACGCGCCCTGCTTCACTGAACAACATATCACCGCAAGACAGCAGATTTTCAGCACCCTTTTCACCCAATGTAGTAATTGAATCGATAGCACTACGCGCCTGGAAAGATATACGCGTTGGGAAATTCGCCTTGATAACCCCGGTAATCGTTGTCGCATCTGGTCGCTGTGTTGCCATAACAAGATGTATTCCCGCAGCACGCGCCTTTTGCGCAATTCTTTGAACGCATGCTTCAACTTCCTTTCGTGCAAGCGCCATTAAATCTGCAACCTCGTCAATAATAATAACAATGTATGGCATATCAGACATATCGACTTCTTGGGTTTCGAATTCCAGCGCACCAGTTTCTGGGTCTGTGCCAACAGCGACTTGTTTAGTCAATTTTTCCCCAGATTCGCGTTTTTGTGCCATAATTTCATTATAACTTTCAATATTGCGCGCATTGACAATTTGTAATTGCTTATACCTTTCTTCCATTTCGCGCACAGCCCATTTCAGCGCATTAACCGCCGCAGCCGGGTCCAGTTTTACGATTGGTGTAATAAGATGCGGAATATCATCCCAGAAACCAAAATCAACCCCCTTTGGATCAATAATAATCAATTTACATTTATCAGGTGTAAAATGATATACAATCGAAGTAATAATTGACTGCACAAATACAGATTTTCCAGACCCCGTGCGTCCTGCAATTAACATATGTGGCATCTTTGCTAAATCAAAATACATTGGATTACCGCCAATATCGACCCCCAAAGCAAGTGGTATTTTGTATTTAGAATTCATAAACAAATTATTATCTATTAAACCGCGATAACGCACTGTCTGTCGTTTAAGGTTGACCATTTCCACACCAATAAGTTGTGTTGACGGTATATGTGCAATACGAATATTTTCCGTAGCCATCGCGCGCGTCATATCTTTCACAGTTTTACTAACATCAACCATACGCGTTCCGCTGTCTGGCATAAATTCGTAAAGAGTGACAATCGGTCCAGGGTGAATTCCCATAACTTTACCATTAACACCATATTCTGCGAAATGAATTTCCATTGCTTCGGCATTTCGCTTTAATTCAGGTGTGACGACACTTTTACCGAACACTGACTGTTCCAACAATTCTGGATCTGGTAATTCATATTCGTGTGCCTCTGCACTGCCGATGGCGACTAATTTTTTTCTTGTGGTTTTGCGGCGCTTTGGTTTTTCTTGTTCTTCTTCTTCCTCTTCATCTTCTGTTTCTTCTTCTTCGTATTCTTCTTCTGGCTCTTGTTCTTTCATTTTCATTAAATGGAAAGCAGTCAAACACCAACGGAACAGATTCCAAGTTTTAATTGCAGCACTTTTTACATGATACCATTGAACATGCAATAACATTCCCGCCATAAACAAAAATAATCCGAACAATAATATACCAACTGGAACAGAGGCAACAGATAATACAGACCCAATATCTGCGGAAACAATCGCGCCGAATAATCCACCAAAACTGCCAGACGGGAACATTAAACCCAAACCAGCACACCCAACACACAAAGTGATAAAACCACGCAATAAATTATATTCTGGTGCGCGTTCTTCTTCCCACGCAATCAGCAAACTAAGTCCGAACCTGGCAAGACAAAGAAGCAAAAATAATGTCGGTATAAACCCAATAACATATCGCGAAAAAGCAATCGTTCCGCCAATTAAACCCTGACCACCAAAAGTACTTTGCGTTGCAAAACCCGACAGATAAGAACCCCCAAAAAACAAAGCCAAGATTAACAAAAGCGCAATCAAACAAACCAATGCGCCCAATGCGCGCATGGACAGATTACGCAAAAGCGATGAAATACTTTCTGGCAAAAACTTTGATTTTTTATCCATGATTGGTATTTTATCACAAAAAATATACAAAACAAAGTTTAAAAAACATTGTTTATATTTGAAATTTTATATTTGCACAAGTTAAGTTTTATGCTATGATTCCCGGGATAAAAAAAGGAAAAAAGATGCAAGATTGTATAATTCTGGGTTCGGGGCCAGCTGGATTAACAGCCGCAATTTATTGTGGTCGCGCTAAAAAAAGCGCTGTGGTTTTGGCTGGTGCAACACTTGGCGGGCAAACTGGCGAAATTGCAAAGTTGGAAAATTATCCGGGTTGGAGTGGTTCCGGTATGGAACTGATTCAATTTATTAAAAAGCAAGCAGAATCTTTCGGTGCAAAAATTGAATATACTTCTGCAAAAGATATCAAATTTAATAACGATGAAACATACACTGTTATTTGCGAAAACGGAAAAACATTTAATTCAAAAACAGTTATCCTTGCAACTGGTGCGACTGCGCGCCGTTTGGAAATTGCTGGTGCACGCGAATTTTTTGGTCGTGGGGTTTCTTATTGTGCAACATGTGATGGATTTTTCTATAACGGTCGTGATGTTTTGGTTATCGGTGGCGGAAATGGCGCACTTAATGACGCGCTGTATCTGGCAGATGTCGCAAAAACAGTTACAATCGTTTATCGCAAATCCGAATTCTTCCGCGCCGAAGCGGTCTTGGTTGAAAGAATCAAAGAACGCGAAAATATCAAATGTATGTTCAATACAGAATTAAAATCTATATCACAAAAACCAGATTCTGATAAATTAATTGCAACAACAACGGACAACAAAGAAATCGAAACAGATGGAATTTTTGTCGCGATTGGACACGAAGCAAACACAGATTATTTATCTGAAACAATCAAACGCGATGATATGGGACGTATCGCCCCCGAATCTTTGCCACGGGGTATGTTTGTTGCCGGCGATGTCAAAAGTGGTATAAAAATGCAAATTGCAACTGCGGTTGGAACTGGGTGCAGCGCTGCTATGGATGCAATCGCTTATTTAAATTCAAAGGAATAAAAAATGTTAGATATCAAATTTATTCGTGAAAACAAAGATATTGTAAAAAACGCATGTCGCGTTAAAAACTTCCCAGATGTCGTTGATGATATTTTGGCACTGGATATGCGTGTGCGCGAATTGAAAACAATAACACAAACAAAAACCGCAGAAAAAAACAAAATTTCAAAAGAAATTCCAACAAGTAATGACAAGGCATCTTTGGTTGCAAAATCAAAGGCAATCAGTGAAGAAATCGCGGCGGACATGGCAGAATTGGCTGAAAAAGAAGCGGCGCTAAACGACCTACTCCACCGCGTGCCTCAAATTCCAGACGCGTCCGCACCAGTTGGCATGGATGAATCTGCTAATATCGAAGTGAAACGCGTTGGTGAAATTCGTAAATTCGATTTTACCCCGCGTCCACAATGGGAATTGTTGGAAATGAATGGATGGTGGATGCCCGAAAAAATTGCAAACATTTGTGGTACACGCGTATATGCACTGTGCGGCGAATTGGCTGAATTAGAATTGGCGGTTCAAACCTATGTGATTCAAAAATTGATATCCAAAGGATTCAAATATATTGAATGCCCATCAATCACAAAACCACAAACGATATTTAATGCAGGTCATTTTATGGGGTCTGATTTGTCTGTTATGAATAATGATGTATTTATGTTGACCGATACAGACAGATGTCTGGCTGGAACAGCAGAAATCATTATCAATTCTTTGTATGCAGACGAAATTTTAAATGAAAACGATTTGCCTATGAAATTTGCTGGATTTTCACCATGTTTCCGCAAAGAAGCAGGTGCCGCAGGTCGTGATACCCGCGGAATCGTTCGTGTCCATCAATTTAACAAGGTTGAACAATATATTTTCTGTAAACCAGAACAATCTGATGAAATGCACGAACTTTTATTAAATAACCTTTGTGAAATTATGGAAGATTTTGAATTGCCATATCGCGTAATTGCGGCATGCACAGGTGATATGGGATTCAACAAAATCAAAATGAACGATGTAGAAGCATGGTTTCCATCTGAAAATACTTATCGTGAATTGGGTTCTTGCTCGTCAATTGGGCAATTCCAGGCACGCAGAACAAACACCAGATACCGCGAAAATGCTACGAACGAAGTTAAATTTGTTGCAACATTAAATAATACTGGTATCGCCCTACCACGCGCATTGGTACCTATTATCGAAAATCATCAAAACGCAGATGGCTCTGTAAATATTCCAAAGAAACTTCAACCATTAATGGGTGGTCGAACGAAAATCGGTGGTAAACATTAAAAATCGCCCGTTTGGGCGATTTTTATTTTTAAAATAATGTTAAAAATATTGTCTTTGATTTATTTTATGCACACATTCGTTATATTTTTTTAACACTGTATTATTTAATTCTTTTACCAGTTTGCTGTCCGCGTATACAGTACGAATCCTGGTGTTGCCAAATTCCAAATAATCTGCACCACGCACATTTTTTCCCTGTCCCAATGATTCGACACCATCAACGAACAAGACAAAACAACCATTTTGACTGGCTATTTTATATCTCAAAGAATTAACACGAGACACATTAATCAAAGGACGATTCAAAACTTCTATACAACCTTTTACAATGCCGTTCAATTTATCTTGTTCGCCACTAAAATACAAATCTTTCATATCTAATCCTTTTGCACTACATCGCCATACTACACTAAATATGTGCATTGTCAATTTTTTTTATATAATTTGTTGAATTTTCAAAAATATGATATAATATATCGTTTTGCAAAAAAATAAAGAAGAAACAAATGAAAATACGTAATATAGCTATCATAGCACATGTTGACCATGGAAAAACAACCTTGGTTGATAATATGTTGAAACAGGCGGGAACTTTCCGCGAAAACGAACATGTCGAAGATCGCGTCATGGACAGCGGGGATATCGAACGCGAACGCGGAATTACTATATCGGCAAAACCAACCTCTATTCAATGGGGCGAATATAAAATCAATATCGTGGACACACCTGGACACGCGGACTATGGTGGCGAAGTAGAACGTATTTTATCCATGGTTGATGGGGTTGTACTGTTGGTTGACAGTGCCGAAGGACCGCTTCCCCAAACTAAATTCGTGTTATCAAAAGCTTTGAAATTAAATCTGCGCCCTATTGTGTGCATAAACAAGATAGACCGCAGTGATGCCAGACCAGATGAAGTTTTAACAGAAACTTTTGATTTATTTGATAAACTGGGGGCAACAGATTCACAACTTGATTTCCCATATCTTTATGCTTGTGGGCGCGATGGTTGGGCGGTTCGTGATTTAAAAGATGTTGATAACCAAAACAAAGATCTAAAACCATTATTCCAATTGATTGTTGACCATGTCCCAGCACCTGATTGTAATGGCGACAGATGCCAAATCAATGCACCTTTTAAAATGTTGGCAACTACATTAGAAGCAGACCCATATGTCGGTAGAATTTTGACTGGTAAAATAGAATCTGGCACTGTTCGTGTCGGTCAAACAGTTAAAGCAATCAATATGGCTGGCGAATTTATCGAAAATGCAAAAATTACAAAAATCATCGAACATCAAGGGGTTAATAAGGTTTCATTAGAAAGTGCTTCAGCCGGGGACATCGTTGTCATCGCCGGCTTTTCAAAAGCGACTGTGGCAGATACATTATGCGACCCAAGTGTGTTTGACCCAATCCCAGCAATGCCAATTGACCCACCAACATTGACTATGACTTTCTTTGTGAACACATCACCGTTGGCTGGTAAAAGTGGCAAGAAATTAACTTCGCGTATGATTGGCGAAAGATTATTTCGTGAGGCAGAAACCAACATCGCATTAAAAGTTTCACAAAGTGCTAATAACGAAGCATTCGAAGTTTCTGGTCGTGGCGAATTACAACTGGGGATTTTAATTGAAACAATGCGCCGCGAAGGATTTGAATTGAGTGTCAGCCGCCCACGCGTTGTTATGCAAACTGGCGCAAACGGTGAAAAATTAGAACCAATTGAAGAAGTTGTGATTGATGTAGACGACGAATTCAGTGGTGTTGTGATTGAAAAAATGACCAAACGCAAAGCAACAATTACAGAAATGAAACCATCTGGTGTTGGTAAAACGCGTATTGTATTTTCTGCGCCTTCACGCGGTTTAATCGGTTATTTATCTGAATTCAGAACAGACACGCGCGGCACGGGGATTATGAATCGCGTATTTGATAAATACGATACATACCGCGGTCCAATTACACAATATCGCCCGGGTGTTTTGGTTTCTATGGAAGCAGGCAGCACAACCACATACGCACTGCACAACCTGGAACCACGCGGTGTTTTGTTTGTCGGTCCACAAACAGAGGTTTATTCTGGTATGATTGTTGGTGAACACAGCAAAGAAAATGATATAGAAGTTAATCCTGTTCGCGGAAAACAATTAACCAATGTGCGTTCTGTAACCGCTGATGAAAAATTGTTCTTGGCGCCACCACGCAAGATGTCATTGGAAGAAGCGCTGTCTTATATCCAAGATGACGAATTGGTAGAAGTGACACCTGCGACAATTCGTCTTCGCAAGAAAGAATTGGACAGCACGCGTCGTAAGAAAGCTTATCGCTTTGCCGAAACAGATTAAAATACACCCGCCATTTCGGCGGGTTTTTTGTTTGTTGCAAAACGGCGATAAAAACAGTATACTTTAAAATGTAATGTCTGAACCTTATCGATTATTTTTATTTGCTGGGTATGATAAAGACAGTATCGTTGACGATACGATGGTTTATTATATATCTTGTCTTTCCAAATATGGCGATGTGATTGTCTGTATGGATAATGATTTAAAAAAATCAGAATTAAACAAATTAAAACCTTTTACAATTTATACCTTGGCACAAAAACATGGTGAATATGATTTTGGGTCTTATAAAAGATGCTTTCAATATGCGCGTGATAAAAATATATTAAAAAATTATGATGTTATGTATCTTGTAAACGATTCTGTTTTTGGACCTTTGTTTGATATAAAAAATATATTACAAGATTTAGAATCTCTAAAAACCGATGCTGCTGGAATTATTGTATCAAAACATAAAACCCATGCCTTTATGGAATCTTGGTTCGTTAAATTAAACAAGAAAATATTTACATCGACTTGGTTTGATGAATTTATATCAAATGTTCAAAAAGAAAAAAACAAAACAGACATAACCATAAAATACGAACATGGATTAACTAATTTAATAAAAAACCATAATTGTTTATGGGACGGGCTTTATAAATGTTATGGTCGGTTTACTTATAATAATCCAAAAAAATTATTCAAAATTGGCTGCCCTTTTGTTAAAAAGGCATCATTTATACGACATAATGGTTCTGCGGGCAAACAGATTAAATATGTCCTTAAACATGCCGATAAAAACGCAATGTGCGCGATTATGAAAACCGCAAATCGTGTATACGGCGAAAAACATATGAAATGGCTGCTTACATCAAATCCATTAAAAATATTTTTACGCAATGTAAAATATGCAACACAAAAACTGGGAAAGATACAAAAATGAAAAAAACAAAAAAGATTGCAGCGATAACCATGGCACGTGATGATGATTTTTTCTTATCGCGATGGATTGCGTATTATGGAAAAAATCTGGGAACTGAAAATCTTTATATTTTATTGGATGGCATCGAACAAAACATTCCTGAAAATGCCGGACGTGCACATATAACTAAATTAGAACATATTCCTATGTCACGAAGCGGTGGTGACAAATATAGAATAAAAAAATTATCTGAATTGGCACATAAATTGTTGAAAAATTACGATATCGTAATTGGATGTGATAGCGATGAATTCTTAATTGTTGATCCGAAAACAAAACAAACCTTGGCACAATATTTATCGAATAAAAAAATCAACACAACACTTTCTGGACTTGGACTTGATGTTGGTCAACATTTGTTTAATGAGGCAATTCTTGATAAAAATGCACCATTTTTGGAACAGCGCGAGTATGCCCTGCTCTCTACGCGCTACACTAAACCAGTTGTGATAAACAAACCGGTTAATTGGGGCAGCGGATTTCACAGCATAAAACATCATAATTTTCACATAGATAAAAATTTATATCTTTTGCACTTTGGTGCGATTGATATGGATATGCTGGAACAAAAGGCGAAAAAACGTGGTTCAGATTGGCTAAATCATTTAAAAAGACGCGGGAACGGAACAATAAACGCAATCACAAAATCGAAACCAAAATCTGAAAAATGGTTAAACATTGCGCGCTTTTTACAGACATATTTTCGTCCCCTTTACGCATTACGCAAACCCGCTATGTTCGGATTAAAAATTGTTGTAAAGATACCAAATCGTTTTAAAAAATCTGGGATATAACAATGATAAATGACAAAATAGATATTGTATATTTATGGGTTGATGGTTCTGATAAAAATTGGCAAAAAACGCGCAATTTTTGGTATAATAAAATCAAAAACAAAACCGTTGAAAGTGCGAACAATTTAAATGCGTGTCTTTATCGCGATAACGGCGAATTAAAATATTCGCTGCGTTCTGTGGCAGAATGCGCAGATTGGGTAAATCACATTTATATTATAACTGGATTTAATCAAAAACCGAAATGGTTAAATACGAAAAACCCAAAAATTACTATTGTGCCTCATGAAAAAATTATGCCCAAAGATGCATTACCGACATTTAATTCAAATTCTATAAATTTATGTATTCCTAATATCCGTAATTTATCTGAAAAATTTATAATAATGAACGATGATACTTTTTTCAATAAACCAATAAAACCAAGTTTCTTTTTTGATAGATACGGTCGCGCCATTGTTCTTTATAATAAACACAAAGATATTCAACATGATATAAAAAAGTGGATGAATACAGTAGACAGGTATACACACACCATTATTTTATCAGCATTAAAAATAAAAGAGATTTTGGGTAAAACTTATTTATCTTATCGCCCATCACACGGAATTGATCCATACATTAAATCGTCAATGATTGAATGTAGAAATCATCCACTGGTAAAGGAACAATTAAACAAACAAATATTTCAAAAATTTCGCGAAAGAAATGCCTTGCAAATATGGTTGTTTGAACTTTATGCAAAGATGACAAACAAAGCAGTTTTTAAAAAAGCCCGCGGATATAAATCAGGCAAACATTGGTTATCTAATTTTATATACAACACAATCCATTTTCGCGGTGTTCGCAAATCGCCAGTATTTTGTTTTGATGCTTTTGCTTCACATCAATCTATTAAACATGCACCTATATTTTGTATCAATGATTCAAAATATACCACAGATAAAACAATTGAAAATAATATACGATATCTTCAAAATCGCTTTCCAAACAAATGTGAATTCGAAAAATAAAAAAGTGGTTAAAAACCACTTTTTATTTTATAAATTCATATATTTTTTCCCGCAAATCCCACCATTCATTCGGAATATCATTAAACACACCAATATCATTCATTTCTTTAAATTCATCACGCGCAGATTGAATTTCTGGGTCGGTTTTTAAATATTTCAATTTACGAAAAGCCCAATTTACAAAATACCACATAAATTGAGTTTGCCATTTTTTCATTTGTTCTTTATCTGCCTTTTCTTTATACAGTTTATATGCAGATTTTATACCAACACATAAACTTTTCATAATTTTTAATTGTTTGGCAGATAAAACAATCCCACCAAAATTTGGGATATAATAATAAAGCGGTAATGGCACAACTGTCACACGTGGTTTTTTTAACATAACTGCACTCCACCACGGAAAATCTTCGAACAAAATACCTTTGATAAAAGGTATATCTTCTATTAACGATTTCTTATAAATATTTTTCCAAACCTGGCAATGCTTAATCAACCACCTGCGATTTGGATTTGTTTTGTTATGTGTTCGCTCGGTCGCCAGTTCAAAAACATCATCAACTGTTTTGGTTTTTATTTTATCGATATTATATTTTTTCTTTATTCCAAAAGGAACGACATTATCTGTATCCATTCGCAAGACATGACGAACCATTAATTGCGGACGGTAAAAACGGTCATAAGAAAACGAAGCAATATCTGATTTATTTTCTGTGATTGCTTTATATGCAATTTCCATAGTTTGCGGATGAATAAAATCATCGCTATCCAGATACATTATATATTTACCATCTGCTTTTGTAAAACCTGCGTTTCTTGCATCAGAAAGTCCGCCATTTTCCTTGTGAACAACAACAAATCTGGAATCTTGCGCCGCATATTCTTCGGCAATTTTTCCTGAATTATCAGGACTGCCATCATCTACACAAATCG
Source organism: Candidatus Enterousia sp. (assembly GCA_045648925.1). Classification (GTDB taxonomy): domain Bacteria; phylum Pseudomonadota; class Alphaproteobacteria; order Rs-D84; family Rs-D84; genus Enterousia. The sequence continues at coordinate 53,922 of JAZROY010000003.1, forward strand.
CCTGCCAATCAGAAAAAGTTTGATTTAAAACAGAATCCAAACATCTGCGCAAATACTTTTCCACATTATACATTGGGATTATGATTGATATTTTTGGTTGCATAAACTGCCCCCTTTTTTTTACATTTTATTTATCATAACATCTGCAAAAGAACCAGGAATTGGGTTATCAGAGCCACGATAAGTTGTCTTTTGAAAGAACGCACCAGATGTCACTTCATCAAAAGTTTTTTGATTAAAAGGCTTATTTTGATATGCCCACCACAGCGCATGCGTTGGATCTTGGACGACATGTGGCATTTTATCAAAATATTTCTTTGCGCGTTCATCGTTTTCCACCAAAGTTTTAAACAATAATTGATGCATAAAATAATCAAAAGTATGATTCTCTTTTTTCCAATATTCCAATATCATCGCACGCCATGCAGCCAAAAGATATGCCCCTTTTCTTGCCCTGATAAAACAATTTTGCATAAAACTGTATGGACTGCCACCGATATTGTAATTATTACCAGTTAAATAAACGAAAAAATCTTGTTTTTCTATCCAATCTGGAATTGGCGCAGTCACAAATCCAGTTGAATCAAGCCAATAACCACCATATTTGTATAACAATTCAACACGACAAATATCTGCAAAATGTGCATGACCTATTTTTCCGGATTTGTATTTTTTTACTATCACTTCTGGCAAAGAGATATAATCAAAAACAGTATTTGCATCCAAAACAATCAATTCTTGTTTACAATGTCTGCGAACACTGCGAAAGCATGCTTTTACCAGCGCAGGCGCATTATCTTCACCTTGTAACCAAAGTGTAAAAATTTTATCATTTTTATCATCTTTGACAGGTGTTATTTCTTTCACTTGTTTTACAGCAGGCAAATATCTTTTAAAGTATTGCGGGACAATTTTTGCAGTCAAATCTGTTCTGCGTATTCTTCTTTCCATGCGTGTTTTCCAAAATGGGTTAAAGACATGTCCAAATAACCCTATTTTAAACATAGCGAAAAGTCTTGCAAAACCCATGTTAAAACCTCTTTTAATTAATCACTCTCCATCGACAACCCCGTCGTCATCATTTGGACCAGTTGTCATTTCTTCTGCGATACCGTTGGCGCGCGACATAATTTTATCCAACAATTCTTTTTGAGCATCCGTATGGTCTTTTAACCATTGACGCGCATTTGCTTCACCCTGACCGATGCGTTCATTGTTGTATGAATAAAAAGAGCCTGCCTTTTCAATAAAATTATATTTCACCCCCATATCCAGAATTTCACTTATCCGCGAAATACCTTCGCCATACATAATCTTGAAATCAACTGTGCGGAAAGGTGGAGCAACTTTATTTTTAACGATTTTAACACGTGTTTCATTTCCAACAATATTTTCCTTGTCTTTGATTGCGCCAGTTCTGCGAATATCAAGACGAACCGAAGCATAAAACTTCAAAGCATTTCCACCAGATGTTGTTTCTGGATTACCAAACATAACACCAATCTTCATACGAATTTGATTGATGAAAATCAAAAGAGTATTACTGCGCGATACAGAACCCGCCAATTTTTTCAAGGATTGACTCATTAATCGTGCCGTTGTTCCAACGAAAGAATCACCGATATTTCCTTCTAATTCTGCCTTTGGCACAAGGGCAGCCACAGAATCAATTACGACAACATCAACCGCACCAGATTTAATTAATGTATCTGCAATTTCCAATGCCTGCTCCCCAGAATCTGGTTGTGAAATAATTAAATTTGCAACATCAACACCCAATTTTTTGGCATATGATGGGTCCAACGCATTTTCCGCATCGATATAAGCACATGTGCCACCTTTCTTTTGTGCTTCTGCCACCGCATGCAATGCGAGTGTTGTTTTACCAGAACTTTCTGGACCATAAATTTCGACAATTCTTCCGCGCGGATAACCGCCGATACCAAGGGCGATATCCAATCCCAAAGAACCACTTGAAATTGCCTCTATATTCTGTTGTGAACCATCACCCATTTTCATGATAGCTTCTTTACCAAACTGTTTTTGAATTTGTGCCAATGCTGATTCCAAAGCCGGATTTTTTGCCGGTGTATTTTCTTTTACTACTTCTTTTTTAGCCATAAAAAAACCTCTTATCTTTTCCAAAGAAATCATACAAAGAAAAACATCATAACGCAAGGTATATATTTTATTTACGTGACCACAAAACAATTGTTGACAAAATTCCCATAACTGCTGTTATAAGCCAAACTGCGGATGTAGAATTAAACATCGCGATACAGATACCCCCCAATATTGGCGCAACAACACTTGGGAAATTCACACTTGTTCTGAAAACGCCGTAAAACTTTGCCTGATATTCCTTTGGCATATCATCAAAGAACAGCAAATCATGGCATGCTTCCATAAATGCGCCAGAAATTTGCCATAAAACGAATATCGCCAGCAACGCGTATCCAGACATAAATGTTGCTAATATTGAAAATACAGCAAATGAAATAAAACCTATGGTTAACCAGATTTTTACACCGTACCTTTTTATCAACCGTCCGATAAATGATTCTATGATTATGTACGGCAATATTCCAAGTGATAAAACAATACCTAAAGTTTCACTGGAAAAACCATTTTCAATAACGACAATCGGGACATACAAAAATCGCATTGCCCGCAACGCATAATATCCGAAATTCACCGTATACGCACGCAACATACCATCTTTTTGGAAAAAATGTAATGCCGTTATACGCAAAGCACGCCATGTTTTACGCATATTGACTTTCTTTATAATTTTATCTTGTTGGACAATTCCAAAATGTTTAAAGAATAAAAGACCTGAAAAATAAACCAGCCCAGCCGCCATCAAAGGCATTCTGTAATTTCCGCCAAAGAACGATACAACAGTCATCGCAAACATTGGGGCAATCAATGCACCAATATTCACCCATAACAAATATCGCGCATTTAATTTTTCCATTCCCACCCCTTTGGCAAAATCAGACATAAAAAGTGGCAATAAAATATTTAAAATTGTCAACGCAAATTGAGCCATAAAATCAAGTGTTATAAATGTTCCTGGCTTTACAGAAAAACTCATCATACAATAACAAGCACATAAAAAACTTAATACTATCCCCAATAATTTTGTTTTTGTAAACCACCGCAATATTTGTGTTGAAAAAAGACCGACAAACATTGAAAACACAGCGATTACTGCTGCATATATACCAACAGCACTTGACGCCATTTCTTCATTAAAAAATAATTTAAAAATTTCAAATAAAACCAGTGAATAAACAGCACTTACCACACTGCTTGCAAAACCAGTAAACAGCCCCAGGTTTGTAAAAGAAAACCCGTTCACATTTTGTCGCATAGAAAGATATTTTTCTCTCCCCATTTTATCCCTTTGTCGTCAATATATCACATATAAATATTTTTTTACAATTCAAATCTTGATGTATTTGCATGTGTCAAAGCAATCGCAATCGCATCGCTTTCGTCCGCTGTTTTTGGATGTGCATCTGGTAATAATATAGATAACATCTTATAAATTTGTTCTTTATCTGCATGTCCAACCCCGGTCAATGCTTTTTTAACTTTATTTGGTTCATATTCAAATACTGGTATATCTTTTACAGCCACCGCAGTAATTGCCGCCGCCCTGGCATGCCCCAACAGTAATGTAGTTTTGCTATTTTTATTTACGAAAATAATTTCTATACTGCATTCCGTTGGCTTAAAAATTTCACACAATTCATCAACTTTGTTAAAAATAAAAGCCAGCCTTTGTGCAAAATTTATCTTGGTCGGTGGTAAAATAACACCGCTTGCGATATATTTACGCGTTGAGCCTGCAACATCAATTATTGCCCAACCAGTATGCAAAAGTCCCGGGTCGATTCCCAAAATTCTTTTCATTTTATTTCCGTATTGTTATGCGCGACACTGTATCATATCCATAATATTTATTTATTTGATTTTTACAATCTTCAACTTTATACGACAATTCCAGCGCAAACGCAGACGAGATTGGGCGCAACACAATATTAATTTTTTTATCGCGCGTTTTTTTAACTGCAACAATATTAGCAATATCTGATATATCTTTGCTGACTATATTTTTCCAATTTTTTACCAAATCAGCGTCACTTGCCCTTATCCCGAACATTTCAAGCAAGCCGCCCAATGCAGATGCCAATGTCTGGGGTCTTGATTTACGAACATCCCAATTTATTTTTTTATCTTGGTTTGACATAAGTATATTCCTTTGGCATTAAAATAAACATCTGACCCTGGGAATGTTGTCCATGCGCCACTTTATACGCTTCATCACCACTACCGAAAAAGATGTCTGCGCGTATCCAACCTTTTATCGCACCACCTGTATCTTGGGCAATCATCAAACGATTAAACACGCGTCCATCAGACAAATTCGTATTTATGTATACAGGCAATCCCAATGTATAAATTGAATCGTCCATCGCAATACTGCGTATTTTTGAAAGCGGTGTTCCCAGTTTTCCAATTACACTTTTTTGTTCTGTTTCATAAAAATACACATAACGCGGATTATTGTAAATTACTTCTTTTGCCAATTTTGGATTTTTCTTTAAATGCGTCCATACTGCATCCGCACTATACCCACCTTCGGGTTTAATCCCTTTGTCTTGCAATTGTTTACCGATAGATTTGAACGGCATATCATTAACCGCGGCAAAGTTCAATTTGACTAAACTACCATCTTCCAACTTTAACATTCCACTACCCTGGATTTGAAGGTTTTGCACATCGACCATATCTGCCCAATAAAGAACGCGCCCTATTTTCTTTGCGACAATATCTTTCTTTGGCACACCCTTGTATTCTGCACCATTGATTGGCACACCCATAATTGGTTCGTTGCATTTTGCACTTTGTTTTTTGCAACCTGGTATCACAGGCGAATAATATCCAGTATAAGTTCCGGTTTTCCCACCATTTTCATTATAAACCTGATACGGCTGGAAATGGGATTCAAACCAAGCACGCACAGTTGCTATATCCGCACTTGCACTTGGCAACATATTGCATTTTTCCCGCAAAAGTTCCGCATCTGGGACAACAGAACCCTTGTATTGAATCTTTGCTTTGCAAGTATTACGGAATGCCTGCAACGCATACCGAACATCGTCATCGCGCCATCCCGGCAGGTTCGAATACGACACAGCCCGCAAATTTGATGGTATTTTTGAATCATCCCCGACATGTGTCGGTGTTGATAAATCACACCCTGCCAGCGCAAAAAATCCAATCAAAGCCAGAATTTTCGTAATTTTATATAATTTAAACATTTTTGTTTCCCCCACTTGTAAAAATGATTTCTTAATGCTATATTATCATAAAACCGAGGATAAAAAAAGGAGCAAATACATGCCAAAGTTTAATATTATTTCACAATTCTTAAAAGACATCTCTTTCGAAAGCCCAAATGTGCCAGAATTGTTCTTTAAACAAGACAACGGTCAGGCGAAAATTGAAATCAACCTGGACATCAATATCAAGGGTGCAGACAATAACTTGTTTATGGTTGATTTGATTACCAAGGTTCATTCTAAATTGGAAAAAGACAATAAAACTATATTTATGATTGAATCTACATATACTGGGATGGTTCAATACGAAGAAAAAGACGAAGAAACAAAAAGAAAAACATTATTAATTGATGTTCCAACACTTTTGTTCCCATCTGTTCGCGCAATGGTGACAAGATTGACCGCAGAATCTGGATTTCCTGCATTTGTTATGCAACCTGTTGACTTTGCTGATTTGTATGAACAAAGACAAAAAGCAGCGGCGGCAAAAGAAACACCAAAACCTGCAAATCAGTAACAGATTTTCGTTATTGCGCGTGAAGCGCACAATTAAGAAAATCGAGTTCCGCGCCGTAGCAAGTTTCATTATTTTGGAACACATTTCACAATTATCGGCGAAGGCGGGAGAGCACATTATTGTTAAAGAAAAAAACCGCCAAATCGGCGGTTTTTGTTGAGGATTTATTATTATAATTTATTTTTATTTATGCGGCGGCGGTGAATACCTTTTGCACATCATCATTGGCATCCAGCGCATCAACCAATTTTTCGATTTTTGCATATGCTTCATCGTCCAAATCCATTGGCATATTTGGGACCCAGGTCAATTCTGCATTTTCTGGTTCGCCCAATTTATCGCTTAATGCTTTTTGAACATTCATGAAATTATCTGGTTTGGTTGTGATGATAAAGCCCTCTTCGGATGCTTCCAGATTATCCGCATCAACTTCCATAACCAATTCCATCATTTCATCTTCGGTTTTACCAATACTTGCCGGATACATAATTTGCCCAACATGAGAAAACATAAACACGACCGATCCTTCTTCACCCATATTTCCACCGTTTTTGGCAAAAATATTGCGAACCTCTGGCACTGTTCTGCGTGGATTATCGGTTAATGCCTCTACTATAACTGGCACAGCCCCTGGACCATAACCTTCGTAACGCACAGCCACAAAATTATCTGTGTTCGCACCTGATGCCTTATCAATAGCGCGTTTAATATTATCGTTCGGCATAGAATTTTTACGTGCCTGTAAAATCGCCAAACGCAATCTTGGGTTATTATCTGGATTTTTATCGCCCAACTTTGCCGCCATAGTTATTTCGCGTGCCAGTTTCGTAAACAAACCGCTGCGCGCTGCATCAACCAATCCTTTTTTGTGTTGGATGTTGTGCCATTTACTGTGTCCACTCATATTTGACCTTTTTATTAAATTAGATTAGAATTACGACAAAAGGATAACAAATGATTGGAAAATTGCAAGGTGTAATTGATTATATCGGTCCAGATTATGTAATTTTAATGGTTTCGGGTGTTGGGTACAAGGTTTATACACCAGAAATCCTTACCTTGAAATCTACGGTCGCACTTTGGATAGAAACAATTGTGCGCGAAGATTCCATACGGTTATTTGGTTTTTCAAGTGTCGCCGGTCAAACATTATTCAATCAATTGACCACTGTTTCTGGTGTTGGACCAAAGGTTGCAATGGCAATTATGGGCACGATAAAGACGGAAACATTGATGTCTGCAATTGCAACTGGGGATGCAAAAACAATCGCAACCGCCCCGGGTGTTGGCAAAAAAGTCGCTGAAAAAATCATAGTGGAATTAAAGAATAAAATGGGCGGTGGTGCTTTTGATTTTGGCTCTGATATTGCCACTGGCGCATTACCAGATTTACTGGCCGCCCTTGAATCTTTGGGTTATCGCAGGCAAGACATTGTTGATATGGCACAAAAATTGGTATCACAAAACCCCGATGCAAATGTATCAAAACTTGTTCCAATGGCATTAAAAGAAATAAGCGGTAAATAATATGAATAACGATACAATTTTCGCATTATCGTCTGCACCTGGGAAATCAGGTGTCGCAGTTATCCGCATAAGCGGTAACGATTTATTAAAACTTTTCAAACGAATTGTAAACAACCCCGCCCTTGTGGCGGGGCCGAAACTGCCACGGCAGTTTCGGGGGCGGGTCATACCCCGTCATGCATATTTTACAAATTTAAAAGATAATAATGGCGATTTAATAGACCAATGTATTGCTATTTATTTTAATGCGCCCCATTCTTTTACTGGCGAAGATATTATTGAAATACACAGCCACGGCAGCCCTGCGGTAATAAACAAAATCTTTGACTTTTTACGCGGATTCGGCGCAAGGATTGCAGAACGCGGTGAATTTTCCCGGCGCGCTTTTTATAACAATAAAATGGATTTAACTGATGTTGACGGTTTAATTGCCCTGCTTGATGCACAAACAGACAAACAAAGACAAAACGCACTGCGTTCATTAACTGGGCACGATTCAAAAATCTATAATGATTGGCGCAATGAAATGATTGAAATATCCGCATACAGTGCGGCGATTCTTGATTACGACGCGGATGATTTACCAAAAAACATTGATAAAAAAATATTAACAAAAACTAAAAAGTTATTGGACGAAATAAAAAGTTCTGTGTCTGGTTTTCGTGCATCGCGCGCAATTCAAAATGGATTTAATATAGTTTTGGTTGGTAAAACTAATGTCGGAAAATCTTCCATTTTTAATAAACTGATTGGTTCAAATCGTGCCATAGTGTCTGATATCGCAGGTACCACACGCGATGTAGTTTCAACGCAATTGGATATTGATGGATATCTCGTCAACCTTTCTGATACGGCAGGAATTCGGCAATCACGCAACAAAATAGAAAAAATCGGTATTGAAAAAACATTCAACGAAATTGAAAACGCAGATTTGATAATTCATGTATATAACGAAGTTCCAAAAAAAATCATTGATAATGAAATTACCGTTATAAATAAATCTGATTTATTAAAAAGTAAAAACAATAAAAAAGTTATTTATACATCCGTAAAAACTGGTGCTGGTTTTGATAAATTATTAAAAGCAATAAAACAAAAAATGCATAACATTTTGGGCAATGGCGAATCAAAGATTACCATAAATGAACGCACTTATGAATTACTAAATGAAACAATCACTGAATTGGAAAATGCGATAAAAAAATATAATGGCAATTATGATATCTTTGCCGAACATGTCAGACGCGCATCCGATAACATTGGTAAAATATTGGGGGTAATTACAACCAACGAAATCGCCGACATGACATTTTCTCGTCTTTGTTTGGGAAAGTAATAAATTTGAAAAAAACGGCGCATTTGCGCCGTTGTTAATTAGAATAATACCACTTCTATAAATTAAATAGAATTGTTTAGATGCGAAGTTGTCGGCAAGTGCAGTGTACAAATGTTACATAAACGCGCCGACAACCAGCAGATGAATAATTATATTTAATTTATTCTTTTCTATCTGGATAAAGCCCTTCAATCAAATTCTTGCGAACTTCGTGATGTTTGATTTTCTGGGTGCTTGTCATCGGCAAATCTTCCGTTGTCATCGCAAAATGTGTCACCCATTTATATGATGCGACTTTCTTGTTTGCTTCTGCCACAGCGGCTGCTAATTTTTCCATTGTCATATTCGGTTCCACTTGGAACACACCGTATGCAACGGTTTTATCACCAACCTTGTGTTCAAAGACCGCGACATTTTTTACACCAGGAATTTCCATAAACAATGCTTCCAATTCATCAGGATAAACATTTTTACCAGAATCCAAAACAATCACTTGTTTTTTACGACCGGCAAAATGTAGTTCGCCATTTTTATCCATATACATCATATCCCCAGTATTAAAGAAACCTTTTTCATCAAATACTGTCGCATTAACTTCGTCATTATTAAGATAACCGTTAAACACCTGATGTCCACGAACCCATAAAATTCCAACACCATTTTCATCTTTATCACGAATTTCACATTCATTATTAGATGTTGGCGCACCAACAGAATAAGGCAATCTTTTACTTGTCGGTTTGGAAATACAGATTGGTCCCACGGTTTCGGTTAAACCATATCCTTGGATAAATGCAAGACCAAGTGATTCATAAAAATTTTCCACTTCTGGCTTGGTTGCTGCGCCACCGGCAATCAGTAATCTTACACGACCACCGAATATATCCAACAATGGTTCTTGGACTTTGCGCACAACAAAATCAAGTCCCATATCTTTTAATGTCTTTTGATTATTCAAAATGAACGAAGCAACGCGCCATTTTTTTTGTTGTTTCATACCATCAATAATCTTGTTACGGAACAATTCCAAGACACGCGGAACAACAGGGATAACATGCGGTCTGAATTTCTTGAAATCATCCAAAATGTATTTTGGATTAACGACCGGTTGCAAAACCAAACCACCACCATAATGAATTGTCCCGAGTATACATACCGCGAATCCAAAGATATGATAAAGTGGTAAAAAACCATACATAATTTCCCCAGAATGATAATAATCAGACATATCTTCCAAAGAATTTGCACACTCTATTAAATTAAAGTGTGTCAATGGGACAACCTTTGGTGTTCCGGTAGACCCTGATGTAAATGACATAGTCGCAATATCTGTTGATTCCGATGGATACGCCCTAAGGTCATAATCTATATCCCCATCTTTGCGTGTAATATCATAAAATTTAAACTTATCTGTTTTATAAAAGAACGACGGTTCCGCACAAACAAATTTACAACCTGCGATTTCACACATCTTATCATATTCACGTGGTGTTAAATTTGTATCCAGCATCAACACAGTTGCGCCCAAATACCACACTGCAAAAAGTGTCAATGGAAACTGTGGCAAATTATGTGACAAAACACCAACAACATCTCCATTTTTTATACCCGCTTTGTTCAAAGAAGATGCGCGTGCACGCACTTGATTCAAGAATTCAGAATATGTGATATTTTCACGAACCAAGAACAAATTTTCAGGCCATTGATTCACCGCATTTTCTAACTTTTGATACATATTCATTTTATACCCCTTTTTATTATCCGGTTATGTCCCCATGTTGTGGGGACACAACAGATTATTCGTGTCTATCTGGATATTTACCTTCTATTAACCATTGACGCACAACATGATGTTTAATCTTTTGTGTACTTGTCACTGGCAAATCATCAGTTGTCATCGCAAAGTGCGTCACCCATTTATATGACGCGACTTTTTTATTAGTTGCAGCCACCGCAGCAGCCAATTTTTCCATTGTCATATCTGGCTCAACAGAAAACACACCGTATGCAACTGTCTTGCCATTTATTTCATGTTCAAATACAGCCACACTTTTTACACCTGGTATTTCAATGAACAAACCTTCCAGTTCATCAGGATAGACATTTTTACCAGAATCTAAAACGATTACTTGTTTTTTACGACCTGCAAAATGTAGTTCGCCATTTTTATCCATAGACACTAAATCGCCAGTGCAAAAGAACCCTTCTTTATCGAATGCTTCTTTGTTTGCTTCTTCATTATTTAAATAACCATTTAAAACCTGGTTACCGCGAACCCAAAGCATACCAATACCAGATTCATCTTTATTACGAATTTGAATTTCTGTGTCACCCATCGGCGCCCCAAAAGCATATGGAACACGTTTTTTTAGTGGCTTTGAACAACAGATTGGTCCAACAGTTTCTGTCATACCATAACCTTGAACAAAAGCCATTCCCAGTTGCGTATAGAACTTTTCTACTTCTGGTTTTGTAGCCGCACCACCAGCAACCAAAAGACGTGCACGACCACCAAAAACAGAACGAATCTGATTTAATACTTTATCAACCAGTTTGCCTAATCCAATCATACGCAAGAACTTTTGGTTATTCATAATGAAAGATACCAGACCCCATTTTTTCTTTTGCTTGATACCTTCGATAATTTTTTTGCGGAATATTTCCCACAACTTTGGCACCGCAGGTATAACCTGAGGTTTATATTGCGCAAAATCTGCCATAATTGCATTAGGATTAATTGTCGATTGTAATAATATTCCCATACCAAAATGAAGTGGTGCCAAGAATCCAACAGCAAAGCCAAACACATGGTAAAGTGGCAAAAACGCATAGAACATTTCACCTGGCTTTAACCATTGATTCAGATATTCCAAATTATCAGAACACGAAACCAAATTAAAGTGTGTTAACGGCACAATTTTTGGTGTTCCTGTTGAACCAGATGTAAATGATAATGTGGCAATATCTTTATCTTTTAATTGATACGGTTTCAAAGATTCATCTTTTTCTTTATCTTTGGTTTGGATATCAAAAAATTTAAATGCTTTGTTATCGTAAAAGAAAGATTTTTCAGCACACACCAATTTACAATTTGTTAAAAGTGTCATATTGTTATATTCCGCAGATGTTAAATTTGTGTCCAACAGCAACACAGTCCCGCCCAAATACCAAATTGCAAAAAGTGTTATTGGAAATTCTGGCAAATTATGTGAAAGCAGCCCAACAACATCACCAGGTTTTACCCCTGCTTTTTTTAAACTTGTTGCACGCGCTTTTATCAATTCAGGCATTTGTTCAAATGTCACATTTTCACGGACCAAAAATACAGTTTTTGGATTTCTTTTTACATTTTTTTCAAGTAATTCATACATATTCATTTTTATCACCTTTTCTTAACTTTTAATAATTATTCATGTCTGTTCGTATATTTACCATCTATTAAATTCTGACGAACAATATGATGTTTAACTTTCTGGGTACTGGTCATCGGCAAATCTTCGGTTGTCATCGCAAAGTGTGTAACCCATTTATAAGATGCAAGTTTCTTATTAGCACTCGCAACTTCTTTTGCCAGTTTTTCCATTGTCATATTGTCTTCAACAGAAAACACACCATAAGTGACTGTTTTACCCTTGACCTTGTGTTCGAACACAGCGACATTTTTGACACCTGGAATTTCCATAAACAATGCTTCCAGTTCATCAGGATAAACATTTTTACCAGAATCCAAAACAATCACTTGTTTTTTACGACCAGCAAAATGGTATTGATTATTTTTATCCAAATATACCAAATCGCCCGTATTAAACCAGCCATCTTTATCAAACAGTTCTTTGTTCGCGACATCATTATTCAAATAACCACGGAATATATTTGGACCACGAACCCATAACGTGCCAATACCTTTGTCATTGACATCCCTGATTGTACATTCAGAACATCCGATTGGTGTTCCAAACGCAAACGGCACGCGATGTTTCACTGGTCTTGAACAACAAAACGGTCCGACTGTTTCGGTTAAACCATAGCCCTGAATAAAAGCCACCCCAAGCGATTCATAGAAACTTTCCACTTCTGGCTTAGTCGCAGCACCACCAGCAATCATTAAACTGACACGACCACCAAAGATATCAAGTATTGGTTTTTGTACCCGATGCACCAACCAACCCAAACCGATATGTTTCAAAGTTTTTTGGTGTTTCAACACAAATGATACAAACCACCACATGTGTTTTGCTTTGATACCTTCGATAATTTTGTTACGAAAAACCTCCCAAAGACGGGGAACCGCGGGGATACAGTGCGGTTTATAGTTTTTAAAATCATCCAAAATATTTTTTGGATTTATTGTCGGCTGTAATAAAATTCCCATATGAAAATGCATAGGTGCCAAAATACCAGCCGCAAAACCAAAGACATGGTAAAGCGGTAAAAAACCATACATTATTTCATTTTTGTGAATCCATTGCCCCATTTCCGCATAACAATCAGACGATGTCTTTAAATTACCATGCGTTAACGGAACAACCTTTGGGTTGCCTGTTGAACCAGATGTAAAAGACATTGTAGCGATATCATCACTTGATGTTTTTGCGGGTTTAATTTTTGTATCTGCTTTGGTATCTTTGGTTTCTATATCAAAGAATTTAAAATTCTTGGTCTTATAGAAGAAAGATTTTTCTGCACATACAAACTTGCACCCAACTATCTTGGTCATATTATCGTATTCAAACGGGGTTAAATTTGTGTCCAACAACAACACAGTCCCGCCCAAATACCAAATTGCGAAAAGAGTCACAGGAAATTCTGGAATATTATGCGCCAATAAACCAACAACATCGCCAGGTTTGACACCGGCATTATACAAAGTAGTCGCCCGCGCATGGATTAGTTTCAGAACATCTTTGAATGTGATTTTTTCGCGTACCAAATACAAAGCATTTGGCGATTCTTGCGCCACCTGCTCTAAAAAATGATACATGTTCATAACATAAAATCCTTGTTGTTTTTATATTGGACAAGGTATATTATAATATTATAAAAAGAAGATTGCAATTATGAAAATACTAACTCTTAACATAAATTCTATACGCGCCCATATCGAAAGTTTTATGGAAATTTTGCACAAAAATGAATACGACACCATTTTAATCCAAGAATTAAAGGTTGAAACCGCCAATTTTCCTTATAATTTATTGGACGAATACGGATATAATATAAAGGTTTTTGGGCAAAAATCGTGGAACGGGGTCGCTACTTTTTCAAAATTTTCTATTGAAGACACTATTCTTGGCATGCCGTCTTACCCAGATATAAATGCCCGTTTTTTGGAATGTGTGGTTGACGGTCGGATTCGCGTTATAAATGTGTATATGCCGAACGGTGATTGTATTGAATCGCCAAAGTTCCCTTATAAATTGGATTGGATGAATTCATTTACAAAATACATTTCTCAATACCTTGACAGTGAAGAACCTGTTATAATCGGTGGCGATTTTAATGTTGCAATTCGCGACGAAGATGTATGGAATCCCAAAAATTATGTTGGCTCTTCAATTTCTGCACCGGCAGCGCGTGAAATTATGCAAAAATGGTTGGATGCTGGTTGGACAGACGCATGGCGAACATTGCACCCAAAGGATACAGGATACACATGGTACGGCTATCGCGGACGCGATACGGTTGGAAACAAACAGGGATTACGCCTTGATTACTTTCTTTGCAATAAAACAGCCGTCAAAATGGTTAAAAATTGTGAAATCGATATGCACCCAAGATTGGCATCCAAACCCACCGACCATTGTGGGTTGGTGTTGGAATTAAAAGGTTAATCCCCAACGCGGGCCAGATCATCGTATTCGTGATATTTTGCGCCAACTGCTTCGCGATATTCGTATTCTGCAACTTTATCAGTGCTGTATTGTCCAAATAACTCTTTCACCTTTTGCACTGTATTATCAATCATCATTTGCGCTTCGTCGTCCGCGTATTCAATCAAATCTAAATCACCATTTTTTAATTGTAAAAATTGCAAAACTGGGACAACAGATACATTTTTCATTTTTATTGAAAAGCCACTGTTTTGCATCATATATCCCTCTAATGCGATTTGTGGCATTGTGCCTTCCATTAATTGTTTTTTTGTTGGCGCCGCCCCCGTCTTTATATCCATAACCACACCGTCCCAGATAATATCTGCACGCGCGCGAACATTGCGTCCCGCGATATTGGTTGAACCCGCAATTTCAATATATTGTGGTTTTTTATCTTTAAATTTATCTTCTACAAAATCAGCGATTTCACAAAATCTTTTATGCCAAAAATAAAATAAAATTGAATCTGGTGGCAAAACCATTTTTGCCCGTTTATCCATTTCTGCAATCAATTTTGATGCGTCAAAATCTTTTGCGCTTTCAATTACATCATGAACCAGATTTCCAAAATTTCGCGCATCTGGCAAAACCCAATAATCGTCTTTTGGTCTAAGGCGTAAAATATGTTTCACATAAAAAGCATATGGATTATGTATCAATAATTCAATTTCTGTCACATAAACATCACTTTTATCAATTGGTGGTGTTGGCGCAGCATAATCAAGCGGCTTATATTCCACATCATCCCTTTCACGCACAGATTGTAAAATATCGTCTGCTGTTTTAATATCACCAATCGCAACGCGTACACGCGACAAAAACCGCGATTCAGTATTTAATGTTCCCCCAGATTGTTTCGAACGCAACCAATAAACCATTGGTCCACACGAAAGTATCATAAAGTCCAATGCCTGCAACGCAACCTTGCGATTTGGGGACGGTAATCCGATTTTTTGTGAAATATTTTTTGGTAACCAAGAATTTTCATAACCAATGCTTGGGAACATACCTTCGTTAAGCCCGGTTAAAATTACAACATCCGCGGTCTGCATACGCGATTCAATCGTTCCAATAACGCATACACGACAATCTTCGGTTTTTATCGGTCGCACAGAAACACTTTTAATCGCATCCGCAACAAAAGAACGCGCATCAAAAACATTTAAAACTATATTATTTGCACATAAAATATCTGATGTTTCTTTTATCGCGTTCCAAATTGGAATATCACTTTCATTTTTCACTTCAAAATTTGGTTGAAAATTATAATCATTATTTTCATCAACAAATTTCACCAACATATCAAATAAATTATGTTTGCTTTGTGCATATAACTTTTCAAAATCATCTTTGTTATTTTCAATCCAATCATCAAACAAATTCAATATCGTGCGTCCAACATCTGTCATTGTTCCAGGTGTTCCTGATGAAAAATCAGCATCTATACCAACACGCATCATTTCTGATTTTATTCTTTGATTTGCCGCCGCGTCTGGTGTAATTACCAATACGGATTTATTTTGTTTTATTGCGCGTTCCGCGATTTCTGCAACACATTTTGCCTCTTCACTTTCGCGGCCACATTCAATCAATTTGCAATTTTGTAATTTATTATTTATGTGTTGACCGCTGTTTTCAAAAGCGATATTCATAATATCAAAGCATTCATTTTTACCTACATTTATTGTTTGAACATCTTGCCAATTCAACCCGACTTTTTGTAAAAATTTATATTCGTTATTATAAGGGTTTGTATCCAACATAAAATATTCATCCGCCCCAGATATTCTTCCAGATAATATAATTTTTCCGTTTGGTCTTTTTGCGATATTTTCCATCAATGTAGCAGTTGCCGGAACCGAAGCAGTTGACCCACATACAATCACACAATCATATTCACCCAAATGATTTATCCACGATAAAATACCAGCATTTCTTTTTTGTGTTGTTGTTAATCTGTCATTTGGTAATTGTTTTAATATATCAAGTATTCGCGCCTTGTTTTGAAAATGAGTGGCATATTTACCATCTATGATTTCAGACCAATTTATATCATTTATATCAACACCTTCGTTTTCCAGATAATCTTGCATACGAATAAAATCGTGCGCCAAAGGAAGAGCGGTTGCGATATTTTTTACATTTGCATCCATTGATAAAAGTTTTGATAAAACAATAATGCGTTCTGTGTTTGAAACTGTATCTGGATATTCTTCGGTTTCTTCTTCTGCACCATCACCAAGCGGGATTAAGTTCGGCAATACAACCGCATGCCCTATTTTATCAACAATCATTTTTTCCACGCTTCTGATTGCGCGCCGCGAAGGTAAAAAAATCAAAACCCGCGAAAAATCATTTTTGTATTGTTCAATTTCGCCCCATAACGCATCCAGCATTTTACAAGGATTGGAAACATTAAAAATATTTTTATTTAACACCGATAATATCCCTTAATTCATCCAGCCCGATTTTCTTTTCAGCAGATGTTTCCAATATTTTTTCAACCATCGCAGGATGATTTTTGTGTTCAATTTTTAATTGTTCTTTTTCACGAACGCGTTTATCTTTTTTTGTGTAAACAACCTGATAACAAATTCCATTTTCATCGCAAAAATTCATTAAATCTATATCAGAATCTTTGACACCAACCCTTGAATCTATCAATATAAATAACCGTCTTAGTTGCGAACGATTTAATAAATATTCTTCTAATCTTTCTAGCCAGCGCATTGCTTCTGCCTTGGACACACGCGCATATCCGTAACCCGGTAAATCAACAATCATTGATTTATCGCGTATATTAAAAAGATTTAAACTTTGTGTTCGCCCCGGTGTATTCGAAGTCCGCGCAATCTTTTCATTCACAATCGCATTAATTAACGAAGATTTGCCAACATTACTGCGCCCAACAAAAGCATATTCGGCAAATTGCGTATTTGGCAAAGATTTAACATTTTCAAAAGAACCAACAAATTTTATCATGATTTTTTCACCAATTTTTTATATGCTTCCTTTTTTGAAATCCCGGCACGCGCTGCAACCAAAGCCGCCGCAGATTTTGTAGAATTCACAACGACATCATTTACAATTTCACTTATTTCTGCATCACTTATTTTTTTATCTGGTGCAGGCGCAACAACAATAACTATTTCACCGCGTGGCGGTTCAATATTTACCAATTCCGCAGGATAACCAATAATAGTTTCTTCGTGAATTTTTGTAATTTCACGCACGATTGCTATTTTGCGTTCTGGCATAACAGATGCCAAAGTTTTAATTGTGTTCATAACCCGATTCGGACTTTCGTAATAAATTATGGTATGACGAATTTTGTTATCATCACGCACTTTCTTTTCATCAAAAAAACCACAGAAAGTAAATCTGTCTGTTGGGAAACCAGACAACACCAGCGCTGATATAGCAGCCGTTGGTCCTGGTATAACAAATACATCAACCCCCGCGTCCCGCGCAGCGCGCACGATACGAAAACCCGGGTCACTTATTCCCGGCATACCCGCATCAGAAACCGCTGCAATCGCATAACCATTTTGAATTTTTTCAATTAAAGAATCAATAACTTCGCGTTCATTATGTTCGTGGCATGACACAGTTTTTGTTTTTATATTAAAATGATGTGCCAATTTTCCAAAAACGCGTGTATCTTCTGCCGCGACCAGGTCAACATTTTGTAAAATTTCGATGGCTCTGGGCGACAAATCAGCCAAATTTCCAATTGGTGTTCCAATAATGTAAAGTCCTGATTGCATTTTAAATCCTTTTGCATTAGAATGATAACATACAAGAGGTAGGATTTTCAATAATGATGAATAAATTTTTAATTTGTTTGGGTCTTTTATTGGCTGGTTGCTCTGGTAATCGTGCTATGAAAACTGCAGAAATTGGAACATCTGCACCGACAGATATCCAATCTAGTTATTTGTATTCGACATCCATGTATGGGACAGATAGCGCTGGACCATATGCGAATGTTGCGGTTCTTTTACCGATGACCGGCGATGCGAGGGTTGCTGGCAACGACATAAAAACATCTATTGAAACCGCCTTTTTGCGCAAGACAAAGCAAAATATCAAGGTATCATTTTTTGATTTACCAAACAATAAAGCAAACAGATACGATGCGATTCGCAACGCGCTTGGCACAAACCCAGATGTTATAATCGGACCATTATTCGCCGAAGATGCTGAAAATTTGCGCGATATGAAGTCATCAAACATACCGGTAATATCATTTACATCCGATGTCAATGCGTTGGGCGATAATGTAATAACAACAAATTTAATCCCAACACAAAGCATTGAAACAATTGTCCGTCAAATGCAAAAAGATGGCGCAAGAAATATGCTTGTTCTGGCACCAGACGATAATTCTGGCAAACAAATGGCGGCGGTCGCAGAACGCGTTTCGTCTGCATACAATATGCCAATTAACGGATTATTCTATTATCTGCCAAACAATTCATATTCTATCAAAGATGCGGCCCAGCGGGCATCTATGTATAACGCACGCAATGCCGCAAACACCCGCGCAAGAGAGGTTTTATCAGACATACTTGCCAAAGAATCTTTATCTGCTGCCGACAAACACAATTTGCGCGTTCAGCTGGAGAAAATCTCACGCACGGAAACACTTGGCCAATTACCATATGATGCAATTTTGTTCCTTGGGAGCGGCGAAGATTCCAAAACACTGGCATCTTTCTTGCGCTATTATGGGGTAAGTAATAAAGATGCAGGTTTTTACGGGACAACGCTTTGGCACGGTTCTGATATCGCATCTGATTTCACAATGAGTGGCGCAAAGTATGCCACACTGCCAGAAATTTCGGGAAATTTCGTAAATCTTTATAATATGATGGGTGGCAAAGACCCTGACTATTTGGCTGCTTTTGGGTATGATGCGGCTAATCTTGCTTTGGGGATGTTATATTCTGGGAAAAATCAATCGGCATATCTTTATGATCCAAATGGATATCTGGGGACAACCGGTGCTTTCCGCCTTCAACCATCTGGCGAATCAGAACGCGCATTGCGTATAATGGAATTAAACGGTTCGGGCAGCCCAATTACATTTGCGGATGCACCTACTAATTTCTTAACACCGCTTTATAACATCAGAACAACAAATTTGCGCAATGTTTCTGAACGCGAATTGGCAACCCCAGGTATAAACCCTGGTGATTACATCAGCATACCTGATGATTTACGCAGAAAATCTGAATACAAAACCAAGACAATCGGCGCAAATGCTGTGTCTGATTATGGGGCAATACAACAAACATATGCCCCGGTTCAAATTTATGAATCAGAAAAAACAGAAACCATATCTAACCCAGAATATGAAACGGCAAAACCAGAAACAATTTCCCGTTCATATATCGATGTGGTAGAGGTTGAAGAATAAACACTTGCGTTTGTAAAAAAATACGATATAATCGTATGGCTTTGAATTTATAGCGAGCATAGTTCAAAGGCTAGAATGCAAGCCTTCCAAGCTTGAAATGAGGGTTCGATTCCCTCTGCTCGCACCACAGATTGTGGTAACTTAGTTCAGGGCGCGCGCCGGAGTCGGAGAGCCGGGGCAGACTGTAAATCTGTTGTCTTTGACTGAGGTGGTTCGACTCCACCCGCTCCCACCAAAATAAAAATCACACCCTTGCGGTGTGTTTTTTATTTTGTGGTCGTGGTTAAATTTATGTGTTACAATTATTTTGTAATCAAAAAGGATTTGTTATGTCGCGGATTTGTCAGAGTTGTGCCATGCCTATGGACGATTCACAATTGTTTGGAACAAATAAAGATGGTTCCAGAAATTCTGATTATTGTATGTATTGTTATAAAAATGGTGAATTTGTCGATAATGTGTCGATGGAAAAATATATTGATATGATGATACCTTTTTCGGCGCAGGCAAATATGACACCGGACCAGATGCGTAAATATTGTGAAGAAGTTTTTCCAACACTGAAACGATGGAAAAAATAAAAAAACTTCATTGTATCAAAGAATATTATTTTTTAACGCCAATTCAACCAAAGTTTTACCTTTATACAGAAAATCTGTCGCACCATCTGGCAACCCTTTTACTTCATTGTTTGGATTTATTTTATTACGATAATCTTTAGCTGCTTTTGAAATCGTATTTGTTGTCCCATCTGGCATAGCCACGATACGAGAATCATTATAAGTTTTTACTGTATATTTAGGATTACCAACAAATGTTAATATTGTACCCTTTGGCAATCCAAGCTTTTTAAACGTAATTTTTGATCGCTGTTTTCTTACTTTTTGTATTACTTTTTTATCTTTAGATAACATTATATTATCTATTGTGATTTCTTCTGCATCACCGCTAAGAGTGTATGTTCGTAGCAGACAAATCGCTTCTTCTACACTTAATTTAAAAAATTCACGATGAGAATTATGGCGAAGCTTACCAAGAGCCTTGTGAATCATGGGTTCTATCTTATTATAATTATTAACACAAATTGCGAATTTTGCTTCGAATGGTTGTGGCATGTTTTCGCCATGTGATAATTCTTTGCGACGCTTTTCAACATCTTTTGATGTACTGCCTTTTGTAACGCCTATTTTTACCAAGTCCGGAAATAATTCATTCCACATTACATATATAATTCCACGTGTCATAACAATTCCTTTTTGTATTACACATATTATTTTATCACAATTTAGGTAAACATTCAAATTTCACCCTTAGGTGAAATTGGGCATTTTTCTTTAAACTCTTTTACCCCAAACATTAAATCGGCAAACCGTTGCTTATTTTCTGCTAAGATAGTGCAAGCAGTCCCATAACAAAAAAACGCACCAAATTGGTGCGTTTTAATTTTTACAACACTTAGCAATTAGAATATGCGGCCGAATAAACCACCATCCAAAGCCAATGTTAACAATATCCACCACCAAGAACATTTAAGAACATTAACTAATTTCAATATGATAAATATCAATGTCAGCATTTTTGACTCCTTTTGTTTGACACAATATGATTATATTCTATTTTATGAATTTTTGCAATCAACATTTTACAATGCGCGATATAAAAAAAACCGGGTTATCAAATAACCCGGTATTTCTTTTTATTTCACTGGCGGGAAACAATTATCGCCAATTTCTGGGCAACATACCATCCATCCATCCCCGGCATCGGTATAAGTTTCCCCGGCACAGCAACCGTTTTTATCTGGGCTTTCGCCATTTGGACATGTTGCAAAAAATCCGTTCCAGTTTGAAATAGTATAATGGGCGGCATAACCAATTATTCCACCAGCAAAAAAAGCAATTACCACCCATAACCATAATCTAGATTTTTTATTTGTTGTTTGTTTAGCTACAACTTTTTTCATTTTGTTTCCCCCTATTCTTCTATGATTTTTTCAAGCTCTATTATAAAATCAATTGCAGGACTGGTCAACTTTTTTGCTTTTTCAATCATCCGTTCCGCTTCCTTTTGCATTTGAAGACGTTTATAAGTTTCAACAATTTCAATTGTATCATCAACATCTTCTAAATCATCATCATTTAATGCACGCGCGATATCAAGTTCTTGTGCAGCCAAATCTTTATATTTTTTTGAATTTTCTGGACATCCGCGTTCGGACAAATTCGCATAAATTTTTGCATTATCAATATGTGCCTCTGCATCTGGATTATCCGCGGGATATAATCTTGCCATTAATAAATTTTCGATTTTTCCACATGTTGTTTCTGGTAATTTCTTTTTTTCAACCTTTGGTGTGGGCTGTGTTTTTGGTTGTTCAAACTCACGATTCAAACAATTCATTGAATATAATTCATTTGCAATCTTTAATTGTTCAAATTGATTCGTATAAATCAAATTGCTTATTCTGTCTGATAACTGTTTACATTGACTTTCCGACATTGTTGAACGATTAACATGGTCGGCACCATTTAATATATAACCAAAAATTACCCCGGTCAAAAACAGCGCAACCATACCAATTATGCCGTATACACGATTTTTATTTGATTCTGTATTTTTTATTTCTGTTTTTGATTCTATATTTTTAACAACTTTCTTTTTCATATCTCTCTCCTTTATCAACTATTTAACGATACCATTTTTAATTGTAATTATTCTATCTGCTTTTTTTGCTAGGTTCATATCATGTGTCACAAACAACATAGTCATCTTGTTTTTACGCACAAGATTAAGCAACAAATCAAAAACCATCGCAGCATGTTGCGGATCCAAACTTCCCGTTGGCTCATCCGCCAATAAAATCTCTGGATTATTTGCAATAGCGCGCGCAATCGCAACGCGTTGTTGTTCACCACCAGACATTTCAGATGGGAAATGATTGCTACGATGTGCAACATTTGCCGCCTGTAATAACTTCATAGCGCGTGAACACGCAACATCTTCTTTTATTTCGTTTGCCATCATCGGTAAAACTACATTTTCAAGTGCAGTAAAATCAGACAACAAATTATGCTTTTGATAAACAAAACCTATTTTTTTTCGGCGCAATAATGTCCGCGTTTCTTCACTGATTTTATCGGTTGGTGCACCGTTTATAAAAATATCCCCCCCTGTGGGTTTGTCTAAAAGCCCTACACATTGCAATAATGTGGTTTTA
Source organism: Candidatus Enterousia sp. (assembly GCA_045648925.1). GTDB lineage: Bacteria > Pseudomonadota > Alphaproteobacteria > Rs-D84 > Rs-D84 > Enterousia. The sequence continues at coordinate 77,168 of JAZROY010000003.1, forward strand.
CCAGAACCGCTTTGCCCAACCAATGCGACAATTTCACCACGATACAAATCAAAGCCACCACCATGTAAGACCTTTAATGGTTGACCTGCCTCTATGAAAGTTTTTTTAATATCGCGCACAGACATCACTATGTCTTTTCTGGATATCTTTGATAAAGAATTTAATATGCTCGCCATTATTTACACCTATTCATTTCTCAAAACCTCTACCGGGTCTGTGTTTGCCGCTTTCCATGCAGGATAAAGTGTTGCCAAAAATGCCAATGCTATCGCGATAACCGCTATACCAATTACAGTTGATGGCACGACTTTTGATGGCAATTCAGACAAAGAATAAAGTTCTGCCGGGAATAAATCATGCCCTGTTACAAACTGGAAAAACTTTCTTATTGGTTCAATATATATCGCGATTATAACACCCAGCAAAGTCCCAAAGGTTGCACCAATAATACCAATTGATGTTCCAGACAAAATAAATATTTTCATCATAGATTTGCGCGACACACCAAAAGTTCTAAGCACAGCAATATCTTTATTTTTATCTTTGACCAGCATAACCAGCGATGAAATAATATTAAACGCAGCAACAATGACTATTAACATCAATATTAAAAACATAACACTGGACTCAACTTGTAATGCGCCAACAAAACCACGATTTAAATCGCGCCAATCACGCACAATAAAACCTTCTGGTAATAATGTAGTTAATGCCTTTACCACCCGTTCGCTTTCTTCGGCATCTGTTAGGAACAAATCAATATGCGTGACAGAATTTTCAATATTCAAATATTTTTGTGCGGTTTCTAATGGCATGAATATATAACCACTATCATATTCATACATACCCATAAAGAACGAAGAAACGACCGGATACGCCATAATACGCGGCATTGTTCCAAATGGTGTTGCCGTTCCACCATTGGCAGAAATCAATGATACTTTGTCACCAGCGGTCACACGCAAATTGCGTGACAAAGTTGAACCAATAACCAATTCACCATCATTAACTTTGTCTAAACTTTTACCATATATTCGTGTTCCACTTGCTTTTTTTGATATCAAATCAGGCATCCGAATTCCGCGCACCATCGCACCAGAATTATTCCCGTTGGCAGACGCCATAATTTGCCCCTCTGCAATTGGGACCATTGATACAACATATTTTTCAACGACTTTGTTTTGGCGCATTTTATCCATTAAAAAGTCATAATCAGAAATAGTTCCGTTTTGATGATAAACAACAACATGCCCATTCATACCAATAATACGCGAAAGCAGTGTATCGTGGAATCCACCCATCACAGACATCACAACAATTAATGTTGCCACACCCAAAGTAATCCCAATCAAAGACACCCACGAAATTACAGAACCAAAACCGCGCTTTTTCGCACGCAAATATCGATAAGCAATTTTCTTTTCTAGGCTTGAAAACAACATATTTTACCCTTTACTGATTCAAAAAATCCCGCAATTCATCGCCAGACAACCGCTTTGTCTTTTGTGTTTGCGTTGCATCTATGATTGAAATAAGACGCGGCGACATAAACACAACTAATTCAGCAAATGGCGATATCAAAGTTTCTGGTGTTGTCACAAAAGAATGTGTCGGGATACCAATAATGACATAATTATCACCCACACTGGATGGAATTGTGAACGAAGATAATTCCCCATTACTTGTTGATAGAACTATTTTTGCATCAATTTTTTTAGAATCACCAAAATCACCATAAGTTCCAGTTGCACCAATAATTAAATCTGTTTCCAATCTGTCTTCTTTGCTACATTGACCGATATCAAACCTGGTCTGCCAACCATTTGGAACCGCGAAAGTCCCTTGGGAAATCAAGACCATACTGGCCTGGCTTGATATAAATTCTTGCAATGTTTTTGTGTTTATTTCTGGACTAACGACCAGCGCACGACCAACTACACCTGGGATAGACATATGTATATTATTTTCCCCGAACGCAGGTAACATATTCATCCAAATAATCGGATTATCTGTTTTTGGATACACACGATAAACATCAACATCCCACGCCAACACATACTTTTTTGATGCAACATCCGCTATAATCTTAGACACTTCGCGTTCTGTTTGATAATCGCCTTCAAAAATAACCGTTTTATCAGTCCAATTTATCAACAAATTATGAATACCAACCCCACGCATAGCATCAATCATAGCCATTATCATCGTTTCATTTTTCGGCATTTTTATCAGCCATTTTCCATTTGACTTTAAATGAATTTCACCGAATTCACCATCATAAGTATAATAAACATGTCCTATTTTAGTTATCAATTCCACAGCATCAGACAAAGAACTTGTGGAAATTGAGCCAGATATTTTTTCCAACGCAACCTGGTCTTCAACAATGCTTATATCTGTATCAAGCAACAATTTTTCCAGTACTTCTTTGACCGGCATCTTTTTAAAATCATAATCCGACACCTTTAAATCAGGCAATTTATCACCGGTATTAAGACGGATAATTTCTATTTTTTCTTCTGGGATAACAGAAACAATATTTTGATTATCCCAATTTACCAAACATCTTTTTGGTAAATCAAGCGCAAAATGTTGCGCAGTATCTGTGGTCAAAGCCGCTTTTTTAGGGAAAATCGGAACAGAATTTTCATCAATTACAACATTTTCCACAACATCTATTGTGTCATAAAGGTCTTCTTCGGTATATTGACGCTTGGCACACCCGGTCAACATAATACCAGCGCACAAACATACAAACACCAGTTTTTTTACTTTATTACATATCATTTTCCGTCCTTTTTTATTCCTTATACTATATATTCATAATTTTTTCAAATTCTTCCAAAGTCATTTCATATATAGGTTTTTGATTTGGAGTCACCAAATTTTTAACACTTTCAAATTGTTTTTCGAACAAATTCATCACTGATGCGACATCAGGTTCTATTTTTGCCCCCGCTTTTTTTAACCTGTTTCCATATTCTACTATGTATTCCAATACATCTGCAGCAAAAAATCGACCAACATAATTTTCCAACGCAATTCCACCTTTTTCAACACAAATAGCAGACAAAACCTTTGCCATTTCGTTATAAAAGTTAGCTAATTTGATATAATTTTGAACTGATATAGCCATTATTTTTTCCCATCCTTTTTTTACATTATAAAAACTATTGCCACACAAACGCAATTAAATTATAATATAAAATATGAAAATGAAATATTTATTTTTTCTGCTTGGTCTGACAGCGTGTGCTTCTGCCAATCGTGGCTCGATTGATGACGCCACTATTTTGAACTGGGAAAACGATGCTGTGACAACCGAACAATTCGTTCGCGACCATAAATCATGCCTTGGAATAAAAGAGACCAGTTATACCCCCCGTTCCAGGATTGCGAAACTGTTATCCCCGAACCAAAGCGCACAAATGCCAGATTGGGACGGTCTTTGGGTAACATTCCAATCTAATGAATACAAAGATGTTGGTCAACGGGCGCTACTTTCTGTCCCAAGGAATCGCGCTTCAAAAACTGTCGGATATTATCGTAAGTGTATGTTAAGACGCGGTTATTTGCTACGCGCTCAATAAAAAAATTGTATTGTTGGATATTTTATAAAAATGTGATATAATAAAAGGCATGAAAAAATCCATCTGGTTTTGGTTATGTTTTGTGCTGTCAATTATATTGGCGATTTATTTTGCTGTCCGCGTTATAACCAGTCAAATTGGGCGCGGCCCGATATCAACTGTCCAAGGCATTGAAACCTACGGCACAAATACCAAAGACGAAGAAATAATAAAACTTTCGTTGGGCATTGGTCCGGGAACCAGTTTGCGCGCCATAGATTTACATCAATTAAATTACCGTGTTTCTAATATCCCCGGGGTAAAAAATTCTGCTGTCCGACTTTTGCCAAATGGGAAAATTATCGTAAAAATCCAAAAACACAAAGTTATCGCCAGTTGGACAGATGGCGCTTATTATTACCCTCTATCGGCAGACGGAACCAAGATAAACACACCATCAGAAGCCCGCAATGATAATGCCATTGTATTCCAGGGCGATTTACCAAATAACTTAAAAGATATAATATCGGATGTGTCTTCTATATCAAAATACATTGATTATATAAACATGGTGGAATCCAGGCGCTGGAACATACATACAAAAAATGGGACAACTATATATTTGCCAGAAAAAGACCCTGCGGTTGCAATAAATAAAATCAAGGTATTAAATCAAACACATAAATTATTATCACGAAAACTTGATATTATTGATATGCGCGACAGTGCAAGAATTCTGGTCAAAGAAAAAAAATGAAACTATCTAATTCATCTTTTTTATGCCTTGATATCGGAACATACGGTGTTCGTGGGTTTGCTCATTGTATACGGGATGCAAAAATTATTCAATCTGCTATGCATTTTGTAAAAAGTCCAAACACATTATTTGCTTTGAAAAGCGTGGTGGATGAATTGGAACAACAATTAAACACTCACTTTAATTCTGCATTTATAACTGGTAATTTTGGTGAAATGGATTTTCAAACATTTACAGACATAATAACATGGCGCGAAGAACACAAAATAACTGATCTGGATTTAAAACATCAAATTGGAAAAATAACAAAACCAGATGGATTTTACGCGATGCATATTATACCTGTATTTTACGGGACAGAACATTTACCAAACATAAACAACACACCGATTGGACAAATTGATACTGAGTTAAAATCTATATTCAGTGTTATTTCTTATGAAGAAGAACAAACAAGGTATATATCTGATATTTTGCGTCGCGCACATATTCAATCTGGTGGATTTTTTGATTCAACATTTTTGCAAAATGCCATATATAAAAAACAAAAAGAAAAAGTATTATTTTTGGACCTTGGCAATGAATTTACAACCGTTTCTATATGGACAGCACGTGGTCCTTTGTATATGAATAAAATCAAATTCGGGCAACAAGATATAACCAAGGCAATATCTGATGAATTACAAATCAGCAGAAATGATGCTGACACATTAAAAATATCCATCGCCAGTGCAACACCAAATGAAATGGACAGATTTACACCGGCTGATTCTTCTGAAAAATTTGCGGCTTTTTCTGTTTCAGATATAAATGATGTATTTATACCAAAATTAACAGAATTATTAAATACTGTTATTGAACAATCAGAAAAATATATAAATCAATATAAACCTGAAAAAATTATTTTGACTGGTGGTGGAACTTCTATCAATAACATAAATACATTTATTGAACGGGCTTTTAATTTACCTGTGGAAAATTTGGGCGACAGTGCGACCATAAATGCTTTATCAGAATACATATGGGCATCACATTTGCCAGAAAGAAATGCTTATATACAAAAACAACAAAAATTACAAAATCTGGTTTATAAAATTGCAAAACTTTTCAAAAGAAAAAAAAGAAACAAAAAGGCAAAATTTATCCCGATTATGCCAAGCACACTTTGCTTTAATATGAATGATATGTCAACATATACAATGTTTGCATCGGCTGGTATTTCGGCAATACATGTTGATATAATGGACGGCTTTTATGTCGATAATATTGCAGGCAGTATTGAAGAATTATCAAACATACGAACAAAGACCAAATCATATTTGCATGTTCATTTAATGACGGAAAGCCCATCAATCTGGGCGCGCGATGCAATAAATGCTGGTGCAGATACAATCATAATTTCTACAAATACATCTGGGGTTCATGATGCTATACACATTATAAAATCCGCTGGAAAAAGATGTGGCATCGCATTAAACCCAGATTCTAATATTGAAATATTAAAACCGATACTTACACAAATTGATGAAATAATGGTGATGGGGGTTGAACCTGGTGCAGCGGGTCAAAAATTTGATGAACGCGCAATTCAAAAAATAAAAATATTAAATTTTACACGAAAGAAACATGGGTTAAAATATTTAATCAGTGTTGATGGCGGAATAAATCCAGATACCGCAAAATTATGTTGGGATGCAGGCGCAGATTTATTGGTAAGCGGTTCTTATCTTGCCAAATCCCCCGATTTCCCATTAGCAGTACAAAGTTTATTGAACCGTTAATTTTCTTCCCAGTCCATTTTGTGTTATATAAATATGTATTGTATTTTTCGGCAGAATATCTTTTGCAACATCGGGCCATTCAATAAGTGTAATATCATTATCAAGCGCATATTGCAAACCAATTTCTGTTAATTCAGAAGCATCCCCTATTCTGTACAAATCAAAATGTGAAATCCCGTCATAATTTTGAACAAGTGTAAAAGTTGGAGATGGAACAACAGTATTTTCACCACGCAAAGTTTTAATTATTGTGCGTGCGATTTCTGATTTCCCCATTCCCAAATCACCATGCAAAGCAACAACCACCGGCGCATGTAAAGTTTTTGCAAAATCGTGCGCCCATGCACGTGTTTCATCTAAATTATTTAAGATATATTCTTTCATTTTTATTCCACCAATAATAAATCATCTTCCAGTTTATGAAGTGTGTCACGCAAAGTGGCCGCTTCTTCAAATTCTAAGTTTTCTGCTGCTTTCTTCATCTTTTTTGTTAAATCCGCAATTTCTTTGCGCAAAGAATCAGCATCCCAAACACCATTTTTATTATAAACAAATTTTCTTGCTTTGTCAGTTTTTTCTTCTTTTTCTTTAACTTCTTCAAACACAGATTTCGAAATTGTTTTCGGAACGATATTATGTTCTTTGTTATATTTTTCTTGCTTTTCACGTCTTCGCGCAGTTTCATCCAGCGCGCTTCGCATAGATTCAGTGATTGTATCCGCATACAAAATTACCCGGCCATTTGCGTTACGTGCAGCGCGCCCAATTGTTTGAATCAAAGAACGCGTTGAACGCAAAAAACCTTCTTTGTCTGCATCCATAATCGCAACCAGTTCACATTCTGGAACATCTAAACCTTCGCGCAACAAATTTATCCCGACCAAAACATCATATTTCCCAAGACGCAAATCACGCAACAAATCTATGCGTTCCAAAGTTTCAATATCAGAATGTAAATATCGTGCGCGCACACCATTTTCAACGAAATAATCTGTTAATTGTTCTGCCATTTTTTTAGTTAATGTTGTAACAATAACACGACCATTGGTCTTTTTTACTTCATCTAATAAATCATCAACCTGATGTGTTGTTGGACGCACATAACAAACCGGGTCAAGCAATCCAGTTGGACGAATAACCTGTTCTGACACAACACCATGCGCCTGATCCAATTCCCATTGTGCGGGTGTTGCAGATACAAATATCGTTTGTGGGCGCAGATCATCCCACTCTTCAAAAGTTAATGGACGATTATCTACACACGAAGGAAGTCGAAAACCATACTGTGCCAAAGTTTCCTTACGCGCCCTGTCCCCACGCGACATCGCGCCAATTTGTGGTACCGTCACATGACTTTCATCCAAAAATAAAATTGCATCTTTTGGTAAATATTCAAATAATGTTGGTGGCGGTTGTCCCGGAAGTCGTCCTGTTAAATATCTCGAATAATTTTCGATACCACGACAAGTCCCTGTTGATTCCATCATTTCTATATCAAAGCCTACGCGTTCACGCAATCTTTGTTCTTCGACATATTTCATATTTTCGTGAAAATATTTTAATCTTTCATCTAAATCTTTGCGTATATTCCCAATTGCCTGAATCACAGACGGCATAGGTGTTGCATAATGCGTATTTGGATATACCGTAATTCTGTCCAGTTTTTGTAATTTACCACCAGTTAAAGTATCAAATTCCCAAATCTCATCAATCTCATCCCCAAAGAAAGATATTTTCCACGCTCTGTCTTGTGAATGGGATGGGAATACATCCAAAGTATCACCACGCACACGAAAATCGCCACGCGCGAATCCAACATCATTTCGCTTATATTGAATATCAACCAAGGCGCGCATAACATCTTTTTCAGATATTTTATCACCTACATTTAATGTTAATTTCATCTCTGAATACTGCTCTGGCGAACCAATACCATAAATAGAAGATACAGACGAAACAACAATTACATCGCGTTCTTCCAACATTGCACGCGTAGCACTATGGCGCATACGGTCAAGTTGCTCGTTAATCGAGGCATCTTTGTCTATGTAAGTATCAGTTGTTGGAACATATGCCTCTGGTTGATAATAATCATAAAAAGACACGAAATATTCCACATGATTATGCGGAAAGAAAGATTTCATTTCTGTATACAATTGTGCCGCCAATATCTTATTTGGTGCCATAATCATGGTTGGACGCGATAATTTTTCAATAACATTGGCCATTGTAAATGTCTTTCCAGAACCCGTTACCCCCAATAAAACCTGGGATTTCTTACCATCATTTACACCTTTGACCAATTCGGAAATTGCCGTTGGCTGGTCCCCCATCGGTGCATAATCAGATTCCAAAGAAAATACACTTTTTTTGTTTTTCATATTATTTTTTTTATTCACATATACTAATATAATCTATTATAATGAAAATACAAGGAAAGAGAATCATGGCATCAAAAAATTCATCAAGAAATAAAATCGTATGGTTTTTAGTATTCATTGTATCAATATTGGCTTTGGCTGTTATTATAATTCCGCCAATGGTCAATCTTAATTTTCTTAAACCAAAGATAGAAAATATGATTTTATCTAAAACCGGTATTCCTGCTAAAATTCATGGAAACATTAATTTTACTTTGCTTGGCGGAACAACAATTGTTGCACATAATATAACCGTGCCAAATGGAACTGTGGCATCTTGCAAATTCACGATACCATTTCTTGATATATTCAATTTGAAAAACACTAATATGTCCAAAGATATTTCTATTTCTGGGGCTTCGTTATTTATTGAAAAAATTACCCCATTTGAAATCAATGACACAATAACTGTTCATAATTCAAATATACAATTTCTTAACAAAGAATATACTATAATTGACGCGAGATTATCTAAAAACGATGTTGATGCTATTGTTCGCACAGACCAACATAAATACGAAATAAAATCACGCAACAACAAATTTGTAATAAAAAACAGAAATAATAATCTGAATATGTCTGGCAGATTATTTAACAACGGCACAGCCACGGCACATATTGAGATTATTGCCCAAGATATAAATAGTTGGTTTGAATTTGAAACACCGCGTATAACCAGTCATTTCCCAATCAGTGCAGATTTATTTTGGGATGGTAAATACGGTGTAAAATTCAAAAACATATCCGCAAATGGAATAACCGGATCTGTTGATTTACAAGAAGATGGTCACAGAATAGTAAATTTAAAATCTGATTCTGCGAATTACGATTTAACTTTCTTTTTACAAACCCCCGATGTTTTACACAACACATCTTTTGATTTAGATTTTTATGGCAATATTAAATTTGCAGACAATAATTTCAAACATATAAAAATTGTCACAGTTGGTTCAGAAAACGAAATCAAAGTTGACACAATTATCGCAGACGATTTACAAATACACGGCGGAACAGTTGATAAAGATGGTGGACATAATTTACATGTATCTGTTCCTGAATTCGGCGCATTAAGTACATGTCTTTTCAACGGTTCGCCTGTTGCATGGACATGTGATAATTTTTCATATGGTGGCATAGTTTCCGGAACATTAAAAGTTGACACAAAACATTTCGAAGCAGATCTTTATTCGCCAGAACCATTTAAAAATTTCAATACTGTTATTGGCATGGCAAAATTACTTGGGACTAATGGCTATGTGAAATTTGACACACCTGATATGAAAGGTACTATGACTTTGACAGACAATCAACCTTCGGTATCTTATACAAGATTAAACAACAAATCTCTGGATTGGGCAAAAATAGATTTGCCTTTGATTCCAGAATTTATGCGCAAAGAAAAAGGTGATTTTGTTTGGACAAAAGATTCTATGATGTTCATCCCAGAATCTAAACAATGGCAATTATCCACATCCAAAGATTTCTTTATTATTCGCGGGAATAATTTTAAAAAATTATTTTCAAATGTTGATTTACAATCTTTGCGTGATTTATATTATACCATATCTGGCAATTATAAAAATGGAAATGTATCAAATTTAATATTTGAAATTGGTCGTCAAAAATTTACTGGTTCTGCAACCAATAAATCGATAACACTGAAAACAGAAGTTTTAGATATTGATTATTTACTTGACCCGTATTTTATGGACAATTTTGAAGAAATGTCTTTCTTTGCACAATCACCGATTTTGATTCCTTTTGATTTAACTGCAAATTTTGCAATCTCGGCAAACAGCATAATTTACAATCACAAAGAATATAATAATTTCATATATTCATTACACGATGATACACAAACTTTTTCTATCAGCGATTCAAAACACGGGAACATTCTGACAAAAATAAAAAGACACAACACAAAATATGCTGTGAATATCCAATTAAATAAATTTGTTTTTGATAAAAAATTATTACCAACAAATATGCCACTTAATCTTTCAGACACAATTATTACCGCAGATATAAAATTAAATACATCTGGGAAAATCGCTCACGATATTATTGATAATTTAAACGGTACATTTGATATGTCTTTTGATGGCGGTAAATTATATGGATTTGGATTTGATGATTTTTATGCTTCGGCAAAACAACTTACATTATTAAACAGCGAATACTTTTTATCAAATGCGTTAAACGAAGGTATAACACAAATCAAGAAAATGCATATAATTGGAACTTATGAAAGTGGCGACATAAAAACATTACGACCATTTGAATTATCAATGCGCCATGTTGATGCATCTGGTATGCTGGAAATAAAAAATAATGAAATGAATGCTGATATAAATCTTGTTTTGCGTGGAACATCTGCCGAGCCAGAATCAATAAATATTATCGTTTTCCCAGATAACAACCGTAATTTTTCATTATCAGAAATTATGACACATTTCGATTCTGAATATATGAAGGCATTTGTAGAATCACATGATAAATTTTGAAAAAAATATCCCGCGATTTGCGGGATATTTTTATATACTTTTTCATATTAATTCTTATTACGAATTTTAATATGAACATCGCGTAATTGTTGTTCGCTGACTTCGTTTGGTGATCCCATCAGCAAATCTTGACCGCGTTGATTTGCAGGGAAAGCAACAGTTTCACGAACACTATCACCATCGCCCAAAATCTCTGAAACCAATCTGTCGATACCAAAAGCACATCCACCATGTGGTGGCGCGCCATATTTAAATGCAGTATAAAGCGCATTAAAATTCTTTTCGACTGCTTCAATTGGGTATCCAGCAATATCAAAACATTTTTTCATAACTTCTGGGTTATAATTACGCAATCCACCGCTACAAATTTCAAGGCCATTAAGCACCATATCAAATTGCGCCGCCTTAATCGTAAACGGATCTTTTGTATCCAATTCTTCCAATGTTGCCAATGGGTAAGAAAATGGATTATGCGTGAATGCAGGCGCACCACCACGTTCTTCATCTGGTTCAAAGAACGGGAAATTATCCACCCAACAAAAAGCAAAATCACGCGGATTTACCAGACCTAAATCAGTACCAAGTTTATTACGCAAACGACCTGCCGCTTTAGATGCAATATCAACATTATCACAAATAAAGAACAACGAAGAATTATCCCCAGCAATTTCACGCAATTTTGCAATACGCGATGCATCTAATTTTTTTGCAACCGGTCCCTTGGCTTCTTCGGCAAAAACGATATAGCCGAGTCCCCCAAGCCCCAATTCTTTTGTTGCATATTCGCCCAATTTATCAAACCAAGAACGTGGTTTGTCTGCACTGTTCGGTGCAGGAATAGCACGAACCACAGCCCCATTTTCAATCGCATTTGCAAAGATTCCAAAATCAGAGCCACGGAAAATTTCCGTCACATCACTAATTAGAATAGGATTACGCAAATCAGGTTTATCACACCCATATTTCAGCATTGCATCATCAAAAGATATATGTGGAATTTCTGGATAAACATTTGCATCAGGAGCAAAAGCACGAACTAATTCAGGAATAACTTTTTCGCCAACCTCTTGAATTTCTGGCAAATCAACAAAAGACATTTCTAAATCAAGTTGATAAAATTCCAACAATCTGTCCGCACGCAAATCTTCATCACGAAAACAAGGCGCGATCTGAAAATATCTATCAAACCCAGAAACTTGCAACAATTGTTTAAACATCTGTGGTGCCTGAGGTAATGCATAAAACTTTCCATGATGCAAACGAGAAGGGACCAAGAAACAACGCGCACCCTCTGGCGAATCAGCAGTTAATAATGGCGTTTGAAATTCTGAAAAACCCAAATCCCACATTTTATCACGCAACCATTTAATCATTTTATTACGCATTAAAATATTGTTATGTAATCTTTCGCGCCGCAAATCCAAGAATCGATATTGATAACGCAATTCTTCGCTTGTATCATCATCACCAAATACTTGGAAAGGCAGAACTTCTGCATTAGTCAACACTTCCCAATTTTGCGATTGAATTTCGATATGACCAGTTGGAATTTTATCGTTTATCGCATCACTACTACGCGCAACAACCTTGCCAGTAATTTTAATAACAGATTCTGGACGAATTTTTTCCAAATTTTCATCCCCCCCATCGAATACACACTGTGTTATTCCATAATTATCACGCAAATCAACGAACAATAACGAACCATGATCGCGTTTACGATGAACCCAACCAGACAAAGTGACCACTTCGCCGACATTTTTTTCATTCAATTCGCCACAAGTATGTGTACGATATTTAGATTTCAAAGATAACATTTTACACCCTTTTACTTTTGTCCTGGTGTCAAATAATTGGATTTGGCACCGATTCAAATCTTAAATTTTCAGGGGCGCTTAAGATTTTTTTCGCGCGGTGCCACCCTGATTTTTTACTTTTTGTTTTTATTCAGATATTCCGCGGTTGTCAGTCGCATCACTACATCTGATAAAAAACGAACAAACGCAAGATAGATAACGCATTTGTTATGTGCCCGACGGGCGACACAAATGTATCAGATATTGCGGATTGTGAAGTTTTTGTAATGGGAGTGTATTAAACATACATGACCAGAAACAAAAACGAACAAACGCAAGATAGATAATGCATTTGTGGTGCCCTAAACAAGAATCGGACTTGTGACTCGTCCTTACCAAGGACGTGTTTTACCACTAGACTATTAGGGCAATCGCTCATTATTGTACCTACACATACGGAAAAATCAACTAAAAATTAGATATCGCGCATTTAATTTTTTTAGTCAATTTTACACCACCAAATTCATTACAATGATCCGGGCTATCAAAATCAGAATCTTTAAAATCTTTATCTCGTTGGAAATTCAGCAATTTAACATCTTTATGTTTGTTTAAAAAATCGAATAACTCTCGATAAACAACACTTTCATCTGGTAAACATTTTAAATAGTCAGATCGATATGGAGGCAATACAACATAAACATTATGTTTTACGCGTTTGGCTTTATTTACAATTTTTTCCAGATATTGTATCTGGTTATTATTACGCATAGTATTCTTAAGATGTTTTCCGACCAAAACACTTGTAGGTTCATTAAAATGTGTCAAGTTATAAGTCGCCTTGCCCCTAAAACCATCTGGACAAACAGTGCTTTTCTTTTGTTTTTTTAATATCTCCATACCTTCTTTGTCATCTATTGGTAATTTAGATGCATAAGTTATATTATATAATCCCTTATAGGGGATACATCGAACAAACTCGCGCGTTTTTTCTAATTGAAGCCCGGCATGAAACACAGACCAAAATAAAATCACATTTTTAAGTTTTTTGCCGTTATGCTTTGCCACATATTCATACAGCTTCCAACCTCTATATAAATCTTGTGAAGAATTAGCCAGATTGAAATCAAATTTTGTTGGGATAAAACCATCCCTACCATGAGAAGAGCCAAGCACTAAATTTTTTAAATCATGACACTTGCCCAGCGCAATAAATTTCATAATATCATAACTGAAATCTGGTAGAGCCACCGGCTTGTAATAAGACCAAATTTTAATCCCACAAAAATAGATATTTCTGGTCCCATTAAGCAAGCATATTTTTTTGAAAATCTTCATAAAACTGCCTTTTTTGCTAAACTATTTTATCAATAAAGGATTCGAAATCAAACAAAATAAAAACATTGCAAAGTCAAAAAACTCTGATATAATGCGTTTCACTGGCGGCGTAGCTCAGTGGTAGAGCAGAGGAATCATAATCCTTTGGTCAGGGGTCCGAATCCCTTCGCCGCTACCAAAATAACAAACGACCTTTGTGGTCGTTTTTTATTTTGATATCTGGGATTTGGACACCGGCACAGGGGTCCGACCCGCAGCAAAAAGGCGGAATAACGCCGGTTTGCCGTCAGGCAAATTTTGCAAGGGAGTGAAGCGCAGCGAAACAATCCCTTCGCCGCTACCAAAATAATAAATGACCCTTGTGGTCATTTTTTATTTTGATATCTGGGATTTGGACACCGGCACAGGGGTCCGACCCGTAGCAAAAAGGCGGAATAACGCCGGTTTGCCGTCAGGCAAATTTTGCAAGGGAGTGAAGCGCAGCGAAACAATCCCTTCGCCGCTACCACGAATATTTCAATTTGTCTTATTTCTTATTTTGTGATAAAATATAGTTCATGAAAAAAATACTATTATTGCTAAGCATTTTTGTTTTACCGTTACCAGTCATGGCTGACCCGTGTATTTTACCGGAAAATAATCCTTTTATGGGAACATATCAGCAACAGGTTGCCTTTGGTATTGGTCAAGGTTTTGATACTGGTATTTTATTACCACCACCGGTGCGCCCTGTTCCTTTTTACATCGCAACTTTTCAATATTCCCAACCAACGACCTTTTTCCGTGTTCCAGCGCGTCGTTCTTTGAATATATCTGAAACACTTGGTTTTTATCGCAAATACGGCTGGGAATGGCAAGATTATACGATTCCCATGATTTATTTTACCGAAGATATTGCACTTTTTAGATACGACAGCATTTATGCAGGTCTTGGTGCAGGTGCTGGATTACAGGCAAAGCAAAACAAGCGCATTGGTTCTAAATTAATTTTTGAATTTAAATTAACTTTTGGTTATAACTTTAATGAACAGTGGGCAATGGAATTCTTTATTCAACATTTTTCCAATGCCAACACCGCGGACGAAAATAATTCTTATGCATTTTATGGTCTTGGGTTTACATATAATTATTAAAAATTACCAATTAATCGGTATTTCGCCATTAGCAATCAAATATTCATTAGCGCGTGAAAAATGATGATTACCAAAGAAACCACGATATGCAGAAAGTGGTGATGGATGCGCACTTTTTAAAATTAGATTTTCTTGTTCATTAACAAACTCTGCTTTCTTTTGCGCGAACGATCCCCACAACATATAAACCACATGTTTTCTGGTTTGTGCAACAATACGAATAACAGAATCTGTAAATGTTTCCCAACCCATTCCACCATGGGAAGCAGCAATATGCGCCCGAACAGTCAATGTCGCATTAAGCAATAAAACACCCTGACGCGCCCAAGATGTTAAATCACCATTTGTGATACTTTTATGTCCAATATCAGATTCTATTTCTTTATAAATATTTATCAGTGACGGTGGAAATTCTGTCCCGCTTTCCACAGAAAAACAAAGCCCATGTGCTTGATGCGGTTCATGATACGGGTCTTGACCAATAATCACAACTTTGACTTTATCCAGCGGACATAAATTGAACGCATTAAAAATATTTTTTGCCTCTGGATAAATTGTTTTTCCAGACAGATATTCGTTTCGCACAAAATCAGTCAATTTTTTAAAATAATCTTTTTCAAATTCCGCGTTCAATGCATCTTTCCAAGATTGTTCAATTTTTACATCCATTTTTCAATTCCTTTAACATATTTTACTAAATTGATTTATATATGACAAGAACGCAGTGTAAAACAAGGGAGTGTATTGGACATACATGACTGCGATTTACACAAGTTATTATCCATAGAAATCAATTTATTTTGGCAAGCTTTCCATAAAACAACATCAATATAACCAATCGGTAAATTTGTTTCTTGATGTAAATGTTCAAACATATCATCACAACATTTTTTAATATCTGTGTCTAATTTTCCATTATCTATTTTTTGCGCTATACGGCTATTTCCGCCGTAAAGAACGCCCAAGCGCTGAATCCAAATATCATATTTAACAACATTTTCACCCAAATTTCGCGCCAGATGATTTGCAGTTATTTTTCCAATATGTGGTAATTTTTGAAGATATAATAATTTTTCATCCAAAGATTTGCATGAATAAAAACCATCACGAAAATTTTGTCTGTTGTTCCAAATTTTACAAATTGCATTTATTTTATTTTTATTATTAAAGATTTTTAATAAATCGTCTATTGCTGGGTTTTCTGGCATTTTTTCCATAATTATGCTATGAATTTTTTTTGCTGTTTTTTGTGAAAAGCCCCCCGCCAAAATAACATAAATAACAGCAGACGCAAATTCATCTGGTGTTAGTTTTTTCGGTTGCGCAAGATTTTTCTTTATTTCATCAAATGACTTATCATCACTATCCAAACCCAATTTTCGCAACTGCGATTCCAAATCAAAAAACCAATATGCAGAAAATATCTTATCCATTTCTTTTTTTAAAATTTGTTATCGCGGCATAAAAAACAGAATTATCATTTGATTTATCAGATGAAATCATCTCATTTTTTATTTTTTCACGTGCCTCATCCAATGCCTTATTTGATTCATCTATGTTTAACTGTTTTTTCAATTCATTATATCGCGCAATTTTTATTGGGTCCCTTGTTGGGTTATGGTGATTATTCAAAACTTCGTATTCCAGTTTGGAAAATTCTTTCCACAAAGGGTCAGAATCAAGCACTTTTCTGGTGGTTCCATTTTTAAAAACAACTTCGCCAGATTCATTTATTTTATAATCAGCCATAACTCCCCCTTTGGTTTTGGTTAATTACACATCAAGATTTGCGTTCAGTGCATTTTCCACAATGAAATCTCGTCTTGGTTCAACAACATCACCCATCAACATAGAAATAACTTCGTCCGCTTGGGACGCATCTGTCACCTTTACTTGGAAAAGCGAGCGATGATTTGGGTCCATTGTTGTTTCCCATAATTGTTCGGCGTTCATTTCACCAAGACCTTTGTAGCGCTGAATCTTTAAACCGTTTTTCGCATATTCAAACGCAGTATTCAAAAGGTTAAACGCGCCCCAAATTTTTTGCGATTTAGATTTCACACGCAAAGTTGTTGGTTTAGAAAAAGTTTCGATTAATTCATCACGACCAGACATTCTTTGCCATGCACGAATTTCTGGTGAATTAATTTTTTCACGCGGTAAAACATGCGTTTCTGTCACAGAACGCAAAGTTCTTGTAATTTTAATACCTTCGATATCTGCTGATATTTTCCAACCGCGTTCAAATTCCAATTCTTCGGCATCCAACATTTTTTCAGCCGCCGCAAAATTTTCTGCACTTTCCTCTTCGAACACTTTATTCAAAGCCAATGCTTCTACAAAACGAAGTGGCATAATATGATTAAGTGCTTGCAAATTATTTTTCATATCATCAACCAATTCCAGCAAACGCTTTAAATCCGCACCGGCAAGTTGCTGCCCGTCAGCCGTTTCAATCATTCCATCTGTCGCCAATTGATCCAATAAATAATCGTCCATTTCGCGTTCATTTTGGATATAAATTTGCTGTTTGCCACGCGTTACACCATATAAAGGTGGCTTTGCAACATAGATATATCCGCGTTCAATTGCCTGTGGCATATGACGATAAAAGAAAGTCATAAGCAAAGTTTGAATATGTTGTCCGTCGACATCCGCATCGGTCATGATAATAACCTTGTGATATCTGAATTTTTCAATATCAAAATCGTCTTTACCAATACCGGCGCCGAGTGTGGTAATCAATGCACCAATTGTATCAGAACCCAACATTTTATCGAAACGCACACGTTCCACATTTAAAATCTTTCCGCGTAATGGCAATATCGCCTGCGTTTTTCTGTCGCGTCCCTGCTTTGCAGTACCACCAGCCGAATCCCCCTCAACAATAAATAATTCACATTTAGACGGGTCTTTTTCAGAACAATTCGCCAATTTTCCAGGCAAACTACCGAGTTCCGGTCCAGTTTTCTTACGCGAAAGTTCACGTGCTTTGCGTGCCGCTTCACGTGCGGTTGCTGCCTCTACAATCTTATCAATAATCATTTTGGCGATTGTCGGATTTTCTTCCAAATATTCATAAAGCAAATCGTTCACAGTATTTTCGACCAACGGTCTAACTTCGCTGGACACCAGTTTATCTTTGGTTTGTGAACCGAATTTTGGGTCTGGTATTTTCACACTAACAATACTGGTTAAACCTTCGCGGAAATCTTCACCAGAAAGATTGATATCTTTTTTCATATTCTGTTCAGCAATATATTTATTCAATGCACGCGTTAAACCTGCACGAAATCCCGCCAAGTGCGTTCCACCATCACGATTTGGAATATTGTTTGTAAAACAAAGTGAAGTTTCTGTATAAGCAGTTGTCCATTGTAAAACAATTTCAATATAAGAATCATCAATTGTTTTTATCATTTGAATTGGCTCTGCATTTAACAATTCCTTGGATTTATCCAAATATGTTGCAAAACCTTTTAATCCATCGGCAGAATGGAAACTACGTTCAACTTTTTCAGGCCCGCGCAAATCTTCCAAAATAATACGAACATTAGCATTTAAAAACGATTGTTCACGAAGCCATACTTCCAAAGTATCAAAATCAAATTTTGTTCCAGTAAAAGTGTTTGGAGATGGCAAGAAAGTGACCTCACTTCCATGTTCGATACCACTTTCATTTTTAATGATTGTCAAATCAGTTGTTGGAACACCATCTGCAAAAGACATACGGGCTTCTTTGTCGCCACGCCAAACGCGCACTTCTAACCAAGTGGAAAGCGCATTAACCACGGACACCCCCACCCCATGAAGTCCACCAGAAACCTTATAAGCACCATTTCCTTCGTTATCAAATTTACCACCTGCGTGCAATTCACACATGATTAATTCCAGCGCAGAACGTCCTGTTTCGTGATTAATATCAAACGGCATACCACGTCCATTATCACGAATTGTTGTTGAACCATCTGCATTTAAAGATACATACACCGTATCAGCATAACCAGCCATTGCTTCGTCAATAGAATTGTTCACAACTTCGTAAATCATATGATGCAAACCATCACCACCTTCACCGACATCGCCGATGTACATTCCAGGTCTTTTTTTAACTGCTTCAAGACCTTTTAAAACCTTAATTGAATCACCTGTATATTCATTATTAACTGCCATTTAAAAATCCTTTCTTTTTGCTGTTCAAACCATAGCAATTTATGGTATAATTATCAAGAGAAAATAAGAAAAAAACACAAAAAAAGGATATATAATGAAATTCAAATTATTGTATTACGGAGACATACTAACAAACCCGAAAAAGCGGGCACAACATATTGCCGATATCCGCATGCAATTCCACCCACAATTAAAAAAATTGATGGAATTTAAGCCATGGGACAATCTTGGCAAATTTATGATGCCGAACGCTAAAAAAAGCCCAATTATAACCCGTCACATTGGTGGCATAGATTGGAATCCAATTATTACACCAAATTTAAAGATGATTGCAGAATTGGATATTTTGTTAATGCATCCAGAAATTGTTGGTGTTCCGCGTTCAGACATTGATAATCGCGTTAAAACGATTCTTGACGGACTTCGTTGCCCACAGAACGAACACGAAATTGGACAAAATACACCGCGTGACATTGGACCAATTTATACATTATTGGACGATGACCATTTGGTAACCAAGTTAACAGTTAACACCAGCCATTTATTATCGCCAAACGCATTTGTTGGACGCGGACATAAATCACCAGATGCAGTATTTATGCTGATTGATGTAAATGTCCGTGTAACCGAAGGGACTTTGGAAAATTTACCATTTATGGTATAAACAAAAAAATGTAAAAACACCGCAACCGCGGTGTTTTTCAATTCTTGTTTATTGTATTATCTAAATAGCGCTTCTCGCAAAGTTTTTTCCCGCAAAACATACAATCCACAATTTGCTGCACAGTATCTGTTACAAGCAGCAGCACTTCCACGATCACGACAAAAAGTATAAGCAGAAGACATCACAACAGATACAGGTCTGTATAATGTCGCATTGTTCGTTGGTTTATAACCGGTTAACTGACACCAACAATACTGCTTAACACCACTAGCACTTTGCAATTCATCATACGAAGCCGTCCAATTTGAACTATCACCATTCCAATAATTATTGTTACTATCTCCGCTTTTTGCGCTACAATATGAAGAACCGTATACATCCCCCCAAGAAAAATTTACCCGCCATTCATCTTGCTCTAATTCTGCAAAAGCATCATTACTTGAACATGAAACATCGCTACCAAGACCTGTAATGTCACTATGACAAATTTCTGTATTATGCGACCTGGACCAATGAAGCGTGCCGTCTTCAGAATTTTTTGGTAGTGTAGAAAAATCATATGTTGGACGGGAACGCCAACCACGAAATGTATATCCTATTTTTGTTGGTGGGGTCGGTGGCATTAAGCCGTCATCATATGTACACGATGTTGATTCACTTGCTACATTTTCTATCAATGTATTATTGTTATACCAGTGTAAATTTATTTCATTTGGTTCCCAGTTTACTTCTATATTAATGGGACCACTGTCATCATTTAATACGGAATCATCACATGATAAACTGGTTGTGTTTGCTGGGATATCGGGATCTATTGCAAAGGACGGATTACAAAATAAAATTATTGACAAAAAGCTTAGCAATAAACTACATGTGTGTGTGTGTGTGTGTGTGTGTGTGTAGAGTTCTGCGGGTTTCAGCTTGACAAAAAATATTGACATATTTTCTCCTTTCTCTATGCCAGCATTATATCATTTTTTCAGCATGAAAAAAAGTGTTTTTTGTTTACATCAACACAGATGTAATTTGTTCTTGCATTTGGAATGTGCCCATAACGACCCAACCAATTATTATGGATACAACAATAATACCAATACTGTTCAAAACACTTGATATACTTTCCATTTTTCGGACAGACTCTTCCATATAATCTGTCGCAATTTGATTTACATTTTTCGCAAAATCATTCATATCAGAATAAATTATTAAATCGCCGATAATTTCTTGGCTTGGGAAATCTTTACCAGTTGCCGCCAGCGCATTACCTAAATTTTCACCGTTTGAAATATAGTGTAATGCTTCTTCTAAAATATCAGACAAATAACGATTGGAATAATCTGCCAATAAACGCATCGCATCTGGCACAGACACCCCGGCAGATACCATTGCTGATAAAGACATCAACCAACTGACCGACAATTGTAATTTATAAGTATTCCATGGTGGCAATTTATCAAACCATGTTCGCAATTTTCCAGTCCATACTGGCAACGATGCCCATATTAAAACAACCAATATAACAAAACCCCCGGCCAAAATATGCCAATATTTCCCAGCCATCTCTGATACCCAGACCAATGATGCTGCACTGCCACGCCAAACAACTGTTGAACCAGCTGCCTCGGTCAATGGTGGCACCAGATACAACCCAACCATTATTACTATGGCAATTGTCAAAACAAATAAAAACAATGGATAAGTAATCGCAGACCACATAGCACGCTTAATACGATTTATTCCGCCAACTATGCGTCCAATATTTTCCAAAGACACCAATAAACTTGAAACACTGCCCGAAGTTAATAACAAAGTTTCTTCACGCGGAACCCAATCATAAGTTGCCTGGGCAAAAGTCATACCGCGTTCCAAATTTTGTTGAATATCACGCATCGCTATCGCAAAGGGTTCATTTGGTTTCTGACCATTTTGCGATTCTATCATTTCTATTCTGTTCAACGCATCCATCAAAGTGAAATTATTTCGCAATAATGACGCCACCTTGCGCGAAATAGCCATGCGCTTTTCAGTATCTGTTTTAAAAATTAATTTTGCATAAAGCAATTCTAACTTATTCATGATTTTAATACACCCATGGTCTGTCTAACATGCCAACCCAACGTTCCAGTTCATCTACACCGATAATTCCACGCAACATCAATTCTTCTGCAGCTTCTTTTAATGTTCGCCCGTTCATTTTTTCCAGCCAATATTTTAATGCGTTTTCCGTTTCACCACTTAATGCCAGATTTAAAAATTCGCTATTTGTCATAATAATTTCACCGGCCTTGATACGACCAATAGTCCCAGTTCCATTACAGTATTCACACCCAACACCACGAACATAAACCTGATTTAATCCTAATTCACCAAATGCATCTTTGACACGATTATACGCAGGGTGTTCACGTTTTTCAGATAATTTTTCACGACAATGTGGGCACAATTTTTTAAACAAACGCATGGAAACAAGACCGCGTATCATTGTTTCATCTTTTAATTTAAATGCCTCTACACCCATATCCAGTAAACGCGTCAATGCACCCATTGCAGAATTTGCGTGTAAAGTAGTCCAAACATTATGTCCAGAAAGCGCGCCTTTGACCGTTAACTGTGCCGCAGATAATGTTCTTATTTCACCGACCATCAATGTGTCAGGGTCGCTGCGCAATGCCGCCGCCAACGCTTCTGTGAATTTTTCTTCGCGTTGTTCTTCGTTAATCGCGTTAACCACAGGAATTTGATGTGCACCGAAAATCTTTTGTTCCGCAGGATCTTCCACAGTAATAAGATTTATTTCGTATCTTCTTTCTTTTAACATCAACGCCATATTATGAACCAAAGTCGTAGATTTACCAGATGATGTAGGCCCAGCCACAATTACCAACCCTGTTGGCGCAGAACGAAGACGCATCAATAATTTTTGTTCGTATTCATTAAATTCTTGTTCTAATTTAACACCTTCGCTTGGGTTATCATAAAGAAGACGCATAACAACATATTGCGAACCAAACGCAATAGGATTAAATTGCATTCTTATACCCAAAACACCCGCAGGTAAATATAAATCTTTGGTTCCGCGCAATGGTGTTCGTCCGTCTTTTTGCGCAGTTTGATATTCGTTTTGCGCATAACTGGAATTAGAAATATCTGCAGATGCAAAAGCCGCCCGAACAAAAGATTCGCCCCATTGTGAATTATATTCCAACACCGGTTGCATACTGCCATCAATACGAAAATAAATTGTTGTCTGGTCTGCAACTTCGATATGAACATCAGAAACCTTTTGTGCCGCAGCACGAGCAATTATATCGACAAAATCTTTTTGCATTTGGTTGTCGTAATCCACACGCGAACGATTACCAAACCCCAATCTTTCATCACTTGTTTTATATATATTTGAAATCAAACCCAAATCAGAATAATAAGGTTCCTTGACCGCAAGATTTTTTTGTTGCAACAAATCAAGAAAAGCCAAAACGCGACCATCATATTGATGTGTTCGCGATATAACAATTTCACCACCAGAAAAATATGCAATTAAATTCTGGGTATCTTTTGGTAAAGCCAATTCACCAGCATATGCCGTCAACAATCGATTATTATTGGAAAATAAATAATCCAGTATTTCTTTGCTGTTAGCTTTTTCTAAACTAACTGGAACAGACAATTCTTTAACATTTGCAAAATTATTATCTGTATATTGCATATCTTTATTTTCCGATATTTAAACTTTCTTCTATACCATCTTTTTCAAGAATGATGCCATCATTCAAAGATATAGATTTTACGATATATCCATCTAAATCTTTACCCACAGCGATGCGTTTATTTTGACCCGTAGATAATTCCTGAATAGTTGCCTGCAATTGGTTATCCATACCAACAATATTTATCAATTTATATCTTTTGCTGAAATTACCATCCTCCTTTTTTGGGGTTGTTTTTTTGACAACAACCTCATCAATTTCTTCATCCAAAGCATATCTTTGTTGCTTTAATTTTTCAGTTTGGATTTCCAATTGAGTTTTCGCAGTTTCCAATTCATGTTGTTGTTGTTCTGCACGTCCAGACAAAGTATCCAATTCCATTTGTAATTTGATTCTTTCTGCATTTAATCTGTCCAAATCTAAATCAAGTTGTGCGCGTTCTTTTTCCAGTTGTGCGACAACTTTTTCTTGTTCCAACATTGTAATTTTTTCAAACAAAGAACCGGTCATATCATAATCTTGCAATGCCTGAACAGACATTTCATCCGCCAATTCAGAATCATTTTGCTGATTATCATAATCATCATATTCAATAAAATCGTCCATAAAAACTTCTTCGGACCAACCAGAAGAAATATGAAGCCCCAAAGCTATCATACATGCAACAACTATAATATTTAATTTTTTAAACATGTTTTCCACCTTTATTTAGAATAAATTACTACTTCGTAATTCCAAACCTTTGTATTTGCACGCCATGTCACAGACGGCATATATACACCATCAAATTCATCGAAAGCCCGCATAAATTCCGGCGGTATCAATTTCGAAGAAACCCCTACTTCGGTCACATAGATATTTTCTGTATCTCCCCCATTTGAAACTCTGTCTATGACGCCTTGGATATTTGCGTTGATATTAGATTGTTGAAAAATAGTTGTCACATCACGCATCAAAGTTGTTTGATCGCGTTCATCAATCGAAGAATAAGTTTTTAATGCGGGCAACTTTACACGAACAATGATTTCATCATCGGACATTTGTTGCACCATCGCCCCAGGCATTAAATCACCACCAATATCATAAAAATCATTTAATGTGCCAAAATCACGCGAAAAATTAGCCGACACATATTCTTCATCACATCTAGCATAGGTTTGATTCCAACCCATCACAGGTTGCATTACAAAAGCAATTGCACGATAACACAATTCTGCGCGTTCTTTGACATTTGGTAAATGATTATATGCGTAATCAACACTTTGTTCTGTGATGACTGGCATTATTTTTTCAGTCATCTTTTGTGTTTTTTCTTCTATTTGCTTTTTGTATTCTGCGATTTTTTCTGCGTTTATCGTTGGTTTGTTTGCATTTTGATTTATCACAGAATTTTTTAATACAACATATCCAAATATCGCGAACAAAATTAAAAACACAATTGTTGGTATCATTGATTTTACAGTGCTTATCTCATGTAATTTTACATTTGCACCCTGACCCATTAAATCAGACAACTGTTTTTCTTGGGATTTTGGTATCCCCCAACTTGCAGGTGCGAATAAAGCACCCCAATCTGGGATTTCAACCATTTGCATAAATAATTTCCTGGCACTTTGGGCATCAGTAAGCAAAATATCGCGAATAATAACACCATTACGCACAGCGATTAAATAATAATTGTTGTTATCTGCCTGGAAAACCCCCAAAAAAGAAACCAAATCTGACAATGCACTGACTATCTCTATTGCGGCACTTGGCATACCAGCATTTGCGCCTTCGCGCGTATCGGTTAAACCGACCATAGATTTATATCCAACATAAAGTGTATATTTTTTATCGCCATTTTTTGCCAACTGTTTCGCATAATTTTGCGCAGTATTACCAACCCGCAGGGGCTGCCAAAACAGACCTGTTGCGTATTTTTTATGATTAACGGTTATTACTTGTTTTATCAATTCTCTCTCGTTATAGAGACATTATAACACAAATCGATAAAAAAAATAAAGCCGAAATTTATAATAAAAAAGTCGTATTTCTACGACTTTTTTCTTACTTTATACAATCATATACTTTGACTTTGAACTTATATGTGTGTTCTGGTCCAAATACAGCCCCGATATTATCAATTATATCTTCATTAACAATCAGGTAAGAATCCCCGATTAAATTTTTGTTTTCCAAGATACTTTTTTCAATATAATCATACGCACCAGATATTTTATATGTTGTCACACTTGAATCCAGATTATACAAAAATTCGCAATTTTTTGGTTCTTCGGTCAATCTTGTCAGACCATTTCCGCCATCAGTTGTCTTTGCGCAAGCACACAAAGCCAACACAGACATTAAAACAATACTTTTTTTCATTTTTTACTCCTTTTTTTGATTAAACGATTTCATAGTTAGATTTATCACTAAACAATTTTCTTAAAACCAAATTATTCAGTGCATGCGACCCCTTATAAGATTCAAGATGCCCATAAATAAAACCAGAACTTGTAAACATATCACCAATTGCGTCTATGATTTTATGGCGAACAAATTCATCTTTGTAATATAACTTGTTAAGTGTTCCATCACCAGCATCATTCAAAGCAATAACATTTTTTTCATTTGCACCATGTGCCATACCATGTGCTTTTAAATAATCCCATTCAGAATATTTTCCAAAAGTTCTTGACCGTGATACATTTTTCACAAAATTATCAACCGACTTTTTTGTCCCGTCCAACAAACAAGAATAAGATTGTGTTCCAATAATTTTATCATCATAAACCAAAGTAGCATCTATCAATAAACCATTTTCATTTGGCGATAATTTAACATAACCATTGCCACGGCGCCAAATTGTGTGATTCAAAATAGTTGTTTTTATGCATTTCCAAAACGGCATATATTTTGCCAATTCATTTCGTTTTGCGACAACAGTTTTTTTCACGATAATTTTTTTCATCTTATTTTTTTTACCGACTGCTTTTTCCAACGCGTTAAAAAATTCAAAAGCACTGCCATCCATAATTGGTGTTTCATAATTATCTATTTCGACAATTGCACTGTCAATACCGAGCACGAAAAAAGTAGCCATCAAATGTTCAACAGTTTGAACATGCGCACCTTTTTTATCACCGATTGTTGTATTGCGCATAAAAGTATCGCCAACATTATCAAATGTCGCAGGAATTAAATCAGAACCAGCAATATCAATTCTTTTGAAAAAAATCCCCGGCCTTAAAGATGGTTTTATAACCATATTGACTGGCAATCCAGAATGTATACCAACACCAGAAACTTTAACTTTTTTTGTTAATGTTGTCATCTACCTTTCCTTTTATCCAATTATAAAAACCTTTTTCGATTTCTATATCCAGCGCAGAAAATTTTATTTTGTCTTTTGCCCAATCTGGGATACGCACCCAATCTTTTTCTGTGGTTAACAATCGTGCATTTTTCGATTTTGCTTTTTGAATCAACAAATTGATATCCGCATCACTATATTGATAATGGTCTGGGAAAGATATCTTTTCAACAACATTGCATGGTATGTTATCGAAAAACTTTTTTGGATACCCAATCCCGGCAAACGCGATTACATTTACCTTTTTATCATATGGGCAACTTTCACTACTTTTTGCATTAAATATCGGAATATCTGTCGGCAAAGCAAAATTTCGCGCGACATTTTTTCTTTTTATCAATATAATCGCATCAGCGCGTTTAATCGCAGATTTCCCTTCGCGTAACGGTCCCGCAGGTAACAAAAAACCATTACCAAACCCAATTGCTTCATCAAAAACCAGCACAGAAATATCTTTTTTTATAGAAGAATTTTGAAATCCATCATCCATAACAATCGGTGAATTTGATTTTTGTTTGTTTAATAAAATTAAATTACTTTTTCGATTCCCCACATGCACCAGAATACCATCATTTGACAACATTTTTGCTTCATCACCGACATAATCAGTTTGCTTGGAATTTTTATATCCCCGCATAACCACAGGAGAATTAAAAAACTTTGCTACTTCGCGCACAATGGGTGTTTTTCCAACCCCACCAGATAAAATATTACCGAAACAAATTACCGGTCGTCTTGATTTATATTCGCGCATTTTGCGAAAACCAAAGACAGTTTTCGATGCAATAAAATAAAACAAAGACAGTGGCAATAATAAAATCGCCATAAACCCGCGCTTTAAAAACCATTTTGGTGTTTTCACAGTATCACCGCCCTATCTTTAAAATTGTCTGGGGTTAAATCTTGTTCAACCCGGAATTTAGTAAATCTTTTATCCAAATCATATGCCTGTTTTACCATAACATCTTCAAGATTTTTACGAATTTTTTCAAAATCTTCGATTTTTGTTTTTCTATCGATAAATATAGGTTTTCCAACAGTTCCCGCGATAATAGAAAACGGTTTAGTCAACAAATATCTGTCCCATCGATTTTGGAACCACGGTCTGGACGAAGAATAACAAACCGGAATTATCGGCGCACCAGTCATTTTCGCGAAATAAAGCGCACCATCATGAAACCGCATAGACGGTCCACACGGGCCATCTGGCGAAAGTGCCAGACAATTTCCACCGCGTTTAAGTGCCTCTACCCCCTTACGCAGAACAGACACCCCGCCCCCATCAGACGAACCGTATATGGTTTTAAGACCGAATAACTTTTCCATTTTTGCGATTGCCCGCCCATCTTTCTTGGCATCAGCAATCGCATACCCGCGCACCCTGTTAAGAGCAATTACCGGCGACAACATCATTGTCCGTCCATGCCAAAACACGAAAATCGCGGGCTTTCTGGCATATTTTTTCAAAACGGATAAACCCGTAATATCTTTTTTAGATGTGAAATAAACGAACCAGATTAAAACATAATAGACAATCGCCATAATCCACTGAACAACCCCCCAACCATATAGAAATCTGAAAAATCGTTTAAATCTTTTTGATATTGATTTTTTCATGTTTTAAAACCTTGATGTATATCCTAGCAATAAAAAAAATACAATGCAAGTAAGGGTTTATTTGATAAAAAACTATCATATTTGACATTTTTAGAATAAAGTGCCATTCTCACCCCCAGGTTGGAGTGTGCGAATATATTGAATAAGCACAGCAAACTGTACTTTGTTTAGTGAACTCCAACCACTTTGTTTTTTACAGGGTGGTATTTTACATATATATTTATAATTACTTTTTTATTTTGACAATTTTGTCAAATGATGTAAAAATACCATTGACGATATGTGTTATATCGTTGGGTTTATCGACCCATAAGCATAGCAGTTAGAGATGACTGAAAAAATCTCCAACCACAGGTTGGAGTGTGCGAATATAAAGAATAAGCACAACAAACTATGCTTTGTTCGATAAACTCCAACCACTTTGTTTTTTACAAGGTGGTATTTTGTTTGCTAAAAAAGGTTCAAAATGAAACAAAAAAATATCACGACGCATATAACAAAAACCATTGCTGAACGAATAAAATTACGAAGAATTATGTTGGGTATGTCGCAATCTGATTTGGGAAAATTGTGCGGGGTTTCTTTTCAACAAATACAAAAATACGAAAGCGGGCAAACCAGCATATCTTGCCAACGATTGTTTCAAATCAGCACTGCGCTAGGCACCCCTGTTGATTTTTTCTTTGATACACAAAACAAAATGTATGGTTCGGAATCATTAAAATTATTGATTTTATATTGGAAATTACCACAAAATAAGAAAAAACTAATCTTTGAAATGGTAAAAAACATAAAATAATTATGAATATACCTAAGATTAAAAGCATTTATTTATTTGACAACCGCATATAAACATGTATAATAAAGCCCGTTATCGCGGGATAGAGCAGTCCGGTAGCTCGTCAGGCTCATAACCTGAAGGTCGGTGGTTCAAATCCATCTCCCGCAACCAGTTAAATGAAAAATACACCCCTGTGGTGTATTTTTTATTTAATGTGTGTTGTGTTGGGTTTGAACCACCGGGGCAAGGTGGTTCAGTGCAAGGATTAGGCAGACGGCAGTATGCCGGTTTGCGACAGCAAAAATCCGCAGCCAATGAAGCGAAGCGAAATAAATCCATCTCCCGCAACCAGTTTAAATAAAAAACGTGTCCAAAGCGGCACGTTTTTTATTTAATTTGTTGTGGATTGTTGGTTTGATATCATACAACGCAGTTGTTTGGTTCAAAATTTGTATATAAGAACGAGTTTTTACCCATATTTGGTAAAAACGAAGTTCGAATAACTACAAATTTGCGCGCAGACACAAAGTGTCGAGCGAATTCCATCTCCCGCAACCAAGATTTAATAAAAAGCACCCCTTGTGGGTGTTTTTTTGTTAAATATGTGTGTTGTGTTGGGTTTGAACCACCGGGGCAAAGTGGTGCAAAACAAGGATTAGGCAGACGGCAGTATGCCGGTTTGCGACAGCAAAAATCCGCAACTATTAAACATCCAATTTATTTTGATAATTCCAAGAATCACGACACATATCATCCAAAGAATATTCTGCAACCCATCCCAATACGCGTTTCGCTTTTTCTGGATTGGCATAGCACATCGCGACATCGCCGGGTCGCCGCGCTATAATTTCATACGGGATTTTTATCTTATTTACTTTTTCAAAGGTTTTTATTACATCCAATACAGAATATCCATGCCCTGTTCCCAGATTAAATATTTCCAAACCACACTTTTTATCAATCGCGAACATTGCGCACACATGCCCACGCGCCAAATCAACCACATGGATATAATCCCTGACGCCTGTGCCATCAGGTGTATCATAATCATTGCCATATACAAACAATTTTTCACGTTTTCCACACGCAACTTGGGTAATATAAGGCATCAAATTATTTGGGATACCGTTCGGGTTTTCACCAATCAAACCTGATGGATGTGCGCCAACAGGGTTAAAATAACGCAAAATAACAACATTCATATCTGGGTTTGCTTTTTGCATATCCACCAAAATTTGTTCTATCATATGTTTGGTCCAACCATATGGATTTGTACATATACCTTTTGGGCATTCTTCGGTAATCGGCACAAATGCAGGTATTCCATAAACAGTTGCACTGGACGAAAAAATAATATTTTTGCATCCTATTTCATTTAAAACATTTAACAAAGATATTGTCCCAGAAATGTTATTATCGTAATATTCAACAGGTTTAACCACAGATTCTCCGACAGCCTTTAACCCAGCAAAATGAATACAAGCGTCAATTTTGTACCCAGACAAGAAATTTTTTAATACATCTTTATCGCGGATATCGATATTTGAAAATTCTATTTTTTTACCTGTAATTTTTTGAATATTATCCAAAACATTAATTGATGAATTACATAAATTATCTATACCAACGATATCAAAACCATTATTTTGCAATTCAACAATTGTATGCGAAGCAATAAATCCTGTGGCACCTGTTACTAGAATCATTTTTTACCTTTTTACTTGTCTTTCATCCTATTTTTGATTCAGCAGTAATTATCCATATCTATATCATACAAATCTATAACTATGTGGCCCAATAAAATCAATCTAATCTGGTAAATTCTACATAAGTATATTCAGTATCATTTGTCATATCTGGTATTTTTGTTTTATCAAGACCGGACCAATCGACCCACTTTCCGCTTGATTCCAGAGCTTTTACATTCTGCACCCATTCTAAATCCGAAGGACATTTATAAACAATATGTGTAGATGTTTTTGCTATTCTTTCGCAATCGGTCATTGTGTTTTCTATATTTTTGCTATCATTATAACATCCGCCCAACACAAGAACAGGTAATATTAACAATAGAAATTTCATAAAAACCCCTTTCGCTTATACTGGTAAGTATACTTTAAAATTTGTTTTTTCGCAATATGTATTTAACATGGGTCTATTAAATTCCGCATAAATTTTACATTCGATTACAAAAACATTCAAATTGGCATACAGCAAGTATACATAATCAAAATCCTAAACCAAGGAATTTGATTATGTATTTTTTACAAAGTAGTCAACCAAGATAAATCTGATGAACACAATAATCCAAGTTGTTTATCACTTTTATAAATTGCTTCTTTGAATAATATATTTTTTTCTGTTAATTTTGACTTTAACATTGACCAGGTTTCTTGTTCCCCTATACGATTCATATCATCCAATAAAATTACAAAAGATTTATCCAGATTATCAACAATATCCAATATTTCTGGTCTGGAATAATGTGCACTACCCAAAGGTCCATCAATCATCACAAGATTAAA
Source organism: Candidatus Enterousia sp. (assembly GCA_045648925.1). Taxonomy (GTDB): domain Bacteria; phylum Pseudomonadota; class Alphaproteobacteria; order Rs-D84; family Rs-D84; genus Enterousia. Next base: position 109,288 of record JAZROY010000003.1, read on the forward strand.
TTTTTTACCTTTGATAACTGATTCAAAACCTTTATAAGTTCTAGATTCATGCTCAGGAACAATATGTACCATTTCAGTATCCAAAATTTTTGTATATTTATCAGCTGTGGGAAATTGAAGTTTAAAGAACGACAACCAATCTTGGTTATTTTCACAAATCATCAACTTTGCTTTATATGCATCAGCATATTGAATTGTTAATTTAGAACTTTGACCAAGTCCACACTCTAATATAGATTGTGGTTTAATTTCATCTAGTATTCTAAACAAAACATATAAAACAATATACGACACTGCCCAGCGACCAGGCGATACAGATTTATCTTTTAACCAAACGCTGTTTAATATAGTATCATGATAAACATTTGCCCAATAAGGTTCCATGTTTAATAAAGAAAATTTATGTTGAACATTGATAAAAAAATCTTGCATATTTTTCATACTAATTTCATGCTGTTTATTAATACAATCCAATTGTAAATTCAATTGCAAATTCAATTCGTTAATATGCTTTTCCAACTTATCTATACTACTACGCGTGCTGTGAGAATACATAACTTGTTTTATATGTCTTCTAAATTTTGCCAAAGGCAAAGAAACAACATTCATCCATACGGTTGCGAGCAAGTAATACGGGAATAAAACATAACTTTTTACATGATTATCTTTGTACAAAAATGCTAATTTAGATTTATCATATCGTTTTAATAAATGTTTCATATCTTTGATATATAACTTTTTATCTGTCTGATCCAGCTTTACAAAATCATTCACCAGAATTCCTAAATACGAATTCACATAATTATTGAATGTTTTTTTATTTATTTTACACTGTTTCAAATACCCAAGAAGTATATCTGTTATTTTCAAAAAATCCGCAAAATGGTGATTCCGAGTTTGTGTTGTAGATTTAGGATGTAATCTACGACAATACAATTTCTCATTTAATATTCCACACGCAGATGCCTTGGTTAACCCTTTGACAAAGAAAACATTGTCTTCGAAAAAAAGTTCTTCTGGAAATTGTAAATTATTTTTTTCTATAAAAGAATGTTTATAAATTGTTAAACATGTTGATACAGCCATTAAATGTGCAAAATCTAAACAATCTTTAAACGAAAAAACTGTCTTGTTCCAATTTTGTGGTAAATAATTAAAATCCCAAAGTTTATTTGGTTCCATAATATCTGTTCCATCTTTAAAATTTCTACCACTGAACATCAACATATCTAAATTGTTTTTATTTGCATATGTATATAATTTTTCAATAGCATTTAATTGCAGATAGTCATCAGAATCTACAAATTGAATATAATGACCTTTGGCTATATTTAAAGCTTGATTTCTTGCAGTTCCTTGTTTTCTATTAACACGATTATCTATTACTTTTATTCTAGAATCTTTATCAGCATATTTTTTAATGATATTCAATGAATTATCTGTTGAACCATCATTTACACAGATAATTTCAATATTTTTCTCTGTTTGATTAATAACAGAATCTAAACATTTTTCTAAATATTTTTCTGTATTATAAACAGGTATTATAACAGAAACTTTTACATCATAGGATTCATTGTTATTTGACTGTAATATTTTATTCTTTTCAATATATTCATTTGGATTATTCATAATCATTTGTAAATCAGACCATTGATTATTGTTGAAATATTTTTTATCAATATCACCATGTTTTTTGTGTTGTTTAAATTCTTTACCAATGGCTGTTAAATATTCCGGCCAATATTCAACATCCAAACGCGCAATCATATGATAAATATACGCATTAAATTTACGCAAAAAATAAACAGGAAGCAATTTAGCCACTTTTTTATGTTTCGCAAATATATTATCAATAAAATGATATTCATTTGGAATTGTCCAAACATTATTCTTTTTCTTTATAGACTGATTTGGATTATCTTGGCGGTAACAATAAAATACACAGTTCATAAAATATACTTTATCTGCCAAATATGTTGTTTGTGCCCAAAAACCATTATCTTGATATGCAGCCCCAGGGGTTTCATTATGACGGATTTTATATTTATCCAAAAAGGAATGTTTAAATATTCCCGCTGGATTAATAGCAAAAATATACAATATTTTTTCATCTTTTTCGGGTGTTAAAACACGGTTATAAAAACTCTCTGGCGCATTAAATACTTTTTTATTTGTATATCTATATTGTTTGTTTTCACCTGTAAATTCACAATAATCAGCCTTGATAACATCCAAATCTAATTCTTTTGCCTTATTATATAATGTTTCATACATATCAGGTTTAATAAAATCATCAGGTTCAACAATACCAATATATTCACCGCACGCTAAATCAATACCACAATTCATTGTTTGACCATAACCTGCATTTGGTTTATCGATATATTTAACACGTTTGTCTTTATCAGCATATTCTTTAATGATATTCAATGAATTATCTGTTGAACCATCATTAACACAAATAATTTCAATATCTTTTAATGTCTGATTAACAACGCTGTCCAAACATTCACGTAAATAAGGTTCCGCATTATAAATTGGCAGAACAACTGAAACTTTTGGTGACTCTTTCATAATATCTTTTCGAAACATATAAGATTTATCTGGCTCATAAAAATATTTTGTATCATATAAGTGACGATATATATCCAAATCATACACCAGTTTATTTTGTAAATCGTTTAAAAGTTTGCTTTTTACCTCTACATCTTTAATTGAATTGTAATTATATAAAGCTCCAGACAAAACACAATTTACAAAAGATTGTTCATAAATATCGTATATTTTCATCTTCTGTAATTCTTTCTTTACAGACATTGATGCTGTATACCAATCCAAAGGACTTTTATGGTTATTAGACTGTAAACTGCTATTATTTCCAACACGATAATGCCCTAAACATTCTTGTATAACAGACATTCTTTTTGCTTTTACCAGTGCCATAAAGACAAAGTATAAATCATTTGTTCTTGATAAAGATTGAAAATACAATTTATTAGCTTTAATAAAATTATGATTAAACATTTTATTCCATGGCCAACTACACGAAAAATTAAAAATGTATTTTGAAATATCTTGTGCAGAAAACACGTCATTATTTGGCATATACTTGTTTGACAGCAACCAATTTTGTGGGGAATATTTTTTTGAACCGGTATCATACGCATCTGTTCTATAAATAACAATATCCAAATTTTTGTTTGTCGCCAAAGAATATGCATTTTTTAACATATTTAACTCAAAAAAATCATCACTATCTAAAAAAGATAAATACTCACCTTTAGCAACAGCAAGACCTGCATTACGGGCAACACCAGCATATAAATTTTTTTGCGTAATAACTGTAATTCTATTATCTTTTTTTGCATATTCTTTCAATATTTCCAGAGAATTATCAGTTGAACCATCGTCAACACAAATTATTTCAATGTCGTGTAAAGTTTGATTTACTATTGAATCTAAACATTCGCGCAAATATTGTTCAACATTATAAACAGGAATAATCACAGAAACCTTTGGGATATAATCAATCTTGTTTTGAATCAAAATAGTAGCATCAGTATCTTTGATACCATCCGCATTTCGCACACTAATCATGGCATGTTTTTTTGTTTGCTTTGTTTCTGTTTTTTTCATTTTATTTCCCTATAATTTTATTAAATGTTTCAAACGCACCTTGGATTGTTCGATTCATATCATAATATCTGTATGCACCCAATCTGCCTAAGAAATATACATTTGATAATTTTTTTGCTTCTTCGAAATATCTATCATAAATTGCTTGGTTTGTTGGATTTAATATTGGATAAATTCGTTCGTTTTTGCCATTTTCAAAATCTTCTGGATATTCAAAAGTCAATACAGTTTTGTCTGATTTTTCATTTAAAAACCATTTGTTTTCTGTAATTCTTGTAAAATCATAATTTTCAGGATAATTTACAACTGCAGCATTTTGAAAATGTGACACATTAAATGTTTCTATTCTTATATCCAAACTGCGATACGGTAATTTACCAAACTTGTAATCGAAATATTCTTCTATGGCGCCAGTATAAAATAGACGCTTGTATTTTATTGATTTTTTCAGTTTTTCAAAATTTGTATTCAACATTACACTTATATTTGGGTGTGCCAACATACGTTCAAACATCACAGTATAACCATCACGTGGAATTCCTTGAAACCGTTCTTGGAAATAACGACTATCGCGACCGATAAATACTGGGACAGAACCCGTAACAGATGGATCTAGTTGTTCTGGACTTAATCCCCATTGTTTAAGGGTATAGTTTAAAAATACTTTTTTATAAATGTAATCAGCCAAAAAGTTTAAATCTTCATCGTTTGTTTTACGTAATTCCAGAATAGGAACCTTGGTATTAAAACCAAACTTTGCAATTAATTTTCCTTCTAATTTATTTGCCAAAGTTTCTGGCAACGCACGATGTAAAGAATCTAGATTAAACGGAATTGGAACTTCTATACCGTCAATTATACCAAGAACGCGATGCATAAATGGATTCCAAGTCGTATATTTAGATAAAAAATTCCATACTTCTGTAGAATTAGTTCTGAAAATGTGGGGGCCATATTTATGAACATGAATGCCTGTCTCATTGTCAATATAATCAAAACAAGTGCCGCCAATATGGTCTTTCTTGTCAATAATCACAACAGGTTCATTTAATTCCGTAGCGATTTTGTTTGCCATTACTATTCCAGATAACCCACACCCAACAATAAAATTCGTATTCTCATTTACAGAACTAGTATCTGATATGTATCTTACATTTTGCTTTACCATAACACAACCCCATCATTTACTATTTTTAATTTGTCTGATTTTATCTTTTAACCTGTGGTATTTATTGTGAACTTTTATTGGATATTTAAAAAATCTTAAATCACAAATATGTCTTATAAAATGCATGTTTGTTTCCTTTGTCTTATTTTCAGATTTTTTCATGCTTTAAACATTATTATGGGAATTTTAGCAATAAAAAATAAATAATGCAAGCCGGCCGCAAAAACTATTTAACAATGAAAATTAAAGGTTTATACCGGGTTTATTCATACAATCAGTGTAATAATTTGAACATAAAATACATATAAATTTTACAACTATCTCTTATAACTTAAAATTTTTATTCCACAAAAATACACATGTATTCTACCATTTGAACAATATTCTTTTGCGAATAAGAAATTTCTTTTAATTACAGAATCTGGCGCAAAATGTAATTTATAACTAAGAAATTTTATTCCAAATATATAAAATTTATGGCGTCCATTTATAAAAGTATGTTTAAAAACAAAACTTAATATATATCTAACAATACTTGTTTTAATTTGATAACAGTTATTATACTTGTCCCATAAAGCACTGCCAGGGGCACCCTCAGAATTCCAAGGTTTCTTTTTATTTGTTAAATGTAAAATTACAGGTTTTTTTAATATTTTTTCTATATCTTTTTCTTGATAAAAATCAGAAATTTCATTGTCTGGATAATCTAAATTTTGTACCATACAATTATATTTCAAAGAAACATATATAACATTTTCATTAAACACCTGATTCAAAGCATCTTGGTCCATAAAGTGTTTATATTTATCATGTTTTTTTGCATAAAGTAATTTATCAGTACTATTATTTTCGCGCATTTTTTTTAAATTTAACAACATCATACCAGAATTAAAATATTTATCTATCCCCAGTTTTAGATGATGTTTTTCATTAACCATTGCTTTCATATCAGTAACAACCGCAGCATATTTTCCATTTAAATTTGTACTATACAAATCATATAAATCACCTAAAATTAACATATCTCCATCTAAATATAAAATTTTATCCAAATCCGGAAACATATTTGGTAAATTAAATTTTAACATTGCGGCTTTACTTACATGCTGATGTGTTGTTTGAATATCAGAATAAATATTTTCAGTATTTATTACATATATATTTACATTGTGCTCTTTTAATTTCTTAAATTTATTTATTATCTTTTCAGCCACATCAACAGCAATAATATAGATATTATACATTGTGTCTTTTTTACAATTTTCAATCAAAGATTCAATAGCCACACCCGTAGGAACCGCATAATTTGTATCAGTTATAAAACAAATATTTACTGTTCTTTTCATTTTTTTATTTTTCATAAGTTTTTATAATATCAGATATTGTTTGTTGTAATGTATATTTTTGATTCCATCCTAATTCTTTTTTTAATTTAGTGTTATCCCCAATAACCGAAGAAATTTCGTTAGCACGAATACGCGATGAATCTATAATTATATTTGGTTTGATATTTAATTCCTTTGCAGTTGTGTTTATTATATCGCGCAATTTAACCCCTTGACCACTGCATACATTATAAACACTGCGATTTTGCGCATTTTTAATTATTAAATAATACGCATTAACAACATCACGAACATCTGTAAAATCACGAACCACATCAATATTACCAACCATCATTTTATTTTCGCTTTTTCCTTTTGATATATTCACCAACTGTTCAATAAAAGATGGTATAACAAAACGAGTATTTTGACGCGGACCAATATGATTAAAAGAACGTGTCATTACAATATCCATATTAAAATTATCAACATATAATTTTGACATATATTCTTGTGATAAACGAGCAACTGAATACGGACTTTTTGGATGTAAATTTAAATCTTCAGTCATTGGGTTATCATATATTCCGTATTCTTCAGACGAACCAACAGATAAAATTCTTGTTTTTAATTTATTATTACGCACAGCATCAGCCAAATTCAAAAATGCCGACATATTATTCATAAAACAATTTGCTGGTTCTTTCCAACTTTGTGCCACAGAAGACATAGCAGCTAAATGAACAATATAATCAGGTTTCAAAGACCTTACTATCCTGTTTACCTGTTCATTATCCATCAGATTCAAAGATCTGTATTTAATATTCATGTCACATTTTGGTGTTATATCAATTCCATATATTTTTGATTCAGGTTCTTTTTCATTAAGATATTCTACAAAATATCTTCCAACAAAGCCCATAACACCTGTTATTAAATACTTACTCATATACACTACCTTTATTATCTTTGAGGTTGTTTCAGCGTTTTTTCCATTTTTACCAATTTTAAATCTTCAGCAACCATTTCTTGTGCCAAAGTTTTCCAAGTATATGTTGGTTTCCAGCCCAATTGAGTTCTTGCCTTTGTTGAATCACCTAATAACAAATCAACTTCGGCTGGACGGAAGAATTGTGGGTCCACAGCGACAACAGTTTTACCAGTTTTTTTATCAACTGCCTTTTCATTAACACCATTGCCAGACCATTCTAAATCAAAACCAGCTTCTTTAAAAGCAACCTTTACAAAATCACGAATAGATGTAGTAACACCTGTGGCCAAAACATAATCCGATGGTTTTTCTGCTTGTAATATACGCCACATACCTTCGACATAATCTTTGGCATGACCCCAATCGCGTTTGGAATCCATATTCCCAAGATATAAACAATCTTGAAGACCTTCTTTGATTCTGGCTGCTGCTAATGTAATTTTGCGTGTCACAAAATTATCACCGCGTCTTGGACTTTCATGATTAAACAAAATACCATTGCACGCAAATATGCCATAAGATTCACGATAATTCACAGTAATCCAATAACCATATAATTTAGCCACACCATACGGAGAACGCGGATAAAACGGTGTTTTTTCAGACTGAATTGGTTCTTGAATTAAACCAAATAACTCAGATGTAGATGCCTGGTAAAATCTTGTTTTTTTATCCAACCCATTTGTATGGATTGCCTCTAATAAACGCAAAACACCAATCGCGTCAGATTCTGCAGTAAATTCTGGACAATCCCATGATATTTTAACATGTGATTGTGCAGCCAAATTATAAACTTCATCTGGTTGTAATTGACGAACTAAATTATTTAAATTTGTAGAATCTGTCATATCACCATAATGCAAATGTATTTTATCAGATATATGGTCTATTCTTTGTGTATTCGGTACAGAAGCACGACGAACAATACCATGAACTTCATAACCTTTACCCAATAACAATTCTGCCAAATATGAACCATCTTGTCCTGTAATACCTGTAATCAAAGCAACTTTTTTTGTCATATCCTACCTTTTTATTATTAATTTTCCTGATTAATTGTTTTTATGATTATATCAACTGTATTTTCCCAAGAAAACAGTCCACTCCTTTTTAAACCTTTCTTTGCCATTTCGTCACGATATTTTTTATCCATATAATATTTTTCATATGCAGCGATATGTTGTTCATCACTGTCCCAATCTATCATAATTCCAGCATCACCAACAACCTCTGGCAAAGATGAATTATTTGATGTAATTACCGGACATCCACACTTCATTGCTTCCAATGGTGGCAAACCAAAACCTTCGTATTGACTGGTATAAACAAAAAATTCTGCACCACTATAAAGTGCAGCCAAATCTTCATCATCTATATAACCAGCACGAATAATTTTATCTTTATATTTACCCAAATCTTTTATCTCTTGTTCTAATTTACCAATAAATTCATCCCAATGCGCACCACCAAGAACAAATACCATATCATCAATTTTATTCTTTTTGATAAATTCTATAAATGTCTTAACAGCACGAATCAAATTTTTACGTGGCTCTAATGTACATAAACTGAATACATATTTTTTATCTGTTGGTATATTATATTTTTTACAAACTTGTTTTATTTTATTTTTATCTTTTTCTTGATAAAAATTATCACTTGCTGCCAATGGCATAATAGTTATATCATCTGGATTCATATTTAATAATCTAACAAAATCATTTTTACAAGATTGCGATATAGCAAAATATTTACAGTTTGGTTTAGATTTAATATATTTTATCAAGTGATAAAACCAATGTTGTTTTGATAAATAATATTCTGGAATTAACAAAGGTATTGTATCATATAAAACAATATATTTATGTGTTGCTTTCACTTTTTTAGACATATATGTCCATGCGGAAAAAGCAATATCAAAAGTCGGTAATTTAACAAATTTTCCAATAAATCTTACAGGTTTTCTAACGAGTATATTTAACAGTAATTTTAAAATATTATGTTTTTTATTACGCAATTTTGCATCTAAAACTTGCATTTTTGCCAAAAACATTCCACAACGATTGCCAAAATAAATTTTAACATTTTCCCCAAAATTATTTTTTATAAAATTTGCAAATTTTTCATTATACATAGTATCACAATACAAAGATACATCAAATTCATTAGATTTAAAAATATGTTTTAATATATTAAATTCTGTAAAAAATATCCCTGTTCTACCACGTTCTGCCATATAACTTTCAGCAATAATAGTCGCATCAAAAAGTAATGTTTTATTTTTCATATCAATACCTATTTTTCAAACTCACTTTTGTTTGGGAATTTTGTTTCAAAAAATTGTCTATTATGTTCATATGTTTCTTTTGTAGAATAAATACTGTCATTTATACAAACAACTGGCGCTTTACAAGATAAAACATTTGACTTGATTGCATCATTACAGAAAAATACTGAATTTTTTATAGATTTATAATTAACCAAATTATACAAAAAATCTAAAATAATATTATGTCCAACATGTTTTGAATGAGAAACAATTACATCTGCACGATTTTTTACAACATCGTACAAATTAAAAACCAACCGATGAACATCATTTTCATCACGAAAACGATGATATTTTGTATTGTCTATATATTTCGAAAGTATTGGATGTTCACAACACTCTTTTATTGAAGATTTTATATATGGGTCAATACCATGCGAAGATTTATATTGATATAAATCAATACTAAAAACATCTTCAATAGCATGTGCTGAATTTATCAATAATTTTAAATATATACTCTTTTCATCACGAAGATGCTTGCCATTTTTTCGCCGTATACAACGAAACTTTGCGCGTCCATTTTTATTAAAAAAATAATCTGGTTTAATCGGTTTATTAAAAAACATATCATCATTAGATAATAAAAAATATTCTGATAAATTTGGAATATTTGCAAGACATGCCTCAACTGCACAAGAATTAAATATTGGACCAGCGTCCGATGGTAAAATAGATTCTTGGGGAACAATTGTAATTTTTGGATTTTTTGTATCCAACCAAGATGGAATCTGACCCAAAGCAGTCACAATATAAATATGATTTATCCATGGCGCATTTTGCTCTATTGAACGCAAAGAATATTTTAATTCATCATTATCACGAAAAATTTCATCCCTGACATCATCAACATATTTATTTGTATCTTTTTTACTTTCTTTTAAATATTTATTTTTTTCTGAATTAAACTTGGCATCACGGCTATCCACCCACAAATAAACAATATCTATTGGAAAAATACTATTCATTTTAGTCATATTAAACCTATTTGAACCACAGGCTAGGATTTTAGACTATAAAATACGATAAATCAAGTATTTATAAGAAAAACACCCCTTCCGGGGTGTATTTTTATTTTTAATCTGTTAAATAAGGAATTTTTTTCTTTATTTCTTTAATTTTTTCATTTCGTTCAAATATTAAATTATTAATTTTTTTTATAACTTCCTCTGTTTGTTCTTCATCACGCAAACGGCTGATATGCGCTGTAATTGGGTCAATTTCTGTTAAGTATGCTTGCGCCCGTTTTTCACTCTGTTCTTCTTGCGTTGGTGCTGGTATATCTGATAACAACAAATATTCACCATTATATGCGCCAAAATCTGATATCGTATGCTCTGTATCTTCGACCACTTTATCTTTTATTAAACAGAAAAACTTATTATCTGTATCAGATATTGCTATGATTTTACTATCTTTTATTGCTTTATACATAACTTTACTCCTTTATATTGCGCCTTGGGCATATACAAATTTAAAAACAACAGTGCTTCCTGCCAAGTTATATTCTACTTTGAAAGTTTCGCCATTTTTAACTGGGATATAGCCGGCTATATAACCACCAGATGTTGCTGATTTATTAACAACCTGTATATTACTGCCATACAACACAAAATATTGCCCCACAGCAGTAGCATCTTTTCTAAAATAAACATAACCATCAGCAGGTGCTGTATAACTATTTCCACTTGCACCAAGGGTTAAATCAATATATTTACCACTTGGCATTGATTGATGCACGATAAAATTTGTGTCATTATAATCTAGTGAACGAAACGCTTGCTTTGGTATAAATTCTCCTGTTATAGAATTAAAATAACATATTGTTGCACCAACTATTATCTGTTCTGCACCTTGAGCTGTCATAGTATTATACAATATATTTTCAGACGGTTTGTACCATGCTTTATAATTTGTTCCAGGGTATGTTTCTTGACTATATTCTCTATATAAGAAATAAGATAAACCATTATTAGTTATCGCAACAGTATAACCCAAATTACTTGTAAGATTATTTATTGTTTTTACAGTCGTAATTTCAACAACAGTATTATTTAATGTTCCATCGGTATTTCTACCATTAGGTGCTATACCTTTTACACCCGGTAAAACAAACAATGTTGAACCAATATAACCAAAACCGTTAAAAATTTTATCAATAGATGTAATTTTACCACCTGATACAGTGATAACCGCCAAAGGTAAAGAATATGTGTCTGGTAAAGTTGAATAATTATATGTTGTTGTTAAAATTGTTGATAATGTTGAACCGTTGTATACGGCAAAATATATGCCATTCGTCGTTTGTGTTGTTGTTAAATCTGATGTTATTAAAACACTTGGTAATGTTGTATCTGTTTTAAGATAACATCTACTGCCTGCTTTTAATATCAATGTTCCAGAAGATAATTCAAATTTTATATCTTGTGGTATTTTAGTTATACTATTTGCAAGATTTAAATTAAATTTATTAACAGACATTACTTCATTACCACCAACAGTTGTACCATCATGAACACGCAAAGTCTTATTTGTTGTGTCCATTGTAACTTCGCCTATTGCGCCGGTAAAATTTTCATGTTCGGCAGATGTACCGCGTCTTATTTGTATTTGTCTAGACATTTTTTCTCCTATATTTTTTATATAAAAAAACGCCGAAAATCGGCGTAAATAAAAAATGACAGCTATAAACTGTCATTTTTAATATGCTATATTTTATCATAAATTGATAAAAAAATCAATATATGTATTTTTGACGAATATTTTTTATTTTTTTTACACATTGAACAAGAAATGACAAATATCACCTTCTTGCATGACATATTCTTTACCGACCAGGCGCATTTTACCAGCTTCCTTAACAGCGACTTCACCGCCATATTCAATATAATCGTTTGGTGAAATTATCTCTGCCCTAATAAATCCGCGTTCAAAATCAGTATGTATTTTACCAGCCGCCTGTGGTGCAGTCATCCCTTTGTTAATTGTCCATGCATGCGCTTCTTTTGGACCAACTGTATAAAAAGTTTGAAGCCCAAGTGTATCGTATCCTGTGTGTATAACCTGGTCCAACCCTGATTCATTTAACCCAAGTTCATTTAAAAACATCTTTCTTTCATCTATATCTACAATTTGTGCGATTTCCATTTCTATTTTTGAAGATATAATCAAAACAGGTGCCTTGTTTAAAAATTTTTGACGAACCATGTCTGAATACTTATTACCGGTACTTGCCGCAGATTCTTCAACATTACAGACATAAATAACCGGCTTACTTGTTAATAAATTAAAGGGTTTTGTATCAACACCACTATCACGCGCTGGTATAGATTTTTCAAGATTTGTCTTTATAATATTTGCATCAGCCAGTAATTTAGTGGCATTTTTATCCAACCCGTGAACTTTTTTTTCTAATTTTTTTATTTGATTATTTAAACTTTCTAAATCAGCCAACATTAATTCTGTTTCAATTGTTTCTATATCGCTTAACGGGTCTATACGGCCATTTACATGGACTATATCATCATTTTCAAAACATCTAACAACATGAATTATTGCGTCTGTTTCTAATATATTTGATAAAAATTTATTTCCAAGCCCTTCACCGCTTGATGCGCCTTTGACAAGACCCGCTATATCAACAATTTCCAGTTGTGTTGGTATAATTTTATCCGCCCCTGCAACGCGTGCTAAATCAAGCAAAGTATTATCAGGTACAACAACACGACCAGTATTTGGCTCAATAGTGCAAAATGGATAATTTTGTGCATCCGCAGCCGCACTTTGTGTCAAAGCATTAAATAATGTAGATTTACCGACATTTGGCAACCCAACAATTCCACAATTAAATCCCATAATTTTTCACCAATATAAGTTGTTTTTCTTTATTTTTTTATATATCATATACATATAATAATTCAAGGTTTAATATGTCATACCTTTGGCAGGAATTCAATATAAAAACTTTTCCAGCGGAAACTTTAGTTTTTCGCGATGGTGTTTTTTGCCCTGCCCTGTCTGAATATGAAAATATTGAATATATACCGGAAAAAAATCTTATATCTGTGCAAAAAACATCAAAATTACCGGTTCATATTATATATATTGGTGAAATAGCCGGTAAAATAGACCTTAATATAAATATAAATGTTGAAAATAGCCGGGTTTTTATGACCGCAAAAATTTTTAATAAAAAGCCGGCCTTTTTGAATATTTTTATCAAAAACACCGGGAAAAAAAGTTTTTTTGACGGGAAAATAATTGTAAAAAATACCGGTATTTTACAAATCAAAGAATTTGCCGAACATTTATCACAAAATACCGGTATTTTCTTAAAAAATCGGGTGGTGGCATATAAAAACTCAGAAACAATACTTGACGGTATCGCGAAAATAAAAAAAGGCGCGACAGATTGTGATTCAGATATATCTTTTTCTGTATTGGCTGATGACAAAGCGCGGGTTATATTAAAACCATCACAATTTATAAATTCTGTCCCCAAAAGTGCCGCCCACAGTGCATCACTTTATAAACCATCGGAAAATCAAATAATGTATTTAAAAACATCTGGATTATCAGATAAAGAGATAAAAAAAATCCTGGAAGATGCTTTCGCCGAAGAATAAAAAAAATACCCAAGCAATATTGGGTATAAAAAACACCATCCAATCGGATTTATTATTTTTTCTTAAAGCCCTGTTTTGCCTTTAATTTAGGGTTAGAAGGGTCAATTAAAATAACCTGTTTACCACGGCGAATTTGTTTAACATTACCGCGTTTTTTCCAGGCCTTTAAAGAACTTAAAAATTTCATGTCTTAATCCTTTTTACCGCCTGATTATAAACCAGTTTTATAAAAAATCAAATATTTATTATATTTTATTGTTATTTTTGTTATACCTGTTTATTCTGTTAAAAACTGATTTAAACCTGAAATTAACAGTTTTTAAACAAAAAAATCCAAGATTTCCAAGGTTTTTTATTAAATGTTGAAAATTATAAAAAGATTATAAACTTGTTAAAAAAACGGTATTTTTATATATTTTAAACAAAATTAAAGATTTTTACTTTTTTGCTTGTTGAAAAAAGTTGAAATTATTATAATAACCTTAACAGGAGAGTGAATTTGAGGCAAAAAGTTCTGAAAGCTTTGGCAAATCCGCCGCGCATATTTTATGTGCCTTATAATCTTGCGATATTAAATTTCTTTTTTTGGTTTTTACTATTTGTAATTGTAATGATAGTGCTTATAGTTTTGCCACCACACGAAGTTCCTATATGGTATCCACTTGTTTTTATAGGTCTTTTGTGTTTATGTCACAGTATTTTGGGATTTTTCTCAAGAAAAGATTCACAAATTGCGCAAATTATAATTTCTACGATAAATATATTCGGTAAAAAAATACCCAAAAGGTTAAATGTATAAAATGGAAAAGATATTTAGTTATTTTGCAGGTAATAATGATTCAATGACATTGACTTTTGTTATAATTGCAATGGCTGTTGTTTTGGTATTTTTGGTTTTATTGATTTATATTCCGGTCCTAACAAAAAAGATATTTCCAAAATTTGGTTATGCTGAATATTCAGATTATTTACCTTTTAAACGGGTTTATAATGATGATTCTGTGTCAACAACCGACGGTTCTTTATCGCGTGTTTATAAAATAAATGGTATTCAAACAAATATAATGGACGATAAAAACAAAGAAAAACTACTTGATTTAAGGGCGCAATTGTTTAATCAAATTCAAGATCCTGATGTTTATTTGCGTTTTTTTACAGTTCGTGATCACATAGATGAAAAAACAAATTATGAATTTGACCAGCCAACTTTACAGAAAATATATGACAAATGGAATAACCAAGGTTTAAAGATTTATAATAATAATTATTATGTTGTTGTATCTGTTGCTGGTGGAAATCGTGAAAAATTAAACCAATGTTGTAATTATATTGAATCTATATTATCTGCGTATAAACCAGTATTATTAAAAAATGATAATATTAACAATATGGCGACTTTTTTTGGTCGGGTTTTATCACCTGTATCTAAACCAATAGTTAGTGTATGTGATAATAATATATCTGAAAATGTTACTGTTGATAATGTCGAATTTAATAAAAACGGTATTATAGAATACAGCAGTGGTGACAAAACATATTATGCAGCAGCACTTTCTTTTAAAATATCACCAGATTATATGGATGAAGAGTTTTTTGACACAATATCGACAATTCAATGTGAAATGATATGTATGAATGCTTTCCATATATTAAAATCAAGTGATATAGATGTTTTATTGCGTCAACATAGATCATCTGTGACTGATGAAACAGAAGAATCTACGATGGAACAGATAAGTGAAGCACAATCAGAAATGGATGAAAATATTACTGGTAATCAAACATTAATAGATTATTATCCATTATTTATTTTATTTGGTAAAGATATAGATGAATTAAATCAATATATTGGTGAATTTAAGAAAATATCTGCATCTTTTGGTGTATCACCTGTTGTTGAAAAATTTGCATCCAAAGTTTCATTTTTTGCGCAACTTCCTGGATTTAATGTATTTCCGCGTATATTTAAAATGTTATCAAAAACTGCGGCGACCAGTATACCATTATCATCAATGCCGCGCGGTGTTGAAAATTGTGATTGGGGTCCTGGACCAATTGTTGTATTTCCAACAGCCCAAGGAACACCGTATCAATTTCAATTTCATGTATCTGATAAACCAGCCGCAGTTGCACATACTTTAACTATTGGGCCGACTGGTGGTGGTAAAACTACTTTGTTTTCATTTTTAATTTCACAATCTTTAAGACATCCAAAATTAAAAGCATTTTTCTTTGACAGAAACAAAGGCGCAGAAATATTTACATTATCTGTGGGGGGTAAATATATCACAATGAATGGTAAAGAAAAAGATGCAAATAAAGATACATTTTTAACCAGATTAAATCCATTAAAGATGCCGGATAGTTCCGAAAATCGTGCTTTTTTACGCAGATGGTTTTCAATTATAACTGGGCAAAATGATGTTGTATCTAATGATGAAATTGCGCGTGCTGTATCTGTAAATTATGATTATTTACCAACCAAGGACAGATTATTAAAAAATCTTTATGAAAGTTGTTTTTCATCCAGTGGTAAAATGCGTGGTGAATTAAAAAAGTGGATAGACCCATTACAATATGGTGATATATTTAACGAAGAAAGTGATACACTTGATTTAGATGCGCGCCTTACTACTTTTGATTTTACAGAAATTTTACAAGATGAAGTTCTAGCGCCAGCAGTTATATCTTATATATTACACAGAATAAATAATATAACCGTATCTGGTGGAAATCCATCACTTATTATGATTGATGAAACTGCGCCAATGCTTGAAAATAAAATGTTTCGTGAAAGTTTTATAGCTGGTCTTCAAGAAGGAAGAAAAAATCGTCAGGCATATATGGTTGCTTTTCAACGCGCAAATGTTTTGGATAAACTTGGGATTGGTGATGTTGTTCGTGGTCAGGCACAAACAGTGTTATTTTTCCGTAATCCGGCGGCAGATACAAGTGATTATGAAAAATGGAATTTAAATCCATTAGAAATGGCATTTATCAAGGGTCAAGCATATCCGAATCTTAAACGCGCTGTATTATTGTCGCGCCCAGTAAATGGTGAATCTGTGATTTTAAATACAGAACTTGGTGGACTTGGTAATATGTTAAAATTATTTGAATCTGGTCGTTCTTCTGTATTATTGGCGGAAGAATTGTATAAAAATTATGGAAATAATTTTGTTGAAGAATATCTTAAAAAACAAGGTTAATTTTCATGCTTAAATCATATTTTTTTGTATTTTTAACAATATTTTTATATAATTCGTCTGTATTTGCAACAGACGATTGTTTAAATTATAAATTAACACCAGAAATCACAATAAAAACGCCAGATTGGACAAAAAGTGTGGTTCAACCACTACAAAATATGGATGTTTTACATGGTAAAGTAATTGCTACATTAACTGATGAATTTGATATAACAAGTGATATAACATCTATCGAAGATGGTTTTTGTGTATCATTAAAAAATATAGATGTAACAATCGGGTATTCTGACTTTTTGGTCCAAGTTGATATATCTCATAAACCAAATACCTGTTCTTATGACACAATAGTGCAACACGAAGATGAACATATACGGGCATATTTATCTGTGATTGATGATAATAAATATTTATTGGAACAATCTATAAAATCTGCTGCGAATTCTATAAATCCAGTGTTTGTAGAAAATGAAAAAGATATAGAATCTGCGATTGATAAATTAAATAACGAATTACAAAATCATCCAGATATAATTTTATTAAAACAACAAATCAAGGCAGATGAAGAGATTCGTAATAAATATGTTGATTTAAATGATAATGGTGAATCTTTAAAAAGATGTTTTGAATAAATCTTTCTATACAGCACAATTAAAGGTGTTTATCCAATAATAGTTCTAATTTATTTTTATATTCTTGTAATTCATTATCAATATTTATTAATAATTCTTTATCGTAATTTTGACCATTTAACGCATTTGATAATAATTCTTGTTTTTTATTTTTTAAATTTTTTATTTCAAGTTGTAATTTAAAAGAAATGATGAAATTTTCAGCATCAGTAATACTTAATTCTGTATTTTTTACATCTTCATCAAAAGATATATTCAAAGATATTAAAAAATCCATATATTTTTCAGATATTTCTGGATATGTTTGAACAATAGATTTTATAAGATTTATCGTCATTATATCAACATCAGGTATTTCAATATCTGATTTATATTCTTGTTTTTTCCATTTATGCCATTGATTGAATTTACGATTGTTATATTCTTCGTTTATTTCGTTTTGAAAAATTTTATCACTTATTTTTGATAAAGAATCTTTTAAATATTTTTCTGCTTGTGCGCGTCCACCTGGAGTGTTTATTAAATAATTTTTATTTACTGTTTCCCACAAAAAATCAACCAAAGGAACAGCATTATCAATAATTTTTTTCATCGCCTCTTTACCAGAATTTTTTAATATTTCATCTGGGTCTTTGCCACCAGTAACAAAAGCAAACCTAACATCACTTGTTTCGCGTAAAAATGGTAAAACCAATGTGCACGCGCGCACAGCCGCTTTTTGTCCGGCATTATCACCATCAAAACAAAACACAATATTTCGGTTTGATTTACATAAAATTGCAATATGGTCTTCGGTTAGTGCAGTCCCAAGTGGCGCGACAGTTTCACCAAATCCATGATTTTGCATTTGAATTGCATCTATTTGTCCTTCGACAACTATGCTGCGGTTTTTACGATGTATAGCATCCCTAGCAAAATTAAATCCGAACAAAGTTTGTCTTTTATGAAATAATTCTGTATCGGTGGTATTGATATATTTCGGCTCAGACCCGTCCAGCGAGCGTCCAGAAAAAGCAACGATTTGATTATGCGCGTTAAATATAGGAAACATTAATTTATCACGAAAAAAATCGTATGGTCCAAATTCCCCCACACGAACAAGACCAGTGGCTGTTAATTTATCAATTTTGGTGTTATTAAAAGTTGATGAAATAATATTTGATTTTGGTGCATAACCAATACGGTATTTTTTTATCATTTCGTCACTAAAACCGCGATTTTTTATATATTCTAATGCGTGTTTTCCAGAATCTTTGAATAATAAATCTTGATAAATTTTCGCTGCGCGTTCTGTAATTTGTATGTAATTTTCTTCTGCTTCGATTTGTTGTTGAGTTTTTTGTTTAAATTCTGGCATTTTTATCCCAGCCATATCCGCCAATTCAGATATAGCCGTCTTAAAATCTATATTTTCAGATTTCATTGTGAAAGAAATAATATCTCCGTGTTCACCACAACCAAAACAATGATAAAATCCTTTTTCTTCATTAACAGAAAACGAAGGTGTTTTTTCATTATGAAATGGGCAACAACCCCAATAATTTTGTCCTTTTTTCTTTAAAGGTATACGGCGGGAAATAACATCTACCAAAGATAATCTTTGTCGTAATTCATCAGTAAAAGAATTATCATATTTAGACAATTATTTTGCTCTTCTTGATTTTTTATTGTTTATTAAATCAATCGCAGTTTCTAAATCAGGTTGTTCTTTGACCGAAACATTTACACGATTAGATGATAAATATGGACCGTATCTTCCGTCACTATAATAATAAATAGGTTTATCTGTTTCTGGATTTTTGCCCAAAATAACCGGTTCAACTTTCTTTTTATCATTATTTAATAATTCACGCGCGATATCCAAAGTAATTGTATCTGCGTTATATTTTTTTGCAGACGCATTTTTAGTTCCATTTGTAACATATGGACCATATTTGCCGATACGGAAAAATATATTTTCACCCAAATCTTTTTCTTTTTGTGAATCGTTCTGTTCGTTATTTTCTGCCGTATACACTGGGTCAGATAATTTAATTGTATAATCACATTTTGGATAATTACCACATCCAATAAATGCACCAAATTTTGATAATTTTATTCCCAGTTTTCCACCACACTTTGGACAAATATCTGTTTTTTCATTAAATAAATGATGATTCATAAATTCATTTATTTTATTAATAATATCTGTTGTCTTTATCTCTCTGGCAGATTCTATGGTTGCATTTGTTGGGTTCCAAAAGGCCTTTAATGACGATAATTTATCACTTTTTCCATTTGATACATCGTCCAATGTATCTTCGGTTTTTGCGGTAAAATTAACATCAACCAAATCTTTGAAATAATTCGATAGATAAGAAATCAAAACCCATCCAGCGATTGTCGGATGAAAACGATGTTGTTTATCTTGTTCAACATATTTTCTGTCAACAATTGTAGACATAATTGTTGCATAAGTTGAAGGACGACCAATTCCTAATTCTTCTAATTTTTTAACCAATGATGCTTCGGTAAATCTGGCCGGTGGTTGTGTCCAGTGTTGTTCGGTTTTTAATGATTTAATTTCAATTTCATCATTTATATTTAATTCTGGTAATTTCACATTGTCTTCTTGATTTTCGTCATCCGTTTCTTCAATATAAACTTTCATAAATCCATCAAATGTACGCGTTGTGCCAACACAGTGAAACACAGCATTTTTTACATCTATATCAACGGATACAGAATCAAATTCTGCATTGCTCATTTGGCATGCGATTGTGCGTTTCCAAATTAAATTATAAAGTTTTAATTCGTCCCCAGAAAGTTCTGTTTTTGCACTTTCAAAGTGTGTTGGACGAATTGCTTCGTGTGCTTCTTGGGCATTTTTAGATTTTGTTATATAAATATTTGGCTGTTTTGGTAAAAATTTATCACTGTATTCTTTTAATATGAATTCACGAATTTCATTTACTGCTTCGTTCGACAAATTAGTAGCATCTGTTCGCATATATGTGATAAATCCTTGCTCATATAACTTTTGTGCTGTGGACATAGTGCGTTTAGATGAAAAATGTAATTTGCGCGCTGCCTCTTGTTGAAGTGTCGAAGTTGTAAATGGTGCATACGCGTGTCTTTGAACCTTTTTCTTTTCGATATTTGAAATTTTCCCAATCAATGGTGTTGTCAAAGATGACACAATTTTATCAACCATAGATTTGTTTTCCAGGGTCATTTTTTCAATTTTCTTTGAATCAAATTTTACAAGATTTGCATCAAATTTTGTTTTGTTTTTATCGCAATTTGCAGTAATAGTCCAATATTCTTTTGGATTAAAACTTTCAATTTCTTTTTCACGGTCAACAACCAATCGAACAGCCACACTTTGAACGCGTCCCGCAGATTTACCCAAATTCTTTTTCCAAAGCAATGGTGAAATACCAAAACCAATCAGATAATCAAGTATTCTTCGCACAAGGTAAGCATCAACCAAATTATTATCAATTTCGCGTGGATTGTTGATTGCTTCTTTTATCGCATTTTTTGTAATTTCATGAAAAGCGACACGATATACATTTTTACCTTTTAAAATATTGCGGTCGTTCAAGATATCATTTATATGCCATGCAATGGCTTCCCCTTCGCGGTCAGGATCGGACGCAAGATATACATTATCTGCTTTTTTAATTTCATCGATAATCAGTTTGATTTGTTTTTCTTTTCCAGGCATTATTTGCCATTTTGGTTCAAAATTATGTTTTACATCAACGCTGCCATTTTCTGGGACCAAATCACGAACATGACCAACAGATGCGATAACACGCCAGCCAGAACCCAAATATTTTTCAATAGTTTTTGCTTTTGATGGTGATTCCACGATAAGTAAGTTCATTTTTTAAAACCCCCTGGACGATAGTTGTTGGTCTTTGTGTATATGAGCATTTTGACATAATCCAAATCCAAAAAGTAGTGATATCAAACTGCTGCCCCCAAAAGACATTAGTGGCAAAGGAACACCCACAGTCGGTAATATTCCCAAAACCATAGAGATATTTATAAAATAATAAATGAAAAAGTTCAACATAAAACCAAAACAGATTAATTGACCAAATCTATTCCTGCATGTTTTTGCCGCCCAAAACAGCATAATTACAATAAAAGTATATATCATTAGTAACATAAAAGCACCGACAAAACCGAATTCTTCACCCATCATTGTAAATATGAAATCTGTTTGTTTTTCAGGTAAAAAAGATTGTTGTGCCTGTGTCCCGGAAAGATATCCTTTGCCGACAATTCCACCAGAACCAAAAGCAATTTTTGCTTGGTTTATTTGATATCCAGATCCTTTTGCATCTAATTCTGGGTTTATAAAAGTTATAATTCTATTTCTTTGATAGTCATGCAGACCACCATACCAAATCACAGGCGCAGCCAACAAAGTCAATATTCCAGCAATTAAAAACCATTTTTTATTTGCACCAACAATGTAAAACATCCCAACAGTTATCATCCCCAGTGAAACGGCTGTCCCTAAGTCGGGCTGGGCACAAATAAGAACAAATGGGACAAGCATCATTATAATGGGAATAAGATAATTTTTAAATTGTGATAATTCAACACTATTTTGCCACGCAAAATATCGTGCCAATGCCAGAACAAGCGCTATTTTTATAAATTCTGATGGCTGAATATTTATAAATCCAAGTGATAACCATCGTTGTGCGCCCATACCAACATCACCAATAAAAGTGACCAAAATTATTAATATTAAAATAATCAAATAAATAAAATATGCCGACTTTATCCAAGTTTTAATATTTGAAAAAGACACATAAAAAAATATCGCCATCCCAAAAAGTATCTTTAATAATTGTGATAATGCAAAAGGTGTCCATGAACCACCACCTGCGCTGAATAAAACAACAACAGAAAACAATAAAACAACACACATAGGAATAAATAACGGCAATGAAAAGCGGGAAAGTTTTTCACTGAAACTCATCATATTTGCATTAGAAACGCGTGTTGTGATAGACATTTTACTTTAATAATTCCTTCATTACATTTGCAACAGCATGTGCCGCAGGTGAAGACCCACCAGCATGTTCCATAATTACGCATACGGCGTATTTTGGCTTGTCTGTTGGGGCATAACCAACGAACAAACCATGATTTCGTAAATTCCATTGTAATTGTTCTGTTTTTAATACACCCTTTTGACGCTCTGCTTTTGATATATTACGAACCTGGGAAGTTCCGGTTTTTCCACCCATTTTTTTACCGTTAACATTAATTGCGCTGCCAAAAGCAGTTCCACCTTTTTGTGTTACTTGTTCAAGACCATTTAACACATGTCTAAGATTTTTTTCTTGTAATCCCAAAGATTTGAAATTTGGATTTTTATCAGAATATATCAATCTTGGTTTAACCTGTTTATTAGATGCAACCCGCGCCATCATTACTGCCAGTTGTAAACAATTTGTTAATATAAATCCTTGACCAATACCAGAAATAATTGTATCGCCATGAACCCAAGACGCACCGATATTTTTTTCTTTCCATCGTCTATCTGGTAAAATTCCAGGCATTTCATGTGTCAAAACATCATCCATATATTTTTGATTCAATCCTAATTTTAGTGCCATATTTTTTATGGCATCAATACCAATACGCAATGCCAGTTGATAAAAATAAATATCGCAAGAATGTTTTAACGCGCCATATAAATCAACTGTTCCATGACCTTTTTTTTCCCAACAGTGATATTTATGGTCGCCATATTCCCAATATCCTGGACAGAATACTTTTTCATTTGGACTTATTGCGCCACTTTCCAATGCGGCAAGTGCCACAACTATTTTAAAAGTTGACCCAGGGGGATATAAACCTTCGATAGTTTTGTTCATAAATGGTTTTGCATTATCTTCAAGCAGTGTAGAAATATATTCTTCACCATCATCAGTTTTGAAATTATTTGCATCAAAACTGGGGGTCGAAGCCATCGCAAGAATATTACCATTTTCTATATCCAACGCAACCCCACAGCCAGCACGATTCATTGCCAATGAATCATATAAAACCTTTTGAACATTATCGCGTATGGTTGTTTTTATATCATGTCCTTCGATTGGTGATATAAATTGTGATTTATCTTCGCCAGTGATTCGTCCAACAGCATTTGTTATCAAAACTGTTTGCCCCGCTTTGCCAGCCATATCATCGTTAAATCTTTTTTCCAATCCATTTATCCCAGTTGTAAAAAACGGGGTATTTGGCATTGGTTTTTGTGGTGCACCAACATAACCGAACACTTGCGCCCCGGCAGGTCCCATTTCATATACGCGCGAAAACCCATTTCCAATATAGATTCCTGGTATATTTTTAGCAGATATTTTTGCCAACACATCCCAATTCAAACTTTCAGTGACCAATACTGGTTGAAAAGGCGCTTGTTTTTTTATTGTTTTCCAAATTCTTTCAACAGTTTTTTTTCGCAAATTTAAATCTTTTTCAACAATTTCTACTGCGGCATTTATATCTTCTGTTTCTTCGGGGATAATGTATATTCTGTATATAGGGGCATCCCTGGAAATCACTGTTCCAGATTCAGATAAAATGTTTCCGCGTTTTGGCATAATATTTTGAACACGAAATGAATTATTTTCACTTTTTTTCAAGTATGATTTATACTCAAAAACCTGCATCTGTAACATGCGTAAAATTAAAATCGAAGTAAACACCGCCCCGCCTGCAAGGAACAGTGCGCTGCGTCTGTCAAAAGTGCGTGCAACTTCTGTGTCTATCATGGCTTTGCCCAATTATCCAGAGATGTTATAGGTGTGTATAAAACACCCATCCATACAAATAACCATACATTATTTACCAGATTTGTCCATGTCAATCCAGAAAATATTAATAATAAAAATCCAATCCCAATGAAAGACATAAACACATAAAGCGCATTATTGTCTGTGTGTTCCATGTCCAGAAAATTCTGAAAACCGTTTATCGCATAAAACAAACAGTAAAGACAAGTCCAAAAAAGTGTCAAATTACAACGATAATCAATTAAAAAGCAAAACAGAAACCCAAACCAAGTAAAACCATCAACTGGGCGAACAAATGTGTAATAAAAAATTGGTATCAAAGCCAATATTCCTGCTGGATTCCAAAAATATACAGACATACGCCATAAAAATAGAGTCATTATAAATGGCAACAACTTTTTTAAAATTGATATTATTTTGTACATTATTTATAAGAACCATCATTATCAAATTGTAAAACCATAACACGTGATAAATTATTAGGTTTTATAACATCAATATTTTTTTCATCTGTCATTTCGCCAACATATATTCCAGATGGTAAAACACCACTAATATTAGATGTTATGACTTTTAACCCTTTGCGACCAACAAATTGGGTATCATTGAAAAAACCAATGTTTGCACCAGATTTACCATTCCCTTGTAAAAAACCAGAAACATCAGAACCACTGATACGGACTGCTATTTTTGTATTAGTGTCCATTAATGCGCGAACACGACAAAACTGCGAGCCACAATCGGTAATTGTCCCGACCAATTGATTTTCAAAAGATACAACAACCATTCCTTTGGTAATACCGTCTTTTTTACCACGATTTATTAAAAAAGTATTATAATGAAACACAGAATCATCAAATTGAATATCTGCGATAACTGTTTTGAATGGTGATGCCTTTTTTACATCAATTTCCCGTTCCAGTTTTTTATTTTCTTCGATTGCGATATCACATTCGTTTTGCTTTGCCAATATTTCATCCAGTTTGATACGCAAATTTTTATTTTCAGTGCGCAAATTGGACATTTCGCGAACCCAATGTGCGCCCTGCCCGATTGCCCTGATGGGCCAAGTGACAACGGAACCAACACCATGCGCGATTGGCAAGAAAAAGTGGGCAAAAGAATTTGTAATTGTATAATCTGGCTTTGCCACAATGACATAAATTATTATTACCGGGACCGCCACCGCCGCCAAGGTCGCCTTTATAACACGATTAAATTTATAAGATGATTTGTCCTTTATCATGAACAACACTTTAACCGCAAAAAAATCAATATTCAATAAAAACTTGATTTTTATTTTTTATGTGTCAAAATGTGGGCAACCGACATGGCAAGGCATTGCCACGAGGGTTTAACAAAAAGGATTAAAAATGCCAAAAATGAAAACAAAATCTTACTTGAAAAAACGTGCGTCTATGACGGCTAGCGGTAAAATCCGTGTTGCCAGAAACTCTCACCACAAATGCTTGTTGCACAAGTCCAAACGCGCTAATAAAGCGGGGGCAAAGCCACAGTATTTGAACGATAACATGATGGGTCAGGCGAAAATCTTGGCTCCATACGGATTGAAATAAGGGGGTTAGATTATGGCAAGGGTAAAACGCGGAACAACCGTTAAACAGAAACATAACAAGATACTCGACAGGGCTAAAGGTTATTTGGGTCGTCATCATTCAACTTATCGTGCTGCACGTGAAAAAACCGAAAAGGCTGGACAATACGCATATCGCGATCGTCGTCAAAAGAAACGCGATTTTCGTTCTCTTTGGATTGTTCGTATTAATGCTGCTGTTCGTCCAAATGGTTTAACATACAGCCAATTTATGAATGGTTTGAAAAAGGCAGGTATTAATTTGGACCGTAAAGTATTGGCCCAAATGGCATACGATGCTGATAAAAATTTCAATACTTTGATTGATACAGCAAAACGATTTATTGCCCAAGGTTCAAAATAACACTTTACGGCAATGATTTGTTTTGTCAAAATAAGACCGTAAAGCATTGCGGTCTTAAATTTTTTATAAATGGGGTAAATATGAAAGACAAAATTAAAAATGTAAAATCTTTAGAAGAATTACAAAAATTATATTCTGATACATTCGGCAAAAATGGGACAATGACCGCCAAATTAAAAACGATGGCAACATTGTCCAATGAAGAACGCGCTGTTATAAATGCAGAAAACGCTGAATTGCGTCAACTATTCAAAGAAAAACAAAATGAATTAGAAATGGTTGCATTAAACGCGAAATTGGCGACAGAATATGTTGATGTGACATTGGATACAGAACCAGAAAATCGCGGAACAATACATCCATTAACCCAAACATTAAAAGAAATTTCTGCTATTTTAGAATCTTTTGGTTTTACACTTTGGACTGGGCCCGAAATCGAAGATGATTGGCATAATTTTACTGCGCTTAATACCCCACAATATCACCCAGCACGTGATATGCAGGACAGTTTCTTTGTCGAAAATGGCAATGTTTTACGCACCCAGACATCTGCGATTCAAATTCGTGCGATGGAAAAAGAAGGTGCACCAATAAAAATGTTTGCAATTGGTTCAACTTATCGTAAAGAAATGGATGCTACACATGCGCCAATGTTTCATCAAATAGAAGGTTTATGTGTTGATAAAAATATAACAATGTCTGATTTGGTGGGGACTATGCGTGCCATGCTTTCAAAGTTTTTTGAACGCGATATAGAAATCCGTATTCGTCCATCTTATTTCCCGTTCACAGAACCATCCATTGAAATGGATATGAAATGGGGGGATAAATGGCTTGAAATTTGTGGTGCAGGAATGGTGCATCCAAATGTCTTGAAAAATTGTAAAATAAATCCAGACGAATACCAGGGCTTTGCATTTGGTTTTGGTTGGGACAGAATGGCGATGTTAAAATATAATCTTGATGATATCCGCGCATTTTACAATGGCGATATTCGTTGGTTGAAAAACAGTGGTTTTTAATAAAAGGGGTAAAAAATGAAATGGTCTTATAATTGGTTAAAACAATATCTTGATACAAATTTAACCCCAGAACAAATTGCGGATAAATTAAATGCTATTGGGTTAGAAGTTGAAGATTTATCCAATCCGATTTTGCCGATTGCTGCAAAAATTGTTGAGTGTAAACCACATGAAAATTCTGACCATCTTCATGTGTTAAAGGTTGATGATGGTTCTGGAAATTTGCGTCAGGTTGTATGTGGTGCGCCAAATGCGCGTGTTGGTTTGGTGTCTGCGCTGGCAATACCAGGATGCAAGATTGGTGATATGGTGATTCAAAGTGGTAAATTACGCGGTGTTTTGTCAGATGGGATGATGTGTTCTGGCAAAGAACTTGGGATAAATGATGACCACAGTGGTATTATTGAATTAGACGAAAAGAAAGAAAAAATTGGACAACCAATATCTGCGTTCAGTGGAGATGCATCTGCAGTTTTTGAAACATCTATTACCCCGAATCGCCCAGATTATTTGTCTTTGCGCGGAATTGCGCTGGATTTATCTGCGGCAGGCGCAGGAAAATACATTGAAAACAAAATCGATTTATTAAAAGAAAAGAAAGGCGAAAGAAAAGTTAATTTATTGGCACCGGACGCATGTCCAACATATCGCTTTTGTGAAATTCGCGGAATAAAAAATGCACCGTCAAACAAGACAATTCAATCTTGTTTATTGTCTGCGGGGATAAACCCTAAAAATGCACCGATTGATACTACGAATTATATATGCTATGATTTGGCACAGCCGATGCATTGTTTTGATGCAGACGAAATTGTTGGTGATATAACTGTGCGTATGGCGAAAGAGAAAGAAAAATTCACAGATTTGTTTGGAAATGAATACGAATTGTGTGACAAAGATTTAGTTATCACAGATGATGCTGGGATATTGGCATTGGCCGGTGTTGTTGGTGGCGCACGTGGTTGTACAAGTGATAAAACGAAAAATATTATTTTAGAATCTGCGTATTTTGATCCTGTGGTCGTTCGTAAAACATCAAAAAGATACGGTATATCTACTGATTCTTCATACAGATATGAACGCAATATAAATCCAGATGGAACATTACCGGCATTATCTTTGGCTGCGAAAATAATAATGGATGAATGTGGTGGTAAAATTGTCAATGTTTGTTGCGCAGGGCGTGCGTCCTATACTCCGGAATCTGTCGTATACAGCCCATCTTTGTTTGAAAAGAAAACGGGAATAAAAATCGATAAAAAAACACAAAAAGAGATATTACAAAAATTACATTTTGATATAAAAGAAGATAAAAAGGGTGATTGGATAATAACACCAAATCCACAAAGAACAGATGTTGTTATTCCAGAAAATATAGTATCTGAATTGGTTCGCATTTACGGTTATGAAAAAATTGGATTAAAAGAAATGCCAAAAAATACCGTTAATGCCAATCATAATGATATGAATTTAGAATTAAAACAAAAATTGGCTAATCGTGGATTAAATGAAAATATATCATTCGGGTTTGGTAATTCCCGTGTTGAAGAGATTTTAAGCAACAAGCCAATTATACGCGTTGCAAATCCAATAGTTGTTGATATGAATACAATGCGTAATACATTATTGGAAAATTTATTGATTGCCATTGCTAATAATGAAAAGCGCGGATTTTCTGATTTGAATATGTTTGAATTGGGAACTGTTTTTGACGGCGAAAATCCAGGTGAACAGCATAATTCATTGTGCATTGTTCGCAGTGGAGAAACATCACCGCGCCATTGGCAAAAACGCAATCGCAGTATGGATGTTTTTGATGTAAAGGCAGATTTGATTTCATTACTTGGTGCGCAAAAGTATACTGTTGATACAACAAACACACCGCGTTGGGCGCACCCATATAAATATGGACGCATCGTCCAAGGTAAAAAAGTTTTGGGCGAATTTGGTGAATTACATCCAAATGTAGCAAAACAATTACACATAAAGACCAAAGTTTATGTTGCGTTGGTTGAAGATATTGAAAATCTGCCGAAAAATCCAAAGCATAAAAAAATCCCAATGACAGAATTTATGCCAATCACGCGTGATTTTGCGTTTGTTGTGAAATCTGATTTTGCGGCTGAAAAAATCATCTCTACGGCGGTATCTGCGGATTCCAGAATTTCTGATGTTGTTGTTTTTGATGCATTTGATATGGGAAATGGTGAAAAATCAATTGCATTTACAATAACTATTTATCCAGACACCAATATGTCAGACAAAGAATTGTTGGAAATTCAGGACAAAGTGATTAAAGCCATAGAAAGCAAGTGTGGTGCAAAATTGCGTGCTTAATATAGCCCCCGCTTCTGCGGGGGTATAAAAAATCATCGTGTTAAAATATATGATGCGATGTCGCGATTTAATTCACATGCGTCTTTAATGGACAATGCATCTTTGCCATAAAATGTATAAAGACCTTTATCTTTGGTTGTGACGGTAACACCGCTTCCTTTGACAAGTTTTCCATGATGTTCTGTGCCTGGTAATTCCATTTTTTTTGCCAATTCAAAACCTTCGACAAACCATTCGTTGTAAACTATGCGTAGTGTTTTTATACTGTATTCACAAGTGATTACTTCGGAAACACCGCGTGGTGGATAATTTGTATTTCTAAAAGCTAGACATTGAGTGGCTTCGCCTTTGACAAGAAATTCTGCCAGTTCTTTAATTTTATCGCGTTGTGTGAACATAAAAAAGACCTTTTGTTTTTTTATTCCACTCTCTCCTGCGCGGTGTAAATTCTATATGAATATAATAAAAAATCAACAGATTACTTGATTTTTATCAAAAATAATTGTATAAATAGGCACATGAACAAGAAAACAATAATCATTATTAAATAAACTGGCACTGCGCTTTAGCGGGGGCTGGGGCGCACGACGCCCGTTTTTTATGCAACAAAGGGACGAAAACACATGGCATACACAAAAACAGAACCAAAAGTCAATTTCGCGGAACTTGAACACCAAGTCATGGATTTCTGGCGCAGTGATGATACTTTCCATAAATCATTGGAAAAAACAAAAATGGGCGAAGAATTTAATTTCTATGATGGGCCACCATTTGGAAATGGCTTGCCACATTGGGGGCATTTAGGTGTGTCGTGTATTAAAGATATGGTTTCGCGTTATCAAACTATGAATGGAAAACATGTTGTGCGTGAACTCGGTTGGGATTGCCATGGATTACCTGCCGAAAATTCTGTTGAAAAAAAACAAGGACGCAGCGCCAAAGATATTGTCGCAACGGATGGAATTGCGGCGTTTTGTGATATGTGCAAAACCGATGTTATGACTTATACTAATGAGTGGTTGCGATTCATTGAACGTGTTGGTCGTTGGGTTGATGGTGGTGACAGTTTCGGCTATCGCACAATGGATAAAAACTATATGGAATCTGTGATTTGGGCATTGAAAAAATTGTATGATATGGGTTTGCTTTATAAAGATTTCAAGGTTAATCCGTATGATTGGAAGCTTGGGACAGTATTGTCAAACAGTGAGGCATCCAGTGAATATCAAGACATCGTTGATGATACTGTGACTGTTTGGTTTGAATTGGAAAACGGCGAAAGGGCGATTGCGTGGACAACTACGCCTTGGACATTACCTGCGAATTCTGCTTTGGCTGTGAACCCAAATATGACCTATGTTCGGATGCGTCATGATGATGGGCATATTTATGTTTTGGCAGAAAGCAGAGTAAAGGCATATGAAAAAATATTCGCAAATTCTGAAAATCTTGGAACAATAAAGGGCAGCGAATTGGTCGGATTACATTATAAACCAATATTCCCATATTACACAGATTTGGCAAAAGAAGGACATGGGCTTTACACGATAATTTCTGGGGATTATGTATCGGACAGTGATGGTACTGGTATCGTTCATATTGCGCCAGCATATGGTGAAGACGACTATTTTGTGGCTAAGGCACTTGACCCGAAATTCCCGGTTATTTTAAATGTGGATGATTATGGTAATTTTGATGAAACTGTTAAAGATTGGGCGGGTGAAAATATCTTTGTTGCAAATCCAAAAATCATAGATTGGTTGCGAACAAATGGGATTTTGGTTAAAAAAGACCAACATAAACACAGTTATCCATTTGGACCACGAAGCCATGAAAAATTGATTTACCGTGCAACAGATGCATGGTATATAGATGTGCCAAAAATTCGTGAAAGATTAGTTGAAATAACCAAGAATGAAACCACTTGGACCAGTGCGGGTAATCGTTTTATGGCATGGATTGAAAATGCGCGTCCGTGGGGGCTTTCCAGAAATAGATTCTGGGGCGTTCCATTACCAATTTGGGAAAGAAACGGAGAATATAAAATCTTTGGTTCTGTGGCGGAAATGGAAGAATTTTTCGGTGTTAAAATAGATGATTTGCATCGTCCAACACTGGATAACCTTACCAAAGACGGTTGGCACAGAATAACTGATGTTTTGGATTGTTGGTTTGAAAGTGGCTCTATGCCGTTTGCACAACTTCATTATCCGTTTGAAAATAAAGACAAATTTGAAAAAACTTTTCCGGCTGATTATATTATCGAAGGTCAAGACCAAACGCGTGGTTGGTTTTATTCTTTGATGGTTGTGGCGGTTGCACTGTTTGATAAACCGGCGTTCCGTGTTGTGTCTGCTAATGGTATGATTTTAGATGAACAGAAAAGAAAATTTTCAAAATCATTGCATAATTATTCTGACCCAAGTGAACAGTTTGAAACATATGGTGCAGACGCGATTAGATTATTTATCCAGGGTAGTAATTTTATGAAAGCAGAGGGTGTTTGTGTCGACAAAGAAGGCAAAGTATTTAATGATTCAATAAAAACAATTTTGACACCGCTTTGGAATGCGTATCATTTCTTTACACTTTATGCCAATGCAGGAAATATAACCGTAGAGAAAGAACCAGACGGTGAAAATTTATTGGATAAATATATTTTATCTGAATTAAACGAATTGATAAAAACAACAACCAAATCTTTGAATGAATATAAACCAGATATTGCGGTCAAAGAATTTGTAAGGTTTTTGGATATATTAAATAACTGGTATATCCGTCGTAATCGTGATAGATTCTGGGACGAAGACGAAAGTGCTTTTGAAACATTGCATTATGTGTTAGTGAACTTCTGTAAAGTTTTGGCACCATTTGCACCGTTTATCAGCGAATATATCTTTAAGAATTTAACAGGATTGGAATCTGTGCATTTGGAAGATTGGCCAACTGCTTTGGACACAGACGAAAAAATTTTAAATGATATGCGCCGTGTTCAAATGATTGTATCGACCGGAAAACAATTGCGTGAACAATATAAATTGCGTAATCGTTTGCCTTTGTCGGATGTCACTATTGCTGGTCTTAACATGCAAGAATACGCAGATATTATCCGTGACGAATTAAATGTCAAAGAGGTTAAATTTGTTGATAATATCAAATCAGTTGCGGATTCTTTTGTGTATTTAATCACACCAAAAATCGGCGCGCGCCTTGGTGGTGCACTAAAAGATATAATCCCGGCGGTTAAACGCGGTGATTATACTTTGGATGGCGATAAGTTGATTGTCGGCGAATACACATTAAATATGGATGAATTTGAAAATCGCCTTACTGTCAAAGAAGGTGTAACAGGCACTGCATTACCGGATAACACAGCAGTTGTTGTTTTGAATACAGAAACCAACGGTGAATTATTGGCAGAAGGTTTGGTGAACGATGCGTTGCGCTTTATCCAAGATTCACGCAAAGCCGCAGGATTGGATGTGTCGGACAGAATCAAAATGACCTTTACGGCAGATTTCGCGCTGTTCCGTGCTATTGATGCACATAAAAAACGCATTATGCACGATGCTTTGATTGTTGAAATGAATCCAGGAATGGCAGAACAATTCACAACAACTATCGAAGAATATAATTTTGCAATCGATATTGAAAAAGTAAAATGAAAAAACAAAAAATAACTTTATCACCGGATATTTATTTTGAAAATGTCCCAAAAACATTGAATATGAATATCCGGTCAGAGTTGTATGCGATTAATGAATTTACTTTTGCAGTGGCTGTGATTTTGTCTGCCCAGGCAACAGATAAGAAAGTTAATGAAGTAACCCATGCTCTTTTTGCAACGGCGCCGACACCAGATAAAATGCTTAAATTAGGAATTGACGGATTAAAAAGTTATATCAAAGTAATTTCTTTTTTTAATAACAAAGCACAAAATATCATCAAACTTGCCACACAATTAAAAGATAAAAATAGCGATGATTTAGATTATAAATTTCCAAAAAAATATCATAATCGCAATGAATTGATGAAACTTTCGGGTGTTGGACAAAAGACAGCAAATGTGATAATGAATGTTTTGTGGAATGCGCCAAATATTGGTGTGGATACACATGTTTTTCGTAATTCGCATCGATATGGTTGGGTTGATGAAAAAGACAATACCCCAGAAAAAGTCGAAGAAAAACTATTAAAAATAATCCCAAAAAAATATCACGCAATTGTAAATCATGTAATGGTTTTACATGGGCGGTATACTTGCAAAGCACTTCGCCCAAATTGTGCCAATTGCCCGGTAAATAAATGGTGTAATTCAAAAGATAAAAAAATGTAAAAACACCGGCAAAAGCCGGTGTTTTTAATGATTAAAATACAAATCTTAACCCTACATCAGCATTAAATAATGCTTCGACTTCACTGTCAGAAGATGGTATAAACCATCGCCCATTTAAATACCATTCGGCATTATTTGATAATTGATAATTGTATCCAACTTTTAAAACGAATGTTGTTGCTTTGTCTTCTTCTGATAGATCAGCATACCCAGTGTATTCCATAAAGGACATTTCTACTCTTTCTGTTGCACGCGCTACTCCAACACCAACAACAATATCTTGTCTGTGTGCGGCATCTCTGGAAACACGAATATAATTATCGAAAGTTGCGCTTATCGCTGAAAAACCCATATTCATATAATCGACATACGGATTATCGTCTGTATCTGCTTCAGAATCAAAAGCATAATCATATGCTAGTGTTATAGCGCCATTCCAAATATTATTTGTTTTGAATTTTAGACCCGCTTCTGCACCGGCACTAAAAAAAGCAGTTGGTAAATCAATGTTGGCATCATCAGACATATCATTTAATTCATCTGAATAAACAACCCCATTGGCGGCTATGTTAAAACCAATAAAAGGTTTTAACTCCATGGAATAAGAAGGTAAACACTTCATGGCTAATACCGCATAAGAACAAATTATTAAAATTTTTTTCATCTTTTTTCCTTTTTTTTCTTTTGTTAAAAAACCGCCAATAAAAAGGCGGTTGGAGTTTAAGAACAATTGGAAAAAATTGCGCGGTTTATTTGTGTAAACACTTATTCGCCACACTCCAACCGTGCGTTGGAGTTTTTTACGTCTTCTCATGACGTTTTCCAATAGGTTCTTAAGCCCAATCCTTTTTACGGGACAATCTTATTATAATCATGAAAATATGTCTGTGTAAATAAAAAATCGATGTTTGGAAAAAATTAGCCAGCCTTCTTGGCGCAATAACAATTTTTCATGGCTTGCCACCCGTAGCGTCATAGACGCGAAGGGTGGTGCCGGTTATAGGACTTGAACCTACGACCCCCTCATTACGAATGAGATGCTCTACCAGCTGAGCTAAACCGGCATATGCGGAGATTTTAATATATATTTTTATTTGTTTCCACATTTTATTTTGCGTAAAACTACCATTATTCCAGCCGGGGTTATACCAGGTATTCGTGATAATGCAGCGATATTTTCTGGACGTGTTTTTGTCATTTTTTCAATCAATTCATTTGTTAAGCCAGATAATGATTTATAATCAAAATCAGCGGGAATTTTTAATTCGCTGTCCCGTTTATAATTAGCAATTTCGCGTTCGTTTCTTGCAATATATCCCGCATAAAATTTATCGTTTTCGTGTGCCATCTTTTCGCGCAATTTCTTCAATTTTTTATAAGTGTTTAAATCTATCAACCCCAGGTTTTGAGCCCGTTCGCCCAATCGCAATATTGCATTATCTGCGCGTAAATTAAGACGATATTCTGCGCGCGAAGTAAACATACGATATGGTTCATCAACCCCCAATGTTGTTATGTCATCAATCAAAACCCCAATCATAGAATTAGTTCTATCTAAATTTAATGTATCAAGATTTAATGCGTATGCCGCGGCATTTGCGCCCGCAATCAAACCCTGGGCGGTGGCTTCTTCATAACCACTTGTTCCGTTGATTTGCCCCGCGAAAAACAACCCGGGAATATCTTTGGATTCCAATGTTGATTTTAATGCGCGCGCATCAATCGCATCGTATTCAATCGCATAACCATAACGCGCAATCTTTGCTTTTTCAAGTCCGGGAATTGTGCGTATCCATTTATCTTGGATATCAGCGCCAAAAGATGTTGATATACCATTTGGATAAATCAAATCGCTGCCCCAACCTTCGGGTTCTAAAAAAACATGATGTGTTTTATGTTCTGGAAAGCGCATAACTTTATCTTCCAATGACGGACAATAACGCGGTCCAAGGCCCGTTATATCGCCGTTATACATTGGCGCGTTTTTAATGTTTTTACGAATAATCTCATGCGTTTTTTCATTTGTATGTGTGATAAAACATTTTTCATTATATTTATTCTTTTTATCCCCAAACGCAAACCAATCATGTGGGGTATCGCCCGGTTGTTCTTCGCATACAGAAAAATCAATACTGTCGCGATATATACGTGCCGGGGTCCCAGTTTTAAGGCGCAATAATTCAAAACCGGCTTTTTTTAACACTTTTGAAATATGCGTATCATTTTCTTGGTATTCGCCATTGTCCATTAAACGACCAGACGGGATTTTTTCTTTGCCACGCGTGACCAGCCCGCCCAAAAAAGTTCCAGTTGTTAAAACGATGGATGTGGCGTGATACTTGCCATTGACGGTTTTATTTTTTAAATCTAAATCAACAACAGATTCAAAAATAACAGTTAGATTTTCTGTGTTTTTCAAAATTTCCATAACCGCATCATGATAAAAATTTCTGTCGATTTGTGCGCGTAATGCCTGGGTTGCCGCGCCATGGGTCGCATTAAGTGTGCGCCAATGAATCCCCGCGCTGTCTGCAGCAACTGGCATAACACCGCCAAGTGCCGCCATTTCTGCAACCATTTGTGATTTCCCGGGGCCACCGATTGACGGATTACACGAAAGAGCGCCAATATCACTTTCGCGCATTGTTAGTAACAATGTTTTTGCACCACGGCGCGCAGATGCCGTTGCTGCCTCAACACCTGCATGTCCACCACCGATAATGATGCAATCAAATTTTTTCATTATTAAAATCTGCCCATGCCGCCGTTTACATGAATTGTTTGACCGTTTATATAGGAGGCTTCATCACTTGCCAAAAATACACAAGCATTTGCAACATCAATCGGTTCACCAAAACGACCAGCCGGTATTTGTTCAAGATATTTTTTCTTTAATTCTTCACTTAATACATCAGTCATTGGTGTTTTTATAAAGCCCGGTGCAACAGTGTTCGCAGTAATTCCACGCGAAGCGACCTCAGCCGCGATTGATTTAGTCATTGCAATAATTGCGCCCTTAGATGCCGCATAATTCGCCTGTCCTGCACCACCCACAACACCAACGATTGATGCCATATTAATAATACGACCAAATCTTTGTTTCATCATGGGCATCAATGCTGCGCGACACAGTTTAAAAGTTGCGCGTAAATTAGTATTCAAAACATTATCAAATTGTTCGTCCGACATACGCATCATCAATGTATCAGCTGTAATACCAGCATTGTTAATTAAAACATCAATGCGCCCTGCCCTTTCAATTGTATCACTTATCAATTTATCAGCCGCACCATCAACAGATAAATCAGCAGCAATTTTTATAAAAGAATCATCAAACCCAGCCAATTTTTTTTCATCGCGTCCGGTTATAACAACGGTTGCACCCGCAGATTTCATTTGCCCAGCAATTGCACCACCAATTCCACCAGTGGCACCAGTTATTAAAACGACTTTGTTTGTTAAATCGAACATTTTATATCTCCAATTTTTCTGTTATTATTTTATCTGTTGTGCGATTTATTAAACCAGACAACACATTACCAGGTCCAATTTCAATCGCTTTATCAATTCCCAAATTCGCCATTTCCAGAACACTTTCGCGCCAACGTACACTATGTGTTAATTGATATATAAGGGCTTCTTTGATTTCGTCAGGATTTTCAATAACCGCGCAAGTTTTATTTGAAATCCATTTTGATTTTGGTTTTTCAATTTTTACCTTTTCAAATTCGTGGCGCATAATTTCTGTGGCAGGTTCTTGGGCGCGACAATGCACAGGCGCAGAAAGATTAAGTGGCATAACGCGTCTTGCCCCCAGTTCTTTTAATCTTTCGCTTGCCATCTCTATCGGTTCTTTTAATCCGGAAATTACAACCTGACCCGGGCAGTTATCATTTGCAATATCGCAATCTGATTGTTCGCAAACATCACGAACAATATCTGCATCCAACCCCAATACAACCGAAGTCAATCCCATACCAACCGGTACAGATTTTTGCATCGCGTTTCCACGTGCACGCAACAGGCGCGCGGCATCCGCCAAACTAATCGCCCCCGCAACACAAAGTGCTGTATATTCGCCTAAACTGTGTCCAGCAACATATTCTGGTAACGGCAGACCACTTGCGCGAAACATCGCAACAGATGTCGCCATAATCGCCGGTTGCACATTTTTAGTCAAAGTCAATTCTTCCATACTGCCATTAAAAATAATGTTCGATAATTTTTCGCCCAATGCTTCATCAACCTCATCAAATACGGCGCGCGCAGCGGCATTGTTTTTGTAAAGTTCAGCGCCCATACCAACAAATTGTGCGCCCTGCCCTGGAAAAACATAAATTGTTGACATATTTGTCCTTTTTGTTTGTCTTGCAAAATTATAGAAAATTAAACATAAAAATCAAATAAAACTATTTACGAAATGAAAATTCGCAACCACAATAATTCTGGCGATAAAAGTTTGATTCGCGGTTTATTTTTACACGCAAATTTTCGTCCCATTTAATTGGTAGATATTTTATATCACCACAAGATTCTTTTGCGGCCACATCAACCTGACTTTGCGATTTAAAGCGCGATACACCAAATACAGATGCAATCGCGTTAAACCCATGTTTTTTCGCATATTTGCGCGCAAAGCAAAAACGATATGCAAAACACTTACTGCATCGCAGACCGCGTTCAGGTTCGTTTTCAAGACCGCAGACGGCTTTTTTCCAATCGTCATGATTGTAATCGCCGACAACATATTTTACGCCCAATTTTTCACAGTATTTTATTTGTTCACTAAGGCGCTTTTGATATTCGGTTTCGGGATAAATATTTGGATTAAAAAACATAACAATAAATTCGTCTATGCCAGGGATTTCACCGTTGACAAGTTGTTTGATTGCACCAGCAGAACACGGCGCACAACAAGACATTAAAATCAATTTTGTTTTATTTGTCATTTTCTAATTCAATACGATTAAATAGGTTTTCTGGTACAACAATCGTAAAAAATACACGAAACAAAAACGAATGGTGGGTGGTATTGGGCTCGAACCAACGACCTCCACGATGTCAACGTGACGCTCTAGCCAACTGAGCTAACCACCCAAAGCAGAACAGATTATATCAGTAAAAATCTAGATTGCAATATCAATTTTTCATTATGTGGTTTTCTTCTTGTAAATGAATAATATTTTGCCGTATAATAAAAATATATACATGTATTGTGTCGAGGAAAAGGATAAAATTATGAAAAAAGTTTTTTTGGGTGCTTCTTGTTTTGCGTTGGCTTTAACTGGTTTTTCTGCTCATGCGGTTAATATTAAACCTTTTGTTGGTGGTAATATAGCAATTAATAATGCGATTTATGCCGATGATATTAAATATGCGATGAATAATCTAGGTATTGATTTATCTTCATCTTTTTTGGGTCTTGGTGGCGAATTGGGCGTGAAATTTGAAACAGCAAGGGTTTACAGCGCTGCCATTACATTGGGGTATGATTATATGTTTAATTCTGAGGCAGATATTAATACATATGGCAAAGCACACATATCATCAGCCGAGGTTGGATTTTCTGCGTATGGCATAACATTTGACAATTATTTCCGTGTTTCTGGGACAAGTCCGCATCGTCAAGATGTTGTCCTTGGCATTGGTTTATACGGCGCAAATGAACGATTTAAGATGAATGTCACAGATTTGGGTAAATCTGCTGGTTTAGATAACATAAATGCAGATGATGATGGGACAGTAGTTGTTTTTAAAATAGGGTATAATTATACCATATCAAAACATATGGATTGGTATTTAAATGGTCGCTTGTTTGTGCCAACAGAATCTGACAGTGATATTGATGGCTTATTTAACATAAATGCCGGTCTAAGGTATTTGTTTTAATAATAAAAAAAGCCGGTGTTTACCGGCTTTTTCTTAAATTTTAATACATAGTTTGTAAAACATGTTTGTTCTTGTCAATATCTGATAACATTTTACCACTGCCCAATGCCACGCATGCCATTGGGTTATCAACCAAAAATGCCGGCAATCCAGTTGCAGCACGAATCGCCGCATCAAGACCACGAAGCAATGAACCACCACCGGTCATTGCAATACCCAAATCTGCGATATCTGCCGATAATTCAGGTGGTGTAGATTCAAGTGCAAGATGCACTGTATGGATAATTTTTCCGACTGTTTGTGAAAGTGCGGCTGCGATTTGAGATTCTGTGATAAGCGTTTCACGCGGTGTCCCACTCATCAAATCGCGCCCTTTGATTTTCATGCTTAATTCATTTGCCTTGTCTTTTGGCATAACGGCTGTGCCGATTTTCTTTTTTATTTCTTCGGCAGTATTATCACCAATCAAAAGATTTTTATTTTTACGCACATATTCAATAATGTCTTGGTCCATCTGGTCACCCGCAGTACGCACAGCATTTGAATATACAATTCCACCAAGTGACATAATTGCAACCTCTGTCGTGCCACCACCGATATCAAGCACCATTGACCCCAGTGGTTTATCAACTGGCAATCCAGCACCAATTGCCGCAGCCGTTGATTCTTCGACAATATAAACCTTGCGTGCGCCGGCGGCATCTGCTGCTTCTTGAATAGCACGACGTTCCACCTGGGTTGCACAAGATGGAACACAAATAATGATAAGTGGTGCGGCCAATGGGTTTTTCTGGTGCACTTTGCGGATAAAGTATTTAATCATTTCTTCGGCAACTTCAAAGTCCGCGATAACGCCATCACGCAAAGGACGCACAGCAGAAATTCGCCCTGGGGTTCGTCCAAACATGCGTTTTGCTTCGGCACCAACTGCCTTAATCTCTTTGCGCCCCATCAATCTGTCTTCGACAACAGCCACCACAGATGGTTCGTTAAGGACAACACCGCGGTCTTTGACATAAATCAAAGTATTTGCTGTTCCTAAATCAATAGCCATATCTGCGGAAAAAAACTTTAATAACCAATTATACATGTGCCTTTCTCTTGTCTTATTTGTCCGCATTATAAAACAGGCAAAGAAAAAATCAAGCCCGCATAATAATAAATTTTGATTTTTTATTTGCTTTTTTCTGTATTTTGGTATTATTGGTATTATGAAAAGAAAAACTATACGCAATCATAAAGATTTTTTAACGACACTGGGTGATTACAAGGTGAGTTCTTATAACATCGTTGTAAAGGCAAAAAATGCTAAAATCACCGGCGATGCTAGATATGGTTTGTTTGCCCCAAAAAAGACATTTAATTTGGCTACTGACCGCAACCGTGCAAAAAGAATGTTGCGCGATTGGATTGCGTTTAATGAAGATTTAATGTTGCCAGAATTGGATTATATTTTTGTTGCGCGTGGACCCATATTAACCCGCAGACGCGA
Organism: Candidatus Enterousia sp.; assembly: GCA_045648925.1. Lineage (GTDB taxonomy): Bacteria > Pseudomonadota > Alphaproteobacteria > Rs-D84 > Rs-D84 > Enterousia. The sequence goes on from JAZROY010000003.1 coordinate 151,046, forward strand.
TCCAGGTCGTAAAGAGTTGGGCTTTTTATTAAAAAACATAGCCGAATTACATAAAAAATATGCAAAAAGTGCGGAATAGTTTTCTACAAGATTTCGCATGTAAAATCGTGCGTTTTTATCAAATATGTATATCGCCGTTTATCGGTGGGCGCGCAGCATGCAGATTTACCCCAACTTGCAGTGAGTATACAAAACAATCAATTGAAAAATATGGCATGTTAAAAGGCACATGGTTGGGGTTGAAACGCATATCGCGGTGCAGACCTGGTGGGGGGTGTGGATACGACCCTGTTCCTTGACATACAAAATCAATGTGGTAAAATTGATAGTGATATATGGCTTTAAAAAAGGATTTATAATTATGGCATCTTTTCGTTCAACAGTTGAAAATATGTCCAAGTTAATGGATGAAATGGGCATAACAGAACTTGATTTAGAACGTCAACTGTTACTTGGTTTATATCGTAAACATATTCATTTATCTAAACAGCAAACTGTGGCCGCGCCTGTTGCTGGGTTTGCACAACAATCAAAGGCAAAAGATTCAGGTAAAATATCTGGGCATGTATTAAAATCGCCGATGGTCGGTGTTCTTTATTTGGCACCAGAGCCAGGTGCAAAACCTTTTGTCAAGGTGGGGGCCAAAGTAAAGGCGGGCGATACAGTTGCACTGGTTGAAGCGATGAAGACATTTAACCCTATAAAATCTGATATTGATGGTGTTGTCAAAGAAATATTGCTTGCCGATGGGGTGGCTGTGGAATTTGATACACCGATAATTGTAATTGAACAGGTTGAAAATGCCGCAGATTAAGAAAGTTTTAATTGCAAATCGCGGCGAAATAGCACTGCGAATAATTCGCGCTTGTCGTGACATGGGAATACGAACGGTCGCTGTGTATTCTACGGCTGACAGGGATGCAATGCATGTAAAATTGGCTGATGAATCTGTATGTATCGGACCGGCACAATCAAGTGAATCATATTTGAATGAATCTGCGATATTAACGGCGGCACTTTTAACCAATGCAGATGCAATTCATCCGGGATACGGCTTTTTGTCTGAACGTGCTGATTTTGTGGACAAAGTGGAAGAGCATGGTCTTATATGGATTGGACCAAATGCAGATATGATTCGCAAAATGGGGGATAAAGTTAATGCAAAAAAAACCGCGATAAAATGTGGTTTGCCTGTTGTCCCAGGAAGTGACGGTGCAATAAAAACAATCGAAGATGCAACCATCTGGGCAGACAAGATTGGTTATCCTGTGATGATAAAGGCGGCGGCTGGTGGTGGTGGTCGTGGTATGCGCGCTGTCCATAATGTAAACGAATTGCGTGATGCTTTTCCGATTGTCAAGGCAGAATCAAAAACCGCATTTGGTGATGATACACTTTACATAGAAAAATTATTATTGCATCCGCGCCATATTGAATTTCAGGTTTTGGGTGATAAGCATGGGAATGTCGTGATTTTTGGTGAACGCGACTGTTCGTTGCAACGCAAAAATCAAAAGATTATGGAAGAATGTCCGGCGGCAATACTTACGCAAAAGCAGCGCGATGATATGATTGAAATTTGTAAAGCGGCTGCCAAGAAAATGAAATACACAAATGCTGGGACTTTTGAATTTATGTTCGAAGACGGCAAGTTTTATTTCTTGGAAATGAATACCCGGCTTCAGGTGGAACACCCGGTAACCGAAATGGTATATGGGGTTGATTTGGTGCGTGAACAAATACGAATTGCGGCGGGTGAAAAATTGGGATATACACAATCGAATTTGGTCGCACATGGTCATGCGATTGAATTTCGTATCAATGCCGAAGACCCTGAAACTTTTATCCCGAATCCAGGTAAAATTGAATTGTATGCACCATCTGGCGGAATGGGGGTTCGCGTAGATTCTGCCGTATACAGCGGATACACAATACCACCAACATATGATTCTATGATTGCAAAATTGATTGTTCATGCGCAATCAAGACCTGCATGTATTATGCGTGCAGAACGCGCATTGGATGAATTCGTTATCGAAGGTATTAAAACAACCATACCACTTCAAAAAAAGTTGTTGGAAAACAGTGATGTCCGCCAATTAAAGACAGATAATCATTGGCTGGAAAATTTTTTAGAGTCTGAAAAAGTAGAAAAAGAAACAAAAGAAGAATAAAAAATACCGGCATTTGCCGGTGTTTTTTTAATGTTTTCTTCTGTTCCTAAATTCGTCCAGTGACACAACGCGTTTGTCGTCTGGGACGGTTCCTGGTTTTTCTTCCAACGGTAATTCGATATTTTCTTCTTTTACAACAGTATTTGATGGTTGGTTTGGTTGAAAAGACAATATAAAATCAACCGATGGGTCTTTGAATTCTATTAACGCAGAAAACGGAACGCGTATGAAAAATGGCCGTCCATCAAAAGTTAACTGAACACCAAATTCTTTATCAGATACATTAAGGTTGTTATAAGAATATTGCAACACAATCGTCATTAAATCAGGATATCTTATCCTTAAAAAATCAGGCAATACAACACCTGGGTCGCGTGTTTTAAAAGTTATAAAAAAACTTGCATCATCACCAAGACCATTAAATTGCGCGTGAATAAGTGCTTCTTTGACAACAGATTTTAACGCGGTATCCAACAATTGTTTATAGTTTATTTTTGCCATCTTAATTCTCCGCCTTTACTATATTACTTATTTCCCCATTTTGGCAAGTGACAAATAAAGCATTTGGAACCTTGTCAAATATGTTGATATCAAGCCCTGTTGCCCAAACCTGGGCTTGCAGGGCATTTAAATCAGTGAATATCTTTTCGCGCGTTTTTTCATCCAAATGCGAAGCGGCTTCATCAAGTAAAATAATTGGATTTTTTCCGGTCTTTATATGAATCAATTTTGCATGTGCCAAAATTAAATCAATCAAAATAGATTTTTGTTGCCCCGTGGATGTTATATATGCCGGTAAATTTAACTTTTTATTAAACACACCAAAATCTGATTTATGTGCGCCATCAATCACCATTTTGTCACCAATTAAATTGCGATTATTTTGTAAATATTCAAAGTATTTATTTTCCGCAATCGTTGCGGTATTTTCCAAAACCATTTTTTCAACCATACCGTTAACAGATACCGCCCCATTTTCAAAAAAATAATTTATTTCACCAGAATACTGTATACGGCACGCAGCAACGGATACAGCGGTTGCGGCAATTTGTTTATCAATTGCGTCCAGCCAATTTTCATCGGCATTATTTTTTATCGCCCCTGCCCTTTCTGATAACAATTTATTAAGGCGTGAAATTCGTCCAATATGTGATGGTTCAAAACTGGCGACAAGATGGTCAAAAAAAGCGCGCCTGTCCGATACAGAATCAACAAAAATTCTGTCTTCGTGTGGGGTAAGCCAGACGATTCGTGATATTTTTCCCAGTTCTGACAATGATGCGTTTTCATTATTTATTTTTGCATGACGATTTGCATCGGATTGCGCAAAAAAAACACAAACATCATTATCATCATCTGTGGTTGCGAATACAGAAAAAGAGCCATCACCATCAAATCGTGCCATGGTTTGTATATCTGCGCCACGCAGACCGCGTTCGCCGGAAAGTAAAGACAATGCTTCAAGAATCGCAGTTTTTCCAGCGCCATTTAGCCCTGTTATAATAATATTCTTTGCGTCCCCGATTGTGATTCTGGAACATTTATGATTTCTGAAATTGGTAAGAGTTATTTGTTGTATCATTTTAAATTTGGAGGCCAGGGTCGGAATCGAACCGGCATCCAAGGATTTGCAGTCCTCTGCATAACCACTCTGCCACCTGGCCTTCGCGTGAAACTATCATAGGCAAAAAATAACAAGATTTCAACATAAAAATTATGCATGTGTTTAATGGATTGGTTCCTATATTTTTTAATGGGCATATCAGGTATTATTTATATAAAAAGAAAATAAAAAATGAAGTTTTATGTCTGGGTTTTTGCCTGTTTTCCGCTGTATGCGTTCGCCAACGAAGATTGCGCAACCATGCGTCATGTCCCATTGGATGAAATGGAATTGAACGAAGTAATAAATATCGGTCTTTGTCGAAACCCCAGGACAGCGGCGGCATACGCATCACTGCGGTCTGCGCGATTTACGAAAAATTCTGTATATTCTGAATATTTACCGTCTGTTTCTGGACATGTTGGGGCGAACCGTTCACATACAGAACATGATGATTGGACATATACAGCATCTTTGTCTGTATCTTACCTTGTTTTTGATTTTGGAAAGCGGGAATCTGATTTTGCGCAAAGTTTAGCCACATATCGTGCGGCAGGTTTTGATTACGATGAAACGATTCAAAATTTTATTTATTCAATTATCGGTTCTTATTATGCGCTGTTAAATGCTGATGCAGATGTTAGTGCTGCACAATCTGCATTAACTGTTGCACAAACAGCAAAAGATACCGCAGATAAAAAATATTCTGCCGGGGTGGTTGCCAAGGCAGATGTATACAAGGCGGATACAACATTGGCGTCTTCACAGCTGGAACTGGAACGCGCAAAAAACAATCGTGAAATAGCAAAAGGGACATTGTTAACGATATTATCTTTCTCGGCAGATGAAAACATAAAAATCAAAGATATGCCGGCACTTTTTGGCTCTGATGCGGAAAGTGAAACTATTGACACATTGATAAAAGTTGCACGCGAAAAACGTCCAGATTTATTAAAAGCAAAATCTCAAACCAATGCTGCGTGGCATCGGCGCAACAGCGCATTTTTAAAAAATTTGCCGTCTATTTCTGTGACTGGTGGTGTAGATATTAATGATAAAACCATTGGCGGAATGTTTGATAATATGTCTGTCAAAGTTAAAGGCACCATCGGTGTATCAGCATCTATGCCTATATTTACGGGGTTTTTAAATTATTATAATGCGCGTTCTGCGAATGCGGACTGGGAGAGTACAAAATATAATGAAGAAAATATTTCTAATGAAGCGATGATGGATGTCTTTACTGCGTATCAAAATTATAAAACGGCAAAAACAGTTTTAAAACAATCAGAAACACTATTAAAGTCTGCAACCGAAAGTGAACGCGTGACCGCGGGAATGTACAAGGTTGGACGTGCAACAATGTTAGATTGGCAAACAGCGCAATCTGAATTAGTCAACGCGCGCAAGCAAAATAATTCTGCAAAATACGATTTGTTTATAAAACGCGCTGCGGTTGCGTTGGCGATTGGTGACATTAAAAATGGATTAAAGGAAAATAACTGATGGACCAAGAAACAGCAAAACCTTCATTTTTCAAAAGATTCTTTGGCTGGTTTTGGCGACATAAATGGTGGTCGTTGTTGATTATATTGGTTCTGGTTGGAATTATTTTATGGATTTATTTTGGAACAAGAACAAAAAGGAAAGATTATGTAACCGTAGATATAACGCGTGGAGACATTGTGCAAACAGTAACCGCAACCGGTGAAATTCAACCTGTGAATACGGTTAATGTCGGCTCACAAGTTTCCGGAACAATCGAAAATATTTTTGTTGATTATAATTCACGTGTTAAAAAAGGCGATTTATTATTAACCATAGAGCCATCTGTATTAAAATCAACCGTAGATGAAGCATTGGCATCACTTGAATCTGCAAAGGCAGAATTAAAATATGCGCAAAGCGAGTATGAAAGAAATGAAACTCTTTACAAAGATGGTTTTATTTCGCGCGCAGAAATGGAAAAGTCCCAAACAACATATGAACAAGCCCAGCAAGCGGTTAACAAAGCGCAATATTCATATGAACGCGCGGTAACTAATCTTGGGTATGCAACCATTACTTCGCCTGTGGACGGAACGGTGATTTCACGCAAAGTGGACAAAGGTCAAACTGTGGCGGCATCTTTCCAAACCCCAGACCTTTTTGAAATTGCCGAAGATTTATCAAAAATGCAAATTGAAACCGCTGTCAGTGAGGCCGATATTGGTATGATAAAAGAAGGGTTACCTGTCACTTTTACTGTTGATGCATATCCAAATCAAACTTTCAAGGGCAATGTTCAACAGATAAGATTATCGCCAACAAATGTATCTAATGTTGTTGTTTACACAGTTGTAATTGATGTTGATAATTCTGATTTAAAATTGATGCCGGGTATGACTGCCTTTGTCACAGTTGTTGTGGCAGAGGCGAAAGATACATGGAAAACAAAAAATTCAGGTCTTTTGATACGCACATATAAAAACTTATTACCAAATGTTTCTGATGATATAACACCGAAAACGCATTTGGCGATAAAACGTGGCAAAAACATAGTTTTTGTACCGTATAAGCGTGGTATAGCAACAGCCACAGATACACAAATCATATCTGATGAAATCAAAGAAAACGATAAATTGGTAATTGGTTTTACAGGTCAAACAACAACTAATAAATCAACAATGCGCGGACCAAGAATGTAATGAAAAACCAAACGCAAATCATTGTTATGAATAAAATATGTAAAAGTTTTCCGATTGCCATCGGTGGTATTCAACAGGTTTTATTTGATATAACCTTTACAATAAATTCTGGCGAATTTGTTGCAATTATGGGACCGTCGGGTTCTGGTAAATCAACATGTATGAATATTGTCGGCGCCCTTGATTCTGCAACAAGTGGAACTTATGAATTATATGGTAAAGACATAACAACTATGTCTGCAGATGATTTGGCAACCATAAGAAATGAATATATCGGCTTTGTTTTTCAAAATTTTAATTTATTACCCAAAAGAACAATTTTGGATAATGTGATGTTGCCATTGATGTATCGCGGATGGGTTATGGACGACAGAATCCGCCGTGCACGTGAAATGTTAAAATTGGTTAATCTGGAAAACTTTGAAACATATCTGCCAACGCAATTATCCGGGGGAATGAAGCAAAGGGTTGCGATTGCGCGCGCTTTGGCTGGAAGTCCTAAATTGATTCTGGCGGATGAACCCACAGGTTCACTTGATTCCAAAATGGGGGACGAGATATTAAGGTTTTTTGAAAAATTAAATCGCGACATGGGAATAACAATCGTTATGATTACGCACGAATTTGAAATCGCACAATTTGCACATCGGGTGATTCATATATATGACGGACGAATTACATACGATGGCAAAGTCCCCAAAAACGAAGATGTATTATTAAAATCAGAGAAACGGCATAAAAAATGACACTTGGCGACATTTTAAAAGAATCTTGGATATCGATAAGCGGGAACAAATTAAGATCGTTCCTGACCGTTCTGGGCATCATTATCGGTGTAATGGCGGTGGTGATAATGGTTGCTGTTGGGGAAACAGTTCAAAAATCTATCACAGACCAATTTTCATCACTTGGCACAAACACTATTGTAATTCGTGCGGGTGCGGCGCGCACCGGCGGTGTCCGAACAGGAAACAAGCAAACATTAACGATTACAGATGCCGAACAAATCAAAAGATTACCAGATGTAATGGCTATAACCCCGGCACAAATGGGAAATGCCCAGGTAATATATGGAAATAAAAATTGGGCAACAATGATGCTGGGGGCATATCCAGATTATGCAACAATTCAAGACATAGAAATAGAATATGGAACTTTCTTTGATGATACTGCGGTTAAAAATGCGGCAACTTATGCGATTATTGGGCCCGATACAGCAATGGAACTGGGGTTGCCAGAAAATCCGGTTGGTGAAATAATAAGGATTCAAAATATGGCTTTTGTGGTAATCGGGGTGATGAAAGCGCGTGGTGATTCGGCTTTTGGTTCCCAAGATGATATGATAATTATACCGGTCACAACATTAAAGAAAAGATTGCAGGGTTCTAAATTTCCCGATTCTGTAACGATGATTGCATTAAAAATTTTCCCAGATGCAGATAACAATGTTGTAATTGAACAATTAACATCTCTGTTGCGTCAAAGACACAGAATCAAAGACGGCGATGAAGACGATTTTCAAATTACAGATATGAAACAAATTATGGAAACAATGGATACGGTTACGGGGTATTTAAAATTACTTTTAATCGCGATTGCCGCAGTATCATTATTGGTTGGTTCAATTGGTATTATGAATATGATGTTAACATCTGTTGCAGAACGCACGCGTGAAATCGGTGTGCGCAAGGCGATTGGTGCGCGTGAGCGGGTTATAATCATACAATTTTTATCAGAATCAGTAATGATATCTTTTATTGGTTCAATGATTGGTCTTGTGCTTGGGGTTGGTCTTTCCCAGGGTGTTGGGCGATTTATATTGGGATATAATGTTCCTTTTTCAATTTGGCCGGTGATATTATCCGTCGGGGTTGCAGTTGTTGTGGGACTTTCATCTGGTGTAATGCCAGCGATTAAAGCCGCCAAATTAAACCCCATAGACAGTTTAAGATACGAATAAACCAAAAATCACTTTTATTTATATCAAAAATATGATATAATCCCCGTGTCGGAAAGAGTTTTTCCGATGGGGTGTAACGACCCGTTCAATATGCGTCCATGTGACGAAAAAAACTCCAACTATAATTGGTTGGAGGGCGGTGAATATAAAGAATAAGCCCACAATTTCATATTGAATTGTCGTTAACCTCCAACCGCTTGATTTTTGTCCAGCGGTTTATTAATTCCCCGCCTGGGGCGGGGGGAACCACGGAAGTGGTGGGGAGGGTGGCATTCCAGAATGTTCGTCTGTTTATGAACCCCCTTCGTCACCTTCGATGACACTTCCCCAGTGGGGCAGAATAATATAAAAAGGGAGAAACATTATGAAAAAAACTTTTTTAATCACTGGTCTTATCGTTGGTCTAACTGCAACAAATGGATATGCAGTACAATCACAAACTGTTGTGGTTAAAGTAAGTTGTCCAGAGAATTGTACACTTGTGGCTGAAAGACCAGAGTCTTTTTCACCAAATACTCTTGGTATCTGTGATTGTCCAGATGGTCCAGTGGAACCAACTGTAACTATAACAGAACAATCACCTTCGCCCAGTACTATACAACAGGTAATGAATCAAAGTATGTTAAGTCAGGCGGCAATAAAAAATGCGAAAAAACAGAACAAGGTTTCAGTTCGTATTGCTGAAATGCCAAAAGTGACTAAGAAAATTGTTTATGAAGAAATTATTTCCGATGACGATGCAGAATAATTGAAACAAATTTAATATAAAAAGGATAAAAAATGAAAAAAGTGTTTTTAATTTTAATAATGATTGTGTGCTTTTCTTTGGTTAATGGTATAAACAGTGCAAATGCGGTTCAATCTGACACTACGGTAATTACGTATACCTGTCCGGAAGGATGTAGTATTATTTATAAAGGAGTTGGTGGTAATTCGTGGGAAGTAATGAGTGCTACTTGTATTAACCTATATGGGGAATCGTGTGGAGATCCAGTGGTAAATGTTGTGGTTACTGAGAATGCGATTTCACCTGTAACACCAGTGGTTAATCCGACCGCTTTAAAACCAAATAAAACAGACAAAGTAAATGCAAAAAAATCAAAAAAAGTTTCTGCACGTAGCGCGGAAACACCGCGTATGGTAAAAAAGATTGTGTATGAACAGATTGTTGAAGAATAAAAAAAACCGGCATTTGCCGGTTTTTATCTTATTTACGCAGACCCAATTTTTTAATCAGTTCTTCGTATTCAGAAACATTACGTTTTTTGATGTATGCCAATAATTTCTTGCGGCGATTAACCATCAACAACAACCCGCGTTTCGAATGTTCGTCTTTGTGGTTGTTTTTCATGTGTTCTGTTAAATTGCGAATGCGTTCTGTCAAAACAGCCACCTGGGATGCAGCAGAACCACCATTATCTTTTTCGCTGGTTTTGAATTGTGCAACCAATTCGCTTTTCTTTTCTTTTGTTATGGACATTGTTTAATCCTTTTTATTTTACATTGTTCTTTTTGGATGCAAGGTTTTGTTGTTTATGCGCCCTATTCCAATAAATTTATTACCAGAATAAACACGAACAAACCCATCCCTTGAATCGACCGTGATAAATCCACCGTTTCTATAAAGTTCGGTATCTTTATCGTTCAAATTGATTACCGGAATGTCCCCCAGTGCACAATCTGATGACATCAAATATTTTCTGACATCGCCCCCATTATTAACCAGATTTTCCAAAAAATCAAGTGTGACGGCGTTTTTTATATCAAAACCGTTTGTTAATGTGCGCCTTATGTATGTTGTTGTTGCAATTGCGCCACACATTTTTGCAATATCACGCACGAGCGAGCGAACATAAGTCCCGCGTGAACAAACCACGCGAAAGTTGTATTCAGCCCCGCTTTTTCCGCCGTATACAAGTTTATAAATTTTTATTGGGCGCGCCTTTAATTCAACATCCGCCCCACCCCGCGCCAGTTCGTATGCGCGTTTTCCATTTATATGAATCGCGGAAAACATTGGTGGAATTTGTTCTGTTGTTTGTTCTATTTTTTCACAAGCATTTTTTATATCTTTTTCATCTGGAATAAAATCATCTGTTTTTAGTGTTTTTCCGGTTATATCCAAAGAATCTGTTTCTATTCCAAAGCGCAAACCAAACAAATATTCTTTCTTGTTTTCGTTCGCTTCTTCAATGAATGGTATCATTTTTGTGGCATTTCCAATCGCAACCGGTAATACGCCGGTTGCCATTGGGTCCAATGTTCCAATATGTCCAAATTTCTTTTCGCCAAATATTTTTGCAACGCGAACCCCAGCAGTTCTGCTGTATACACCACTTTCTTTGTCCAAGATTATAATTCCGTCCATTTTTTATCCAAATAATGATAATTGGGATTTCGTTTTCGGTTCTTCAACAACTGGTTTCACAGATGGTTTTTCATGCGCTTTTGAAACAGGCTGCGTTTCTGGGGCGCCAGATTCAAGGTTTGATAAAACCTGCTCTGCCCGTTCAACGATTTTTTCAGGCATACCCGCCATTTTTGCCACCGCAATTCCGTACGAGCGATTCGCAACGCCCGGTATAATTTTATGTAAAAATACAATATCGTTATTGTGTTCACGAACATCAATTGTTAAACATGACACACTGTTCAGATTTTCACTTTCCACCAACCGTGTTAATTCGTGATAATGTGTCGCAAACAATGTTCTTGGTGTCAAAGTATTCAGGTATTCTAATACTGCCTGGGCAATAGCCATCCCGTCAAAAGTTGATGTTCCCCGCCCTATTTCGTCAAATATTATAAATGACTTTTTGGTTGCACGATTTAAAATATTTGCAGTTTCTACCATTTCTACCATAAATGTAGATTGACCCGCCGCCAAATTATCCGATGCACCCACGCGCGAAAATAGTTGGTCGCAAATTCCAATCGTGGCTGTGTTTGCTGGAACAAATGAACCAAGATGCGCCAACACAACCAAAATCGCGTTCTGACGCAAATATGTTGATTTCCCAGCCATATTAGGTCCGGTCAATAATGCAATCGGTTTTTCTTTTAAATCACAATCGTTTTTAACAAAATTTCCACCATTGTGTTTTAAAACAAATTCAATCACTGGGTGGCGACCACCAACAATATTAAATTCATTCGTTTCTGTAATTGTCGGACGCACCCAAGAATAAAGGTCTGCACATTCAGCCAGCGATAGCCATACATCCATGTCTGCGATTAAATCTGCGGTATTCATTAAATCAGTTGATATGGCGCGAATCTTTTCAATGAATTTTTCAATGATTTCATTTTCTATGGCGGATGCTTTTTCAGAAGCACTGCGAATATCATTGTCTAAATCAATTAACTTTGGTGTTGTGAATCGCATGTTGCCTGCCATTGTTTGACGATGTATAAATCCAGATTCTGGCGCCATCAATATATCTGCCTTGGTTGATGCAACCTCTATAAAATAACCAAGTACATTATTGTATTTTATTTTAAGGTTATTAACATTTGTTTGTTTAATATATTCTGCCTGTAATTCTGCAATCGTTTCAATTGCCCCGTTTGACAGGTCGCGCATGTTATCCAAAGATATATCAAACCCGCGTTTTATAACATTTCCATCCCGAAAGAACGAAGGCAAATTGTCGTTCAAAGCACGTGTGAATTCTTCTGTTAATGTATCGTGTGTGTCAATGTTTTCAAACTTTTCAGCCAAATCAGTGTCTAACTTTTTCCCAACATTTTTCACAGAATCTAAAATCGATAAAAATTCAAAAACATTTCGCATATCACGCGGTGTTCCGCGTCCCGATAATAACCGCGATACGGCACGATTTACATCCGGGGTTCGGGATAAAACACTGCTTATTTCTGCCATCAAAGAATGATTCCCCAACAAATGCCCAATATGTGTTTGTCGCGATAAAATAACATTTTTATCACCAGGTAATACCCGCAGATAAGAACGCAATTTTCGTGCGCCAACTGCGGTTTTCGTTTTATCAATCACATCCAATAAACATGTGCCACCATCGTTTAATGGTGCATCTATTTCTAAACTTTTCCAAGTTGATGAATCAATCAATAATTGTCGCCCAGATTTAAATTCGTATGGTGCACGAAAAGATACATTTGCACCCCGTTGTGTATTGAATAAATATCCCGCCAATAAACGCAAGGCAGATACATCCCCAGTATTGTCTGAACGAACATTCCCGCCGAATACATGCGATACAATCAAGTTTATATCAGAACGCAGATAAAGTTTTTCATAAACAGGTGTAGTTTTATAAATTTCGCGTAAATTTTTAATTATTTGATTTTCTGCTGTTTGTTCTGGATATATGATTTCTGCCGGATTTATGCGTGTCATATCGTCAAAAATACAATCTGATTCACCAATAAAAAATTCACCGGTGGAGATGTCACAACCCGCGATATCAAACTTTGCACCGCCAATTGGGACAATAGAAATCAAAAAATTAGATTTATTCGGGGTTAATAAATTTTCATCTGTTAATGTGCCCGGGGTTAAAACACGAACAACTTTTCTTTCTATAAATTTATGACCGCGTTGCTTTGCCTGTTGTGGTGTTTCCATTTGTTCAACCAAAGCGACTTTGAATCCAGATTTAACCAATCGTCCAAAATAGTTATCTGCTGCATGCCACGGAATCCCACACATAGGGACATCCACGCCGAAACCGTCTGTGCCGCGTCTTGTTAAAACCAAACTTAACACTTCGCTGGTTGTTTTTGCATCTTCAAAAAATGCCTCGTAAAAATCGCCAAGACGAAACAATAGAAGCGCATCTGGATTTTCCGCCTTCATATCAACATATTGTTGCATTACTGGCGAAAGTTTGTTTTTTTCAGCCATTTTATTCACCAGTATTTGTCACTTTTAATGTTTCAATTTTTAATTCGGCTTCTTTTAACAATTGTTCGCAGTATGCCTTTAATTTAATTCCTTTTTCATAAGCAGCAACAGAATCAGCCAATGGCATTTCACCGCTTTCCATTTTTTGAACCAATTCAGTTAATTGTTTATATGCTTCTTCGAATGAAAGTTTATTGGTATCCATTAAAATATCCTTTGGTTTCGATTGGTTTAAGATACCGCATAAAATCATCGTTTGCAACAAATAAACTTTTACATATATAAAAAAAACCGCCAATATGGCGGTATTTTATTTCGTTGGTGCGATTATTATAGATTTTGTTCTTTCGTCTGGCTTAGATTTGGATTCCAATACACCGCGTTCACCAATCAGTTCAATAATATGCTCGAATAACTGGGGAACAGCATCACGACCGCGTGCCAAAACTTTCTTGGCGCCTTTGGTCATAACCGCAATTTTTACCTTATTACCTTCTTCCAAGAATTCGAAAACTTTTTTTAATTTAATGTTCAAATCATTTTCTTCAATAAAAGGCTTTACCCAAACTTCTTTTACTTCGATAACTTTTTGTTTTTTGCGTGCTTCACTGGCGCGTTTCTTTTGTTCGTATTTGAATTTGCCATAATCCATAATTTTAACCAGCACAGGGGTTGCAGATGCATTTATTTCAACCAAATCCAGCCCCAAATCATATGCAGTATTCAATGCATCATTTATACCCATTGTGCCAAGATTTTGACCGTCATTGCTAATTACTTGAACAGTTTTTGCGAATATTTTTTCATTTATACGCGGACCCATATCACGGGCTTTGCTATTGTTATTATTTGTTTTAATAGTAATGCTCCTTTAATAACTATGCGTGAATTATTAAATATTTTTAAGCGTTTTTCAACAATTTTTGAATGTTTTGCAAAGCATTCCATACATCGCGTTTTGCGCTGGGCTTTAGAATTAAATAATTTGGATGGTAAAGCGGGACAATTACACAGCCGTTCTCACTGTGGATTTCATTTCCATGTGCTTCGTTCAGATTGATTTTAGCAATTTCTGTCGCCGCCAATGTCCCAAAAGTTATAATCACCCGCGGGGATAACATTTCAAGCATTTTATTAACAAAAGGTATGGATAAATCTAATTCTTCCCGTGAAGGGCTTCGCCCACCGGGGGTGCGCCAAAATAAAAGCGGTATAATTGACACAGTATCACGATTCATTTCAACAGCATTTAACATTTTATCGGTCATTTCACCGGCGTTTCCTGATAAAATATGCCCAGATAAATCATCGTCTGTGCCAGGCAGATCAGTAATAATTACCAAACCATTAGGATTGGTCGCGATGTTTGGTAAAACTGTATTCGTTGCGCCACTTTTTAGCGGATGATTAAATTCCCCAACCATACGAATCAGTGAATTGATATCCGTGGGACGCATAACCATTGATTTTACAGTGTCCAGGTTTATCGGCGCAATCGGCGGAACAATAATAATTTTTTCTTTTATATGAGATTTTTCCTGAAAAGTTTGTTGTATGGTATTGCTTGAAAATCGTGGTTTTCCAGGTGTTTCCGCCAGTTCCCACCGCACACCAGACAAATTTAAATCTTGCAACGCACTTTTATCCATAGTTTTTCCTTGATTTTTGAATAATATTGGTATACAATACATCTTGAGCAACAAAAACTCAAGGGAGTATTTTCATGAAAATAGTAAACTTTGCTTTATTGGCTGGTGTGGCTGGTATGCTTGCGGCTTGCGGCGGTTCCAGTGTTGTTGAACCAACCGATTTAAATGATCAACGTGTATTCTTTGCTTTCAATTCCGCAGAAATCTCGGACGAAGCAAATGATAACTTGTTGGGACAATCTATGTATTTGAAAAATCACGAAGATGTCAAAATCCAAATCGCTGGTAATTGCGACGAACGTGGTTCTACAGAATACAACTTGGCTTTGGGGGCACGTCGTGCAAATGCTGCCAAACGCGTGTTGGTTAATGATGGTATAGATGCTTCTCGTATCTCTACAATCTCTTACGGTAAAGAACGTCCATTGGTACGTGGTACTGGTGAAGATGTTTGGAAATATAACCGTAACGCAACAACAACAGTTAAATAATATAACTTTTGTTATTAAAAAAAACACCGGCATTTACCGGTGTTTTTTTTATATTTTTTATATCAAAAAAGCCGGGACATAATTTTTTTATTTGGATAATTTATTCACTAAATCTTCCATTTGAATACGATTCGCAAAAGATATAACAAATTGCCCTGCCCCACCCCGTTTTTCGCGTAATTTTACATCAGCATCCAAATGTTTTGATATTTTAGATTCTATTTTTGCAACATATTCTTTGTCCAAAGTAGTTTTGTTAAATGCGCGACTTTGTTCAGAGCGATTCGAATTTTTTACCCTTTTTTGCGTTTCTGCCACAGATAGTTTGTTATTTATAATATCGTGTGCCATTTGTTCTGGATTAGCTGCAACCGCGATAGTGCGTGCGTGTGAAGCAGATATTTTCCCTTCTTTTATCAATTCTTTAACCGAATCGGGTAAAGAATTGATTCGCATTAAATTCCTTATATAACTTTCTGATTTGCCGATTAATTTAGAAACATCCGCCAAAGAATATTGAAATTTTTTCATAAGATTTTCATAACCTTCTGCTTCTTCGACAGGGTTCAAATTTTCACGCTGAACATTTTCTATTAACGAGATTTCCGCCGCATTTTTATCATCTAGATTTTTTACCAATGCCGGTATTTCGGTTAAACCAGCCAATTGTGATGCACGAAACCGTCTTTCACCAGCCACAATTTCATATAAATATGGCTTGTTTTTAACATTGCGTAAAATTATTGGCTGCAAGACCCCTTTTTCTTTAACAGAAGTCGCTAATTCATCCAGTTCTTTTTGATTAAAAACTTTGCGGGGCTGGTCGGGATTCGGGCTGATTTGTGCCAAAGGTATTTGTTTCACAACAACGCGTTCTGTACCCGTTAAAACAGAAATATCCGGTATTTGCCCCATTTCCATATTTAATTCTGCTAAACCTTTGCCTAAGAATTTTGATGACATTTTTATATCCTTTTTTCTAATGCATTTACAACTTCGGTCGCGACACGCAGATATGCCTGGGCGCCAGATGATTTGAAATCGTAAAAAAGAGCGGGTTTTCCATGACTTGGTGCCTCTGAAATACGGACATTGCGTGGGACAACCGTTTTGAAAACTTTGTCCCCGAATGTTTTGCGGACATCGTCTTCAACAGCGCGCGTCAGTCCCAGTTTTTTATCGTACATAGTCAAAACCATACCTAAAACATCCAATTTTTTATTCCATTTTTGTTGTATAGCAGTTATTGTCGATAAAAGATGTTGAACCCCTTCTAATGCGAAAAATTCGCATTGTAGTGGGATTATAACATAATCAGAAGCAGTCAGTGCATTTATAGTTAACATACCAAGATTTGGCGGACAATCTATGAGTATATAATCATAGTTGTCCTTTATTGATTCCAATGCATCACGCAAACGATATTCGCGTTTGTCAAGGTCAAGCATATCAAGTTCTGCGCCCGCCAATTTTTGTGATGCCGGCAATAAATGCATGTTTGGTACAGCGGTTGTTAATATGTTTTCTGCGGCTGTTGCGGTCCCCATTAAAACGCCGTATACACTTTGTTTATGGGCAGCGCGAACAAAACCTAATCCGGTTCCAGCGTTGCCCTGGGAATCTAAATCTATTAGCAGAACGCGTTTTTTTATTGCGGCTAATGATGTTGCGATGTTTATCGCGGTTGTGGTTTTTCCTACCCCGCCCTTTTGATTTGCAAATGATATTATTTTTGTCATTTTTATATACCTTTCCTGGTAAAAGACAGTATATAAAATATAAAAAATAGTCAATATAAAAATAAAAATCGTGTAAAAACAAAGTGTTAGATATTATTTCATATGAAATAAAAATCATTTCAGGTTGTAAATATACACAATATATCCATCACCAGTTTCAGATTTATAAAGTTCATAATTAAATTTATAACGCGTTTTTGCGGTCGTGATTTCAGTTTCGATTTCCCGGCCTTTTAGTAAAAAAAGCCGGCAATTTGTTTTGTGTGTATAATCAAAAATTTTTATTAATGGTGCAAAAGCCCGGGCGGTGAATATAAAATTCCCGGCCTTTACCGGTGTTTTTGATAAAAAATTTTCTATTCTATCGTTAACGATTGTTAAATTTTTTAAATCTAGTTTTTGTTTTAATTCATATAAAAATTTTGTCTTTTTACCGATAGATTCAATGCAGGTGACATTCCATCCTAATATCGCAAGAACGACCCCAGGAAAACCAGCACCACTGCCCAAATCAATAATTTTTACATCTTTTGGAATGTATTTTGCCAGTTGCGCGCTGTCTTTGATATGGCGATTTTGAATATCTGTCAAAGTGCTGGGTGCAACAAGGTTCATTTTTGTTGACCATTCTTTTAACAGTTTTTCATATTCAATAAATTTTTCTTCTATTTTCATAAGATTTATTCTATCATATTCGATTATGAAAGAAATAAAAAAATTTTATATCAATGTTTTTATCATAGGTGTGCTGGTCTTTTGCGCTTGTTTTGTCGGGCAAAAGATAGCAAGTTTTAATTTTTCTCGTCATGGGCAAGATGATGTTGTTTTTGATTCGGATTTTGGAAATTTTTTGGCTGCCCAGCATGCTTTGGCAATCAATGATTTTAACAGTGCGGCTCAAATGGCTGGCAGTGTTAAGGCGGACAACAAAGTCGTTAAAGATACACAAACTTTGGCGGATTTTTTTAATGGGAAATTACCAGAAAATGCCGCAAATTTCAAAGATTCCAAAGATTTGGTTCACGGCTTAATTTATGATGCGTTTTTGATTCAAAAAGATGATTGGAAGTCGGTGTATAATCGTCACGCAAAAGATTCTACTGTTTTGGCGGCACCACTGCGTATATTTTCCGGCGCTAAACAGGGCAAAACCAAAGATGTATTGAAATTTATAGATTCTTTGAAAACGAATGATTCTTGGAAGGCGTTTATAAAGGGACAAATTGCTGTATTAAATAATGATATTGATGGGGCTGCCAAAGAATTTGCCAAGGTTCATCCTGATTTTATGAATATCAATGATTATCTTTATTTGATGTCGTTTTACAAAGAAAACGGCATGACAGAAGATATGAAAATATTACACGATGATTTTACAGCAAGACCGGGTGGAATGTATATATTGAATTATCCTGAAATCCCAGATTGGTCGAATTATGCAGGATACAAAAATAATTTAGTATTCGCCATGATTCAAAGTATATCACATACCCAGATAATGATTTACACAGATTTATCTTTGTTGTTTTTGCGTTTTGCACAAACCATATCAAACGAAGCAAATATGGATGCGATAAATTATTATCTGGGTCAGTATTATTTTTATAATACCGGCGATTATAAAACTTGTTTTGATAGTATAAAAAAGACCAGTCCACTGTATTTGTTTAGTCAATTGAATATCGCAGAACGCGATAAAGATTTTAAAACTGTGAAAAAGATAGTTAATGAAAATCCTTTGTTTGTGCCAGGTATTCAATTACTGGTCCGCGAATACATTAAAAATGGGGACAAGGGTGCCGCGTTATCTGTGTTAAATCGTGCATTGAAATACAAAGATTTGCCAGAAGAAGGTCAGGCATTTTTGCTTAAACAACGTGCGTATGTATATCTTGTTTTTGGTGAGGCAAAAAAAGCCCAAGAAGATTTATATGACACAAAAATTATCAGCGAAAATATATCCGCAGATATTATGTCTTTACAGGCGCGCGCATGGATTTTACAGAATCGCAATTTGGACGATGCTTATAATTATGCGATGGCATTGATAAAAAATAATACATCTGATGTTTATGCATGGACTTTGGCGGCACAGGTTGTCGCAAAAAGGGAAGGTATTGATAATGCGCTGGAAATACTGGAATCGGTCAGTGGCAGCGGTGGCAATATGTCTTTGCTTTATGAAACTTTGGGTGATTTGTATAGTGCGCATGGTGATAAAGAAAGGGCTTTGCGTGCTTATAATCAGGCACTTGATTTATCTGATGATTGTATGATTGTTGTGCCAAATGTTCAAAAGAAGATAAGGAAGTTAAAATGATAGTTGGTGTTTTTGGTGCGGGTGCTTGGGGAACCGCGTTGGCTTATACATGCGCAAAATCTGGAAACAAAGTTATTCATTGGGGTTTTGATGGTATCTTTGATGGGTTGAGCGATTTGCAAAAACCAGAAAATGTAACCCGAACAGATAATATGCGCGATTTAAAGACCTGCGAATATTGGTTAATTGTAACACCTGCTGCATTTTTTCGGGAAACTGTGCGAAAAATGCGTGATGTTTATAATGGTCAACCAATTTTGATTTGCACCAAGGGTATGGAGGCGCAAAGCGGGCAATTTATGTCTGAAATTTTAAATGCTGAAATTCCAGAATGTAAAGATTTTGGGATATTGTCTGGTCCACAATTTGCACGTGAAGTGGCAACAGGTGTTCCGACTGGTTCTACATTGGCTGGTAATGAACGGATCAGGGCAGGGGGACATCTTGCATTATCAACCCTTTATTTACAAGACAGCGATGATATTATTGGCGCACAAATTTGTGGTGTTGGTAAAAATGCCGTGTCTTTGATTTCCGGCTTTTTGACCAAAAAAGCCCGGGGGGAAAACGACAGGGCTTTGGTATTTACACGTGCATGGGATGAAATCGCAGAATTGGGTGTAAAAATGGGTGCGGATTGCAGGACATTTTTATTACTTTGTGGTGTGGGTGATTTGTTTTTGTCCGCAACATCACCAACCAGCCGTAATTTTTCGGCAGGTTTGTCCATCGCAAATGGTGAAAAAGTTACCGGAACTGTGGAGGGAATATTTGCCCTGCAAGGTCTTGTTAAACGCGCAGAAACACTGGATGTCGAAACGCCTGTATTGATTGAAATGAAAAAGAAAATGGGATTGTAAATTCCACTGGCTTTTTCTGGTTGCAAATAATTAAAAATATTCTATAATTGCCGATTGACGAAGCGAAGAAGAAATTGTTCTTTCTTGTATTTTATGTTTTTTACGGAATACAAAAATGAATAATTTTTCTTCGCAAGAAATGATAACTAATTAACAAACGGAGAAAAATTATGTTTGGAATGTTTAAAAAAACAAAAAATGATGAACATGTTTTAAATAAACCAATTGCTGTGGAATTTCAGTATGGTGATGAAACTGTTCGCTTGGAAACTGGTCGCTATGCAAAACAGGCAACTGGTGCAGTTATGGCGACAATGGGCGAAACAATGGTGTTGGCGACTGTGTGCGCCGAAAAGACTGCGGTCGAAGGGCAAGATTTCTTTCCATTGACTGTTGATTACCAAGAAAAATACGCATCTGCGGGTCGTATTCCTGGGTCACGCGACAGACGCGAAGGCAAGGCAAGTGTTAATGAAACATTGATTGCGCGCCTTATCGACAGACCTATACGTCCGTTGTTCCCAGAAACATTTAAAAACAAAGTTCAAATTATTGCCCAGGTGTTTTCTTATGATAGAAAAAATCAACCTGATATTTTGGCGATGATTGCGTCCAGTGCTGCATTGGCGATTTCTGGTGTTCCTTTCCAGGGACCAATTGGCGCTGCGCGTGTCGGATATCGGGACGGTCAATATGTTTTAAATCCATCAAAAAAAGAAGTTGAAGATTCCGAAATGGATTTGGTTGTTGCTGCGACCAAAGATGGCGTTTTGATGGTTGAATCTGAAATCGGCGAATTAGACGAAGCAACTACATTGGGGGCTGTGAAATTTGGCTTTGACCAACAACAAACTGTGATTGCCGCAATTAACGAATTTGTAGAAAAAGCAGGCAAAGAACGTTGGGAAGTTCCTACAAACAGCGAAGAATACATCGTTATGGAAAAAGATTTTGAACAATTTGCAAATGAAATCACAGATGCGCTTTTGATTAAGGAAAAATTGGTTCGTCTTGATACTTTGGCGGAAATTCATGCCAAGGCCAAAGCGCGTATCCCAGAATTATTTCCAGAAACCACAACTGCGACATCAACATTGGAATCATGGGCAGATGAAATTGTTGAAAATATAACTGCGCGTATTATGCGTGGAAATATTTTGGCGGGTAAGCCGCGTATTGATGGTCGTGATACAAAGACGGTTCGTCCAATTGAAATCGAATTGGGTGTTTTGCCACGCGCACATGGGTCTGCATTGTTTACACGCGGTGAAACCCAGGCATTGGTATCATTGACACTTGGTGGTGGCAAAGATGCACTGCCAATCGAAGCATTGGATGGCGATAGTGAACGCGATTTCATTTTGAACTATAATTTCCCTGGATTTTCTGTTGGCGAAGCCAAGGGATTAAAAGCCCCTGGTCGTCGTGAACTGGGACACGGAAATTTGGCATGGCGCGCGATTCATCCAATGATTCCAAGTCGTGAACAGTTTGATTATGTTATCCGTGTATGTTCTGATATTTTGGAATCTAATGGTTCTTCGTCAATGGCGACAACATGTGGCGCTACATTGGCTTTGATGGACGGTGGTGTCCCAATGAAAAGACCTGTTGCTGGTATCGCAATGGGATTGATTAAAGAAGGTAAAGAATATGCAATTTTGACCGATATCTTGGGCGATGAAGACCATCTTGGTGATATGGATTTCAAAGTAACCGGAACAGACAAAGGTATCACTGCTTTGCAAATGGATATCAAAATCACATCTATTACTTTTGAAATCATGGAACATGCATTGGCCCAGGCCAAAGACGGTCGTATGCACATTTTGGGCAAGATTGAAAAGGCAATTAAGACACCAAGAAAATCAGTGTCTGAATATGCCCCGCAAAGTTACGCGATGAAAATCAATCCAGACAAGGTACGCGAAGTTATTGGCAAGGGGGGCTCTGTCATCCAGGCATTAACACGCGACACAAATACCCAGATTGAATTAGAAGACGATGGCTCTATTAAAATCATGGCGACTTCCAAGGAAGATGCAGACAATGCTATCGCACGCATCAAAGAAATTGTCGCAGAACCAGAAGTTGGCGAAATCTATGAAGGTGTCGTTTCTGGTATCAAAGATTTTGGTTTGTTCGTAAAAATTATGAAGAACTTTGAATCTTTGGTTCATATTTCTGAAATCACCGGGGAAAGATTGGCGAAAATTGAAGATGCCAAACTGAAAGAAGGCGACAAAGTTTTTGTTCGTTATTTGGGTGTTGATAAACGCGGTAAAACCCGTTTGTCTATGGTTGGTATCGATCAAAAAACTGGTAAAGAAATCAAAAAATAAAACAAAAAATCGGGTGATTTTTTCACCCGATATTTTTTCAAAAGGATAAACAAATGGATATGGAAGAATTGATGGCGAACGCCCAAAATTTACAGATGAAAATATCCGCCGCCCAAGATGCTTTGGCGCTTCAACATGTCAAAGGAATCGCAGGCGATGGCGCTGTTGTTATTGATATGACCGGGAAATACGATATTGTTTCTGTGGATATAAAGCCAAGTGCGCTGGGGCAGGGCGCAGAAGTATTGTCCAAGATGGTGTTTGACGCGTATAAAGATGCGAAACAAAAGGCAGATGCGTTAATTGATAAAACGATGTCTGCAATAACCAGCGGATTGTCAGAATAAAAAACACTGGACAATTTGAAAAAATACGATAACATAGGTATCGCTTTCTGGACGTTTAGCTCAGTTGGCTAGAGCATCTGCTTTACACGCAGAGGGTCAGGAGTTCAAGTCTCTTAACGTCCACCAGAATTTTTCAAACCGGGTTTTTCCCGGTTTTAATTTTTGTGTTGTGATATTAAAAAATTCCCCGCCCCAGGTGGAAAAAAACTTTTTTCCCGGGGCAAAATATGATACAATTGTCGTATAAAATAACAGGGGGGGCCAGATTATGAAATATATTATACCCGTAATTTGTGTATTTTCATTTATGTGTGATGCGTATTCTGCGGTAAAAATTAAAAACAGCACCGCTGAACGTTTCGAAGAACAAATGGTTGCGACCAAGGGCGAAGAAGTCGGCGCAGATGAAGCGGCAGATATCGCGACACTTGAAAACGATATTCGAATTCTGGACGAAGAAATCGCCAAATGTAAAAAACAGAAAAAGGGCTGGATTGCCGCGACTGTGATTGGTGCGGCTGGTGTTGTTGCAACCGGGACTGCTGCTGCGGTTCAGGGTGTGAAGATAAGTGAAAAGAAAGGCGAATACGAAACAGCAAAACAAAATGTAAAAGATAAAAAAGACGAATTGAAAGAATTACAAAATAAATAACCTTAAATCGGGGTATTGGATATGAAAAAATATTTTTTGTTGGGTTTAATGATTGCGATTGCGCCAAATATTTGTTTTGGGGGTGGGGCGCGCTATACACAATTAGTTCGTGAAAAACAACGCAAAATGGAAGAATTGGAAAAATGTATGGGTGCGACAAATGGGTTAAAAATCGCCGGACTTTCCACGATTGGATTGACCGCGGTTGGTGTTGCCGGCAATGTAGCAGAGGCAAAAAAACTTGATGAATATGAATCTGGTATCAAATCCAAAAAAAACGAACTGGAAAAAGTAAATAAAGATATCGCCGAAAAAGAAGCAGAAATCAAAAAAGCGAAAGAGGCAGAAGAAGCCGCCGCTGCCGCCCAGAAAAAGGCAGAAGAAGAAGCAAGAAATTTATACGAAACAAATTGTTCAACAACTGGTGGAACTATAAATGAAAACGGAATATGTGTATGTTCAGATCAGAAACCTTCAAGAGATAAAGGTTCTTGCATAAGGGTAGAAGTTATTGCTGTTCAACCGAATATTGCTGGGTCAGAATTAACAGGTGTTATCTCACCCAATAACAATTCATATACATGGAATCCTGTTGCAACCAATGATGGGCAAAATAGTGTGGTTTCGGGGTCAGGTTCTACCCCCCCCATCGACAATAACAAAAATGTAGAAATTTCGAAAACATCTGATGATACAAACAGTTTAAGAAATTTGGTTCGACGCGATATCGCTGCAATTAATGCTACGCCTGCTTCGTTAGGTGCCAAAATTTATGTAAGTGGTTATAATATCGACCAATTACCACAAGATTTGTATGATAGTATATATTATGCAATGAACGAATTTACTTCAAAATGTGATGAAATAGAAGGTTTGTTCGGAGATTATCCAGATGATAATGCGTGGGGGAATGATTATAATAACACACCAAAATTAAACCCAGATGACGTTTGGGAATATACAGAAAGGTATGTTCTGGCCCAATGTGTACAAAACTAATGTAACCAAACCCGTCGTACTTGTCACACGAATCCTTGGCAAAGTGTGATGGCGGGTGTTTTTATCTCTGTTTTTCTTTTGCCCACATATTTGCGCGGGTGATGTAAGCGCGCGCAAGGTCAACATCGAATTTTGCTTTTTCTTCAAATAAATCGTTTGATTTCAATTTGCCTTCGGCATCTATCCAGATGGCATCGTCTTTTGGAACAAGTGTATTTATCTTGCGTAAATTTCCAATAACATTTTCCGCAGACATACCGCCACTGTATCCCATTGGGTGTGATTCATATATCGGCTTTTCCCAAGATTTTGGCGCAATACCATTTCCGCCACTGGCATCAAACAAAAGCGAGAACTTAATTCCCGCATCATGTAATTTTTGAATGGCTGCCTTTGTTTTGTCATTATATTGAAATATAAATTCTTTATCGTCATACAAGTGAATTATTTTTGCCACATACTTTATATTTATGTTATCCGCAGTTTCTTTCGGCATATTTAATTGAACGCGTTGAATAACTGGTTTTTCGTGTTTGTTTCCCACTTTAAACCAAGCAGATAAAGGATATGGAATATTCCCATTTACACATATATCGTTTGCCCATTCGCTGTTTATATGTATTGCCAAATTCATACGCGGTAATTGAACAACTTCTTTTAATAAATTTTCGAACCATACATTGCGTGGCATACCTGGCGACATTTTTGACGGATGACATTGAACAGCTATTTCTGCATGTGGCATTTTTGCCAATTCAATAATTGATTTAATCGAATTATGTTCACGCGGGTCAGAGCAGGTTATATATCGAAGATTCATTGTTTATCCTTTTTTCTTTGCATTTTTTAATCTTAATTGCCCACAAGCAGAACCAATGTCTGCTCCTCTCTCTCGCCTTATTCTGGTGTGTATACCGTTTTTTATTAAAATATCTTGGAATCGATGCACCGCATTTCCAGAAAGCGATGCAAAATTGCGTTCATCGACACTGTTCCATGGAATCAGGTTTACCATAACATTATGACCGTGTAATAGTTCTATCAGTTTTTCAGCATGCTCATTTGACGCGTTAAATGGCACAACAGAGCCGTTTTCATCTTTTTGTCCCAATAATATATATTCAATCATCAATTGGCGATTGTGCGTGTCAGAAAACGCGAATGCGGCATCCAAAACTTCCCGGATTTTGTATTTGTTGTTTATTGGCATAATTTTGCTGCGCAATTCATCAGTTGGTGCATGTAAAGATATCGCCAGATTTATCGGTCGTCCCCATTTGTTTAATTCGTTTATTCCGGGAACGATTCCACAAGTAGACACCGTTATTCGCCGCCACGATATATTTAATTCACTATTTGCGCGTTCCAGAAATCCAATAACATTTTCTGTATTTTGTAAAGGTTCACCGGTCCCCATAACAACTATATGAGAAACATCGTTATTATTTGGGTCGCCGTTTGGTTGAATGTCGCGTAATCTATCACCACGCAGTTCCCACACGGCGACCAAAATTTGTGCAAACATTTCGTTCACAGTTAAATTGCGTTTAAGCCCGAGCAGGGTCGAAGCACAAAATTTACATCCCATTGCGCATCCCGCCTGGGAAGAAACACAGACACTGTTGCCATAAGTTGTTCGCATTAAAACACATTCTATTTGTTCGCAATCGTTTAATTCTAATAAAAATTTAGTTGTTTGATTATCACTGCTTTTCAGTTTTTTGACAACCCTAACCGGTAAAGTTTCCGCTACATCATTTAATTTTTTTCGTAAATCTTCGGGCAGATTTTTCATAACACTAAAATCAGGTGCACCACGATTCAACCATTCGCGAATTTGTTTGGCACGAAATCGCGGCAGTGATAAATCCAACACGAATTTTTCAAGTTCAGAATCGTTTAAATTAAATAAAACTGTTTTCATAATTTATATCTGTCATCATTGATTATAATAACCGCTTTACGGCGCAATTGTTTTAATTGTTGGTCTGCGACAGTTGATGCCTTTTTAAATTCTGCGTTTTGTTTTATTATACTGTCCAGATTTTTATATTCCGTGCCTTTCTTTTCACTACAAACCAAAACAACAGAACCGTCTTGGACAGATGACCAGGTAAGCAATGGCAATTTGGAAATTCTTTCGCGCATTTCTGGTGCAAGTTCATATTGCATAGCGGTTATTTTTTGTGGATAACCACCCAAATCTTCAACCATTTTTTCTGCTGCATCACAACTTTTTGGTTTGGTAAGTTTTTGTGCAATTTCTTCTGGAACATCAGTAAGGCGAATCAAAGTCATCTCTATTGGTAATCCGTGTTCGCGTGCGATTGCAGATTTTTCTTCGGCAATATCAGATTTAGAAACTTCGATTGTTGGGATGATTGTTTTTGCAACCATAACCTGCCATGCGATATCTGCACGCACCGCAAGGCGCGCCATAGAACGCGTGGTTGGACTTAGTTCACCCAAATTCATCCGTTTTAATTCTTTGTCTGCATCCTTGTCTGTTGGTTTGACATTGAATTTGGATGCATAATCTAACTTTACATAATCGTCAATAATGTTTTGAAATGCCTGTTTGCGATTTGTGGTCGAAGTTTTACCCTGACGCGCCATTAATTCTGTGCGTGCAGTTATATCAGAATCAGTTATTGGATTCCCGTTAACAGAACCAACCACAGTTGCACCATTTGCGAATTCAGCGCTAAAAAATAATGTTGTTAAAATAATAAATATTTTTTTCATTACCCTTTCCTTTGTTTAATAGTGTTTGCCGTCAATGCTCATACCGAATTTAAATCTGTAAGTAGTATTTCCAGTGTATTCATATTTAATAGTATTATCACGACGGTATTCAAGTGAAAAATGATAACATGGATGTTCATAATAAATCCCAGCAGAATGTCTTTGAACCAAATGGTCATAAGCATTATAAATTACAGAACCCGCAAGACGAAGTCTATCTGTCAAAGGTATTCCTGCCCCGGCAGAAACTTCGTGTGTATTTTTGTCTGATGTTGAAAACACATCAATAGGTTGTGTATCCCAGATATGTCCAACACTTAAATAATATCCACTTTTTCCGACATAAAGAGAATTTTCAATATGACTTAGCCCAAGGTCTTCACGGTCGAAACGAAAACGGCTGGCGATTTGAAAATACTTTCTTGAATAAGCAATGCGTCCAACATAATCAGAAAAACCATTTCTGAAACCGTTGTCGTTAAAATCTTTATCTTTGGAATCAGTGTTAAAATCATATGTTTGACCCAAGAAAATTTCGATATTATGATTGTCGTTAAACGCGGCCCATCTTGCCCCATAATCAATAAAATTACCATTTTCCCAGACATCAAGACCGGCAAATCTGTTGTCTGAAAACAATGTCGTGTCAGATAAAAAACGTCCTGCAGAATCATTGTTTACCGCAAATACAGAATCTTTGTTTGTGTGTTCCATAATTGTTAAACGCGCACGCGGTTCGATAATATAGGTCCATGTGTTTTTTACACTATATAACGGCAATCCCCATTCAACATAACCATTTGGCAAGAATCGTGATTTTATCCCAGAAAAAGAATCTTTTTGTTGACCATCTTCATATACAGATGTTTTGTAAAAATTATAAATATCATAACGCGCAGCAACACTGGCAGTAAGACGGTTTCCACCCCATAGTGTCCACGGAGAAATTACGCGTGCTTCACCAATAACGCGTTGACTGTTCGCATCATCACCAGATACACCCAAAATATCCCCTGATAAAGAAAGATAAGTTTCTTTGAAAAATGGGTCGGTTTGATATGTCCCACGAATATTAGGCAATATATTGCCAGAAACAGAATGTTGTGTCCCGTGTGCTTGACGAAGTTCTTGGAATATATGTGTGTCTGCAACAACATAACTTGTTTGTCCGAATAATTCCAATTTTGCACCAGAATCAAGGTATGGTTGGTAATCATAAAAATCATATTTCTGTAAATATGTTTTATCAGATGTTCGTGCAATATAAACATAAGCACGCGCATTTTCACCCAGTTCTATTTTATCATTGTTGTAAATGTGCCAACGATTTTCACCCGCTTTGTTATGGGTAAACGAGCCCTTGGTTCTAAATTCGCTGTGGCGCAGATTTAACCTGTGTTCCGCCTGAAACAAAGGATTTTCCTTGGTCAAATATGAAAAAGTAGTCGTTAAATCGTGCGTATTTGAAAAGTTTATATAAAAAGGTATATTGATTTGCAATCCCATATCATTTGTAGAATTAAAACTGGGGTTTAAAAAACCAGTCTTGTATTTAACCGATGGGTCTGGCATTTCATAATACGGCAACCATAAAATCGGGAAAGTATCATTGTATATCCAAAAAGACGCGTTATGAAAATACAACATTTTTTCGTCTGAATCATGAATTACTTTTTTACTAAAAATTTCCCACGCGTTACCATAATCATCACAACCATCACATGCGGTAAATTCTGCGTTTTTAGCAACTGTTTTTGCGCCATCGCGATTTATTTCTTTCGCGCGAATATAAACATGTTGCCCCAACCATAATTCTATATCACTTGTAGAAATATTATCTTTATCTTTGGATATAGTTAGATTATTTGATTTTACGCGTTGACCCGAAGCATTCGTCATTTCTGTATTACCAGATGCTTTGATTTCTTCTGTTTTGACATTGTATTCAATCACATCAGATTTTATTGTTTTTGCCTCGTCCATATTGACACCCAAAGCCATCGCAAAGGTTGGCAAAAGACAGGTTGAAAAAAATGATATAAATTTTTTCATTTTTTTAATAATAAACCAACTAAGCCCACTAATACAATTAAAACCCCCAATGCAACCAGACCTACATCGGTTAAACTGTCCACCATATTAGATACAGACATATAAGATGCCATGATAATCGCCATTGCCAATACAGCAAGTGCCGGTGCAAAACTAGCGCGCCTGCGTAAAAGAGATGTTTTTAACAAAATCAAAGTACAAACAATCGCCAGAATTAAATTCATGAACGGATTAATCAAACGCGTACATATTTCAACCAAGGTCAATTTATGTTGTCTGATGTTTTCTTGCGAATTTACAGATTCCAATAATACAGATGTTGGAATCCGGCGAACCCGAAAAGACATATCTGCGTCATTTTCTACCAAATTTAAATCCATATCCAAACTGTCAAAAGTTCCGGTTGTAAATCCATTTTTCCCAGACATTTGTAATGAACCATTATTTGTCACGATGGATAGACCATGAACCGTAGAAACCAGTTTTCCGCGTTCTGCAAATACCATCATCTGATTTTTTTCTTTGCGTGTATCAGATATCATCAATTGGTTCAAATCATTCCCAGAAACATTGTCTACATAAACGACCAAACCGTTCGCCAGTTTTGTAAAAGCGCCTTCTTGTAATTTCAAATGCGCCAAACCATAACGCAAATTCCATTGTGTGCTGTAGAACAAAGATTGACTACTTGGCACAATCCAAATATTCAAAATCAAATGTAATATTGTCAAAACAGCAGCGAATTTTATGGCGGGCTTTGCAATCTGCCATGGCGATAAACCGGATGCTGCCATAACGGTCACTTCGTTTTCAGAAATCATTTTATTATAGATAAAAATTATGGTTATGAAAGTGACGAACGGCACAATAATAGAAATTATAAACGGAATCATAAGCGAGGTCAGGTATACAAAACTGGAAAAATCAACACCATATGTCAGTAAAAATTTCATCATAGTCATTATTTGCATCATCCACGCAACACCAACCAGGATAAGCAATAGCATGACAAATATACCAAGCAGTTGATTCCTAAAATATCTGTTAATAATCTTCATAAGACAAAGTATAAAGCCCAAACTAACACCCGTCAAGCAACAATACTAATATCACAATTTTTCCCTTGCATTTTGGCGATTCGGGGTTCATAATAAGGTTAAGTTCTTAAAAGAAAAGTTTTAAGAGCGGGGTTGAAAAACCCCGCTCTTTCAATAAGAAAGTCCGGGGTTGAAACCGAAGGTTCCGCGAACAAAGTGAGCGAAAAACCCCGCTCTTTCAAATAAAAGGCAATAAAAATAATTAAGGAGAAAGCAAATGTCTTTTGAATCTATGCCGCGTCAGGATTTATTATTGGCCATCGATTCTTTGGCCCAAGAAAAAATGATAGACCGTGAAACTGTTATTGAATCGTTGGAAGCCGCCATCGCCAAAATCGCAAAACACAAATATGGCGAAGAATTTAATATTGTGGCTGAGATAGATCGTAAAAACGGTGCAATTCATGTGAAAAGATTGTTTGATGTTATTGAATCACCTGAATCTGTCGGCGAAGAATATGATGCAAATAAAATGTTGACTGTGCAACAGGCAAAAAAATATTCAAGTAATCCAGTCGTTGGCGATGTGGTTGAAGATATGTTGCCAGAACCTGAATTTGGTCGTATGGCTTTCCAAACTGCGCGTCAAATTATGTCTGCGCGTGTCCGGGATGCTGAAAAAGGCAGACAATACGAAGAATTCAAAGAAAATATCGGTGATATTGTTAATGGTGTCGTTAAACGCATTGAATTCGGCAGCGTTTTCGTTGATATCAATGGCAAAGCCGAAGGTTATATTAAAAATACTGAATTAATCCCAGGTGAAAGATTGGCTGTGGGGGATCGTGTTCGTGCTTTGATTATGGATGTTGTGCGTTCTAATTCTGGTCCACAAATCTTTTTAACCAGAACACACCCGTTATTTATGGAAAAATTGTTTACTCAGGAAGTACCAGAAATTTACGAAGGTGTGATTAAAATTAAATCTGTATCACGCGCACCGGGGTCACATGCTAAAATCGCAGTGGAAACTTTGGATCCATCGATTGATGCTGTTGGGATGACAGTGGGTATCAAGGGGACGCGTATTCAACCTGTGATAAACGAATGTCATGGTGAAAAAATTGATGTTATTTTGTATTCCGAAGACCCAGCGGTATTCATTGTTAATGCGATGCAACCGGCTAAGGTCGCAAAAATCATCGTTGACGAAGATACACATACTGCGGCTGTGGTCGTGACCGAAGATCAACAATCTTTGGCAATCGGTCGTCGTGGACAAAATGTTCGTTTGGCTTCCCAATTAACTGGCTGGAACATTGATGTTATGAGTGAAGCCGAAGAACAAGAACGTCGTGCCAAAGAATTCAAAGAAAAGACAGAATTATTCACATCTGCGTTGGATGTTGATGATACAATTGCTCAATTGTTAATCACAGAAGGTTTCAGAACTATTGAAGAAATTGCCTATGTTGAACGTGCTGAATTAGAATCTATCGAAGGATTTAATCCAGAATTGGCATCTGAATTACAAAATCGTGCAAAGGCATATTTGGTAAAAATAGAACAAGATTATTTCGACAATGGTCATAAAATTGGTATGAGTGATGATTTATTGAAATTTGATTTCATTAAACGTCCAATAATCATGAAACTTGGCGAAAATGGGATAAAATCTTTGTCTGATTTGGCAGACCTGGCATCTGATGAATTGGTTGAAATCTTGGGCGAAGATAATATGTCGTTGCGTCTTGCAGACCGCGTTATTATGAAAGCGCGCGAATTGGCTTATGGCATTGTCCAAGAAGAAGATGCAGAATAAAAGAGAATAAATTAACCAAAGGTTAAAATATGGCAACATTAACACTTGGAAAATCAGTAACAATTGATGCAGTGCAAAGCAAAAAAGGCGATGCAGTCTTTGTTGAACGTCGTCGTCGTATTGTTGCACCAGGTAGCAAGGAATTACGCGAAGAACCTAAAAAAGTTGAACCAACACATAGCGCGGCTGATGAAAAATTGCGTGCTGTGTTGGCTGCGGCTAAGGCACGGGATGAAGAACGCAAAAAACGCGAAGCCGAAGAAGAAGCTGCACGCGCTGCGCGTCAGGCAGAAATAGAACGCGAAAACCGCGAATACGAAGCAGTCAAAGAACAACTTGCTCAACGCGAAAATGCCGAAGAACAACCATCGCCCGAAGAAGTTGTTAATGTTGCCGTGCGTGAAAATACCCACGAATCTAAAAAGAATAATTTTGCACAGCAAAATCATAATAATCGCCGTAATGATGATGACGATGATAATGGTTTTCGTGGTGGTAAACAAAATCGCTTTAAAAAAGATTTCAAAAAAAGCGGTAAAATTTCTATCCACGATATTGTTATCGGTGGTGGCGAAGATGACGATGATGATGAAATTGGATTGCGCGGTGCAAATCGCAGACGCAGCGAAGCATCATTAAAAAGATTTCGCGAAAAAGCGCGCGCTGTGTTTACTGCGCCACAAAAAGTGGAACATGTTGTGACTTTGGGTGATACAATAACTGTCAAAGATTTGGCGGCGGCGATGGCTGAAAAAGTTGGTAATGTTATCAAAAAATTGATGGAAATGGGGATGATGGCTTCACAAAATCAATCTATTGATGCAGATACTGCAGAATTGATTGCAGGTGAATTTGGCGCAACTGTTAAACGCGTTGTTGTGAAACCTTATGCTGATATTTTGGAACAGCAACCAAACCCAGAAAGATTACAACCACGTTCTCCGGTTGTGACAGTTGTGGGACATGTTGACCATGGTAAAACTTCGCTGCTGGACGCTTTCCGTAATGCCAATGTTGCAGCAGGTGAAGCAGGTGGAATTACCCAACATATTTCTTCGTATGAGGTTAAAACGAAATCTGGTGCGATGATAACTTTCTTGGATACACCGGGTCACGAAACATTTACAGCAATGCGTGCGCGTGGTGCGCAAATTGCAGACATTGTTGTTTTGGTTGTTGCGGCTAATGATTCAATTATGCCACAAACAATAGAGGCAATAAATCACATTCGTGCGGCCAAGGTTCCATTTATTGTCGCAATCAACAAATGCGATTTACCAGAGGCAGACCCAATGCGTGTCAAAACAGACCTTCTTCAACAAGAAGTTCAAGTCGAAGAAATGGGTGGTGATGTTCAATGTGTTGAAATATCTGCGAAAACCAAAATGGGCTTGGACAAGTTAGAAGACGCAATTTTATTACAAGCAGAAATTATGGATTTAAAAGCGGACCCAGATATGTTGGCTTCTGCCTATGTGGTCGAAGCGAAAATGGAAAAAGGTCTTGGTGCGGTTGCTACAATTTTGGTCCGCCAAGGAACTTTATCTGTGGGTGATGTGTTTGTGGTTGGCGAAACATTTGGACGCGTGCGTGGTCTTATTAATTCAAGCGGTGTTCGCGTGAAAAGTGTAAAGCCAGGTCAACCAGCGATGGTTTTGGGATTGGAATCTGTCCCATCTGCGGGTGATGAGTTGCATGTGATGGAGACCGAAGCACAAACCCGTGAAGTTGCGGCTTATCGTGTTCAAAAAGCAAAAGATAAAGCAAATGCTGTTAAACGTTCTTCACTCGAAGAACTATTTGCAAAACGCGACGAAACGAAAAAATTGACTTTGCCAATTATTTTGCGCGCGGATGTCCAAGGTTCTGTCGAAGCAATTTCTGATATGTTGCGTGGGTTTAATTCGGAAAAGGCGGGTGTAGAATTATTATCTGCTGGTGTTGGTCAAATTACCGAAGGCGATATAAGATTGGCAACGGCATCTGGCGCAGTTATAATTGCGTTTAATGTGCGCGCTGATTCTGCGGTGCGTGACATGGCGCGCAATAACGGTGTTGATATAAGATATCACAGTGTCGTTTATCGTATTACTGATGAAATCAAAGAAATATTGTCTGGAAAATTGGCGCCAGAAAAACGCGAAACATTTATCGGTTATGCAGATGTTATTGCGCTGTTTACTGTGGGTAAAGGGACCAAGGTTGCAGGTTGCCGTGTCAGCGAAGGCACAATTAAAAAATCTGCGTTCGTTCGTTTGTTGCGCAACAATGTCGTGATTTATGACGGTAAAATTGGTGAATTGCGCCGCGAAAAGAACGAAGTTAACGAAGTATCTGGTGCGGGTGTTGAATTCGGTATGAGTTTTGATAAATATAACGACCTTAAAGAGGGCGATCGCGTGGAATGTTACGAGGTCCAAGAAGTCAAGGCACAATTGTAAATTCCTTATCCCCCGTTGGGAAAACTTTTATATCATGATGGTGGCAAAATTCCCCGCCTGGGGCGGGGGATAAAAACAGTTCTCCTCCGTTGGAGGAGTACCGGCGGAGCCGGGGAGGGGGTCAGATAATTCGTTTTTATGTAAACCACCCCGTCGCTTCGCGCCACCCCTCCATAGAGGGGAACTAAAAAAACACCGGCATTTGCCGGTGTTTTTTAATCGTTGGTTTATAAACCTTTTGGTGTGGACATTTTGACAGATGAAATCTTTTTATTTAATGCCTTGACCACTTCGTCTGTGATATCCAAACCATTTGTGTTCGCGCCTGTGCGTGCCATACGACCATCAATTACCAAATCTAATTTTTTCTTGGCAATAATCGCTTCGATAATTGGGTCCAGGTGTTTCTTTTGAATTGTGTTCAATGCCTCTTGATACGCAGATTCAATCGCCTGGGCATTTTCAGACAAATCGCGTTGGAATTGATTTACGCGTTTTTGATAATCGACAACGCGTCTTTGCAAAGCATCTTGGGACAAAACATCTTGGGATTTTTCGATGTCTGCTTTTTCTTTTTCAATTGCTTTTTGTTCTTTTTCCAGTTTTGATTTCAATTTACTTTCCAAACTTGCGCGTTGTTTGTGCAAATCTTCCAATACAGTCGCTTCGGTTTGGATTTTGTCCATACTGACCACTGCGATACGCAAATCTGCACCAGTGACAGCGGTTTCGGTCACTTCCTTTATCGCGGTTTGTGTATCAACACCACGCTTCATCGCGCCGAGCCCCCAGATGCCAAGTAATGCAACAACGATAACAGCCGCCG
Organism: Candidatus Enterousia sp.; assembly: GCA_045648925.1. GTDB lineage: Bacteria > Pseudomonadota > Alphaproteobacteria > Rs-D84 > Rs-D84 > Enterousia. The sequence continues at coordinate 186,677 of JAZROY010000003.1, forward strand.
CAATAATGCCCATTTTTGAATATTTTTTTAATGCTGGATTCAATTCTTTTGTTTGTGCCATTTTTTACTTCCTTTGTTTTATTGGTTAACTGATTGGAATATAGCAATATTCGTATAAAAAATCAATTGTTATCTGGCGGGGCTTAATCTTATTTCCACGCGACGATTCATTAATCGCCCCGTATCATCTTGGGCGGCGATTGGCCGCGCAGCACCACGTCCAACAATAAACATACGCGATGTGGAAACATTATGCTCTGCAAAATAAACACCAACGCGTTCTGCCATGTCCAGTGATAATGCGTATGCTGCATTTTTATCTTTTATAGAATCTGTGTATCCAGCGATTTCAAAGAAAGTCGCATTATATTTGTTTAATATTTTTGAAATAGTTTTTAATGTGTCTGCGCCATCAACAGATATATCTGCAACATCTGGTTTCATAATCGCATCACGCACCAATATAACAACAACATCTGTTCCTGCGCGCTGAACAGATAATCCTGGTTTGCGCAAAGCATCGTATAATTCATATTCCAGATTCGTCATGTAATTAACCAGCACAGCATTATCTATATTGTTTTTATCACCGTATTGCATTTTGCCAGATAATTTACCGCTTTGAGTAATAACCTTGCCACCGTGTCCCATGTATACAGGCAATTTAGCGGTCTTGGCGGATTCGGTCATATCCATAAATGATGCACCATACAAATATTGATTCCATGTGTTTCTGTCTGGGCTGTGATATTGAATACATCCAGACAACATAATTGAAAAAGCAATAAAAATTATTTGTTTTATTTTCATGTTTTATTCCGCAAAGAATGATATAATGTTGCCACCTGTTTTAAGACAATATGAAGAGTCAGCAGAATCATACCCGTTAACCACCAAATGCGTTGCCCAATTAAATTTTTTTGTTGTAAAATACGCACATTCTTCAAAAGACAAATCAACCAAATTAATTGAAAATTCTGTGCCATCAAAATTACTTGTCACAGACCAACCGTTCCCACCCGCAGGCGCACGGTCATTTTTGATAACATCCGCTTCGACCAGATAATCAACGGATACATTTTTGTATCCAGAATGATTCAATAAAATATGCGTTTTTTGTGCGATGTCTTTTAATTCTTCGCTGGCAATAAGTCGCTTTTGTTTTTCATTTGTTGAATGATACATGCTGTATGTTGCAGATATCATAATTGCACCAATTGCCAAGACACCGATGATTTCGATTAGTGAACGTCCAAGTTGCTCTCTCATCTGTTTTACCCTTTGATTATTATTTAGATACACTGACTATTTCTGCACCTTCGAATAAATTCATTGCATCAGCCACCATCGGGTCAGCAACGATTTCAGATTTATTGTGTTCAGAAATTGTTTGTTGATGTGGATCTTCTGTTGTGATTTCCAGTGTCCAATTTTTACCAGTATTATCTTTTAACCATAATGTTAGTTTTTGTAAAAAATTCTTGTCATTTTGTCTGTCGAAATATTTTATTTTGTTTTCGCCAAATTCAAGAATTTCCAAATTAGAACTTACATACGAATAAAGCAATAATTCACGCGCGTTTTGCAATGCATTAACCAATTCAGTCGCGCTTTTTATATCAATATATTTTGATTGTTCTTTGACAACAGGTTTCGTTGTTTCTGATTTTTTTTCAGATTCCACAGAATTTTGTTTTAACAATTCTGGGATAGACGGCATATCTGCAATATGCATCAATCGGATAATTAACATATCAAAACATTGTTTTTGATTGCTGGATGCCTGTAATTCAGGAACAGCAGCAACCATAACCTGCCATATGCGGGAAAGTGTATTCAAAGATATCGTTTCGTTTATTTTCTTTATCGTTTCGCGTTGGTCCGCAGTATATGGCGAAGATGATGCGTCCTGTAATCGAAGCGATGGATACATCCGTGTTGCCCAATGTGTCCATTCCATCATGTCATTAAGCAACATTGTTAAATCTGCGCCATTGGCATAAATTTCATCCAATTTATTTAATGCTGCACTTGTATCGCCAGACAAAACCGTTTTCATGAAATTAACAACTGTGCCACGGTCAGTGCGTTTTAACATATCAAGAACCGCACCCTCGTCAACGCGTCCGCCTGTTTGTGCAATCGCCTGGTCCAAAAGTGATAAACCGTCACGCACAGAACCATCAGCCGCGCGTGCCAATAATTCATTTGCTTCATCTGATAAAGTGATTTTTTCTTGTTCTGCAACCCATGCAAAATGCTTTTTTAATGTTTCAACCGGAACGCGCGCCAAATCAAATCGTTGACAGCGGGATAATATTGTAACCGGAACCTTTCTTATTTCAGTTGTTGCCAATATGAAAATTACATGTGCTGGCGGTTCTTCCAATGTTTTTAATAACGCGTTAAAAGCACTGGTGGATAACATATGAACTTCGTCAATAATATAAACCTTGTACCGGGCATTTGTTGGGCGATAAAGTGCTGCGTCCAAGATTTCACGCATATTATCAACCCCAGTATGCGAAGCCGCATCAATTTCCATAACATCAATATGCTGACCCGCAGCAATCGCACGACAATTTTCACACACGCCACATGGTTTTGATGTGGCTGTTTCCGAAGATAAACAATTTAATGCTTTGGCTAAAATACGAGCGGTACTTGTTTTTCCAGTCCCGCGAATACCTGTAAAAATATATGCGTGTGCGATGCGCCCAGTATTGATTGCAGTAGTCAATGTTTTAACCAAAACATCCTGACCAATCAGGGTTTCAAAATTTTGACTGCGGTATTTGCGCGCTAAAACAGTATAGTTACTTTCCATGATGCTTCCTTATGCGAAAAGCATAGCAAATAAATATACGATTTCAATTAAAAAACAATTAATTTTTATTTTAAATTTGTAATGAAATCAGGAAAGCCAATTTCTTCTTCTTCAGATGAATCACTTGCTTCTGAATTTTCGGTGTTTTCCGCAATTTCTTCGACCCCAGCATTTTTGTCTTTTGGATCACGCAAAGAATCAATTTTGATTTGTTCTTCGTTCGCGATACGACAGTAATGTTCCGCAGCCTGCAACAAACGTTCGCGTTCTATTTCATCACTTGTTTGACGCGCCTGGTCAATGTATTGTTTTCTTTTCTGACGCCATTTATGACAGCGCTGAATCATCTGTCCCACAGGGGTTTGATTTTTTTTAGTAGCCATTTTCTTTTCTTTTTTTATGGAAATACTTCTTTTTCAATCAAGTGGTAATTTTATCATCACTTAACATCTCAACAGTTTTTATAATATAACATCTTAAAACTGATTGCAATAATTTTTTTCAGTTGCTATGCTTATCGGTGTAGGAGGGCGATTTTATTTGAAAAATCAACGCGGTAATTTCTTGTTACAGGCATTGTTGGCATTGACACTTGTCTTTGCGTTTATGCCTTTTTTTGCAAATAAATTATCGTCCAGAGATTTTGCATCCCAAATGTACACTGCTTCAGAACAAATAGAAACTGCATATAATGCTGCGCGAATATATATCAGCGAAGAAAAAAATAATTTACCGTATAAAAAACAAGAACTGTCTGGAAATAATTTTGTTGATGTTTTGGAACATTATGGTTTGCCATTGGGCTTTGTTCCAGAAACAAACTTTAAACAGAAATTATCTTTGGTTATTGATAAAAATCAAGACGGTATCCGTGGATATGTTAAGGTCGAAGGTGGTAATTTATCAAAAATACAAATGGCAGAATTGGCACACAGAATCGGTTTTTATGCCATATTAACTGGTTCTGGTATTGAAGTAAACATACCAATTGATACTATGTATTCTGACATTGTATCCAAGAAAGAAACAGACGAAAATGTTGGCTTTTTGGCGGAACTGGATATGAATAATAATTCTTTGGATCGGGTTGGGGTTTTATTTGCGCGAAATGGTGTTTTTGAAACAGGGCAATTTACCACATTGGTTCTTTATGGTGTAGAATCAACCAGGGATGGTAAAAACAAGATATCTGATTTGTATGCGAACAGAACAGTTTTTCAAAGTGCAGACGGTGGGGCGGCATTATCTTTGTTGCGTGGTGAGTTAAATGTCAGTGATTTATCTTTGCGAACGATTTCTAAATTCGGAACGGCTGGGGGGTTTGAATCTAATTCTGCGGCCGTCTATGAATTTTCCATGGCAGAGGGTAAAACAGGGTTTACCGGTCCGTCTGATTGGCGTGTTCATGGTTCTGTGCGTGCCGATAATTTCAGTTTTGTGACAGATAGATTGGATATCGCTTCTTATATTGATGCATCGCGTGGGCAAGATGTTTACATAGATTCAGATAGTTTATCTTATAACACAAAAATGGGAATAGAAGTTAAAAATATATACGCAACAAATATATCGTTGCGCGATCAAACTTCGTACGGATTGTTGAACGGGCAAAGTGGTCCCTTGTTGATTGATATAAGGCCTGCGGGAACATCTTTGTTGCCAGATGCGTATATAGATACAATCAATAATGATTCCTTTGATATTATTGCAAATGCAAAAGATACGGATGGAAAAACGGTTTCTTGTAAAGATATTATAACCGATATCGGTGAAACTTATAACAGCAAATCTTTGGCACAAAATATTATTTGTCAGTATGTTTTTTGGCAAAGATTAGAATCAAGAATAGATGTAAAACAATGTTTGGAAAGTGGCAGAAATGACTGTTTATAAAAGACATTTTAATCGTATTGATAATGTTGCTCAACGTGGTGCCACGATGACAGAGGTTGTTTTGGCTGTCGCTATTGTTGTGGTTGTATCTCCATTTTTGTATAATCAAATCATAGATATGTCACACGAATCTGCTGACATCGCAACTGCAAATCGCATAGTTGCTGTGCGTGGTGATGTTATAAATTTCTTACGCATAAATCAGCCACAGTGGGATGATACGGTTGAAATAAAAATGACCGAAGAACAAATCGCAGAAATTGCCCCGATGGCACACAGTGGTTTTATTGATAAGTACAAAGTAAATGGTGCGGAGATTACTGATGTTTATTTGGCTTTTGATACGGGGTTGTCTGATTATCGGGTTGCAAATATTGCGAAACAAATTGGTGAAGATGCTGCTGTGGTTCGCGAAGATGGAATTGCGTATTCGCAAAGTTGGGCTGTGTCTGCCCCAGAAGATTTTTATGTTGGTGATTTGATTTATAAAATATCTCGTGATTTCGAAGGTGCTGATAAATCAAAATTTTTACATCGTGGCACAATGGGTGAAGATAATTTAAACCAAATGAATCGTGATTTGCACTTGAATAATTATAATATTTTTAATGTCAGTACAATTGATGGTGATTCCGCAAGAATAACGGATGTTGATGCAGTGTTTTTAAATGCGGATGTTATTGATGCGAACAATGTGTATTTTTCTTCGGGTGCAAATATGAATTCTATGAATATGGCGGTTGGTTCTATGCGTGTGACAGGTGATACAAACGGATTCAAAATGATACGCGCAGATATGCTAAATGGGGATAAATATACCACTAATGGTAGATTGGTTGTTGACAGGGCAACAATTGGAAATTCGTTAAATGTGTCTAATAATTTAATTTTGAAATCTACAAGTGCGCAAAGAATCAGCGGTTTTGGTGGTATATCTATGGGTAAATTATTAACACCTTATTTATCTGCAACAGATATGGTGTTTTTTGAAAACTTTGGCATAACAGTTTCGGGGGAATTGCTTTTAACAGGGGATGCGCCATTAAGAATAGGGTCATGGTTATTTCCTACAACAACACCGCCATCATTTGCGAAATTCATATTGACGCGTGCGACTATACCGTCTGTGCCTGATGCAAGCGAATTCAAAAAAATAATGCAAAAAAATTGGCAGAATAAATAATGTTAAAAAAAAGGTGTTCTTTTATTTGGTATAAATCTCAGCATGGTGGAATGCTGGTTGAGTTGATGATGACCATAGCATTGGCTGCGATAATTATTCCATTTGTGTTCAGATATCAACAAACTGCAGTGACACGTGCAAAAAATGTTGCGATAACAAAACAGATGGAAAATGTCCAAACTGCGCTGGAAAGATATATTGTTGAAAACAAAACAGAACTGATGAAACCAAAGGGTAAAAATATATCCCGTGTAAAGATAAGTGATTTGGTAAATTATGGTTTGCCGGAATATATTGCTGAAAATCATAGTGATGATTACCAGTTGCGTGTTTTGAAAACTGCTGATAAAAGTGATAAATCGATATTACAGGGTGTTATTATTTTATCAAACAATGAAATTACCCCACTTAGAACACGTGAAATAGTAAGTTTGGGCGGCGGGCAATTTGGCTTTATCGAAGGTGATATGACATATGGTGGTTTTGGCGCGTTTCACGGTAATACAAATGATTTTGGTATCACAGATACCAAAGGTTTGGTTGGAATGACATCAACTATGCGTGGGAATACAGAATATTTATGGCGACTTCCTTCTGAAAATGAAAGTGATGCAACAATGCAGTCCCCGTTGAATCTGGATGGACATGATATAACCAAAGTAAAATTTTTAAATGCATCCAAAGCGCAATTTGAAGAAAAATTAAAAATCAGTCAGGTCGTGACAGATTCTTTGATGTTTTCAAATCGTGCAAGTGTCGATGCTATATTTGCTTCAAATACAGCAGTTGTAAATGGTGCATTTACATCTGATTCAAGGACTTTGAATGTGGGCGGGGTATTGACTTTGGCTGATTCAGGAAAATTTTCATCGTTTTATACAAATGATTTATATGTGAACAATTTGACACTAAGTGGTTTTTCGGTGACATCAACTTCGGGAAAATCATCAACTTTACAAATTATTGGCGATATGGATTTGATATTGGGACATATAACTGCATCTTATGTTTCTGTTGGTTATACTGGATCTGTGACACCAAAATTGATAATTACTGGTAAAATCCAAGATTCCAAAGATTCTTCGTATTATTGGGACACATCCAGTAAAAAAGCGCGTTTTGCAGATGTTAATTTCCCAGAATTGTATCGTATGGCATCACAAATCATAAGGTTAGAATCTGTGCCAGGTACATCTGCGACAACGATATTTAGCGGTGTCGTCGCAAATGTCAATGCCACAGTCGGAGATTATATAAATGCCATAAACAGTATGGGGGAACAAATTCGTGCTAAATATGAAGTGTTGAATTTGAAATAATTTATGGTATAAGAAATATCAAAGGATAAATGTATGAAAATAATTTGTGATTTTTGTAAAACAGAATATACATTGGATAAAATACCAAACACACCGGTAAGATGCGCTGTGTGCGGGCATGTTTGGACACCACATGTACCATTTCGTCAAAATGCTACAATGAAATTGATTGCGGCGATTTGTGCTTTTATCGCGGCATGTGTATTTTGTTTGGTGGTTGTTTTGAATATTTCAAATGGACCAAAGAATAAACCGCTTGTGACAAAGATAGACGAAAAAAATATCCATATCGTGACAGATGAAAATGGTAATAATCGGATTTTTGTGTCTGGGGATATTACAAATACTACGAATGATATATATGGATTACCGAACATAGTAATTATTTCATACGATGAACATGATAATGTTTTGTCGCGTCAGGCATTTGTCCCACCATCCACATTGTTAGAGGCAAAAACAACAGTGACATTTAACCATATGTTATCAGTTGACCCGACACATGTAAAAAGATTGTCTGTGGAATTAAAGGAATCAAAATGAAAAAATTATTAGCATTATTTTTGACTTTGATAAGTTTTTCTGCGTTTGCAGCCGATACACCACCGGCGCCACAACCGCGTGTCAGTTTGTTTTCAACCAGTGTTGATTGGTCTGCTGTGACTGGATTGCCATGGCAGCAGTACCGTGGTGAAATCACTGGAACCAGTAGATTCTTGGTCAAAGAAGGTTTGGTGTTATATTATCTTGATGCGTTTCCTTGTTATGGCGAAGCAGATAGTGTTCGTGTTTGGTTATCGCCAACTGGAAAAATGAGCGGACATTTGCGTCTTGTTTGTGTCCATGCCCCAGAAACAATTTCTTTTTCATACCGCAATGCCACCGAAGAAGCATTGGATGCGCGTTCAATTGGCATATTAACTTGCCCTGTGGTGGGTAATCGTGATTTTAAAATAGACATTTCAAAATGTATTCGCGGTAAAGATTGGACGGAATATAAATAATGGCTGATGTTCGTGATTTCATCGTAGATTCTGAAAATGTCGGTATTCGTATTGATAAATTTTTATCGTTTCAAATGCCGGAGTTTTCACGCAGTGAAATTCAAAAGTTTAATATCAAGCGCGCAGATGGTGCAACACTTAAATTATCAGACAAAACAAAATTGGGTAATGAATTTATTGTTAAAATCGCCGAAAAGAAATCAGATGTTGCATATGAAAACATTTCAAACGATTTTGATTTGGACATTTTGTTCGAAGACGATGATATAATTGTTATTGATAAACCACGCGGTGTTGTAATGTACCCCAGTGCCGGTAACAAAACGGGGACATTGGTTCAAAATTTATTGTCTTATACACATTTGTCTGCGCTTGGCGGCGAAACAAGACCAGGGGTGGTTCATCGATTGGATAAAGATACCAGTGGGGTTATGGTCTTTGCAAAAAGCGATGCCGCATATCGTGGTTTGGTAAAAATGTTTTCAACACACGATTTAACACGTAAATATATCGCCTTTGTGTGGGGTGTTCCAACATGGGGCGGGGCAGAAATTACTGGCAATATCGCTCGTTCAAGTCGAAACAGACAAAAAATGAGTATGGTTAAAACTGGGGGCAAACCGGCGCATACAATCGTAAATGTTATGGATGTTTGGACAAAGCCCGGAATATCTCTTTTTCGTTGCACCCTTATGACGGGGCGCACTCATCAAATCAGGGTGCATTTATCTTCACATGGGTTCCCTGTTTTGTGTGACCCACTTTATGGACGTGAAAAATCGCATATTGGTTCTGTAAAAAATTCAGAATTATTGCAATTTTTGCGCGAACATAATGGTCAAATGCTGCATGCCGAGGTTTTAGAGTTTTCTCACCCCATAACTGGTGAAAAAATGCATTTTAAATCCCGTATGCCGATTGATATGATGGAATTAAAAGAAATCTTGGATAACGAATAAATCTGCTTTTTTTTAGGGGGTTTTTGTGATATAATATTACGGAGAGATGAAAAGATTTGTTATGAATTTTTTCGTGGGGTTGTTGTGTACCGCGACTTTGTCTGCGGAAAGTTTTGGTATATCGCGAACAATACCAACAAAAGTTGACACAGAAAACACCCCAGAAGAAAAAACTGTTTCAACAAATTCTGCACCTGTAAATCGTGCAACGGTATCGCGTAATGTGGCGCGTAAAACGCAAAATTCAACAACAAAGGCGACAACCACGACTTCGCGTTCTGTGAATAATCGAAAGAAAACAACAGATTCTGCATCGGCATTAAGTGATGCTGTGAATACTGTTGGACGCAGCGCCAGAACCGAATCCGCCAGTATAAATAATAATCCGGCTTTGCGCCGTGCAGGGGTTACTTTGCGTGCATCAACCGCTGAAGTTGGTGGTCGTGCAACCATTGGAAACAGCGATGTTCAAACTGGTTCAAACATTGATGAACAGGTTCGCGGTGTTCAATCGCGCGCTTCTATTTTTGGAACAAAAAAAACTACTGTGACGGCAGAATCTTTGGCGGCGGCAAAAGATATGATGGAAAAAACTGCTGATTTAAACAACACTTGCCAGCAACAATATAACGAATGTATGGACCAATTTTGTTCTGTTGTGGATACAAACCAAAAAAGATGTTCGTGTTCATCTAATTTGTCTAAATATACCAGTGCGCAACAGGCAGTTGAAGACGCGAATGCTGAATTGAACGAAGTGGCACAACAAATTCGTTATGTCGGGTTATCTGCAGATGAAATAAGTGCGATTATGTCCGCGACTGAGGCAGAATTAGCAATGACAAAGACCAAAGACCATACGAAAAATCGCAACTTGCTGGATGATATTGTGGAAATGATAAAAGATCCAACATCGTACACGGATTTGTATGGGACTTCGGCAGATTCTTTGCTTGATTTAGATTTTGATTTTACATCAGATGCCAGTGATGTTTTCAATTTAGATTTATTTGGTACAACAAACGATATTTCTTCAAAACGCGGTACAGCGCTTTATAATGAAGCAAGAAAACGTTGCAAAACAGTGCTTAGTCGTTGTAAAGATGCCGGTGGTACAGAAAATCAGATTTCTGGTAATTACGATTTGTTGATTGCCAAAGATTGTGCGTCTTATGAGCAAGGATTGGAAAAATTAAATCAGACATTAAAAAACAATGTGCGCAGTGCGAATTTAATGTTGCAAAAGGCACGCTTGGCTGTGTTACAAAATAAAAATGAATATGATGCGCGGGAATGTATCGGTGCGCTGGAAACATGTATGTTGGACGATATGGTTTGTGGCGAAGATTATGTGAAATGTGTTGATCCAACCAAGGTTTATATTGATGAAAATGGCGAAGTTGTTTTGGGGCGCAATGTGGCTGCGATAACAGAGTTGATGTCAACTTATGATAATACAAAAATAACCGCTGATTTTATCAAAAGCGCATCGTCAGATACAAGATGTTCAAAGTTTGACGGTTCGTGCATAGTAAATTATTTAATGACCAAAATTGGTACCGGACAATCGGTCAAAGAAGGCGGCCTGTGTCGTCCAGTTTTGGATAAATGTCAATATTACACTTATCAAAAAAATGGTAAAAATTCTACTTATTTGCCGTACAACGAAGTCGTTGTTAATTATATACAACGCGCTTTGGTTAATATCAAGGCAGCACAAACAAAGGTTATTTCAAATTATGCTTCGACTTGCTTAACAGATGTTGGAAATTGTTATAATCAGCAAAATACCCAGGTTACCGCTTGGTCATCTGTTGCCAATATCGATAACATCTATCGTGTTATGAAAGGAACATGTTATAATGTCGCATTAACTTGTGGATATGCTGTGTTTGCGTACGATATAGATATGGGACAAGAAATAAATAATGCCACAACCCAATATCATATTGATATCGGTGCTGGGCACATTGATGAAACAACAGGGAAATATGTGACGGATCATGCTTTGAGTTCGGACGAACAAAAAACATTAGACCAGGTTCAAAAAGATACACTTATCTATGGCATTTCAGAAATGTTTTATCAATCTTTGCTTTGTCCGGATAATTCTTTGTTCAATATGAAAACAAAAACCAAGGCCATTGCTGATGACGATAATGATGCAGATTCTTATGTAAACGAAAGATGTAAATGTAATAAAGATTATTTCGTAAGCGGTTCTTCGTGCGTATCAATTTGCCCAGATGGAACGTTTGGTGATGCTGGGGTGTGCAAATTGATTAAACCCGATACTTGTACTTTGACATATAATAATATCTGTGTTTCGGAATGTCCGACTGCATATAAATACATAAGTGATGGTGTTTGTGTATCTGCGTGCCCAACAAATACCACGGCAGATTTGGACAATGTATGTCAGGAATAATTTATTTTCCGCCGTTTAATAATTTTTCCATAAACTGGTTATGTATTTCCAGTTCATCGGCGGGGACTTCAAAATTTCGGCGGGGAAAATCGCCACCAATCTTTGGCGTTTTCAAAAAAGCATCGTGTTGTTCGCGCATTAATTCATGTATATCAATCGCAGGCGCAGTATTTTCCAGTTCCAGATATACATGTGCCAAAATTTCTGCGTCTATTAATGCGCCATGTGCATCAGCACGTGCAGTTAATGATACACCAAACCATTTTGCCAGTGCGTCCAGTGTGTATGCCTTTGGTCCATAGACACGATTGCGCGCGATAACAATGGAATCAAGCATTTGTGAACGTGGTATAGGTTTAAGATTCAACCTTTCCAATTCATAATTTATAAAAGGAAAGTCAAAGTCCAATCCATTATGTGCAACGACCACAGAATCACCAATAAATTCCAGAAATTTTGGGGCAACTTCTGCCATTTTTGGTTTGTCTTCCAAAAAAGCATTAGATATTTTATGCACCATATATGTTTCTGGGGGAATGATTTTCCCTTCTGGATTAATATATTCATGGAAAGTGTTGTCAGTCAATTTGCCGTCAACCAATTCCACAGCCCCAATTTCAATACAGCGGTCACCCCGCATATATTCAAATCCTGTGGTTTCTATATCAAAACAAATTATACGTGACATACTTTTTCCATTTTTTAATAAAATGATTGTATAAGAAACTTTTATAAATTACAATACGGAAAATAGAAAAAATGTCATTGGATTATATGGAAAATTTAAACGCAGAACAAAAGTTGGCTGTCACGACTACTGACGGTCCGCTTTTGGTGTTATCTGGCGCTGGGACGGGAAAAACACGCGTTTTGACATCGCGTGTTGCGCATATATTATATAATAGGTTGGCGCGCCCATGGGAAATCTTGGCATTGACTTTTACGAACAAGGCTGCAAATGAAATGCGGTTTCGTGTCGCAGAATACAAAGAAATATCTCATTTATGCCACGATTTGTGGATGGGGACATTTCATTCAATATGTTTGCGAATTTTGCGCAGTAATTACGAAGCAGCAAATCTGCGCCGTGATTTCTTAATCTATGGTGAAGACGACCAAAAAGCCGTTCTTAAACGCGTTATAACAAATCTTGGGCTTGATACCAAAGAATTTAATCCGTCTGATTGGGTGGATACGATATCTAATATCAAAGACAAAGGAAATACAGATTTTGAAAAAATGAATTTGTCTGCCAATGCAAAGAAAATATTAAATGCTTATAACGAAGAATTAAATCGTTCTGGTGCCATAGATTTTGGTGATATTATATTGAATGTTTTGAAATTGTTTGAAAAAAATGCGGACATTTTGCGCAAATATCAGAACCAGTTTAAATATATTTTGGTTGATGAATTCCAAGATACTAATGCGGCACAAATGCAATTTTTAAAACTGCTTACCAAAGATAAAGAGTGCCCAAATATTTGTTGTGTTGGCGATGATGATCAATCTATTTATTCTTGGCGTGGTGCAGAAATAAAAAACATTTTGGAATTTGAAAAGACATATCCAGGGGCAAAAATAATTCGTCTTGAAATCAATTACAGAAGTTGTGCGAATATATTGGGGGCGGCTAATTCTGTTATAAAAAATAATATGGGGCGTCTTGGCAAAGATTTGCATGCCATGCCTGGGGTTGGAAATGGTGAACCTGTATATGTATTTGGTGTTCCATCTGATTGGGCAGAGGCGCGTTTTATCACGGATATAATTCTTAAAAATGCAAATAATAATTTTTCCGATTTTGCAGTATTGATTCGTGCAGGCTCTTTGTCACGAACATTTGAAGAAGAATTTACATCACGTGGCGTTCCATATAAACTGGTTGGTACTACCAAGTTTTATGACAGAATGGAAATACGCGATGCGATTGCGTATATCAGATTGTTGGTGTATCCGTTTGATAATATTTCTTTTGAAAGAATTATATCGAAACCGCGTCGTGGATTTGGTGATGGCGCAATCGCTAAATTGCGCGAAAGTGGAAAACCTCTTATGGATACTTTGCGGACTGCGAAATTATCGTCCAAACAAAAAGCCAATGCTGATGAATTTTTGTCTGCCTTTGATTTTGATTGGCAAAATATGTCACCAAAAGAATCCACACAACAATTGTTGGAAAAAAGCGGTTATTTAAAAATGTGGCGCGAATCAAAGGATGCAGATGCCGAAGAAAGATTAGAACACATTCGTGAACTGATAAACGGTGTTATTGCAAAATACGATACATTACCAGAATTTTTGGAACATGCTGCGTTAATGATGACAGATGATAATGATAACGAAATTGATGATAAAAATGTTGTTTCGATTATGACGATTCATGCTGCCAAGGGCTTGGAATTTAATACTGTGTTTTTACCAGCATGGGAACAAGGCATTTTTCCAAATGAAAAGAAAAATGACAGCGATATAGAAGAAGAAAGAAGATTGGCTTATGTTGCAATTACGCGTGCGCGCAAACGCGTTATTATTACATACGCACTTGTGCGAACTGTGTTCGGGCAAAGGTTATATCAAAACAAATCTAGATTCATTGATGAAATCGATAAAAGATTTATAAATAACGATTATGATAATGCAGAAAGACAAGATTATTCTGCATCACCAAAACCACAACAGAAGAAATCAGAATCAATTGTTGGAAAGATGGTTAATCACGAACAAATGGGCAGTGGTGTTGTCATTGCAGAAAATGAAAAAACTTTGACGGTTGCATTCAAAAAATGTGGAATAAAAAATGTTATGCGCGAATTTGTAAAATTTATCTAGATTATTTTTTCTTTAACCAATCTTTATAGATTTTTTCGGCAATATTTTTAGTGTCGTTCCATAATGTTTTTGCATCATTTTGTAATTGTTTGCCAAAGGAATTGTCGATATTACCACCGATTTTCTTGGCTAATTCATCTGCTTTGTTTGCAAGGTATAATACCAAACATCCGCATAATATGGTTATCATCGCCGAACCCAATGCGTATTCTGAATTTGTGCCAAAGTTTGGTATAAGATAATCCAGCAATCCTGCGCATATTGCAATTATTATTGCCAAAGATACAAAATAAATTGCGGCATCAACAAAGACAGAAATAACACCACTTAATTTTTTAGTGTTAAATATAGATAAAAATCCATTTAACATCTTTCCAACATAACCTTTTTCAGAAGATGATGGTAAACATTCTGCCAGTGCAGTAAATGGCAACATTAATAATGTTAAAAATAAATCTGCAACAACCCCAAGTGTCATAAAAGCATATTTGAAAATACATTTAATAAATATAACAGCACAAACCGCCCCCATAACGATTGCAGTGGTTGGATGCCCAATTCCAAAACCCCATATAAACCATTTCAAAGCAGCCCCTGTGG
Source organism: Candidatus Enterousia sp. (assembly GCA_045648925.1). GTDB lineage: Bacteria > Pseudomonadota > Alphaproteobacteria > Rs-D84 > Rs-D84 > Enterousia. The sequence continues at coordinate 201,722 of JAZROY010000003.1, forward strand.
CATGATAAAAATACACAGATAATCTGCCGGGTAAACACATGATATTTGCAGCACTGTTTGCATCAATCAATAAAGTCGCAGTTTCATTGTTTGCGACTGGCGTTGATGCGTTTTCTGCAACGAATTGATGTATTGCCCCGCAAGTGTCAGCAAATTTAACCCCAGATGTTTGCGCAACAGAATCAAGTATGAAATTAGATATATATGTCGCCAAATCTAATATTGGGGACATTATCATCATAAATATTTTAGCGGGTCCGTAATTTAATATGAAAACCCATACAACAATCATAATTCCCTTTTTGAATACATCGTAAAGGACTTTTTTATAGTCAGATGATTCGCGTATCATCCTGTATGCTTCGACAGCAATCCACATCGCATACATTAAAAACAAAAATATAATCGTAAAACGAACCAAAGATATTTGTAATACATAATCTATGGAAGATAGTGCCTTCATAAACATTAAACCAATTCTAACCTCAATCGGCACAAAGTTGGAAGATTCAAGATGTGATGCGTTGTTTGAAAAATTTTCTTGAAACTTTGTTGCGTCATCAGACATATCAGTGTTTATTTGCTGTATATTATCTGGGGTCAGCCAATTTCCATATTCACCGACATCGCCCAATGGCACATTTGTTGCACCAAAAACAGGTGCGCACAAAGCAGATACGCATAAAATGCAAATAAGAAATTTTGATAAAATTTTTAAAATTCGCATTTTTATTTTTCCTTCATTTTATCACGAACTGCGTTAACAATCTTACCTGGGGCATTATAGACTGTTGTCCCAAAATCTTTAATCCATTGACCATAATCAAATTCTTGTTTGTCATCTTTGTTAATGTTAAATATTTTATCAACTTTTGGTGATACAACCCAAAAATACAAAAACCATACACCAATCATAAACAGCATAAAATCAAATCCATCGTCCATAAAATCAAAAGCACCTGGATATTTTGCTTCGACAACAGTTTTTTGTGCATTAAAGCATGATATAAATTTATTTTTATCTATTTCACCAGCATCATTTAAAGATACCTGTTCACAGGTTGTAAATACTTTTTGCACAGCCATTGCTTTGGCATCTGGATTTACGCGTGTTATTTTGCCCATCAGTGGTGGTAATATAGATGTAAATCCATCAGCTGGTTTTGGGTAAAAAGTATCGGCAGCAAAATAAACAATCGCATAAATAATTGTGATTTTTAGACTAATCTTTAATATACTGACTGCAGAATTTATTAACATAGTTATTGCCGAATTCATACCTGTTTTAGCCAAAGACCATACTTGTTCAAACGCAGCCGCAGCAATCATTAATGGCATAAATATAATAATAAATATCAATTTAAAAAGAACATTCAAAATTTGAAATACTAAATCAAAACCAATGACCAAGAACATAATAACCAAAGTTAAACCCGCCAGCCAAGTGAACAATCCACCGCCCATGCCAAGCCATGCATAATTCATCAAGGCAAATCCACCGCCAGCCCCCGCCAGCATAACGGTATTAAGATTGTCCATAACAGACATAAATGGTTGTAAAACAGGTGTCAAAGGATTGTTTGTTATGGCAGAAACTATTTCATAATTTCCACCGCTTATAACACCAGTGGCCGCTTTGGATAATATAACACCCAAATATAAAACAGGCCCCACAATTATTTGTGTTGTGATATTCAAAACATCTGTTCCGCCCCATTGTATTGCGCCAATCAAAGCGCCTGCTATCATAACACGAAGTCCTGTTTTCCAAACCTTATCAAACCATTTTTTAAAGTCCAATTTTGGTTCTGAATTTGTTAAATCTTTGATATCTTTTGAATTTGCCGCTTCGCGCATATATGTTATTGTGTGGAAAATAATAAATATTCCGTATCCAATTGCCATTAATATCCACAAATGCGACACAAGCCCATTCCAGAACATTTCTGTGGCATCACCAATCACCGCAAAAAGTTTTTCGATATATATACATAAAAAGCACCCATTAACAGAATTTGAACCACTGTTACTGCTTATTTGCTTCATAAAATTATCAATGCTGGTATAAGACAAAGATGCACCGCCAATAGAATGGCTGACATACCAAATACCAACCCCCAGTGCGATTGCACCGATTAGCAGTTTGATACCTTTTTCAATCAGCCATTTCTTAAACATTATTTCTTTTCTTCCTTTGGTTTGTCATCTGCCTTTTTTACAGAATCAGGGTTTATAACAGTTTTTGCCAGTTTTTTTGCATTATCGGCGATAATATTTGTTAATTGCCACATATTTTCACCCATTTCTGTGGATAAAGAATCTTCTTGTTGCACACCAAACGCTTCGAATATTTTTTTTGTCACATTTTTAATTTGGTCAGATATATAGTTTACCACATACACCAAAACGATTGCACTGGCCATCGTTATTTCCATTGTTTTTGGGTTGTCCAGATTAAATTCAAACAAAGATTCAGATTGGTTTGAAACAAAATCTGGATTTAAAAAACCTGCGATAATAGCCATCATTATTGTGTATGTTAATATGGTTGCAGCAATAGATACAATCGCATTTATCAATTTCTTTATTTGACCAGAACCCAAATCACCACCCAATTTTTTCATCCAACCTGGTGCAGAATTTGCGTCTTTGAATATGAAAAATATAAGTGATAGCGGGAAAAAGAACGCGAACATTGCCATGGCGACAATGATGTCCATAAAGCAAAATGAATATTTAATAAACCATTTGCCAAAATAGTAAGTCAAAAACAGACCAATAAAGAAAACAATTATATGTTGAATCAATGCGCCAATCCCAAGCAGTGCTTTTAACGAAAATGCTTTATCCATAATATTTATACCGACCATTATGTAAACCTGGAAATTGGACACACTGGTTTCCAATATTTTTATGATTGTATCGCGTAAATCAGAACTAAAAAATCCAGTGTCCCCTAAATTGATTGGATTGGCATATGGGACAACATTGGTATTCGTGTTAAAACTATTCAACATAGTTTCAGAAAAAGTATAGGTTATTTCTGCGGCTGGTTCAAAAGTGATTGTGGATATTAAGCGCGGAACCATTAAACCCGCGCTTAGCAAAGCCAATGCAATCAAAGATTTTATCAAAACAGGTCTAACACTTTTTTGGAAAAAAGGGTCTTCGCCACTATTTTTCATATTTTGCCATACTGCATTTACAATGTAAAACCCAAGCAGTACAGTAAACACAATCACACTGATTATGGTCAATCTTTGATACGCAGCAGCGGCAGTGTTTGAAATAATTTCAAACAATCTGTCAAATATTGGACAAGTCCAACATTGCATCGCGCCACTAATCAAAGATTCTGCCAATTCGTGCATTTTATTTTTTGCCCACTATCTTTTTTCCCGTTTGCCATATGTTTTTTATTGTTCCTGGGGCAGCCTTTGCTTTGCCCCATAATGTTTTTGCATCGCCAGTCACTTTGTTATAAAGGTCTGGTTTAAGCCCGCTGTAAGTATCTAATCTTTCGCGTGTCATATTGAAAATATTCTGCATCAAGAAAAATGTTAGAATCGCGGATAGCCATAACATAAAATGGCTGCCGAAATTCATACCAGTATTTGTAATTGTTGGAACATTAGTGCTTGCCATACCACCAGCGGCAACATTAAACACAGACGAAGACCAATTAAACAAAGCACGCACGACCGCAATATTGATACATAAAATGAATGCGCATGCTATCATAGTTATGATTAATTTTTTTAATGAATCTATGATTTGTTTGAACGGTGGCAATATATCAAACCACTTGTCAGATTTTTTTGCAACCCATGTTAAGACATTAAACGGATACATAATAAGTGACAAACAAAAATCAAATATGGCCTGGATAATAAGTAATGCCATAAATAAATTCGAAGCCACAAACGCAGAAATCAATAAAAGTCCAGTGATTATATTTAAAAAGCTTTCACCACCGTGTGGAACCAAAGTCATAAGTCCGCGTAAACCTGTTTTTAAAAAGTCAAAACCATATTTTATAATTTTGTTATTTTCTTGGGAAATTGTGTGTATTGGCTGCACCAAGAAATTACAACTGCTTTCGGTAAGCCAATCTTGTGTAATGATTGATTCAGGACACTTTGGTGCATCCAAAGTATTACGGGCTATGTTTGTAGTTTTTAATACTTGTTCAGTATAAATGGAACCGAATTCCAAGAAAGGATTTACCAACCATTCTGTCACATATACTGGTTTAATTTGCAAAAGTATAACGATTGCGATAATTGCGCGCAAACATGGTTTTGCGACATTTTCCGCGATTGACCAGCCAGTTTGTTTCCCAGACCACATTTCGCCACCATCTTTGAATCCCAAAAAAGACAACCAATCTTTTGGCAAATACATTTTAACCAGATAAAGTGCGATATAAAATCCCAAGAAAAAATATATCAATATGTAAATTAAACCTGTGCCGTTTCCAACGAAAAAATTATACAACGCAGTTGCGATATTCATCATCACTTCAAGAACCAGCGGAACGAAACCGGATAAATCAAAAGCATCAATAATATTCTTTGCGTTCGCATTTTGTGTAAAAAAGGCGCAAAACAAAAACACGCCAAACAATAATTTGACACGATTAAAACCACAGAAAACAAGGTTTTTTATTCTGTTCATTCTCTCTTTATATTTTTAACAATTGAATTATATCACATTTAAAATAATTTGTGGTATAATAAAAAGCATGAACATATTAAAAAAATTTTGGTTTTGGTTTGTTGCTGCGATGCCAATCTCGGCTGGTGCGGTTGCACCATTGGTTATTGGTGGTTTGGCGGCGGGTGTTGGTATTGTTGGTGTTTCCATTTGGCGCAGTGTTTCCCCGGTTGATATGCAACAGGCGTTTTCATTTTTTTCTTCATGTTGGTCGTGCCAGATGTTTTCGGATATTATGTTAACAATGTCGAATATTTTGCCAGGCATCTACAGGTCACTTGGAAAAATAATAATACCGATGTCTGCGACATTATTGGCGATATTTATTGCATGGCGATTGTTTTCTGGATTTTTCAATAACAAATTAGAAGACGCATCAAAAATCATGGGTAATTTTGGTAATTATATTGTCAGGTTGGCTTTGTTAATAGGTTTGCTTTTGATGCCGTTGCCACGGATGATAACAAATATATTGATTGAACCGGCATTAAGTATTGGGACTTCGATGAATTACATTGTACCTGGGAACAAAGATAGTTTTTCAGAATGTATGGTCGCAACAGCAATTGCAGACCCTGTATCGATATCAGAAACTGCGGCGGGGTATGGGGCATTTTCGCCAAATTTGCGTCATCAATTGGCTTGTGAGGTTTCAAATATACACCAAATCACTGGTCTTGGTATGACGATGGGTTGGGCGATGTTAAATATGGCATTTGATTATGATTATATGCACAAAGTTTTGATGAAAATTCCAATTTTCCCGAATATACCATTATTATTTGCAGGGCTTTTGATATTGGTTTTATATTTCTTTGCGCTTTTGCCGATACCGCTGTATTTTCTGGAAGTTTTTATAAAGTTATCAATGGATTTGGTAATGTTGCCGTTAATGTTGATGGCATGGATGTTTGACGATGATAATTTTGCGCTTTTCCCAAAAGGTGGGCGAACGATTCGTGAAATGTTGAATGATGTGATTAAGGCGATGGTTGGAATTGCGTTGACTGTGATATTTTTGACATTTTCGATAATGTTTTTGAATGCGGCATTTGGGGGATGGACGGGGGCAAATATTTTACAGAACGCGATTGTTAATAACGATTCGAAATTTTTAATGGATGCCTTGCTTTTCCAGAACGACAGCTTGGTCACTGTAATATTGATGGGTATATTTATTGCCATGTTTATGACGATGATACCGCAACTTACATCTATGCTGTTCAACATAAAAATATCAGATAAATACTATCAGACGGCAAAAAAAGATTTAAATATTATATGGGAAAACCTTAAAAAATGGGCATCCGCACTAAAAAAATAAAAAATCAAGTGGTTTATTTAACAAAGTGCACTTTTTTATTTCTTCCGAATCTGATATAATTCATATCGATGAGTAAGTTTCCGATTCTTTATTGGCCATATAAAACAAATGGTAATGCTGATTACCAGTTGGCGCGCAAGGTTATAAACGGTGCAACTGGCGAAATGCCAGAGGTGGTAAGTGAAGATTTAAATTTATCGGCTATATTTGAACAGAATCCGGATGCAATTGTTTATTATCCTGTGTTTTGTGAATCGACTGGTTGGTGGGGTGAATTATTGGGTGGCGATGGTGTCATTGTTGAAAAGATGATTATATCCCCAGAATGTCAGTTAATGGTTATTATGGCAGAATCGCATGCGAAATTGCGTGGAAATCATCATTTATTGGCCGCGGAAATAAGACCAAGCAGTGGTTTTTTCAAAAAGATGAATTCTTCGATTGCGACCGTTACGGATATGTTGGCAACGGATGCTGGAACGATTCTTGCGTTATTTTCTGGTAAAAATCAAAATCAGTTTGTAAATGTAATAGAATCGACCGGGAATTCATATTTGGGTTGTATCGGTCAATATTGAAAGATGATTGGGGCAAAGGCCCTTTTTTTATTCCTTGTCCCGGGCGGAAAATAGGAAAAAATTAAAAAAGTTTAAAAATTTTTCATTTTTTACTTGCGCAATCGATTCGTTTTTTTCTAAGATTTAAAATATAAGCTGTGGTAATGGCTTGGAAGGATAACAAAAACAAAGGAAGGAAACATGAAAAGAATCTTTTTAACATCGGGGCTTGTCTTATGTATGGCATGTCCTGCATTCGCGGATTTGACCGCACCAATAGAAAATCACTCGAATGGTGTTGTGTCCGGTACAGAAAATTCACAGAATCCAATAGACCCAACCTGTCAATATCCAACATTGGAAGGATACAACGGAACATCTACATTTACCGCTAAATGGACACCAGTATTTAAAACAATTACTATTGATTCAAATATTGGAACCACGTCTACAACTGGTGGTGTTACCACATTGACCCCACAAACATTGTATTCTGTTCCGGGCAATTCTCTTGTATGGACCGGCAAGGATGCTAATGACAACTTGACTGGTGGAACGAATGATGCTGGTATTGGTGCTGCTGGTTTGGTGTTAACAAATAATCCAATGGTCACCCAGGGTATATTTGTGAATTATACACTTGATTCAAATTCACCAAATTCTGAAACACCTGATATGACACAAACGTCCACAACTGGTAATAACAGACCATTCTTGGGTGTTTTTGATGCTGTAGATGGCTCAACAATATACATTGATACAGATGGAAATTTAACAAATGCTGGTGCTTCTGCTGCTTCTGCTAATACAAACGGGACAACATGGTATGCGAATTATGGACCTGTTTCCCCAACCGTTAATGGAACCCCGGAATTAGATGGTTATAATTTCTTAGGATGGAATACAGATCAAAATGCTACAACTGCATTGGGAACATTGCCTGCGATTAAAGACAATAATACAACATTGTTCGCTATTTGGGAAGCAGTTGGCTATACAATTACTTATAATTGCGGTCAACCAGCGGGTGCTTCTACGACTGCGTCTAGTCCAGACCCCGCAAGCCAAAGTGTCACAATGGATGGTCCTTATACATTGGCTGGTGCTGATACTTGCACATTGGACGGTTATACATTTGCTGGTTGGTCATGTCCAAACTTGCCAGGAATACCAACATTGCCTGCTGGAACGCCAACATACTTTGCGGGTGGTGCACAAGGTACATACAGTTATCCTGGCAATATCACATGTACGGCACAATGGACACCAAATACAATCAACTTGGTTTGGGACGACAACGATGCAACATCTGGTGGAACAGGTGGTGGAGATGCTTGTACCTTCGATGGTTCTATCACGATGCCGACAACACCAAGCAGAACTGGTTACGAATTCGGTGGATGGGAAGTTGTCAATACTGCGAACTAATAACCTTTGGTTATGTTCAAAAACAAAAAACACCGGTTTATCCGGTGTTTTTTTTACAAAAATACCAACAAGCCAAAAGCTTGTGTCATTGCGAGCGAAGCGTGGCAACCCAGGTTAATAATGTGTTTTGCGTCCCGCAAAACTACTTTATCATTATTTTAAAATTATCTTGTGTAATTTGCCGCCATACGCATACACCACGGGAACCCCAGCACGGCGTGCCCTTTCCTGTGCAAGATGTGCGCCACGATTGGCCAATCGTGTTATCTTGGTAGAAAGTTCGTAATATTCTTTTGTCATCTATTTTGATTCCTTGTTAAATTTATTGTAAAGTGCGTCGTCAGTGATGTCAAGTTTTGTAGATGTTCCACGCGCAACAAGTTCATAACTGTTTTCACCATTGTAATACAATTCCCAATAATTAACCATAGGTATTATGTGTTTAAAATTTTTCATACTGCGTTCGTATCTTCGTTCTACATCTGCATTTGGAACATTGTGTCCACCCATGGCAACACGATGCTTGATTCGTTCTATGTTTTGCTTTAAAAACACAAAAAAATACAGAAAATAATTCCCAACCAAGGGAATAAAACCATTTATCTTGGACAGGCGTTGATAAGTCCGATTGTGTTATGGACTTCGTCATTTATATACACACTGACCGGTCTTTGCATATCATCAATATAACTGTATACAAATGGACGTTCTTCGAACATTGGTGCGCGCGCATATATATCAAAATATGGTTGTAATAATGTTTCAAACCACTGACGATTCTTGCAAAGGCAGGCATTTCGAACATCAATCGCCATCTTTTTTGTCACACCGTTCGAATACGAAGATTGAAATTCATCATCGTTCATCACCATACAGCGCGATGCAACCGCATAATAATTCGCATCGTCTTTTAAAAATTCGTAAATTCTTTCATCACTAATCTTGTTTTGACGCATCTTGTACACAATCCCTTCGCTGCAACAGGCGCGTGATGCCTTCATCAAAATTAAATATCTGTCCAATAATGGCGACATTTCTGGTGCGTTCGCAGGTATATCGTAATTTGAATATATCGCATACAACATATCATCAACGCGAACATCAGTGAAATGAGGGGCGCGTGGATGAAGATTTGTTTTAAATGCTGGCTTTTTATACCAAATTGCACATTCTTCTGCCGTAGAAAACGGACAGTTATAGTCGTATACACATGTTTCTTCTTTGGTATATTCGCAGGCATCGTATGTTTCGTATTGCGCAACAATTGGTTCTGTGTCAACAACAATTGGGGTTAACGGTTCATCCAATTCCACAAAATCCATCGGTGCGATATTTTGTTCAACAATTATAGGTTGAAAATCACAGTCGTCACCAATGCATTCTGATGCATTCGCGCAAGTGGTGCCAAGCAATATTGCAAGTGCTGCCAAAAAAGAAACTTTGTTTTTCATAATTCCTATTTTACCACAAAAATCCCATACTTAAAACAAAAAATTTTATGTTGTGTTAAAAATTTAAAATATTTATACTTAGGATAAAGTTCTTAAAAAAAGAGGAAGGGAAAAAATCATGAAAAAAATATCTGTTTTATCTGTGTTTGCAGTGCTGACTGTGCCTGTGTTTGCCGTGGAAGATGTTCAAAAACTATACGGAAATGAACCAGATGAACCTGTGGCATCAGAATGTATTGTGCCAGATGCAATTGTTGCACAATATGAAAAACAATTTAAAAATGCTAAAAAAACAGAAGAAAAACAGATAGAACAAGCATCAGAAATTAAAAAAGTCAAAGAAATAAAAGAAATCGAAGAAATTAAAACTGTCAAAGAAGTTAAAAAGGTTGAAAATCAACCAAAACCCAAGGAATCGCCAATCGTTGAACCACAACAAACAGAAGAAATAAAAACAGTTTCTAATCCAAAGGCGCGCTTTCCACATGGTTTGAAATTTGGTGTCGGTGTGTCGCCAACTTCGGGTCTTAATGGGTTTGTTGGATATAATAATAAAAATTTTAATTCTTTTTGGGCTAAACGATTCGGAATCCGTTTCGATTTTGCAACTATGTCCCCAATTAAGAATACTTTGAACAAAAGAATAAACAATTATGCCGATGACCATGGCGGTATCGAAATAGATGATTCTTTGAAAATTGATAATATTAAATTAAATGCTAAACATTATGGCGCGATGATTGATTTTTATCCGTTCGGTGACACTTGGTTCCTTGGCGGGTGGCGCATCAGTGGTGGTTATTTTGTGGGTAAACTTGATTTAGATGCAGATGTCCATGGAACACCAGACGATGGAAAAATTGAATTCGAATTGAATAATCATAAATATTATTATGTCGGCGATGAAATGCATGCCAAGGCGATGGTTGATTGGAAATATAATGGACCTTATCTTGGCACAGGTTTTGATTTGGGACTGTTCTGGGGATTTAAAATTTATGTGGACGCGGGTGTGGTTTATACGGGCAGCCCGGCTAAGTTCGACATGGATGCGCCAATTAATGGTCTGGAAAACGCGGATCATGTTGCTATTGTCAAGGGCAGTGCAGAACATGACCAATTTATCAAGGATAAAAACAAAGAAATAGAAGATGCGCGTAAAGAATTAAAAGATTATCCATATTATCCATTGGTAAAATTGGGCTTTATGTACCGATTTTGATAAAATTTTGTCCCGATTCGGTTGGGCGAATCGCTAAAAACCGAATCGTTGGGGGGTGTTTTAATAGATTTTTTTGTGGTAATGCCATGAAAAAACTTTGATAAAAAATGCCTGATTTCTGCGGTTTTTGTATTTTTAAGATTTTTTTGAAATTTATTTTTGAAAAAATGCTTGACTTTTTAGAACTTCGTAATCATAATAACCGGGCTTCATGTTGGCCCTCTGCGAATCATAAGAAGTCAACCCCTGAATTTTCTGCGAATAAATCGCAACATTGTTAATAAAAGCAGCTCATCAAAATGATTTTTGATAACTCAAAAATCTGTTCAAGAAGAGATATGCAGACAGTTGAATTTGGAATATCCAAACTTTGACTAAGTCAAATGTGCATATCCTAGACAGGTAGTAGGTTATATATAACCTCGTTAAAAAACTTGTCTTGCGAATATATAATATGTAAAGACGAACTGATTAAAGTCAGCTTTGTTAAATGCACAGGACTTAAATTACAAGTTTTTTTAGAACTTGAGAGTTTGATCCTGGCTCAGAACGAACGCTGGCGGCAGGTCTTAGGCATGCAAGTCGAACGGATGATAAGAGAGCTTGCTCTCTTAAAGTCAGTGGCGCACGAGTGAGTAACGCGTGGGAAACTGCCCTTCACTGGGGAATAACGTTTGGAAACGAACGCTAATACCGCATACGCCCGCAAGGGGAAAGATTTATCGGTGATGGATGTGCCCGCGTTGGATTAGCTTGTTGGTGGGGTAATGGCCTACCAAGGCAATGATCCATAGCTGGTCTGAGAGGACGATCAGCCACGCTGGAACTGAGACACGGTCCAGACTCCTACGGGAGGCAGCAGCTAAGAATATTGGGCAATGGAGGAAACTCTGACCCAGCCATGCCGCGTGAATGAAGAAGGCC
>JAZROY010000004.1:0-164257 GCA_045648925.1 Candidatus Enterousia sp.
TCGATACATCGCAACGAAGTTGCTAGGTTCGACTATGAGTAAGCGAAAACGAGCCCTAGCGAAGTTTGAGTGCTAACGAATGCGGCGCAGGCATTTATGCCAAGCCAATCCTCTCGCCCCGACCAGAAAATTCAAAACCGCCACATCGGGCGGTTTTTTGTTTGGTTTATGACAGTTACAAAAAATAACAATATTTAAAATAAAAAGCCCTTGTATTAATTTTCGGTATTTAGTATATTCCATTTGTAACAAATGGAAAGGGTTGTAATTCATTATATTCTTGCAGAATTTGTAAAATGAAAAAATTGTGTACAACATTTTTTTTCACGATTTGTATGCTGACAGTGATGTTCACTGGCACTGCTTTTGCAGTTCCTACGTGCAGCGGTTGGAATTATTACGATGCCAATTCGGGAGAATGTGTTGCATGTGGAACAAACGAATTTACTATCACAACAACCAGCTTGCCAGCCAATACAGAATTCTGGTTCACAATGTCCCCAAAGGGCAGTTTTGCTGTTGATTGGGGTGATGGAACAATAAACAACATAGACCGCGATAATACAACGGTGACAGATTACCCACATACCTATACAGCCGGTGGTGTTAAAACAATCAAAATTTGTGGCAAGGCAACAGAATATAATACCGCTGTTGCAGATAATGTTGTTGCGGCAATATCGTTTTATAAAAACGATTCAACTTATAGTTCTAAATGGATTGCATCGATATCTGGGGCATTGGGGTCGGTATTTCCAACCATATCTAATACCCCGGCGGGACAACCTCGTTTTCGCAGCACTTTCCAGCTTGCAACCAATTTGACCACGATACCGGCAAACTTGTTTAATGGTGTATCTGGTTCCGCGGATGGTATGTTTCGTTCTACATTTGATAAAAGTGGTTTAACAGCCATACCATATGGGCTGTTTGCAAATGCTACTGGTGGCGCACAAAATATGTTCCGTTCTACTTTCTATGAATGCAAAGGGATAACATCCCTGCCTGATGATTTGTTTGCTGGAATCACTGTTGCCGCGAACAATGAATTTATGTATACACTTTTTGGAACAACAGGTTTGACGGGCAAATATATTCCACCGTCCGCATTTACTGGTTTGATAAATGCAAATCCTCCTCATCCAACTACTGGCAACATGTGGACCAGAACCTTTGATTGTAGTGATGGCACCGGGTTGGTGAAAGAATGCCCGCCAAGAATGCATCCTTTTTTGACAGGATATGAAGGAACCACGGCAAATTCTACATGGGCTGGGCATGTTTCCTGTGAATTGGACAACCCATGTGTGGGGCTGGAATATTGGGATTCAACGGATGAAGAATGTAAACCATGTCCAACGGGATATACATACGATGACAGTGATACCAAAGGTTCAATTGACCAATGTTTAATTCATTGTCCAGCCGGTAAATATATTGCGAATGCTGAAGACACGACATGTACAGATGTTGGTGTTGGATATTATTCTGGGGAATCCACGGTGGGGTATGGTTTAACTGGTTCTCGCACACAGTGTCCACATGCCATGCCTACATTAAACGATATTACCAACGCGACAGATGAATCACAGTGTGTTGTATATTGCCTTGGCACAAAATATCGCGATGAAACAACCAATTCCTGTGTTTCGTGTCCAACAGGATATACTTATAATACCGAAGATGGTAAAACATCCGCCAGTGATTGTGAAATTCGCTGTAGTGGTGGAACATGGTTGCCAACGGCAAATGCGCCATCTTGCATTAATGTTGGCGATGGATATTATGCGGCGGCAACAACAGTCGCCTATGGTTCAACCAGTACGCGTGAACAGTGTACAAATGGTCGATTGACCGGGATTATTAACGCATCAGACGCATCACAGTGCATAGATTTGTGCAATGGCGCAACATATATGAATGCTGGGACAAATACGTGTGAGCCATGTCCAATTGGATATAATGCACATACACTGTCTGGGAAAACATCGATAAATGAATGCCAGATTCATTGTTATGCCGGGACATATATCGCGAATGCTGGGGATACGGTATGTACCAGTGTTGGCGATGGATATTATGCGGCGGCATCTACTGTCAATTATGGTCAAGACAGCACATCGGCACGTCAACAATGTCCAAATGGTCAAATGACAGGTACACAAACTGCAACGAATGTGTCGCAATGTCAAACATCATGCCAAGATATACAATATTATGATTCTACATCTGGTCAATGCGAAGATTGTCCAACGGGATACGAAGATAATGTGATAGATGGTAAGAGTTCTATTAACCAGTGTCAAATTTATTGCGCAGCTGGAACAATTCCCGCAACATACACGCGACTTGAATTTTTGCAAAGCAGAAACCAAAGACAATTTATAGATACTGGATACAGCATCTCAAGTAACCACGTAAACGGAACAGTGGTAATATCAAATCCTGTCACACTTAATGGTAACAATGATGATTCTGGTAATTTTATTGGAAACATATACGGGCCTGGGGGATTTAGTTCTGGATGGAAAAAGAAGGTTTTTGGTGTATGGATACAGAATGTAAATGGCAGTGGTGGTAAGTCACAGTATACCGCCCCATTGAACCAAGATCAGGTTTATACGATAACATATGATGTCGCTTTGACTGTCCAAAATAACGGCAAGAAAAATGGTAAAGCAAACCTTACGGTTGATACTCACACTGCGCCAGAAAAAACTGTAAATAATGTGTCTATTAACGACGAAGGAAATACGATGAAATTGTTCACAAACGGTACTGCGGTTAAAAATGAAACTGCCAACAGAATTGATGTTCAATATAATGATGTATTGTTTGGTGGACGTATATATTCAATGCAACTTTATGACAATGGTGTATTGAAATTAGATTTGATTCCAGCACGACGTGAATCAGACGGCGAATTGGGTATGTATAACAAGGTTAACGGTGAATTTTATACAAATGCTGGGTTTGAAACCTTTATCGCTGGTGCTGATGTCGGTGATCCATTTGTTGCGTGTGGTCCCGTGGGTAATGGATACTATGTTGGTGCAACCTATACAAATTACGATTCTGACCCTGTACGCAACCGGTGTCCAAATGGATCCCCAACAATGGAAAATGGTGCTGTTATAAATAATGCCACCAATATATATCAATGCGATGGGGTTCAACCGTGTTCTAATGCAGAATACCCAGATATGTCCACCGGCGTATGCACATCATGCCCAACAGGTTATGATGCGAATACCCAAAACGGCAAACAATCTATTTATGAATGTCAAATATATTGCGAAGCGGGAACATATTTGGCACATGCTAATGATGCAACGTGCACAAATGTTGGTAATGGTTATTATGCGGACGACAGTTTGATAAATTGGGGTGATGCCGGCACGCGTACGCGTTGTCCCGACGGTGGTGCCACAAACAAAGAAAATGCGATTGATGTTTCAGAATGCGAAACAGTTACAAATACATGCTCTGGCGCGACATATTTAGATTCAAATGTGTGCGAACCTTGCCCGACGGGGTATGATGCCAATATAACCCCGGGTAAAGACGATGTAGAACAGTGTCAAATTATCTGTCCTGCGGGTTCATACATTGCAACTGCGAATGACGCATCATGCACCGATGCTGGTGCGGGATATTGGGCCCCGGGTGGTGTGGTAAATTATGGTTCAACCAGCACGCACACACAATGCACGACGGGATTAACGACGATTGGATACGGGCATGGTGCGAATGAAGTTGGCGATTGTGGTCGTAAATTGCATATTGGCAATTATGTTCTTTATTCCAAAACGACGAAACCGAGTGAGCCTGCAATAAATATTCAACCAGTTGGTGGTAATACAGTATTTTATGTTGGGGCCAGTGATTCTGATCAAACCCTGACCACGTTGCATGTGACCCAGGGTAACACGCAATATACCATGTATGACGACAGTATTTTGCATGGTGAACGTGATTTTGAAACAAATACGCGTATTCAACAGTAATTATAAAAGCAATAATTAAAAAAATGGGAATTAGATTATTCTAACCAAATCACAGCACGGGTGTTGCTGGATGTAGAACCCACAGGTATAGTCACTTCGCTTTTGGAAACAGTAACGGTTCCATTACTTGCGGTCACAGCCGTTACCATTGCACCAGAGCCAGATTCAACAACATTTGATGATGTTAATGTGTCTTGTTTTGCCACATCCATGGTGTTATAAGCCCCTTCGACATACGAAGCGGTCGCAACAACAGTTGTTTTATCAACTTCACCCTCAGCCAAGGCGGGGGAAATCAGGATAAAAACGGCAAAGATACAAAAAATTTTCCTCATATTCCAAAATAAAAGGTCTGGAAATTTCATCATATATTATCATATCAAATATCGACAAAATTGTCCAGACCAAAAGTTAAGATTTTATTATTATGGGTTAGCTGGTTCAGCATATGTTACTGTGCCATGCGTAACAGTAGCTGTCTGACCTGAAGAGTTTCCTGTCAAACCAGTAACCGCCACCGTGCTTGTCAAATCTACTGGCGCAGATATAGTTTGGGCTGCCGCTGTATTAGACCCCCAAGTGTCCATAACAGTAATAGCGGCATTAGCTGAACCAGTAACAGCACCTGTCGACACACCAAGACCGCTAAGATCATATGTAACAGACACACCATTAAGTGCATTCGTAACTGTCGTTTCAACACCATCGTGGGTAGCATAATCGCCCAAATCCGTGCTTGTTAAATATCCAGCATCATTCACTAATTCTGATATATTATCACCAGCTTGTAATGCACTATCTGCCGCATCTAAAGAATCCTGAACAGCTTGTGCTAATTTCTCTTTTGTAACTTGTCCATTATCGATGTTCGCTGTTTTAACAGAACCAGCAGTAGAGGAGATATAGTCTGTGGTTGCAGAATAAGCCGCAGAACCCAAACCATGAACGGCTACATCTGTACCATTAACAGCAACAGTACCGTTTGTTGCACCTTCTACGATTGTGACATTTACATCACCGTTTGCATCTTCTGATAATGCAGTACCATTAACTTTAACATTTTGAACTGCGTCATCTGCTGTAGTTTTGATAGCATTGATGGCCGCACCAACTGTTCCTGTACCATAATTTGTGCTTCCGCTTGTATCAACGGTTCCTTGTGCAGAAACATTTGCTTTACCTGTTGCGGATAAATTAGTTAAATCTTGATTTGCGGCATTACCTGCTGTTTCTGAAACTTTGTTAATTGCTTTGATTGCCGCGTTATATGCGCCCTTAACATATCCAGCGGTTGCAACGTTACCGTCGTTGCTTTCTGCTGCCGCCAGCCCATATTTTGGTGCAGTAGTTGCAGTAGCAGCTGTAGCTGTATCACCTGTAACTGTAGGACCAGGGACTGCATCAGTCACGGCTGCGTTCGCTGCCAATGGCAATACTGCCAAAGCCGCGATAACCGAAATGTTTAAAAGTTTTTTCATTCTCTTTCTCCTTGTTTTGTTTTTATCTTTTACATTCACATTATATCATAAATTTGATGTCAAAAAAATGAAATAATGCATTATTTTTTAAATTTTTTTAATTACCCAACACATTATTTTCAAATGCGGTTGGACTCCAACTGTCTTCTACTTCCATTGCTTGCCAGGTTCCATTGCCAGTGGCATCGGTTTTGAAAACGTATGTTGTGTTATTTTGGGTTGTTCCCAAATCTAAACTAACTACATTTTTACCCTGGGCATTTTGGGAAATATCAATTCCTGTGCCTTCGATGTATTCTTGGCTGGCGGCTTCTAATTCGTTTACCCTTTTGACCAAGCCACTGTTGTCATCACCAACAGTATCTTTCAATTGGCTGACATCAATTAAATCGCCGTTTCCATCATCCAATGCATCTTGCAATGCCTCAACATCGCCAGTTAAACCTGTCCCAGGTGTGTTTCCAACACCTGCGGTTCCAATTGCATCTTGCAAACCTGCAACATCACCAACCAAACCGGTGGCTGCATTACCACCACTGGCTGGTGCGCCAACTGTGTTCTGCAAATTGGTAATATCACCTTGGATATCGCCAACATCGCTTTGGATTGAATCATATACATACTTTAAACCAGCATCCACATAGCCCTTGGTCGTCAATGCCGCAGTACTGTCATCCGTTACTGGCTCTGCATATGCGCCAACTGAAATCATTGATAATGATGCCATTAAACTATATAAAAGCTTTTTTTTCATTTTATCGTTCCTCCCTTTCTTTGTTTTGTTTGTTTATCTTTAAATTCCTTAATCTTGATGCAAAAATGACGGGTCAAAATGATCCACAACATTTGCACCGGTAAGCTGACTTACAATCTGGTCAACATATGCTTTGGTATAATAATATTGTTCCAAATAATCCTTGGTTTGACCGATTGTGTAATAATTAGAAGACAAATTCGCAACATCAACCTTTTCATTCAAATCACTTATTTGTGTATCTATTTCTGCAACTTTTTCTGGCAAATCAGAAATCTGCCCCATTTTACCTTCCAGAGTTTCAACCCGTTTAAGCAATTCAGATGTTTCCGCACTTGATGGCTGAACATTTGATGGTTGTACTATGGGTTTGGTCTTGATAAGGTTTTTCCCTATCGCTGCCAATCGTTCTGTGTCCACAGATCCTGTCGTTTTTGTCTTGGCATTCAAGGATGTTGTTCCACCCACTTTGGCCACAGGGGTCACAGACGATCCCACCAAACGAACAGATGCTGGCCGCGACATTGAACTTGTCGCAGATTTCGATGGTGTCACCGATACTTTCGATGGTGTTACGTTGCTGTTTTGGATGTTACCACTGTTTGACATACCCAATCTCTTTACAGCAGGTGCAGCATACGACGAGTACGCAAAAGCACACACCAGCACTAACAAAACCGCCAAAAATCGTCTATTTTGGTGTAACATTAGGTTCCTCTCGCAGAATATTATATCACAAAAACATATTAAAAACTAATTCCAGTTCAAAAATTTTTTAATTTTTATTCTTGACTTTTTAAAATTCTTATTTTTTGATAAAAAACTTGACAATCTTTATTTTTGTATTATAATTTACACATAACAAAAGTAAGAGGTTAAACATGACAAAAGTGACAAACGATAAAAACAATATGAAATCTGGCAATCCATTACCTGGTATTTTGGCGGCAATTGGTATATTTTTGATGATGGGCAGCATGGGTAATATGGACTATGTTGATGCCGCAGAACAGGAAAATCAAAACCTGGGCTATGAAAAACATCAAATTGATTATGCCAAAGAACAAAAAAAATCAACCAAAACTTTGCTTTTGGGCGGAATTTTAACTGGCGCTGGCGCTATTGGTTTAATCCGCAAAGAACGCATGGAACAAGGCAGATAAAAGTTTTCATCTTAACATCCTATGGCACCGCATATCTTTATGCGGTGTTTTTTATATTTCCCCGATAAATAAACCGTCTTGGATGCCGATTATTTTTACATCACATATTGTCTTGTTCGGTATGTTTTTACCCCCTATTTTGATGTCTATGTCATCAGGGGTGCGACCAATATTATTTTCTTCGACCAAAACAGATACCGTTTTCCCAATTTGATGCAACATAAATGACTTACGGTTTTCATTTGCAATTTTATCAATAATTTTTACGCGTTCCTTGGAAATCGCGCGATTTATCTGATTTGGCATTGTTGCGGCAACAGTCCCAGGACGCGGGGAATACGGAAAAGCATGCACATGTATCAATCCCATTTTTCGAACCATTTCAACCGTTTCATTAAACAATTCTTCCGTTTCACCAGGAAAACCACAGATTATATCCGCACTGAATGAAACTTTATCATCTGCTAAATCTGTCAATTCTACTAACTTTTTTGAATCGTGCCGGCGCCGCATAGCACGCAAAATTGTATCACTGCCTGACTGCATAGACAAATGTAAATGTGGCATAAATCGTGAATCTTTACCCATCAAATCAATGATTTTTGGAACCTCTGGCGATGCCGGATCTATGGACGAAAGACGCAAATGCTTTATTTCCGGAACATCTTTTAACAACCTTGCACAAATATCAGATAATAATACTGGCTTACCATCTTCAACACGCGCGTATGATGCTGTATCTACACCTGTTAAAACTATTTCATAAAATCCATCTTGGACTGCACGACGGACATCTGCCAAAATCTCACTATACGGGAAAGACACATTTGGACCGCGCAAAAGACGTGTCACACAGTATGTACAATCATGATTACAGCCATTTTGAACTTGAACAAACTTTTTAGAAAGTTTTAGTTCACTTTCTTTGAAAGTATCAATCGCTGAACACGAAATATCAAAATTCGCCCCGCGCAAAGCATCAACATAAGATGACAATTTCATTTTATCTGCGTTATCAATAACAAACACATGTGGCACAGATTCAAATAATGCCCTGTTCCGTGTCGCACCACAACCCGTGACAAAAATAATCGCATTTGGATTTTCCCGCGACAGTTTTCGAACTGTTTGAGCGCATTGACGTTCTGCCTCTGCCGTGACAGAACAAGTATTCACAATAAACGCACAATCAATAATGCCAGATAACATCTGGGATATCTTTTCACTTTCCAGCGCATTCAGGCGACAACCAAAAGACAATGTCCGAATATTCATTTTTTGTATTTTCTGCTTGCTTTTTCAGTATTCATAATGCATTATATCGTGGATAAAAATGATTTCAACAAAGGATTTAATATGGCTCGTGTGACAAATTCTGATACTTTGCCTTTTGTGGAAAGTCGGTATGAATTGGGTATGTTGGCTTCTCAGCGCGTTCGTGATTTGAACGGTGGGGCTGAAGCTGTGGTTGAAAAACACAATGATAAATTGACTGTGGTTGCATTGCGCGAAATCGCCAGTGGGAAATTAAATGTGGACAATGTTCGCCACGAATTTATACAATCTTACAAAGAAACACCTGCTGTGGTTGATGAAGATGCTGCTTTGGATATAGCCAGCGAAGATCCAATGTTGCGTGAAATTGATGCGGAATTGGAAAATTCTTTGGTTGAAAACACAAATGATGGTGTTGCGGATGCTGGTGACGATACACCAGACGAAGAAGAATCTGAAGAATAAATAACCACCTAAAAATCCGGAGACGTCGCATAGTTGGTCTAGTGCGCCACATTGGAAATGTGGTATACTCGCAAGGGTATCAAGGGTTCGAATCCCTTCGTCTCCGCCAGAGTAAAATTTTAAAAATCCGCCAAACGGTGGATTTTTTGATTTTACAAGCGTAGACGAAGGGATGGGTCAGAGCATCGCAGATGCGCATGACCAATACAAGAATACACAACTAGAAAAATCATAAAAACGGGGTCTGGTATGACGAGTTTTTATTGATTTTTCTATGATTTTGTGATATGATATAGGTTGTCATAGGGCGCATTATCGCGCCGTTTTTCATTGCTTGCATTATGCGGGCTTTTTTATTTAACAAAGGTTTTTATATGAAAACAAGTAATAATGGCGTAAATATGCTTAAAAAATTAGAAGGATGTGTAAAAATTGGCGACAAACATATCATTTACGATGATCAAACCGGCAAACCAATTAACACAAACAAACCATTGCAAAAAGGTGCAACCATAGGTTATGGGCATTTGATAAAATCTGATTCTGATGAAGATTTTAGAAATGGTATAAACGAAACAACAGCAACCAAATTATTATGCATCGATATTACAACTGCAGAAAAAGTTGTTAAAAACAATATTTCTGTTTCATTAAAACAAAATCAATTTGATGCGCTTGTATTTTTGGCTTACAACATAGGTGCAAAGAATTTCGCAAATTCAACAGTTATTAAATATATAAACTATCCGAATTTTCATAGTTCCGTGTACCCAAATTTAGAATCTGCATGGAAAGCATGGAACCGTTCCCAAGGAAAAATATCAAACGGTTTAATTAAGCGCAGAAATCAAGAATGGAACCTGTATAAGAACGGGAAATATTAAAAATTGACAACAAACTTTTTTTGTTTATACTACTAAAAAGAACAAAAAGGGTATATAATGCAAAGAAATAAAATAGTGGCAAAGCAAGTTAAACCAAAAGTTATAGTTATATCATCGGCTGTTTTAATTATGTTGGCGGGCATTGCTTTTTTTAACAAAAATCCGAAAGTATTGAAAGAAAAACATAAAACAGAAAAAAATCCAGTTATGATTTTTAATATAGTATCGGTTAGTTTTATTGCTTATATTTTAATTTGTTCGTTGATTCCTTTGTATAAAAAAGGGAATGCTTTTGCAACAGAATCCGTACAAAAATACCTTGGAATACTTATGGAACAGCATCCAGAATTCAATCAATATAAACCTGTGCTTAAAAACCAGCAAGCAATGAAACAAATCGCGACAATGATTTCTAATGAATTGCGCAACAGTGAACAAAAACGCATTTTGGAATTGGTCAACAAAATTAACCTTGATTCCACAGAAGAACAAATAGAAAAAATTCACAAAGAAATCGCAAAAGTTATTGAAGAACATTCAACTATTCATCCTGAATTTTTAGAACATGTCTATGGGGCTTTGGTTAATGCTGATTATATGATGTATGTCAAACAAAAACAGCAAGAAAATAAAATAAAAACCAGATAAGACTTTAAAATTACTCGCTGGATTTTTCCAGCGATTTTTTTATAAAAAAATATTGGAAAAGGTTATTATAATTGCTATCATTAAACAGAAATGTTAAGAAAGTTCCTGATTTTATTTGTTTGTTTGAATATCGGTATTGCGAATGCTGCTGAATTTTCAACCAAGGCAGAATCTGCATACCTGATTGATTACGAAAGTGGTGATGAAATTATTTCAAAAAAATCAGATGTTTTAATGCCACCCTCTTCTATGTTGAAACTAATGACATTGACTGTTTTGTTTGACGAGGTAAAAACCGGCAAATTAAAAATGGATGATGTTTTAACTGTTTCTGAAAATGCAGATTATAAAAATCCGCTTTGGTATCCAGCGAGTAAGATGTGTCTTGTCACAGGGCAAAAAATAACGGTTAAGGATGCAATACTTGGAATTATCGTTTTATCTGCGGGCGATGCATCAGTCACCGTTGCAGAACATTTGGCAGGGGATGAATCTAAATTCACCGAATTGATGCATAAAAAAGCAATCGAAATCGGAATGGAAAAATCTAGTTTCGGTAATGCAAGTGGTTTACCACACGAAAACAATTTGATGACCAGCAAAGAACTTGCGATGCTGGCAAAATATATTATTGATGAATATCCTGATATTTATCCGATGTTTGCAACAAAACGATTTGAATTTAATGACACGAAAACAGATTGGTGCCGCGAATGGACAAAAACACACACAATGAATTATAACAGATTGCTTTTTTCTATGCCGGGTTCAGACGGTCTTAAAACTGGACACACAGATAATGGCGGATACGGTATGGTGGCAAGTGCTAAAATCGGTGGTCGTCGCTTGATTGGTGTTATAAATGGTTTTCGTGGCAAGGGACACGATGCTTTGGCAGAAGAAATGAAAAAAATGTTAAACCACGGATATAAAAACACAACTACAAAAACTTTTTTTCATGCTGGCGATGTGTTGTTAAAGGTTCCTGTGTGGTATGGTCGCTATCCAACAGTTGACGCAACCACAAATGAAAATGTCGCGATAACTTTACCAAAAGATTATTCGTTAAAAAACATTCGCGTGTTGGCAAGGTATGACGAACCTGTGGCTGCACCGGTAAAAATTGGACAACAAATCGGTGAAATAGTTATTGAAAAAGAAGGTGATATCGTAAAACGAATCCCCATGGTCGCAAAAGAACGTGTTCGTAAAATTCAACTTTTTGGTCGTGTGTTTAAAAATATTTCTGTGATGATTTGGGGTAAATAAGATGGCAAAGAAAAAAGAAGTTTTATTTGAATTTCCGCACCCCATGGATAACGATTGTTTAATCGGACACAAAGATACATTAAAAACATTTCTTGATGCATGGAATAATCGCAATGAACACCCAATTCATCCAGTATGGATGCTTTGTGGACCACGTGGAATTGGCAAAGCAACTTTGGCTTATAAAATCGCAAAGATGGTTTATGGCAATGTTGGTGATTTTTTCATAATTGATTTTGCCCATAATTTAGATGATCGTGGCAATTTAAAGACTGACGCAAAATTGATATCTGTTAAAACAGTTCGCGCAATGATTGAAAAAATGCAGATGTCTTCTATGTCTGGTCAATGGCGTGTCGTTTTAATAGATGCAATTGATGAATTAAGTGTCGCTGCAGAAAATGCGGTGTTAAAATTATTAGAAGAACCACCGGCACAAACATTATTTTTATTGGTAACACATCAATTATCAAATGTTTTACCAACTGTGCGTTCACGCGCACGCGTTGAAAAAATGCACCCGTTGACTATGTCTGAACTTCGCGAATTATGTGTTAAGTTTATGGGGGACGAAGAAATAAGTTCTGGGATATTAAAACTGGCAAACGGCAGTTTTGGTAAGATAGCAAACTTAAAATCTTCTGGTGGCGATGTGATATATCAAGAATTGATAGATGCACTGCAAAGTAAAAATGCAAATGGTAATGATATGATGAATATCGCAATTAAAATCGCATCTGAACCTGCGCTTTATGGAATTGTATTGGATGCAATAGCATATTTTGGGTTGGCTGATTTATATCCAACCGCCAGCCAAGCTGTATCTGATATAAACAGATTAAATTTAAAAGCAGACATAACAATATTCAAAATCATAAATGAAATAAAAAAATGTTTATAGATACCCATTGTCATTTAACAGACGAATATGATGGCGGCATTGACGCAGTTATTACACGCGCGAAAAAGGATGGTGTTGGCGCGATGATTTGTGCCACAGCCGAAGGTATTGATATAAAACCTGCATTAAAATTAACTGAAAAACACGATAATATTTTTGTGACAACTGGTATTCATCCAGACCATGTTGATTTGAATCCGAACGATTTTTTGCGTGATGAAATATTAAACCACCCGCGTGTTATTGGTGTCGGAGAAATTGGTCTTGATTATCATTACACACCAGAAACGCGTGATACCCAGATAAAATTATTTGAATCACAATTGGAAATTGCATACAAACATAATTTACCGGTGGCGATTCACACAAGAGATGCCGACAAAGACACAATGGCAATTTTAACAGACAAATATTTTGGTGTTATGCATTGTTTTACTTCCACCTGGGAATTGGCGAAAACCATGTTGGATCGCGGTTTTTATTTTTCAGCCAGTGGTATTTTAACATTTAAAAACGCAAACGAAATTCGCGAAACATTTGCAAAAATTCCAATGGACAGAATTGTTATCGAAACAGATTCACCCTATTGCGCACCGGTACCATATCGTGGCAAAGTTTGCGAACCAGCATTTGTAATTGAAACCGCACGTGTTTTGGCACAAATCAAAAATTTGCAAATTGACGAATTGGAAAGTATACTATTTGAAAACACAAAACGACTTTATCCAAAGATATCTTTGTAAAACATTATTCAACACATGTGTGTTTGTGCATTTTTTCAGTCAAATAATCAATATATTGTTCCGCTGTCATTTCTAAAAACACACCTGATTTCTGTGCAGAGATTAAATAGTTTATAATATTCGTATAAAGTTCTTTATCATACCAATTGTTATAATATTTTTTAATGGTGTTTTGGTTTTTTTGGGTAAATTCGCAAATTGTTTTTTTGGTTGCTTCAACATTTAAATATTTAATTTTCAAATCTTGTTTGATGTTCTCTTGATTAACGGCTGTAAAAATTTCTGCAAATTGTTGTTCGGTAATTTCTGGAACACGCATTTAAATTCCCCTTTTTTTGTTTATAAAAAACAACCGCAAAAAAAGCGGTTGGGGATTAACAACAATCAAACGAATTGCCCCACTTATTCAATATATTCGCGGGTCCCCAACCAAGTTGGGGATTTTTTACGTCTTCCCAGACGCGTTTGATAGGGTTGTTACGCCCCAAAGAAAACAACTGTTTTCTTCACCCGAATTATAGATAAATAAACATCAATTTGCAACAAAAACCTTTGCAATCATGAATTTTTCGTATAAAATTATTCATTATGCCACGTCAAATTATAAAATTTGGTCAAGTTTCTGAAAATCGCAAAGCGCGATTTGCTTATTCTATTGAAGACACAATAGAAGCGGGTATTTCATTGACTGGCGCGGAAATCAAGTCATTGCGATATGGTCTTGTCACTATTGTTGACGGATTTGTTCAAAAACGTGGTGATAATTTATTTTTGGCAGGTGTTGAAATTCAAAAATTACCAACAGCCAATCGCGCGGTCAATTTCGATGAAAGAAGACAAAGACAATTATTATTACACCGCAACCAAATCAATCGTCTGATTGGAAAATTACAAGAAAAAGGCGCGACTATTGTCCCATTGAAACTCTATTTTAATAATCGTGGAAAATTAAAAGTTTTACTTGGTATCGGTTATGGTAAAAACAAAGTCGACAAACGCGAAACAATTAAACAACGCGAATGGGAACGCAGCAAATCAAGATTATTAAAAAAATAAAAACCCACATTTGTGGGTTTTTATTTTTTATAGGCACAAAATTATCTGTCAATTTTCGGACCACGTGGACCACGCATTCCTTCGTGTTCGCGCATTTCTTTTTTCATTTCTTTTTTAACGGCCTTGTATTCTTCAATTGAAATGCATTCGTTACCATCAACATCTGCAGCCATCAATTTTTCACGCATCATTGGACAATCAATAGAATCCATCCTTAAGCAACCATTTTCAAATACAGGATTCATTTTTGGCATATGTTTCATTCCGTGATGGCATCCGCACATCATTTTTCCGCAAACCATACCAAGTGCAAATATAATTGCCCAAACAATTATATGTTTAATCCAATGGGCGCGCCCGTGACAATGGCAATTTTCACCGCATTCACATTTATGTTCCATTGCTGGGGCAGATTTCACAGCTGTTCTTTTAACTGTTGTTTTTTTGACTGTTTTTTTTGTTGGCATTGACCTTTCCTTTTGTTTTTGTTGTTACGGAAACATTGTAGCAATTTAAAAATCTAAGTCCAGCGGAAAATTAGCACAAAAAAACACCCACAAATTTGTGGGTGTTTAACCTTACTAAACAAACCGTTCAGATTAATTCAAAGCATCTTTCAAAGATTTACCAGCACGGAACTTTGGTTGAACGGAAGCAGCAATTTTAATTGGCGCACCTGTTTGTGGGTTGCGACCTGTTGTTGCTTTGCGTTTTGCAGTGGTAAATGTACCAAAGCCAACCAAGCGAACTTCGCCTTTCTTTTTCAATACTTTTGTGACTGTGTTGATGAATGCATCCAAACAACCAGCTGCAGTTGCTTTTGTAACTTCAACTTCATTTGCAATTGCTTCAATCAATTCTTGTTTGTTCATATGTTTCTCCTTTCATCTAGAGTTTTAAGGTTGTCCGGCAGTTTTCAAAGGCATAGCCCCTGGAACAATATCTAGGTTTCCAAAGACATTGCCCTAACTGCTTAATCGAATCGTAGAGAAAACAGGGCTTTAAGTCAAGACAATTATTTCAAAGTCCCAAAAAACTTAGTTCTTGACAAAAGCAAACTTTTAATGCAACCTTACAGCCCGGTAATTCACGGGTCTTGCGCCTTCTGATGTATTATCGCAGAGAACCCATTGTTCTTCACTGCCACGAACCTCTACCTGGCGAAAATGATTCGGAGTCATGTAAAAGACAGTAAATACCACCGCCATCCAGAAAAATATTTTCGTTAAATCCCATGGGTTTTTATATGCTTCGTCAATAAATTTATCTTTTAATAAATTTTGATACAATGCCCAGCCCCAACTGAACACCAATACAATACCAACAAAAGAAAAAAACAATGGTGCAAATTTAACTAAAAAATGCAATGCATCAGAAACCTGGGTCCACATACCACTGGCGGCATTACATACATATAAAACATTATCTGGGTTTATTCCATTGCGCAATTTTACCGGGTCATTTGCCCCAAGATTGAAATTAAAAGACACTGCGACAATTATTATCGTGAACACAGATATAGCAAAAAGTAATCCTGGTTTTTTATTCATGATTTATATTATATCACAAAATATACCCCCTTTGCAATTTTATCGTTGAATATGATTATTTTTAATCTTATTATGAAATCACTATGAAACAATTGAACGACAAAGATATTGCAAAAATGATTGGCGAAGATTTTATTCCGGATGAAAATTCTGTTCAAAAATCGGTTCGCCAAGAACTTCATCTTGCAACACGTATCCCAAAAAAAGAAATCACCCCAGCGCACATAACCATTGACTTTCACGAACACACAGAAGAAGAAGCATGGAATATGCTGGTAGAATTGGTTGAATCTGATGCACGAAGTGCAACTGTTATTACTGGGGCAAGCGGGATATTAAAAATTAAATTTCAACAATGGGCGCATGATAGTATCATCAGCCCACGTATTTTATCTTTTACCCCAATAAATAACGGCAGTTTTTCTGTAAAATTTCATAAGAAAAAACAAAATTAATTGCCACCACGACCTGTATATGCCGCAGGATTTATTTTTCGACCCTCTGAATTTTTCATCGCATAATGTAAATGTGGTCCCGTAGAATGCCCAGTATTGCCAGTTTCAGCAAAAGAACACCCCGCATCAATATGTTGACCTGATTTAACATATATCTTGCTTAGATGGCAATATATCGTTTTGATACCATCAGAATGCTGAATTATCACCATATTCCCACATCTGCCACTTGTTCCCGCAGACACGACATAACCATCTGCAGTAGAATAAACAGGTGTCCCAATCGGCGCAGCATAATCAATCCCATCATGAAACCCTTGGGTGCCATCAAGAACACGCGGTCCAAATTTAGAAGTTATACGTGGATTTCCAACCAAAGGTTCACCCTTTGGGACTTTCTGACCCGATGGAATATCAGAATTTCTGTTTATACAAGCACTACTATTTGACACAGAATTAACAATGGTCGAAACAGTAGAATTGGCTGGCACCACA
This sequence comes from Candidatus Enterousia sp., assembly GCA_045648925.1. Taxonomy (GTDB): domain Bacteria; phylum Pseudomonadota; class Alphaproteobacteria; order Rs-D84; family Rs-D84; genus Enterousia. The sequence goes on from JAZROY010000004.1 coordinate 17,144, forward strand.
TTTTCTTGGTAAAGTTCAGATTGTTGTAAAGCATTTTCTGTATCTTGTTGTGCGATATATTCTTCTTGTTTGATATTTAACCCTGGATAAGCACAATTTTTAACACAAAAACCGTTGTCATCATATTCTGCCGCATAAGGTTCATATCCATCTTTTATAATTTCTAATCTGTCTACAAAAGGTGCATCTTCAAATGTTTTCGGGAAAGATTGCGCAGTTAAAAAACTTTCTGCGCAAAGCGGAACAGCATAAAGATTTCCAATGAAAAACAGGCAAAAAATCTTTTTCATAACTTATATTGTATCATTTTTGGGGGTAAAAATGAAATAAATATTGATTTTTCTTGCATTTCAAATAAAAGGGTATAAAATGTAAGGCATTGCGCCCATGGCTCAATTGGATAGAGCATCTGACTACGGATCAGAAGGTTGAGGGTTCGAATCCTTCTGGGCGCGCCACGAATTTGAAAAACACCCGTCTGGGTGTTTTTTTAATTCGCATCGTCCCAGCAGGATGAGAACCCGAACAAAGTTGCGAAGCAACGAAGGGTTCGACAACAAGTAGATTTTGGAAGTGAAACGCACCAAAATCGTTACGGTTGCCCTGCAGACACAAAGTGTCAAAGGAATCCTTCTGGGCGCGCCCTATTCTTTCTTTTTTCGTTGTTGCGCACGTGTGGTATAGCCAGTCACATAAAACCAATCGTCTATCATGGAAAGTGTGGTTTCAATATATCTGGCGATTTCGCGCGGGGAATTATGAAATTTATATTCGTTTAAAATCTGATTTAATTCTTGGACTATGAACGATAAAATCTGGGTATGTTGTGGGTCTAAGATTTCTATTTTATCAGATTTATAAAGCAAATCTTCCATTGATTCCAATTCACGTTTAAGCGCACGAATATATTTAATATCTAAATCAAGTTTTTTATAGTTCAAATTTAAATCTTGCATTGGAACTTCGATGCGCGGAAGTTGTATAATATTTTTCATCTGCGCCAAGATTTTAAACAAAAAGCCGTCTATGGTGCTTACCACACTGGCGTGCTGATTGCGCTTCATCCGCCGCGTAATAAGGAAATTTGAATAATCATAAAACAAAAACACCAGTGGTATCGCCAATAACGATGCAGATATGTTATTTGTTAAATCTATCCAATTTGGGTCATGCAGGTACTTTTGCGAAAAATCAAACACAAAAACACCCCCGGCGATAGACAGTGCATACGGAATAACTTTCAAGACAAAGTGCGTTATGTTCATATAGGAAATTATAAACTTAGCCGACCTTGTCCCGCCACAGGAACAAAAACCCACTTTTCCCGCCATTCCCCTTGAAAAAACACTACAAAAGTGCTATAATTACTAGGATAAGAAGAAATGCAGTCACAACCAAGAGGTGGCACGATGGAAAATTTACAAAAATTTATCAAAGATTATTTTGGTCTTTTGAATCTGACAAAAATGCCAGAGGCAGTAAAATCCCATTATGACAAATTGGTTGCAAACAATGATTTTCCGAACAAAACCGTCAAAAGTTGGTCTAAATCTATGAAACCCAACGGAAGTTGGAAGAATTTGCCTGATTTTTCAACATTATCTGATGAAGAACTCAATTTATTGTACATTGATTTGTTACGAACATTTGGTGCTATGTCATCACATATGGGTAAATTTGATGAAGACACAAAAAATTTCGTGAACAAATTTTATGGTGCTGGTAAACTGTTCAATGTCCCCCCAATACAACCAAATGTAAAACAACAAATTGATGGTTTAATACAACTGTTGTTGAACGATTCAAATGTTGCAACTCTTGCTTCTTTGGACTATGGCGAAGACGAAATATTAAAAGAAGTATCTCTGGGTCGAAAAAAACATGAAAGTGATGAAGTAAAACGACTGATTTTCAAAACTGTAAAAAACCTGCAACAGGCATTACAAGATCCCAATTATCAACAATATTTATCTGGGCCATTGGCACAATTTGATTTAAACAACATTCAAAGGGCCATTAAACCTTTTAGTATTGATGATGTCACAGATCAGAATCGCAATGATTTAAAAACCAATTGTGAAAAAATATTTGGAACACTGTTTGAAAAAAAGAAAACTTTTGAAGCATTTAAAAGTTATGAACCTGGTGAAAAATTTGTATCTGAACAAATTGATAAGGCACTTTCTGATACTGACTATACAGGTAAAATAAACCCAGATAATTATGTCGCACCAACATACAAAGACGATCTTAACTGGCGCCAAAAACTTGATAAAAAATTAGAAGATACTTATTCTGATGTTTTGAAAAAATATCTAACGTTACATCGTGCAAATTTAACAATCACAAAGACCGCACCAGCAATCATTAAGCAATTTGATAAAGCGAAAATTAAACCAACGGATGGTATCAAGGCAATTTTGGAAAAGTCAGGAGATATTACAAACGGTTTAAAAGGCAAAGAGCCATTTGCAGCAGCAGATCATTTTAAATGGATGATTGAAAAATTAACATCTTATGAAAAAAATGGTATGGGCAAAGCCATTGAAGGTGCGTTGCGTAATCGTCGCCAAATGGAACATATTATTGAGCAAATGATTTTTGATGCGGTAGACGAAGGTAAAATAGATCAAGCAAAAACAGCCATGGAAGTTTTATCCATAATGCAATACGGGATGTTTACCAGTCGCAGAATGGATGCGATAAATCAAACAGATATGACAATATTATCTGATGGTAAATTATCTTGGAATAAAAACGAAGGGATTCAATTTGTCACAAAAGCAATGGACAAAACATTAAAAACAGGTATTCAATTAGCCGGGTATACAACTACGGCAATAGCAAACAAAGTTTTCCGTCGTCCAAGCAGAGTTCTTGAAAAATCAAAATTAAAAGACAAACTTGTTGATAAAAAAAATAACCTTGATGCAGAAAAAACATCATTTAATACAGATAAACAAACCCAAGATGCCACCGATAATGCAGAAATTCAACGCAACAACAACAGGATTACCACAAGCGGTATCGCAAACGATACAGATTTGACAAACAAAAAGAATCAATTGGCAAACGACAGAAATATCGAAGATGCAAAAAAATCTTCGTTTGAATCTGCAGAACAAACTTTTGCACAATGGGAACAACATAAATCTGATTACGAACGATTAAGACAACTGAGTATTGATCGTGTCAATATAAGCAGAGAAATTGGTCAATTAAAAGCTGAATTGCGCGCTATGCCTAACCCAGCACCTGATCAAAACGCAGAATTCGAAGCACAAACAAAAAAGCAAGAAATAGACACAAAACAACAATCATTAAATAATCTGGAACAAGAATACGACACTATCAAAAACAGATATCCTTTTAAAACCGTCAACAGAACGACCGGGGCAACAGTTATTCGCCAATACAGTCAAAGAGCATATAATACCGCAGAAACCGACATGAATAACGCGAAAAATGCTTATGAACAACAAAAAAACAACAACGATACTTTGCAACATAACATCAATGAATATGAAGATGCACGAGATATAATAAAAGAAACACAAAAACAAATAGATGTTCGTCAAGAAAAAGCAAATAAATGGGATGAAGAACACAAAAACGGGTACACCGAATTGTGGGCACATTGGGAATTTTTGCAAAGCGGAAAAACAAAAAGTTTGTTTCATATCAGCACTAAAAAGTTACAAAAAAAGATGGATAATGGCGAAATGAAAAACAGATATAATGATTTTTATGCACAATGGCTTAAATCGCATCCTTATGCGGCTTGATTTTTTTGGAGATTTGTGATATAATATATACCAATTGGACGGCGGTGAAAATCGCCGTCTTTTGTTTTCCAAAAAATTTAACAAAAGGATTTTAATATGACACGAATTCTGCAGATTCGTCGCGGGAGTGCCGCACAAAATGATAATTTTACAGGGCTAAGTGGTGAAATTACAATGGATACAACAAATAAAACACTTCGCGTTCACGATGGCGAAACACTTGGCGGGTTTGCTTTGGCACGCGCTGATGAAACACCAAGTGCTTTTGATATAACTTCGGTTTCCGCCGATTTTTGGACCGCGCTTTTTTCAACTTATCAAACAAATTCAATTCAAAACGAAACTTCGACCCCGCAACCTTTAACATCAACACCATATATCGATTGCACAATGGAATATAATCAAATTCCAAAAACTGCCGAAGCGATTTTGGTCTGCCAAAGCCCAGAAGCCGGATACAGCATTGATGATGAAGTGCGCGCGTTTGGTATCGGAAACTATTCCAACCCACATGTTAACACTTATATATCAAATGACGCATTACATGTGCGTTTATATGTCAATGAACAGACATTTTGGGTATTCCACAAAACCGATGCAATACCGACAAATATAACCAATGCAAATTGGAAAATAAAATTTACAGTTTGTTATTGAAACCTTTAAATTTGTTTGCTAACCTTTGGCGCGTAATTCAAATATAAACGAAAGGATTTAATATGTATATACTTGCTTTGAATTGTGGTTCGTCTTCCCTGAAATACCAGGTGTTTGATGCAGATACTAAACGCGCCATTGTTGGTGGAAATGTTGAAAAAATCGGTTTGCCTGATTCTTTTATTACCCAGAAATATCCGAACGGCGAAAAAGACAAAAAAGAAACACCGATGAAAAACCACAACGAAGCATTGAACGAAGTTTTATTGATGTTGAAAAAGGCATCTGTGGATATGAACGAAATCGGCGGTGTTGGTCATCGTGTTGTTATGGGCGGTTCTAAGTTTGCATCATCTGTTGAAATCAATGATGAAGTTATGCGTGCAATCAATGAATGGAAAGATTTGATGCCACTACATATTCCTGCTTCGTTAATGGGTATTGAAAGCGCACGCAAAACATTACCAAACGCAAAACAAGTCGCTGTGTTTGATACTGCATTTTTACAAACAATGCCTGAATACGCTTATCGTTATGCGATTCCAGAGGCATGGTATAAAAACCTTGGGGTGCGCAGATATGGTTTTCACGGAACAAGTCATTTATATGTTTCAAAACGCGCCGCAGCAATGCTTGGCAAGCCAGCCAATGAATGCAATTTAATTACTATGCATATTGGTTCTGGGGCTTCTGGTGTTGCAATTAAAAACGGACGCGCTGTGGATACCACTTTGGGTATGACACCAACAGCGGGCTTGGTTATGGGAACAAGACCTGGGGATGTTGATGCGGGTGCTTTGTTATATGTAATGGAAAAATTGAAATTAACCCCAGAACAAATGACAAAACATTTGAACAAAGATTCTGGTCTTTTGGGTGTTACGACATGCTTTGCAGACCGCCGTGATGTAGAGGCAAACAAAGATGAAAATCCTGCATGCAAATTGGCAATCGAAATGGAATCTCATATGGTAAAAAAATACATCGGCGCATTTATGGCAGAACTTGGTCATGTTGATGCACTTGTATTTACCGCTGGGGTTGGTGAAAACGATGATTTCTTGCGCGAAAAATTCTGCGAAGGATTGGAAGAATTGGGAATCAAATTGGATAGGGAAGCAAACAGAAACGCCCTGGCGCGCAAAGGTGTTGATGAAGCAATTATCAGCACACCTGATTCCAAGGTAAAAATTATGATGATTGCGACAAACGAAGAATTGGTTATCGTTGAAGATACAATTGCAATTATGAACGGAACCTATGATGCCGATCATTTAAAAATGAATTACTCGTTTTCAAAAGCAAGATAAACAAAAAACTGGCGCAATCGCGCCAGTTTTTTTTATTGTGTAATACCACAAAAATTTGCTACATTACTGGTATGGACAAAGAAGTTTTTGATTTTTTTAATACTGATTTGCAATTTATACATGGTGTTGGCCCAGTGCTTGCCGCGAAGTTTAATGATGTATTGGGTGGTCGGCGCGTGCTTGATTTTTTATTACATATTCCATCCTATGTTCGTCCGCGCGAAATTTTGGATTCTGTTGTTAGCGCGCAAAGTGGCGATACAATTACTATTTCTGTTTTGGTAAAATCTCATAAAAAAGGCGGTTTATTCAAAGGTAAAAGACATCCAACACAAATCGTATGCGCTGATAAATTTGCTGCGCCAATAACAATACAGTTTTTCAATGTGAATTATTTGGACTATTGGACGGAAAAATTACCAATTGGTCAATGGCGAATTGTCAGTGGAAAACTTGACTATTCAACCAAAAACGGTGCAATTATAAATCATCCTGAATTTATTGAATTACCGGAAAACGCATCAAAAATTCCAACTCACCAGGCGATATATCCGTCTGGAGAAGGATTATCACAAAAAACTTTTGCAAATGTTCGTGACCAAATTTTCAATATAATTCACGAACGTATAAACGCTGATAATACCAGCACAAATATGCTGGAATTTATCGATGCATTGGAACATGTACACTTTCCAGAAACTAATGATGATTTGGCACCGAATTCCACTTATATTGTGAAATTGGCATATTGCGAATTATTTGCCCATCAAAGCGCGATTGCCATAAACCGCTCTATTCGTAAGGCACAAACCAATAAACGCGCTGTGCGGGTAAAAAAACACGATTTAATTGATAAGTTTTATGATATATTGCCGTTCAAATTAACAAATGCGCAACAAAGAACAATTGATGAAATTTTTGCGGACTTTAATCGCCCCACACCAATGATGCGATTGGTCCAGGGCGATGTTGGTTCTGGGAAAACCATGGTGGCGTGTGCATCAATGGTAAAGATGGCAGAATCTGGCGCACAAAGTGTTTTATTGGCACCGACAGATACCTTGGCACAACAACATTTTGCTAAATTAAAACCGATGTGTGATAAACTGGGGCTGGTATGCGATATTTTAACAGGTCGCGATAAGGGGGTTGCGCGGCGCGAAAAATTGATATCATTAAAATCAGGGCGAACAAAAATCGCAATTGGAACCCATGCTCTTTTTTCCGAAGATGTAGAATACAAAGATTTGGGATTAGTTGTAATTGATGAACAACATCGATTCGGTGTTCAACAGCGAACTGCTATGCGGTCAAAAGGACACAATCCAGATATGCTTGCACTATCGGCAACACCGATACCACGAACACTTTCGATGACAGTGTATGGCGATATGGACATTTCAATCATAAATGAAAAACCAGCAGGAAGAATCCCAATTAAAACAACTAAATTACCAGTTGAACGCGTTTCTGCATTGATTCAACGCATTGCGCCACAAATTGAAAACGGCGCAAAAGTTTTCTGGGTCTGCCCTTTGGTCGAAGAATCTGAAACTTCGGATATGATGGCGGCAGAACAAAGATTCAATGAATTAAACAAACATTTTCCACACTCTGGACTTTGTCATGGTCAAATGGATAAAAAGCAACGCGATAAAGTTATGGCAGATTTTGCAGATGAAAATTCTAAAATGCGTGTCCTTGTTTCAACCACTGTGATAGAGGTTGGCATTGATGTTCCATCAGCAACAATTATGGTAATTGAAAATGCGGAAAGATTTGGTTTGGCGGCACTGCATCAATTACGCGGGCGCGTGGGACGCGGTTCAAAACAATCTTTCTGCATTTTATTATATGGAAACAATATATCGCCTGATGGCTTAAAAAGATTGGATGTATTGTGCGAAACAGATGATGGTTTTGTAATCGCTGAACAAGACTTAATGATGCGTGGTGTTGGAGAACTGCTTGGCACAAAGCAAAGTGGTTGGATACAATATCATTTTGTAAACTATCGCGAACATCGGGATTTATTCAAATTGGCACAAAGTGCATCTATGGATAATAATATCACAGAAAACACATGGGCAAAACAGTTGCGAAACATTTTTGATTGTTCTACCATAGCGGGCGCATAAAAAGATGAGAAAAATATTTGTAATTTTATTTTCTTTGTTCATCGCATTTAGTGCGAAATGTGCCACTTTGATAAATGACACAGAAATCGAAAAAGAAATTTCACAAATAATTATGCCGATTGCAAATGCTGCGAACATACCGGAAAACAGATTGAAAATATATATCGTGCGGGATGATTCTTTTAATGCTTTTGTTCGTGGTGGCGAAGATATTTTTGTTTACACAGGTCTGCTGAAACAAATCAAAAATCCAAATGCTTTACGCGCAGTAATCGCGCACGAATTGGGACACACTATTGGCGGTCATACAATACAAATGTCCCAGCGCATGCACGATGAAATGGTTCGCACATTAATTATTCAATCATTGGGTGTCGGGCTGATGGTCGCAGGTGGAAACCCCAGTGCTGGCGCAGGAATTATGGCCGGCGCAACAGGTATTGCCCAACAATCAATGTTGTCTTTTTCGCGCGATGAAGAACGTATGGCTGATGATATGGCGGTTGATTTGATGGTGAAAGCCAACAAAAATCCAAACGGATTAATTGATGTTTTTGAACAGATGCGTGATATAAGCGGCGAATACGAATCACGTGTAAATCCGAATCGTGTAAATCACCCGTTGACAAGTGAACGTATAAATAATGCAAAAATGAAAATTTCAAAGTTAAAAAAAATACCAAAGACAAAAAATGCTGAAATTGAAAAAGAAAACACGAATTATGAAATATTGCGCGCGAAATTGATTGGATATCTGGACAGTGATAAAAATGTCATCGCGAAATATCCATATGCTGATAAATCAGATGCTGCGATTTATGCGCGTGCGATTGCGAATATGCAAAATGGTAATCTGGATGCTGCAAAAACAGGAACACAAACATTGATAAAACGCAATCCAAATAACCCTTATTATTATGAATTATTAGGCGACATAGAATACCAATATGGTGCTTATGATGACAGTGTTGCCGCATATGAAAAAAGTTTGAAACTGACAAAAGGCGCACCACAAATTGAAACTGCGCTTGCGTTGGTATTAAGCGAACGGAATAAACCAGACGATAAATCTCGCGCCAAAGAATTATGCAAACGCGTTATATTATCTGAACCTGCGCCACTTGCATACTGGATATTGGCACGCGTTACAGACGGTGGGGAATCAGATTGGGCGATGGCTGAATTTTACAATATGAACGGGGACAAGAAAAATGCTAAAAAATATGCCAAGATGGCACAAAAAAAATCCAAAAAAGATTCACCTGAATACATAAAATCCGATGATATATTAAGAAAAGAATAAATTTAAACATAAAAACACAAAAGGTCCGTGTTGACGCCGGACCTTTTGCATTGGTAAGGAGACAAAGAAATATTTGACACCCCGCCACACACATAAAGTAAGTATATCATAAAAACAATATCGATACAAGAAAAAAATATAAAAAAAACTTGATTTTCCGTAAAATATAACATAGAATACGCGAAGTAATTAAAAAAGGCGATAAAAATGGCATCTAAAAAAGGTAGTAAAGAAGTTGTAAAACTGGAAAACAAAGAAACCGGTTTTTATTACACAACAACAAAAAATACAAAGTCCGAAAATACCCAGGGCAAAATGAAATTCCGCAAATACGACCCAAAATTGCGCAAGCATGTCGTGTTTACAGAAGCAAAAATGTCTCACTAAAAGTAAAAAATATTTAAAAACCCGCAATTACGGGTTTTTTTATATGTTTTTTATTAAATTTTATTTTGAATGAACTTTTAATTGACGGACGATATCTTTCACCACACCACCAACAGTCGTGTATTTATAATAACTTGATTCTGGTAATTTCACATGCAACTTATGTTCCAAAGTATACAATGCATCCACACATTCAAAATAGGATATATTTGATTTATCCATAAAATGTGTCTTGTTGTTAACAGATTTTGCATCTATCCCGCATTCTGTTGCGATGATGCTTTTTACCTGTCTTGAAATACCGTTGCTTCTCATATTATGCCTCCGTCATTTTTGAATATTTTCACAACAACCAGTTGGTATAATATACCCCTTAACACAAGTTGTCAAATATTTTTTTTGGAAATTTATTGTTTATTTTCCGAATTTACCACTGCGTGGAAAACCAACTGGAACAGTATGCCCCTGAGATGCCCTTTTTGCGACCCACGGTGTTATATCATCAAGTTTGGTTGTGCCACGCCCAGTAGTCCAACCAAAGCCATCGCTTTTGTTAAAGAACATGGCATCGATTGTATATGTCCTGTCCGCGTTATATTTTTGCAAAATCACACCCTTGCCACGCGACATTTCTGGGATTTGTTCTGTTTCAAACATCAACAATTTATCATTTGACCCGGACAATGCCACCATATCGCCATCAACACGCACGCATAATACCGCAGGGTTGTGTTCGTCCGTATTCATAATCTGTTTCCCATTTTTCGTTTGCGCAACACAGTTTTCGCCCGCCACGATAAAGCCAGTTCCATGTCGCCCAACGACCAAATACTTGGCATTTGTATCCAAAACAAAAGCACGCACAATATTTTCATTTGCCCCAATATCAACCATCATACGCACAGATTCACCAAAACCACGCGCAGACGGTAAATCATTGGCAGATATTGTGAACATTTTCCCACCACTTGCAAAAAGATTTATCTTGTCCGTTGTTTGCGCGTGGAATGCGAATTGTAATTCATCACCTTCTTTGAATTTCATATCAAGATTATTCAAATCAAGGTGCCCCTTCGCTGCGCGTATCCATCCCATTGTAGAAAGCACAACCGTAATTGGTTCTTTTTCAATGAAATCGTCTGCATTAACAACAACTTCTTCACCGACTGGTGCCCAAGTTGTACGGCGGCGACCCAGCGTAGTTGTCTTTGCATATTGCTTTTTAATATCATCAAACCAGGCATGCAATTGTGCGTTTTGTAATTCATCACTATCAAGAAGTGCCTGTAATTTGTCCCTTTCTTCGCGCAGATTTTTATCTTCGCGTCTTATTTCCATTTCTTCCAGTTTACGCAATGAACGCAGACGAGTGTTCAATATCGCTTCAACTTGAATCTCTGTCAATTGAAATTCAGCCATCAAGACCGCTTTTGCATCATCTTCGGTCCTTATGATTTCAATAACCCTGTCCAAATTCAGATAGACGATTAACAATCCGCCCAAGATTTCCAATCGTCTTTCAATATTGCTTAGGCGCCATTTTGTGCGACGCAACAAAACATTTTTTTGATGCGCGATAAATTCACGCAACACATCACCAATCGGCATAACACGTGGTGCACCATTGGAATCAACCACATTAAAATTCATATTGAATTTATATTCAAGGTCTGTCATCGCAAATAAATGCGCCATCATTTTATCAGTTGGAATATTACGGTTTTTCGGTGTAATAACAATGCGCACATCAGTTGTAGATTCGTCCACAATATCTTCGACCAGTGGCAACTTTTTCGCATCAATTAAATCTGCAATTTGTTCTACCAATTTTGATTTAATAATACCGTATGGGATTTCAGTAATAACAACCTGCTCCATCCCGCGATCCAATTTTTCAACATCCCATTTTGCACGAATACGAAAAGCACCACGGCCAGTATCATAATTTTTGCAAATCGTTTCAAAATCATCAATTAAAATTCCGCCCGTTGGAAAATCGGGTCCAACCAGTTTTTTCATAATCTGTTGCGTTGTCGCATCTGGTTTATCAACCACCAAATTCAGCGCATCCATAATTTCAGATACATTATGAGTTGGGATATTAGTTGCCATACCAACCGCAATCCCCATACCACCATTCGCCAACAAATTTGGGAAAGCGCCCGGCATAACAGTTGGTTCAACAGTTGTGCCGTCAAAATTCGGCATCATATCAACACTGTCTTCGTCAATACCTTCCATAATCAGCATCGCCGCATCTGTCATTTTTGATTCAGTATAACGATATGCCGCCTGGGGATCGCCGTCGATATTTCCAAAATTACCCTGGCCATCAATTAACGGATAGCGCACAGAAAAATCTTGGGCAAGGCGCACCATCGCATCATAAACCGAAGAATCACCATGCGGATGATAATGTCCCAACACATCCCCAACAACCGTTGCACATTTTCGAAAAGCAGCAGATGGTGATAATTTCTGACGCAACATAGAATATAAAATACGGCGATGCACCGGCTTTAAACCGTCACGAACATCTGGTAAAGCGCGCGCAACAATCGTTGAAACCGCATAAGATAAATAACGTTCAGACAACGCGTCTGATAATTGCTGGCCCGAAATATTTTCGACTATGTTTTCAGATTTTTTCATAATTTTCCCGTTTTCGCAAAGACAGATTAAAACATTTAAAAAAATAAAACAAGTAAAAAACCGCCGAAAAAGGCGGTTTTAAATTTTTTTCAACAACATTAGAATCCAAAGACCATACGTTGTTTTGATTGACGTTTCTTTTCGTTACGAACTGCTTCTTCTTTTAAACGTTTGCGTTTAGTTGTTGGTTTTTCGTAACGTTGACGTTCTTTCATTTCGCGATAAAGACCTTCTTTTTGTGATTTGCGTTTTGCAACACGCAATGCCTGTTCTACGTTATTATCACGAACCAAAACTTTTACCATTATTTATTCACCCCCTTTGGCGAATTTGTATTTTTTTGAAAAAGGGGAATACATCCCCCTTTTATGTTTATCCTGGTGGAGCTGATCAGGCTCGAACTGACGAGACGGTGATGGTTGCCCAAGAAGGTGTCTCTCTTTTTCGTTCTTGCCTTTTCGGCTTCGTTTTATTCTGGTGGAGCTGATCAGGCTCGAACTGACGACCCCCTGCTTGCAAAGCAGGTGCTCTACCAACTGAGCTACAACCCCAGAACTTTGCATTAAAGGATTGAACCCTTTTGACAGACCCGCTGCGCTGTAAAGCAACTTACCTCTACCAACTGAGCTACAACCCCAGAACTTTGCATTAAAGGATTGAACCCTTTTGACAGACCCGCTGCGCTGTAAAGCAACTTACCTCTACCAACTGAGCTACAACCCCAGAACTTTGCTGTACTTTCTTTTGAAAGCCCACATATTTTATACATTTATTTTCAATATGTCAAATTAAAAAATAGATTACAAATAATATTGACAATGTGTATAATTTGTCTATAATATTCCAACTAAGGCAAAAACATGAATAACTATTTGCACATTGGTGTGCCAGAAAACTTTAATGATTTGTTGCCTGAATTAAAGGCAAAAACCCTTAAATGGGAAACTGTTTGTTATTCTGGAACAAAAATAAACAATAATGCAAAAATATCTTTTTATTCAGCGATTACAAATAAACCATACGGCAATATTATTCTAAGCCCAGGACTTGCTACAAATACAAATATTGATCCATTGATGAAAGCGATAACTTTTTGGTCGTTAAAGCATAAATATAATTTATTTACTTTTAATACATTTCTTGGCAATTTTTATGAAATACCGACCATCGAACAGGCAAAACGAAACACATATCCAGAATTTGTTCAATTATTAGAAACTTGTATCAAATTTACAGAACCTTATTACATCAACCAAAAGAACATTTTAATTGGACATTCTGCTGGCGCCACAGGTATAATTGATGCTTTGAACAATATTGTTGATAAAGATGAAAAAATCAATATTGATTCTGTAATGTTATTCGCACCGTGGGCAAGTAAAGAATGGCATGATTTTTTAAAACAATTTATATACAATCGTCACCTTGATAACACGTATGAAATATTGCCGATATACAATATTTTTAACAGCGAAAGTGATAAAAATGGTTATGTGACAATCTTGCCACAATTTTTTACAGATTTAGAACAGTCAAAATTCAGACCAGATTTAATGAATAAATGGAATTCTTATGTAACCATCGTTGCCGGTGAAAAAGATAGAAAAGTTTCCATTGAAACATTAAAAACAAGATTCCAAGAATTAAAAAAACAATCTAGTCCTAACCTTTTTAAGTTTATAATATTACCTGATGAAAAACATAGTTTTTTAAACATACATTCTGATACACAATCTGTTATCAATCTGATAAAATCTCAACGCGAAAAAATGAAATAAAAAATGCCCGTTTGGGCATTTTTTATTTCTTCATATGAACATCGACCTGTGGGAACGGGAAGTTTAATTTGTTCTTTGGGAATTCTTTGTAAATTGCTTCCAAGATATCTGCACGCGCGCCCAAAAGATTATCAAACGATGTCCAATAACGAATTGTCAATGTGACGGCACTGTCGTCCAACGAAGACATAAAAACCTCTGGTGCTGGGGTTTTCAAAACACGTTTATCTTTGGATAATATTTTCAATGCGGTCGTGCGTGCTTTTTCACAATCGTCGCCATAAGATATTCCGACATTTATATCTGTTCTGCGGTTTTTACCGTGTGATAAATTTGTTATGACACCGTTTGCCAATGCGCCATTTGGTAAAAACAAAACCTGGTTATCAAAAGTATGTAATTCAGTTGTAAATATCATTATCTTTTTCACAATACCTGTTTTACCATCAGCAGTTACAATAGCATCACCAACCTTGAACGGTTTAAAAAACAATATAATCATACCGCCAGCCACATTTTGTAATGTCCCAGATAATGCCATACCGATTGCCAATGATGCAGCACCAAGTACAGCCACAATCGAAGTCATTTGAACACCCATTGTGGTCAAAATTATAATAACCACAAAAACCTTTAAAGTAATGCTTAAAAACGATTGCAAAAATGTAGCAAGTGATGGTTCTACATCATGTCTTTTCATCGCAAAACTTATTGAGGCAACAATTTTTTTAACAAGCCAAAAACCGATAATCCATATTGCAATTGCCGCAATCAAACGCGTTCCAAATTCCGCAACAATTTGTCCCAACTTTACAATCAACGAATCCAATGTCATATTCATTTCTTTTTCCTTTTTTTATTACAAAAAAAATCTAGCAAAAAAAATGCAAGAAACGCAAGAAAAAAAACGGGGATTTTGTCCCCGTTTTTTTACTGTATCAATAATTCTTTGCCGTGGGTATCAACGGTTACTGTTGAACCTTCGCCCACAGAACCAGATAAAATCAAATCTGCGATTTTATCTTCGACCGCGGTGGTAATAAGTCGTTTTAATGGGCGCGCACCAAACACTGCATCATACCCGTTATCACCCAACCATTTGATTGCTTTATCGGTTATGTGTAAAGATATTTGTCGTTCACTTAACCTTTTTTCCAAAATCTTAATCTGAATTTTAACGATATCGCCCATAACATCTTTGCCCAGCGGATTAAAGAATACTATTTCATCAATACGGTTAATAAATTCAGGACGGAATTGTTTTTTGACCGCTTCCATACTTGGCAAATTACTTGTCATAATTATGATAGTATTTGTAAAATTAACCACACGTCCCTGCCCGTCTGTCAATCTTCCATCATCAAGTATTTGCAAAAACACATTGAAAACATCAGGGTTCGCTTTTTCAATTTCATCAAATAACAAAACCTGATAAGGTCTGCGACGCACAGATTCTGTTAATTCGCCCCCCTGTTCATATCCAACATATCCCGGGGGTGCGCCGATAAGACGTGCCACAGAATGTGGTTCCATATATTCACTCATATCAATACGCGTCATCGCAGTATCATCATTGAATAAATATTCTGCCAATGCCTTGGCAACCTCGGTCTTACCAACACCTGTTGGCCCAAGGAACATAAACGAACCAGATGGTCTACGTGGGTCCGATAATCCCGCACGTGAACGACGGATTGCACGCGCAACCACAGATAACGCATGGTCTTGACCAACAACGCGTTTACGCAATTCATCTTCGATATTTAATAGTTTTGATTGTTCTTCCATTGATAATCTGTCTGCGGGAACACCGGTCCATTTTGAAACCACCGCTGCAATATGTTCTGGCAACACAGTTTTATATTCTTTTGATTCGCTGTTTTGTTTTTTAATCTGTTCTTCCAATTCTGGAATCTTTCCGTATTGCAACGCAGACGCTTTTTCATAATCGCCATTACGCATCGCGATTGCAACCTCTGCCTTGGCAGCGTCTAATGCCGCCATAGAATCAGACAAGCCTTTCATTTTCTTTTGTTCATCGTGCCATGCGCGTGTCATTTCATTAGATTCTTTTTGCATTTTTTCAATTAACGATTCTAAATCTTTTAAACGTTTTTTTGATTCTTCGTCTTTTTCTTTTTTTAATGCTTGCTGTTCTATTTTAAGTTGCATCAAATGTCTATCTAATTCATCCAGTTTTTCTGGTTTAGATGCAATTTCAATACGAACACGCGCAGCCGCTTCATCAATCAAATCAATTGCTTTGTCTGGCAAAAATCTGTCTGTGATATAACGATTAGATAATTTGACAGCCGCAACCAAAGCAGAATCAGATATACGAACACCATGGTGTCCTTCGTATTTTTCCTTTAATCCGCGCAATATTGATATAGTGTCATCGACTGTTGGTTCATCTACATAAACCGGTTGAAAACGACGCGCAAGTGCAGGATCTTTTTCAATATATTGACGATATTCATCCAAAGTGGTCGCGCCTACACAGTGCAATTCGCCACGCGCCAACATAGGTTTCAATAAATTACCGGCATCCATACTGCCTTCGCCTTTACCTGCGCCAACCATAGTATGCAATTCATCAATGAACAAAATAATTTGCCCGTTTGATTCTTTGACTGCTTTTAAAATTGCTTTTAATCTTCCTTCGAATTGACCGCGGAACATAGCGCCTGCCATTAATGCGCCCATATCAAGCGATAATAATTTTTTATTCAATAAATTTTCAGGCATATCCCCAGATACTATGCGTTGCGCCAAACCTTCGACAATCGCGGTCTTACCAACACCAGGATTACCAATTAAAACCGGATTGTTTTTTGTTCTGCGTGATAACACTTGGATAGTTCTGCGAACTTCGTCTTCACGCCCGATAACTGGGTCTAACTTACCTTCGGCCGCCAATTTAGTGAAATCGGTAGTGTATTTTTCAATCGCACGCTCGGGCGTTTCTTGAACTTCATCTGGATTCATAGAATTACCTCTTTTTTTCTTGTTGCTTTTTATATAGTCGCATATTTTGAAAATTCAAGCCATTGGATATAAAACCTAAACAGCAAACATCATAAAAAACTTAAAACATTACTTGACTTTTGGCAAATTATGGTATAAATTATGCGTCAGTAATTAAAGGATTTAATATGCCACGTGTATGTAAAGTAACTGGAAAAAAGACAATGGTTGGAATGAATGTGTCACATTCTATGCGTCACACGAAACGCACATTCTTGCCAAATTTACAAAAATTATCGTTTCACAGCGATATTTTGAATCGCGATTTTGCCTTGCGTATTTCTACTGCTGGATTGCGCACATTGACCAAGCATGGCGGTTTGGATGCATATGTTATGTCTAAACCAATTTCTCGCTTGACACCAGAAATGGCCGCGATTAAAAAAGCCATTGAAAAGAAAAATGGCAAACCGGCGAAACCTGCAAAAAAACCTGTGCACAAACCAAATCGCAGTGCAAGATTGGTTAAAAAGGTTGATGCAAAGAAAGCGTCCGTAAAAAAAGCAACCGCAAAGAAAGCAAAATAAACGGTTGTGAACTGTTCTGGCTCTGTGGTGGAACTGGTAGACGCGCTTGACTCAAAATCAAGTTCCGAAAGGAGTGTCGGTTCGATTCCGACCAGAGCCACCAGAAATAAAAAACCATCCCTTGTGGATGGTTTTTTGTTTCTGTCTGTGGTTCTCGGAATCGAACCGAAGGTTCGGGACGAAGCGAAGCGAAGTGAAAGGGGCCCGCGACATTTATGTCGTGGGAATTACATTCCGACCAGAGCCACCAGAAATAAAAAATCGCCCCAGACGGGGCGCTTTTTTTATTTTTGGTATCCAACATTAGAACAAATACTTCACAGAACCACCCGCAAAATAGGATGCGTTAAGTTCATGATTTTCGTTCGTTGGGAAGATTGTACGGAAACTTGCCGACAAAGTTATACTTTTGGTCAATTCAAAATCCATACCAACCTTGAATTCTGGGGCAAAAGACCACACAGTTTCAGAATCACCACCAACAACATCCATATGATATGCGGTTGCACCAAGACCTGCACCCAAAACCAAATCAATACGATTTGCTTTGTCGCCACTGATACGAATATAGTTGTCATACGATACAGAAACATCGAACAAATCTGCACTGGCTGCACGCGTATCAACATATTTCTTTTGAACCTTGGAATATGTAGATTTTGTAGCACTTAACGTTATTCCACCATTATAAATATCTTTGTATCCCCCGGCACGAACACCTGTTTCCATACCAAAAGCAAAGAAATCCGTGGGAAAATCAATAGCAGATGCGCGTTCAATATCTTTTGCATCACTTGAATAAATTGCACCTTGGACCCCCATAGAAACCCCAACAAAAGGTCTGTATTCCAAAGCATTTGCACCGGCAACAGATACCAACAATGCCGCGACACTTGTTAAAACAATATTTGATTTCATGTGTTTTCTCCTTATGTTTTTCACATTCAACGCATATTATACTGCGAAACACAAATATAAACAAGAACTTTTATTTGCATATTTTTTGTGCTAGAATAAAATCATAACAATAAGTAAAAAGGTAAAAACAAATGGCTATGATTTACTGTCGCGATTGTGGTGCGCGTCATTCTGATAAGGCAAAGGCATGTCCAAAATGCGGATATACAGAATATGATTTAACAAAATCTACTGTGATATATTTATTATTATTGTGGTTTGTGGGGCTTATCGGCGCGCATCGTTTTTATGCTGGCAAAACTGGCTCTGCAATCGTGATGTTAATTTTGACCTGTACTATTGTCGGAATGTTAATTACATGCGTCTGGTGGCTTATTGATTTGATTTACGCGATATGCAACCTGGGACATCCAGAAAATATATTCGCAAAAAAATAAAAAATGCCCAAATGGGCATTTTTAATTATTTCGCCAAACAACAGTTTCAAACATTGATTCTATTTTTGTCTTTAATTCATCATCATTAAAAAATTGTTCACGCATCACAGGTGTTGTTCGTTTATCATCGTCTTCGTGATATGGGGTATATTTTTGCACTGCGAAATTTTTAACCCCCATATCGCTTGCGATTTTTGCAATTTCTAATAAATCATCTTTGCTGACAAAACGTGGGTCACAAGTTGTTCGAACCTCTAATCCACGACCAGTTGATACCCAATATTTTAATGAATCAATCATTCTGTCGTATGCAACATCAATACCAGTCAATGCCCGATATTGCTGTTTGGTTGCCTTGAAATCAAGACCAATCCAATCAACAACATCAGACACTTTCTTTAACAGTTCAGGATAAAAACCGTTGGTATGCAAACCAATTGTAAAACCCAAATCGCGCACGCGTTTCATATATTCAATTGTAGCATCTGCTTGCATTAATGCTTCGCCACCAGAAAAGACGATTGCCTCTAATTTACCGATACGCGCCTTTAACCAATCAAACACTTTGTCTGGGTCATATTCACCATCACCCACAGCAATCAAATGCGGGTTGGAACAATAGACACAATTCAACGGGCATCCGCGCAAAAATAATACAGCGGCCAGTTTTCCCGGATAATCAATAGTTGTAAAGGAAACCAAGCCGCCGATTTGTATTTGCTTCATTTATATGAACCCTACCTTAGGCAGCCATTTTCAGCAATTCACGATGTCTTGCACCAGCAGATAATGAATTTTCTTCGGTGAAAGTTTTTCTTTCACAAAATTCTGCATATTTACCAATATTAAAATTTCTTACCGGTCTGATATATCCCATTGAACGTGAAAATGTTTCGCATGGTGTTCTTTGTTGTGGGTTCATTTTGTTCTCCTTTCTCTTTTTTGTTATTTTTTTGTTATTCGTGGTCGCCACATTTACATTGGCAATCGTTATTGTTTGCGACAATTTCTGCATCACATTTTGGACAGAAATCATGTCTTCCTGGCAAATAGCCGTGTTTTGGACAGATTGAAAATGTTGGTGTTAACGTCATATATGGCACTTTGTAATTTTCAAATATTGTCCGAACGATTTTTTCAGCTGCTTCACCACTTGATACTGGTTCGCCCATATAAAGGTGTAACATTGTGCCACCCGTATATTTGCGTTGTAAATCTTCTTGGTGTTCCAAGGCAACAAATGGGTCGTCTGTGAAATACACCGGCAATTGAGTTGAATTTGTATAATAAGGTGCATCCGCTGTTCCTGCAGTCAAGATATCTGGAAATTCTTTTTTATCTGTTTTTGCGAAACGATATGCGCAACCTTCGGCTGGTGTTGCCTCAAGATTATACAAATTCCCTGTCTTTTCTTGGAAATCTGCCAAGTTTGTTCTGATGAAATCCATTACTTCCAATACAAGATTTTTACCAAACACAGTTGCGATATTATCAGAACCGTTTGTAAAGTTCATCACCATTTCATTCGCGCCATTAACACCAATGGTTGAAAAGTGATGATTCCAATTCCCCAAATAACGTTTTGTAAACGGATAAAGCCCGCGTTCCAAGTTTTTCGAAATAATTTTACGTTTGATTTCCAAAGAATCGCGTGCCAAATCAAGTAAGTATTTTAATTCGCGCAATAAACCTTCGCGGTCGCCCTTGTGTTTATATCCAAGGCGCGCCAGATTGATTGTGACAACCCCAATAGAACCTGTTTTTTCCGCAGAACCGAATAATCCGCCACCGCGTTTCAACAATTCGCGCACATCAAGGCGCAATCTGCAACACATTGAACGAACATCTGTTGGATTCAAATCAGAATTCAAGAAATTCTGGAAATTTGGAATACCATATTTTGCTGCCAAATCAAACAAAGGTTTCACATTTGGATGATCCCAAGGAAAATCGTCTGTGATGTTGTATGTTGGAATTGGGAAAGTAAATGGACGCCCCAACGCATCACCTTCGGTCATAACCTCAATAAAAGCTTTGTTAATCATGTCCATTTCAGGTTGCAGGTCACCATATGTGAAATCAACCATCTTTTTATCTACAAATGGACGTTGTTCACGCAAATCTTTTGGGCAAGTCCAATCGAATGTAAAGTTAATAAATGGTGTTTGTGTTCCCCAGCGACATGGCACAGAACAATTAAATACCAATGTCTGCATTGAATTTTTAACATCAGCATATGATAATTTATCAAGACGAACATATGGCGCAAGATAAGTATCAACCGAAGAAAATGCCTGGGCACCAGCAAATTCATTTTGCAATGTCCCCAAGAAATTCACCATATGCGAAACCGCAGTTGCCATGTGTTTAGCAGGTGAACATTGTAAATATCCCGGAACACCATTAAATCCTTCGTATAATAATTCACGCAAAGACCAACCTGCGCAATAACCCGTCAGCCATCCCAAATCATGTATATGAAAGGCAGCTGTCTTGTGTGCTTCTGCCACTTCTTTTGGATAAATACTTAACCAATATTCCGCGGTCATACGTTCAGAAGAACGCAAAATAAGACCACCAATAGAATAACCGATATTTGCGTTTTCTTTGACGCGCCAGTCCGCCTCGCTAACATAGTCGCCGATAACAGTCACTGCATCCACCAGCGAACCGCGGGTTTCAGCGCGTTTTTGACGATATATGATATAACTTTCTGCTGTTTTATAAGCATGTGCATCCATCAAAGTTTGAACAACAACATCTTGGATACTTTCTACATCTGGAATCGAATCAGAATATTTTGCATCCAATCTTTTCAAAACATCTTGGGTAATTTTAACAATATCTGCATCGGTGATTTCATTTGTCACCGCCACAGCAGATTTAATCGCATCAAAAATCTTTTTAACATCAAAAGGCACAACTTCGCCAGAACGTTTTTTAATAGAAGCCAACGAGCACGTCAATGTAGACATAACCTGGATTTTAAATTCATTTGTGTCGGTTGCCATATTTATCCCCTTAATTTGACAAAAAATACTATATATTGTGTCTCTTTGCTCCCTTAACACACAATATACAGTATTTCATAACGAATCTCATTATAAAAAATATAATTTTTTTTATTTTTTTACTTGCATTTTAAAAAGTAGAGATTTTCGCGCCTTTGGGATGGCTTTCTTAACATCGATTCGTATTTTTTTGGACACAAAACACATTTTTGTGTAAAAATTTCTAAAAAAAGCGATTCGAAAATCATAAAAAAATCAAAATATAGATAAAAAATTACCGATTCGTATCAAGATATTGATTTTTTGATATATCTATTTGAATCAAGGCGATTCTATGAAAAGAATAATTTTTTTACGGGTAAATTTGTCAAAAAGTCGCGGGATAATGGGACGACCCAAACAAAAAAATCTGTATGCCATTGCGAAAGACCATCATCCCGCTTGTTCTCTCTTCTCTGCTTTCGCACAGTATTATTTTATCATAAAAAAAATAAATTGCAAAAAAAAGAAATGCCCATTTGGGCATTTCTATCACTAAAAAGGTTCCTAGTTACGATTTCTGTGATTGTATTCACATGTTGGTGTATCACCAAAAATCCAAACAATCAACCATATCAAAGCCGCAACCCCGATAAGGGCATAAAAGAATCGTGACAACCATGTCATTGGACCAAAAAGCCATGCGATTATGTCAAAGCTGAAAAAACCGACCAAGCCCCAGTTCAATGCTCCGATTAAAGACAAAGGTTTTAAAACATAATGTGTAAATGCACCCATTTTTTTCTCCTGTGGTTAAAATTATGTTTAATCCGTCAATTAAGACAAACATATTATAATTCAAATAACGACCTTTTTCCGCAGGAACGATATCCTGTTTTTCCCAATGGCGGATTATGGCGGGGAAGAAAAAAAACAGCCAAATTGCTTTGGCTGTTTTTTTGTTCATCATTATACCCATGGTTAATTTGATGATGTGCTTGTGACACTCCACCCAGTAAAGGTATAACCGTTCTTTTCTGGCACCGCTGGCAAAGTGATAGAGCCATCGTATGTACATGAATCCGTGCCAGTACCCGGTGCATATGTACCACCACCTTGGGCGGTTCCACCGTTCGCACTCCAGGTAAGGTTGATGGTATTCGCAACCCATGTTGCAGTACATGTGACATCGTGTTGAACTGTTGATGTGCCACTTGCACCTGCCGCATAAGAAGTTGTTCCAGATGCGCCAGTTTCGATGTTGTAATCACAGCTCCATCCGTTAAAGTGCCAACCGTTATACACACATGTATTCGCAGCAATATTAAATGTTGCATTATATGTTGCGGTACCTGGTGTTGGAACTGTCCCGGTTTGTGATTCTGAACCAGGTTTGGTTCCACAAGAATATGTAATCGTATGTGAATCAGGTGTACATACCGGTGCATATGTTCCAGAACCACTGGTCAAAGTGTATCCTGTTTGTGCACTGGTCGTATATGTAGCTGTCCCGTCATTGTTAATGGTTAACGAACAATTACATCCTGTGCCAGCATTACAATTTTGCGCCCACGCCGCATATAGATTCGTGTTTTCACTAAATGTCGTGTTTGCTGGTAACACACCAGTATTCGTGATACGTTGTGTCCCGCTACCACCAGTCGCAGTCAAATCAGATTGCTGTGCAGTATAAAATCCACGGAATGTATATCCAGAACGCGTTGGTGGTGTAATCGTGTTATTAGCGATTGCTGTTGTCGCAGCGCTGTCGCTATACCAACCCGTTGCATATTTTTCGTATATCGTGCTGTGCGTGGTTTGGTCGTTATAATCACGCAAAGTTATCGTATATACGTTTGGTGTCCATTTTGCATACCATGTGTCGGTACCACCCGCTGTGGTTACAGCACGTTTACCAGCATCTGTCGCCACACCGGCATTGGTAATATACTGTGTTGTCATACTGGAATTATAAAATCCGTTAAATGTATATCCTGTCGCGATCGGTATTTCTTCACTGGCAACCATCGGGGTCGAAGATGTATCTTTATACAGACCAGTGTTATATATGCTGTATATTGTAGCTGTTGTCACATGTGTTGTCGCTGGTGTTGGGGCTCCCGTTACACTATTATCCGGGAAAACATCATCAATCAACGTAATCGCACCAGATCTATTTGGATCCCAATTTGCGGTTAATGTCACATTACCCGGATATAAATATGTAACTGATATGCCATCGCTATAATTCGATGCACCTGTACCGTCCACGGCTTGTATATTATAATTACCGGTCCATCCAGCGAATGTATACCCTGTCCGGGTGCCAGTCATTGATGTCAAATTAACAGTATCATCATACGAAACCGTTTGTTGGGACGGCACAGAACCGGTCAAAGAACCATATAATGCCGTTCCATTGGTATCACTGGTATTATCTTGATATGTAATTCCATACTTGATTGGTTTCCATGTTGCAGTCAATGTGATATTGTCTGCCACTTTCCATGGATTAATGGATGCGCCAGCAGCATATTGCGTTGTTGTGGACGCACCGGTCGTTAAAACCTTTGGCGATTCCCAGTTATCAAATGTATAACCGTCTGGTGCCGTAAATCCATTCGCCGCCAATGTCAAAGATGAATCGTATGTTGCCGTTTGTGATGCAGTTGACCCGGTTGGGGTATGTGTCGCACTGTTCGGATTATTCGGGTTGCTGGCTGTGCCTGCTGCATACGAAACCGTTATGTCATCCTTGGCGGTCCAATGCGCATACCATGTTGCTGTGCCACCAGATGTTGCAACTTGTGTTTTTGCAACATCCAAGTAATTACCGCTGGAATTGATAACCTGGGTCCCAGTTCCGGCTTTTTCTGTATAGAAACCTTGGAAATTATACCCAGTCATAACTGGCATAGTTGATAACGCAGTAATAGCATTCGTTTCAGCGGTTGCGTTCGCGGTACTGGAATAGATACCTGTTCCATACTTACTGTAAACCGGTGTCAATGCCGCTGCTGTGTCTGCTGTGGTCGCCGCAGTTGATGCGCTACTGCTGGCAAATCTGTTACTGTTTAATGTAATTTGACCAGATATGTTCGCATCCCATTTTGCTTCCAACGAAGACGATGATTCATATGTATCCAAATATGGATATGTACACGCAGACGCATCATAAGTATTATTACTATAACCAATGTCTGTCGATGCCGACGCTTGACCAGCCATGCACAGGACAAGTCCTGAGGTAAGAAATAGTTTTTTCATAAGGTTCCTCCCGTTTATGTTAAAACTAACTATTAAAGATACTTGTATTATACCATAAATTCGCATCGAAAAAAAACGAAAAATAAGCAAGACAAATAAATTATTTAAAAAAATTATTACCTTTATTCAATATGTTATACGAAAGTCAATAAGAAAATGTGCAAAATTTTAAAATTTTTTTAGCCCAAAATTTATAACAAAATTCGACATTATTATTGTAAAAAATACCCTGCCACCAAGACAATTTTGTTGACTTTTAATTTAGTAAAATATAAACTATGCTTGCTTTTGACAGGCTTAATGTGAAAAAAGTTTTGGATGGTTGGCAGAGCGGTCGAATGCGACGGTCTTGAAAACCGCTGACGGGGCAACTCGTCCGGGGGTTCGAATCCCTCACCATCCGCCAGATTAAAATTTTAAAAATCCACCAAGCGGTGGATTTTTTGATTTTAACAAAGGATGGCGAGGGATAGGTCAGAGCGAAGCGCATGACCAATACGAAAATACACAATTAAAAAAATCATACAAACGGGGTCTGGTATGACGAGTTTTTATAGGTTTTTGTTATTGTGTATCGAGGCGCTCCTCACCATCCGCCACCATAATGAACACGCCCTTGGGGTGTGTTTTATTTTTTTCGTATTGCGCGAGTAAAAATAACCATACCGACAATAAGCATTATTCCAGACAACATTTGCCCCATCGTCAATCCCCAAGATGTCAAAAATCCGATTTGGGCATCTGGTTGACGAAATTGTTCGCAAAATATTCTGAAAAACGCATAGAACACACAAAGCAATCCGCTGATTGCGCCGGGTGTTTTGCGCAGTTTTGTTTTTGTATATAACAACAACATTATGATGAACAAAACCAACCCTTCGAGTGTTGCTTCGTATAAAGGGCTTGGGTGTCTGGGGTATTCCGGACCACCGACAAAAACCACACCCAGCGGTGAATTTGTTATACGACCCATAACCTCTATATTTATAAAATTAGCAATTCGCCCCAATCCAATTCCGATTGGCGCCACCACAGACAAAACATCCAACATTCTGAACGCATTACGCGGGACAGATTTATCAGCAAATTTATTTTTCCACGCAAACAAAAATGTCGCGATTATTACACCCAGCAGACCACCATGAAAACTCATCCCGCCATGCCAAAGCACGAATATTTCCAACGGTTTTTCAATAAAATACGACAGATTATAAAACAGCACATAACCCAACCGTCCACCAATAATAACGCCCAGCACAATAAAAGTCACAAAATCATCCATCTGTTTTTTGGTCAGACAAATTTCATCTTCTTGGTTTTTGGTTAAATATCTGAACAAATAAAAACCGATGACAAAGCCAGCGATATAAGCCAGCGCATACCAACGAATTGGCAAACCAAATACAGAAAAAGCAACTGGGTCAATAGGATTCAAAACAATAGCCATAATAAATATTCCTTTTTCGATATTTTATTATTAAACGGTTATCGTTTGCAATCAAAAATTAAAGCCGCCGTTTGGCGACTTTAATTTTATTTCATTTTTAATTTGAACATTGTTTTTTGTTCATTGATAGTTTGTTTTAAATTTTTGATGATACGTTCAATTCTTGCCATACGTTCTGCATCATCTTTATCCAAATCTTTGCCAATTTTTTTCAAAGATTCTTGATATTTTTTCAATTCATTTAATTTGTTTTGATTTTCATCCAACTTTGATTCCAAGCCAGCAACCAATACTTGTTTTTTACCTTTTATTGTCAATGGTCCCAAACGATCGCTGTAGTATTCTGGTTCCAATGTGCCATAATTTCTGTAATCTTTATTTGCCATGTTTACTCCTTTTGGTTTAACATTACTTGTGTATTATAGTTGACAATTTTCTATTTGTCAAGTGATAAAATAAAAAAATAAATAAATTATGTTTTTATATCGCTTGAATTATTACCCATCGTGTATTATATTCCAATCAAACAATAACTTTAACAACAGGAGAAAACAATGATTAAATCTGTTTCACAGAAAATTGGTGGCGGCATAGAATCATATCTTAAACGCATATTTGGTTTGATGACGGGCGCGGTTGTGATTACTGCGTTGACTACATTTATTATGTTGGTGACGGGTGCGTTTACGACTTTGATTACCAGTTCTGGTGGATTATCCATTACATATTATATAATTGTATTTGCTGGTTTTGGATTGTCTATTTGGGCGCAGATGCGTGCGTTTTCGATGAAACCATCCACAGCAATGCTTTTGTTGTTTTTGTATTCAATCTTTATGGGTGTTGCGTTAACCCCGATGATTTTGGTATCAAGCGGTTTATCGATAATAATCGCACTGGCTTTGGCGGCGGTAATGTTTGCATGCATGGCGTTGTTTGGATACAAGACTGTTAAGGATTTATCTTTCTTGGGCATATTTTTGTTTATGGGCATGATTGGTTTGATATTGGTTGGAATTGTGTCTATGTTTATACCAATGGGCGAAACTTTTAGCCAGATTGTATGTTTGATTGGTGTGTTAATTTTTGCTTTGTTCACTGCGTACGATATGCAGACGTTAAAGAACGCATATTACACATTGGGCAATGGCGAACAGAAAGATCAATTGGCGGTTCTTGGTGCATTGCACATGTATATTTCTTTTGTTGCAATGTTTGAATATATATTGGGACTGTTAAACAGTCGTGATTAAAAAAGGAAAACAAAATGGCTTATAAAATAGATAAAAATAAATGTTTGGGATGTCATGCATGTATGGGTGTATGTCCTGCGATGGCGATATCTGATGATATTGACGGAAAATGTCAGATAGATAAAACAAAATGTATGGGATGTGGCACGTGTGCGGCTGTGTGCCCTGCTAGTGCAATCGAACCAGATTTATAAAGGAAAATTAAGATGCCAGCAAAATCAGTTAATGACATAGTTGCACTTTGCAAAAGACGCGGTTTTATTTTCACAGGTTCTGAAATTTACGGTGGATTGGGGGGTGCATATGATTACGGTCCATATGGTGTTGAATTGATGCGCAATATCCGCAATGCTTGGTGGAATTCGATGATTTATGCAAGGAATGATATCGAAGGTTTGGATGCTGCATTGATATCAAACCGTTTAATGTGGAAATATTCCGGCCACGAAGGAAGTTTTTCTGACCCACTGGTCGAATGTAAAAAATGCGGTGCGCGTATGCGCCAAGATAAAATGAAAGACCAGAAAAAGTGTGATAATTGTGGCAGCACTGATTTAACAGAACCACGCGCATACCAATTGATGATGGGACTTTCGATTGGTGCAATGGCAGATGGTGCGATAAATGCCTATCTTCGTCCAGAAACAGCAACGACAACATATGTTAATTTCAAAAATGTGCTTGATTCTAAGCCACATAAATTACCATTTGGAATTGCCCAGATTGGCAAGGCATTTCGTAATGAAATTTCCCCACGCGGTTTTGTATTTCGTATGCGTGAATTTGAACAGGCAGAAATGCAATACTTTGTTAACCCAAGTGATGATGAAAAATATTTCGAATATTGGAAGAAAACGCGTATGGATTGGTGGATAAATGTGTTGGGAATACCGGCAGAAAAATTAAGATTTTTACCACACGAAAAATTGGCACACTATGCCAAAGCAGCGGTAGATATCGAATACGCTTTCCCAGACGGCTTTGACGAAGTCGAAGGTGTTCATAATCGTCAAGATTTTGATTTGGGTTCTCATACCAAGGCACAAAATGAATTTAAACTGTCGGCGCATGTTTTGGAAAACAAAGATTCAACAACAAAACTTTCTTATAGCGATGCACAAACAGGTGAAAACTTTATTCCATATGTGATTGAAACCGCCATGGGGGTGAATCGTGCTATGTTGGCAATTATGATAGAATCATATGATGACGAAGACCTGGGCGACGGGAAAATGCGCACTGTATTGAAATTAAAGCCATGGTTATCACCGGTCAAGGCGGCGGTTATACCACTTGTTCGCAATGTCCCAGGAATCGTAGATTTATCGAATAAATTGGTTGACGATTTGCGCAAACTGGGTATTGGTAGAATTGAAATGGAAAATTCCGGCAATATCGGTAAAAACTATCGTCGTCACGATGAAATTGGAACACCGGTATGTATAACGGTTGACCACCAAACATTGGAAGACGGCACCGTCACATTGCGTTATCGTGATACGATGGACCAGGTTCGTGTCAAAATTGATGATGTTCCCAATAAATTATTGAAAATAATACGGGGATAAAACCATTAATTTTGGGGGAACAAAATGTTCCCCCTTTTTTACTATTGTGATATGTTATTGTCTTACAACCCAGCCGTTGAAATGATATCCATTCTTTGGCTGATAATTTGTTGGCAAATCAAATGTTGTATCATATGTACAAGTATCCGTTGTAAACGGTGTGGTTGCACCATTTGCCACAGTGTCTTGGTAATAATTCAGATTGATGGTGTTTGGTGTCCAATGAACAGTACATGCAATATTTGCCGCACTGGACCAAGTAGATTGAGAACCAGTTGCATTAGATAAAACCGCACCGCCGGAACAATCCCAACCCGTGGCTGTATATCCCGGCAAAGCACAATCACCATAAGTTGCGGACAACGTGTATGAAGAACCATATGTGGCAGAGCCATTTGAAGGAACGTTGTTTCCTGTGACACTTTCTGATGCGCCTGCCGGTGCGGAACCACAACCATATGTGATGTTATATGTATTCACAGTATAATGTGCATACCATTTTGTCCTAGTATCGTCCGCAGTCACACGTGTTTTGGCAGAATCCGTAAATGTTCCATCAGCATTAATAACCTTGGTTCCACTTCCTGCCTTGCCTGTATAGAACCCTTGGAATGTATAACCGGTCAACTCAGGCCTTGTTGCCAATTGCAGATATTGTATTGCCGATTGATAGGTTTCCTTGGTTGGCTTGGTCGTATACATACCATAATCATATACACTGTATAATGTTGATGCAGATGCATTTGTCGTTGCTGCTGTTCCGCTTGTATCAGAAGTGGATGCGTATTTATTGCTGTCTAGTGTGATTGCACCAGAAATATTCGGTGTGCACGCACCATATAACTCTAAATTATCTGTCAATTTCCATGGTCGATAACCATCGACATTGTGGTTCAGAGAATTTCCGGTGTATTCTGGTCGTTCATCGGTTGTCCAACCATCAAATGTCCAACCAGTTGGTGCGAATATGTATGGCGCGTTTTCTTTAGAGGCTATTAATGATACCCAGTCGCTATCATATGTCGCAGCAGCACTATGGCGGTAGTAATCTTCTAGTCCCAACCCTCTACCTTTTGCACAGGTCCCCACATAATAAGAGACACCGTATTGATTTGCTGTCCAATTTGCATACCATCTATCAGTTCCACTACTTGTAGTCACCGCACGTTTACCAGCATCTGTCGCCACACCAGCACTGGTAATATACTGGTCCCTCATACCTCTATCATAAAATCCATTAAACGTATATCCCGCCTTGACCGGTATTTCTTCGCTGGCAACGATTGGGGTTAAAAGGGTATCTTTATACAAACCATTGTTATATATGCTACATATTGTATCTGTTGTCACTGGTGTCACTGCTTCGATTGTTGATGGTGTATATGTCGGGGTTTGAGATGTATCATTGGATGGATAAACATCACTGATTAATCTAATCGCACCAGATTTAGCCGGATTCCATTTGGCAGTTAATGTCGCATTACCAGGATATATATATGTAATAGATTCAGCATCAATATATGTAAGCGGAGCAACAGTCCCATTCTTTGTGCGAACATTCTTATCACCAGTCCATCCAGCAAAATAATATCCCGTCCGGGTGCCAGTCATTGATGTCAAATTAACAGTATCGTCATATGGAACTGTCTGTGCAGACGGAACAGAACCGTTCAAACTTCCATATAATGCCGTTCCATTGGTATCACTGGTATTATCTTGATATGTAATTGTGTAATTAATTGGTGTCCATGTTGCATACCATGTATCAGTTCCGCCACTTGTAGTCACTGCACGTAAACCCGCACCTTGGACAGCACCAGAAGAATTGATATACAATGTTGTTCCCGATGCATTTTTATAACCACCAAATGTATATCCAATTGCAGACGGTATTAAATTTTCCGCAACAACTGCGGTATTGCCAGATGAACCAGCATACAAGTTATGATTATACCAACTGTGAACCGTTGTTGTTGCTGGTGCGATCACACCATTACCAACCGTATGCAATGCAGTTTGTGTATTATCATTATTTCGGTAAACATTACTGTTTAATGTAATTGCACCAGATGTGACTGGCCACCACTGTGCTGTTAATTCTGCATTACCTGGATATATGTATGTAATCAAGTCTTCATCAACATAAGAAGCACCACTACCACCACTAAGTTGATAGACATTAATGCTGCCATACCAATCGTCAAAATTATACCCTGGTATTGAGTATGCATTTGCTGTCAAAGTTCCAGTTGAATCATATGCAAATGTTTGATCTGCCATTGTCCCCGATGGTGTCGCGGTTGTTCCATCCGGCGCAACCAACGCACTTCCTTCTGTATCCACCGTATTTTTCGCAAATGTAATTGTGTAATTAATTGGTGTCCATGTTGCGGTCAATGTGATATTGTCTGCCACTTTCCATGGATTAATGGATGCGCTGGCATCATATTGCGTTGTTGTGGACGCACCGGTTGTTAAAACCTTTGGTGATTCCCATTTATTAAATGTATAACCGTCTGGTGCCGTAAATCCATTTGCCGCCAATGTCAAAGATGAATCGTATGTTGCCGTTTGTGATGCGGTTGACCCGGTTGGGGTATGTGTCGCACTGTTCGGATTATTCGGGTTGCTGGCTGTGCCTGCTGCATACGAAACCGCTATGTCATTTTTTGCGGTCCAGCGCGCAAACCATCTGCTGTTAGCCAAGCCACCCTCTGTGGTGACTTGGGTACTGGCATCATCATATAAAAAATTACCACTGGAATCGATAACCTGGATTCCATCTGTGGCCTTGGTTGTATAAACACCAGCAAAATTATACCCGGTCATTTGCGGTAATGTTGTCAAAGTGGTCAACCGATTGCTGGTCGTGAAATTATCCAATGTCGCAACTGTTGGCTGGGTGGAATATACACCAACACCATATACCTCGTAAACAGTTGCCGGACCTAGATTTGTCGTAGCACTTTGAACAGAATTTCCGCTGTTGCTGGTATACCGGTCACTTTCCAATGTAATCGCATTACTTATAACAGGGCGCCAATCGGAACCAAAATCCACAGGGCCTGTATACGAATCCAATACCGATTCGTCACAATTCGCCGAACTGGTCCCCGCTGCAATATCTGCAAACGCCGGACACGCCAGGCATACAATCAACCCTGAAGTTAAAAACAGATTCTTCATTAAAAGGTTCCTCATATATAGACATTGTATCACAAAAAGCAATTAAATAAAAATGCCAAATGCAATTTTTTTAAAAAAATCTTTTTCATAATAAAAAACCCCGAAGAATCGGGGTTTTTCGAAAGAAAAACTATTATTATTTCTTTCTTGGGTATTTAACCGCTGCCTGGGCCGCCGCCAGACGCGCGATTGGCACACGGAACGGACTGCACGAAACCGAATCGAATCCACATTTATGGAAAAATTCAATCGATTCAGGGTCACCACCATGTTCACCACATACCCCAAGATGAATCTTATCACCCTTGGTTGCGCGGGCCTTGGCCACTGCGTCTTTGATTAACAAACCAACACCCAACTGGTCCACAGACGCAAATGGGTCGGCAACATAAACACCACGCGCACGGTATTCATCCAATATCTTGCCAGTATCGTCACGCGACATACCCAATGTTGTCTGGGTCAAATCGTTCGTTCCAAATTCAAAGAATTCACAACTTTCTGCGATTTCATTTGCCAAAAGTGCCGCGCGGGGTAATTCTATCATTGAACCAACATGATATTCAATTTCTTCGCCAATTTCTGCAAACAATGCCGCCGCAGTCGCATCAATAACTGATTTGACAATGTCCACTTCTTTTTTAGAACCAACCAATGGGACTTCGATTTCTGGGTATACGCGAATTCCTGCCTTTTTACACTCAATCGCCGCAGACAAAATTGCGCGCGTCTGCATTTCGCAAATTTCTGGGTATGTAATCGCCAAACGGCAACCACGGTGTCCCAACATAGGATTTTGTTCCTTTAATGCTTCTGCCCTTGCCTTTACAAATTCTATGTCTTTGCCGATATGATTTGCCAATTCTTGCATATCCGCTTCGGTATGAGGTAAAAATTCATGTAGTGGTGGGTCAATCAAACGAATCGTCACCGGAAGCCCATCCATAATTTTGAACAATTCGACAAAATCAGCCCGTTGATATGGCAGTAATTTGTCCAGCGCAGCGCGTCTGCCTGCCACATCGTCCGCCAATATCATCTCTCGCATATCCTGAATACGAGATGGGTCAAAGAACATGTGTTCTGTGCGCGCCAAACCAATACCTTCGGCACCAAAGTCACGCGCCTGTTTTGCGTCTTTTGGGGTTTCTGCGTTTGCTTTGACCTTTAGGTCCTTGATTTCATCAACCCATTGCATCAATGTGCCAAAATTACCAGTCAATTCCACAGATACTGTTGGAACCGCACCTTCGATAATTTGACCCTTGGCACCATCGATGGAAACCCAATCACCTTCGTGAATAACAGCACCAGATGTGGTCTTCATCGTTTTTGTTTCGTAATCAATCTTGATATCAGGCGAACCAGATACACATGGTGTTCCCATACCACGAGCCACAACCGCCGCATGCGAAGTCATTCCGCCACGCGCAGTAATAACACCCTGGGCCGCGTTCATACCAGCAATATCTTCGGGCGAAGTTTCAACGCGAATTAACATAACTTTTTTGCCTTCGGCTTTCCATTTTTCTGCATCTTCGGCATTAAATACTGCCTGACCCACAGCCGCACCTGGGGACGCAGGCAAACCGTTTGCAATAACTTTTCTTTCTGCCTTTGGATCCAACATCGGATGCAACAAATGATTTAATTGGTCTGCACCAACACGCAAAATCGCTTCTTCTTTGGTAAGCAATCCTTCGTTCACCATTTCAACCGCCATACGCACAGCCGCAGCCGCAGTTCTTTTACCGTTTCTGCATTGCAACATCCACAATTTTTTGTGTTCAATTGTGAATTCCATATCCTGCATATCTTTGTAATGTTTCTCTAATTTATTGCGAACATCTACCAATTCTGCGTAAACCGATGGCATTGCTTCTTCCAAAGATATACGACCAGAATCATCTTTGGCCATTGGCTGGGGCGTTCTTATTCCCGCCACAACATCTTCACCCTGGGCATTAATCAGATATTCACCATAAAATCTGTTTTCACCAGTTGCTGGGTCACGCGAAAAACACACACCAGTAGCACTGTCATCACCAGAATTACCAAACACCATTGCCTGGACATTCACAGCCGTTCCCCAATCACCAGGAATATTATTTAATTTACGGTATGTAATCGCTTTTTTCGACATCCAAGACCCGAACACAGCACCAATTCCCAATTTCAACTGTTCCCATGGATCTTGTGGGAAAACTTTGCCAATCTTCATACCAATTTCTTTGAACTGTTCCACCAAATCTTTCAAATCTTCGGCGGTCAATTCTGTATCGACCTTGTATCCTTTGTCTTCCTTCATCCGTTCCAAAGTGTGTTCAAACAAATCAATGTCTGCACCCAAAACCACATCAGAAAACATCATGATAAAACGGCGATATGAATCATACGCAAATCTTTCGTTGTTTGCAGCACGCGCCAATGCCTTTACCGTTTCATCATTCAATCCCAAATTTAATACTGTGTCCATCATCCCAGGCATAGATACACGCGCACCAGAACGAACAGATACCAACAATGGATTTTCATTATCTGCAAATTTTTTACCCATAATAGATTCAATATGAGCAATTCCTGCCTTAACCTGGTCCATCAAATCAGACGGATATGTTTGCCCGTTTTCATAATAATATGTACAAACCTCTGTCGTGACGGTAAAGCCCGCAGGCACAGGCAACCCAACCAAATTCATTTCCGCCAAATTAGCACCCTTGCCCCCAAGTAAGTTACGCATGTCTGCGCGACCTTCGGCGGCACCATTTCCAAATGTGTAAACCCATTTATTCGCCATGGTATCTCCTTATTATATTTCTGTTAAACCGGGCGTATTTTGATAGAAAATATTGCTAAAAGCAAGAACAAAATGGTATATACAAGTCCTAGGTGTATATTCCTGAATACTTAACAAGTATTGACTTTTGCATAAAAATCGGCTAACCTGTGCGTGGTTTGAAAAGGTAAACAAAATGGAAAAATTGTCTTCTGCTATGAAACGGCAGGTGTTGGAAAATATGTTTGTCAAAAATTACAAGCGCATGTGGCCTTATATAAAGCCAGTATGGTTTCGCGCTTTGTTGACATTGTTGTTGGCTATACCTGTTGGTTCTATGGATGCGTTGATTGCATGGGCGATTAAGCCATATACTGATGCAGTTATGGTGGAACAAAACTTGGCCGCCAGTTGGTATATCCCTATTTTAATTGTTGGTTTTACCAGTGTCCAAGGTGGTTTGACATATATTTTAAATTATTTGAACACATGGGTTGGTGGCAAGATTACTAATTCATTAAAATCTGATTTGTTCAAAAAAATGCTTACTTTCGAAACAGAATATTTTACATCTAAAAATTCTGGTGAAATTTTAATCAGATTTAATTCAAATGCAGATGGTGCTTGCGCTGGATTGCTGAGCAATTTGAAATCATTTGTGCAAAAATTCTTTACAGGGATTTCTTTGACCGTCGTTTTGTTTGTTAATTCTTGGCAATTGGCATTGGTGACTACTGCGATTTTGTTATTCGCGTTCTTACCAATGGCGCAACTAAAAAAACGCGTTTCACCCGTGTTGAATAAAGCCATGTTAATAAGTTCAACTTTGACAACAAAGTATAATGAAACATATTCTGGCAATAAAACTATCATTTCTTATAATCTAGAAAAATATCAAGAAAATAGATACCTGGATGTATTGGGAAAACATTTTGAATTGCAGATGAAGGTGTTTCAAAGAACACGTTGGTTAACACCGGTTATGCATATTATTTTATCTTTTGGTATTGCATTGGCACTTTGGTTTGGGTCACATTTAATTTTAACAGGTCAATTAACCCCAGGTGGTTTTGTATCATTTTTAACCGCATTGATTTTATTGTATCAACCAATGAAAAGTATTGGTAATACATACAGTTCTGTAATTATGTCGTTCTGGGCAATAGAAACATGTTTCAAAATTTTAGATACAGAACCTAAAATCGTTGATAAACCAAACGCGATTGAAATGCCAAAAACACATAAACAAATTAAATTTGAAGATGTCTCGTTTAATTATATCAAAGATGTCCCTGTGCTAAAACACATCAATTTAACTGTGAACAATGGTGAAACAATCGCTATTGTTGGTAATTCTGGTGGCGGAAAAACCACTATGGTTAATTTGTTACCACGTTTTTATGATGTAACTGGTGGCGCAATCACTGTTGATGGTGTGGACATTCGTAATTTTACATTAAAATCTTTGCGTCAAAATATCGGTGTTGTATTCCAAGACAATTTCTTGTTTGATGGAACAATTCGTGAAAATATTATGTTGGGAAATGAAAATGCCAGTGAAGAACAATTACAACGCGCGATAAAATCTGCTTATCTGGATGGATTTTTAAAAACATTAAAAGATGGTCTTGATACAAAAATCGGTGAACGCGGTGTATTATTATCTGGCGGTCAACGTCAAAGGGTTGCGATTGCGCGCGCTTTCTTGAAAAACGCGCCGATATTGGTATTGGACGAAGCAACATCTGCTTTGGATAATAAATCAGAGGCAGTGGTTCAAAAAGCAATTGAAAACCTGATGCACGACAAAACAGTATTTGTTATTGCGCATCGTTTATCAACCATTCGTAATGCAAGTAAAATCATTGTTGTAAATGACGGACAAATTGTAGAGTCCGGAACACATGATGATTTGTTAAAAATGGAATGCGGTGCATATAAAATGCTTTACGATATGCAATTCAAAACCAACGAAAAAGAAGAAAAGTAATTATTCCCAATTCGTCACTTTCCATCCGGTAAATGTATAACCCGGTATATCTGGATGGCTGACACCACTGATTGTGCCAACAGCATAATCACAAGTGTTTTGATTTTCGTTATATGTCTGCCCATTCGCAACCCATATTAGATTGACAGTATCCGTCACACAAGAGTCACCGTTTGTATTCATATGATAATTGCCATTACATTCCCATGTTGTTGTACATGTGACAGCAGATGGTGGCATTTCTAATATTTTATTATTTGACATCGGAACAATTTCGCCATTATTATCGGTACAAACCCATGGGGTATAATGATAACGATATGAAGTAAAAACAGACACATCTGGTACATTATAAATTAAATCAATATTTTCTGTCCCTACTGTAGCATACTGATAAGCATTTTGTAAATCGCTATAATTACTAGATATATATGTGCTGTATGGTGCTGGTAAATCTTGCACAACATACCTGATGATATATCGGTTAGTACATGGTGTACACGGTCCATTGCCATCAGCAGGTGTATTATCAGAAGTTGGATGCCAATAATTAGCAACATCACATGCCCAATCCGCAGTAAACGAGACAGTTCCCGGCGTTGTGCGCAAATTCATAAAATGTGTTTCTGTCATATCGTTCAAAGATGTCGCATTTGTTGTTTGTGTTGTTGTTTGATATACACCATCTATGAAAATAGGACTATTGCTGTAATAATGTTCACTGCTATCCATATTCGTGATATTCCACCCTTGGAATACATGGCCTTCTAAAGTTGGGTGAGCAACAGTAATTTCTTGATCGATATCAAACCACTCTTCTCCGTTACCAACTACAATCCAATCCCCACTACGACCACAAAAATAATTGTAATACCGAATATAATAATTATAACTTGACCATTTCGCATAAAGTTTTTCAGGATGTTCATCGGATGATAATTGTGATATTTCTTCACCTTCACCTTCAGGATTATCATACCAAGCTTCAAAAACATAACCGTCATTGTCCAAAGATGCAGCATTGCGAACATCAGATGATTCCCATACATAATCTAGCGCAGGCCAAGATTCATTGTCACTTAATGATAAAGCCCGTTGAAGTCCTTCCTCTGTTATATATCCATCAGAATCAATCCATTCATTGTTAATACCAGAACCGTTGTACGTTATTGACAATGTTTGATTTTCAACAGAACTTGATTCATATTTATTACCAGTCACAGGATTTTTTGGTGCATTAGTATCGTATTTAACAACAAAACTATTCACAGTAGGCACTTGTACTCTATTTGCTGATGCTGTCATTTTTTGTGTTCTGTTTTCATCAAGATATACACCAACATTTTTAATCGTATAAAGTTTGCTTGGAACTGGTGCATTATCCCATTCTGTTTTTGAAGATTGTGTTAAATCTATTTCATATCCCAGTGCACATTCATTATTAACACTGTCCCACCAATAATTATTCGATTTATCACAATACCATTGTGCAGTAAATGTTTTATTTTCTGTGTATTCCCAAATGAAAGCATCCCCAGCGGATTTTATATCTTCGGTGCCGCTAACCAACCAACCGCCGAATATCGCATTAGTTGGCGGTGTACAAGTGTTTTCTGCAGGTGTAAAAGATGTGTTATCTGTAGCGGTCATGCCAATTGGCACAGAACCAGAACCTTTGCCGCAATTATAGGTGATATCATATCCACATATTCTAGAACCAGACAACAAATGTGAACCAGGGGAACACGGCTTACAAGAAACATGTGAATCCCAATAATCTTCATATCCTGTTATATACTGTGGTATATCTTCAGGACATGCTGTGCTTAATGTAGTCCCATCAAATATACCAGCCATAACATTCGTTGTGTGTGTCGAATAATTATCAATTAATCCTTTAAACATCGTTGGTGGAATAAAATTATATTTTTCCGCAGGGTTTGTCGCACTGGGATTCGCGATAAAACCTGTGCAATCTTTAAATGTTTCTCCAAACATATTATTGGCAGAAGTTGTGATGTTTGCAAATAAATTTTCTGGTAAATATCTTAAGCCAGTGCAACCAATAAATGTTCGATTAAACATATTGTACGAACCAGTTTTTATATTGGAAAACATACCGCTTGGCAAAGATGTTAAACCAGTACAATCTTTGAAAGTACCTACAAACATAGATTGGGAACTGGTCATATTATCATTACCAAACTTGAAATCTTCTGGGATTGATGTTATGCCAGTACATTCACGAAATGTTTCACTAAACATACGCAAAGCACCAGATTTGATATGTGCGAACAAACCGGCTGGAATCGTCTGTACTTCGGTACAACGAAGAAAGGTCCATAAAAACATGTCGTTCGCACCATCAATATAAACTGGATTATTAGGTGTGCTTCCGAAACTAAACAAATTTTCCGGGATTGATTGCAAACTACTGCACCCATAAAAAGTCCCCAAAAACATACTGTTTGCACCAGATGTAAAACTTGAAAACAAACTTTCTGGAATTTGTGTTAAACTGGTACATGTCTGAAAAGTATATTCAAACATACTGCTTACCCCCACAGTATAACCACTAAACAAATTCGCAGAAATAGAAGATAAACGACTGCAACTTTTGAACATTTCTTTAAACCGTGGCGACTGTCCGTCTGCTGAACCTTTGTATGGAAATATTGAAGACAAATTACCGTCTGCGGACAAAATCAAACTGCCCCCAGAGCCATTGAAACTTAATGCAGCGGCATCATCAGCATATTCCGTTGCCAAACCACCAAACTTTACATCTCTTTGATTCACACCAATAAAATAACAACCATATCTGTATGTATCGGTATTGTTTTTAGTTATAGTGATACCAGATACAGTTGATGCAGCGGCATCTTCCCCATAAAGTTGTCCGCCATCACCACAATAAACATAAAATGTTCCTTTGGCAGATATTGTAAACGTGAACCTGTCACTCGTAGTTACAGGTTTTACAGTCACAGAAAACGGATATGTATAACCACCATCGCCCGATTGACATGCCACTTTGCCGTCCCAATATTCTTCATAACCAGTTGTATATGGCGTAGTTCCTGTCGGGCATTCTGTTGCCAAATTTGTCCCAGCAAAAATATTTTTCATCATATCCAATGCGTACGGAGATTGATGGTCAATTAATGCTTTAAACATTGCTATTGGGATATATCCTGTTAAACTGCTACACCCATTAAAAGTTCCATCAAACATATATTGAGCAGAAGATATGATACCAGAAAACGAATTTACTGGCATTGTTGTCAAACTGCTACAATTATAAAATGTGTCTCTGAACATCCATGTTGCACCAGTTGAAATATGACCGAATACATCAGATGGCACAGTTTCCAAAGATTGACACCCATAAAAAGTACCTGTAAACATAGAATCTTGACCGCTTACAGAAGAATTAGAGTTAATAAATTTAAAACCTTCTGGCACAGTCCGTAAGTTGGTACAATTTATAAATGTTTGGAAAAACATCATTTTTGCACCAGATGTTATATTTGAAAACATGCCTGCTGGCAACGATGTCAAAGATTGACACCCATAAAATGTTTCTTCAAACATGTATTCAGCGCCAGATATATCTGTACCACCAAAGAATTTAAAATTTTCTGGCAATGTTAAATTAGTGCACCCATAAAATGTTTCATAATACATTTTATATCCACTGGATGTTATGCTGGTAAACAAATTTTCAGGAATTTCCCCCAAATTCACACATCCAGAAAACGTCCCTTTGAACATATGAGTAGCACCAGTTTCGATATTAGCAAACAAACTTGATGGGATTTGCGTCAAACCGGTACAACCAATAAATGTTTCTTCGAATATAGCAATGCCACCACTTTCATAACTGCTGAATAAATTACCCGGGATTGACGATATATTGGTACAACCAGCAAAAGTTCTCTTGAATTTTGGTTTTTCGCTATCCGCGGAACCTTTTATCGGAAATACAGCAGACAAATCACCAGATATAGAAGCAACCTTGGTATTTGATATTTCAAAACTTATTGTTGCAACGAATAAATTTGGATGAACAGTATCACCAGTATCACTGTAAGCAGTTGCTTTGCCCCCAAACCTGATATCTCTGGCATTTGAGCTTTGATAAACACACTTATAGGTTTCATTTGTAGTGCTTGTTCTTGTTACAGTATTACCAGATACGCCAGTTCCAGATAATGTTCCGCCATCACAATCTATATAAAAAGTTCCGGCTGCTGACAATTGAAATTCAAAAACATAAGTATTATTTTCAACAGGTAATGTTGTCGTTGTCAAAGTAAATTTGTAATCAGGTTCTTCTTCTGCCCAAGCCGCAAACAAAGAAAACACAACAAACACCGGCGCAAATAATGCACATTTAAACACATGATAAAAATCCCGAAAAACTGCCTTTTTAAGCAACTTTTTATCCTATCCTTTTATGATGGTACAAAAATTGTTATAATTATGTCCAGTAGAAAACAAACGAAAATCAGTTTTATTCCCAATTCGTCACTTTCCATCCAGTAAACGTATAACCAGGTATATCTGGATGGCTGATACCACTGATTGTGCTGGTTCCATAATCACATGTGTCCGGATTTTGATTGTATGTATCACCATCTGCAACCCATTTCAGGTTAACAGGATACACATTTGGTTTGCAATTTGCGTACAAATTTAAATTATGCCCTTTAAGACATAAATCAGCAGTGAAAGTTTTTCCCAAAGTCTCATTATTAAACATCCACCCATTAAATGTGTATCCTGATATATCTGATGCAGATGGTACCAAGAAAGAATCACCAAATTTTAAAGATTCTGTCTTTATAAGTTCCCCATCGCAACCATAATAAGCAACATTCCATGTATCCCATTCACAATAAGCATAAAGATTTAAATTGTCTTCATAACTATACGATTGTATAACAGGTGTGCATAATCCATCTTGTTCCGCAAAACAATTATTATAATCTATATCTGTTCCTTGAATATTTGGGTCATTCCAACCGTGAAAACTTGCACATGCATACGGAACCCCAAAACCATTATCAGAATACATTTGACCAAAATTATCCCCAACCAAAGAAGTGTTTGTATAAGATAACACATTATATGGTTGCCCAGATACAGCCAAATTTGAATCTGTTGCAGAATATGTGTTTCCAAAGAGATTCTCGACATTATTTGGATCACAATTACCACTGTAATATGTGACAGTATATGTATTTAAAACACATTCACCGTTAACCAAATGATAACCATTTTCTGAATCACAAGCATAAGCCGCATAAAGCGTTAAACCGGAATCGCGTTTCCAATAAGTATCACCGGTGTATTCATTATCCAGATTGCCATTCGTAAATGTTGGGGTTGAATCTGTTGTCCACCCAACAAAAACATATCCCGTACCAGCAGACATATTATCACTTATCGGGGATGCACCAAATGATAATGGTGTATATGGCGAATCGTATGTTGCCCCATCTGTATCGGTGTAATTGGTTGAACCAGATGCTGCATGCGCCCCCGGATTGTAAATAACATCATAAGTATTCGGTGTCCAATGGGCATAATAAATATGGTTTTGGACATTATCTGGCACCTGCCCCTTGAAGCAGGAAGTTGTATTCTCTGGATCTGTACACCAGTTTACAAATGTATATCCCGTTAAAGTTGGATTGTCTGCATAATACGGTCCTTCCCATCCTTTCCCATTTATATACCAGGTTTGATTTTGATACTGATTTTCAGCTTCATAAATACCCTGATCTGTCAAATAACCATCCCTGTTGGTGGATGTTAAATTCCGTATGGCGGTATTAGTATAATTATTTGGTGTGTTATGAATAAAACATGTGCTGGATGACCATCCATGCCCCGCATAAATACCACCAGTCATATTTGGATGAGAGAAGCAATGATACCATCCCGCTAAATTAATAGAATCAACGTTTGGCACAGAATATTGGGTGTTGTTTACTGGATTCACAGGTGTATTTGTATCAAAATTTAGCATAAATTCCAAATAAGGAAGTTGTATTGGATTGGATGTTTTGGTCATCAAAAGTGTCCTGGCGGCATCCAAATAAGCACCACGTGTTGGTATTGTATACAAAGTGGTTGGCGCTGTTGGATATGTGGGTTCTGGTGTAGCATATTCCGATAGTATTTTTAATTGTATTGTATACCCCTGAACACATGCAGTATTATCAGCATTCCACCAATAATTATTAGCATTATCACAATCCCATTGTGCGGTACATATTACATTTGATGAAGGCATATTAAATTGATTATTCGCATCTGGTGTCGCATTATCACAATTCCACCTGGTAAAGGTTCTATGCATTTCAGACGCATCACATTGCGCACTTGGATTTGCCAAAAGTGTAACAGGTTCATTTTCCGGATATGGGCTTGATGAACTTTCCCATGTTCCACCAGATGCGATACCGCAATCATATGTCAATGTAAATTCTTGAACACATTCACCGTTAACCAAACGATAACCATTATCAGTATCACATTTATATGCAGCATAAAGTTGTAAACCACCAAACAAACCGCCGGATTGTTGATAATGATCTACATGTGTAAATTCATGATTTAAATTACCGTTATTATCAAAAGTTGGTGTTGAATCGGTTGTCCAACCTACGAACACATACCCCTGTGCAGCAGCCATATTTTCACTTATCGGTGCTTCATCAAATGCTAATGCTGTATACGGTGCATCATATGTAACCCCATTGGTTTGTTGATAAATATCAATTGATGTAGAACTAGCATGTGCACCTTTGTAATATAACACATTTCTCGTTTGCGGTTTCCATATCGCGTAAACTTCAGTAGGTGTATTACACCATCCACAAAATGTGCCTGTTATACTAGCGCCTTCGCCACTTTGATTGTCATACCATGCAACATCATAACCTGTTACTTCTGGTCTTTCGTTTAAAGTTACAGATACAGGTTCCATAGACAGTGTCCATGTCATATCTGCATCAATGGCTGATAACGCGGAACCGTATGCCGTTATATAACCATCTGAATCAATCGCATTATATGTACAATCATGAGTGCAAAAATTACTCATAATTTCTTGATTTTGAAAATTGAACGATGTGGCCGAAATAGTTCTTGTTATATCAGACATTGAAACTGTGCCAAGATTATCATATGTTACAGAGCTTGTAGGTTCGTACAAATCATTTGTTACAGGATTCCTTGGCAAATTACCAAAATTTCGTTTAACTACACAAGTTGCTGTTGGCATTTCTATTTGGTATTGTCCACCATTTTGATTTTGTTGTATCATTAACTGAGTTCGTTCTGCATCACGATATATACCATTATTCTGTA
The DNA here is from genome assembly GCA_045648925.1 of Candidatus Enterousia sp. GTDB lineage: Bacteria > Pseudomonadota > Alphaproteobacteria > Rs-D84 > Rs-D84 > Enterousia. The sequence goes on from JAZROY010000004.1 coordinate 61,923, forward strand.
TGGTGTACAATACAGTTGGTACAGAAGGATTGTATTCATAAGTGCAAGATTCTGGTTGTTGTAATGTTATTGTATGTCCTTGGACACATTCACTGGTATTGCTGTTCCAATAATATCCATCCACACAAACCCATTGCGCAGTAAATGTCTTATCTTCTGTATATTCCCAAGTAAATGCAACCCCAGCAGAAACAGTCGTTTGTGTTCCACTGATTAACCACCCATTGAATATCGCACCTGTTGGCGGTGTACAAGTGTTGTCTGCGGGTGTAAAAGATGTATTACCTGTTGCAGTAGTATTTGTAGTTGGCGCATTTCCCGAACCATCACCACAATCATATGCGACATTATACACAACAACACATTCATCGATAGATGTTGCACCAGCGATTGATGTTGTGCCGGTCGGGCAAAGCTGGCACGAAACCCTGGAATCCCAAGAATCTTCATAACCAGTAATATATTGGTAATATCCTGCTGGACAACTTGTTAACACATTTGTATCAGTAAACACATCGCTCATCATATTAACGGGATAACTGTTTTCTCGTGGTGTTAATTCTTCAAACAATGTTGGTGGGATAAAACCAGTTAAATTTGAATCTCCTAAAAAAGTTTTTTTAAACATATTTTCTGCCGCAGAGGTAATATTAGCAAACAAAGTTTCTGGTAACGATGTTAACGCAGAACAATAAGCAAATGTTTGTTCAAACATATTTGCAGCACCAGTTGTGATATTTGAAAACAAATCTTCTGGGATAGACGTCAATCGAACACATCCGTTGAAAGTCCCATAAAACATGCTTGCGGCACTGGTTCTGATATTTGAAAACAAATCTTCTGGGATAGATGTTAATTGATAGCATCCGCTGAAAGTCCCTTTGAATAATTCAGAAACACCTTCTGTAATACCAGAAAACAAAGTCGATGGTATGTGCGTTAAATTTCTGCAATTGGCAAAAGTGCTTTCAAACATACTTGGTGCACCAGTTGTAATATGTGAAAACAAATTCGCAGGAATGGGTTCTGGTATGTTTGGATCCGTTCCCAAACCAAAGCACGCATTAAATGTGTTCCAAAACATATATTCAGAACCTGTTTCAATACCATCAAACAACCCCTGGGGAATATGTGTTAAACCAGCACATTCAGCAAATGTACCAGAAAACAACGCAACATCACCAGTTGTAATATGCGAAAACAAATTCGCCGGGATAGGTTCTGATATATTTGAATCTGTTCCCAAACCAGAACACCCACGAAACATGTTTTGAAACATGCCGGACTGCACAGTAGTAATATCCGCAAATAAATTCGCCGGGATATGTGTTAAACCAGTACAATTTTCAAACATTTCTTCAAATGTACTGCTTGTTATACCAGAAAATAATGTTTCTGGAATAGGTTCTGGTATATTTGGGTCCGTTCCCAAACCAGAACATCCCAAAAATGTACCATCAAAAATAGCAGATGTATACCCATCAAACAAAGTGGCAGGAATTTGCTTTAAATTGACACAATCTTTAAAAGTTATATAAAATATTGGGTGTTGACTTTGATTGGGACCATAATATTGAAATATCGGTTCCAATTTACCAGCAATTGCAGCTACTTTTGAACCAGATGAAGCAAAACCTATGGGAATAATATTTTTCTTTGGTGTTGAAGAACCACCACCATATACCGCATATTCAGTAGCCCGACCACCGAAACGAATTGTTTTTGGTGTGCTGTCTTCATATTCGCATACATAGGTATCAAAAGTTAAAGTCGACGAACGATCTATTGTCCAACCTGTTGATGCATTGCCCGATACATGTCCGGATGGACCAGATAATGTTCCCCCATCACAATCGACATAAAATGTTCCTTTGGCAGACATTTGAAATGAAAAAGTTTTGTCAGACAGTGTCGTTGTTGTAACCGAAAACGGGTATGTTATTGTATCTTCTGCCCAAGCCGAAAACAAAGAAAACACAACAAACACCAGCGCAAATAATGCGCATGAAAATATACGGTAAAAATCCCGAAAAACTGCCTTTCCGAGCAACTTTTTCTCCTAGCTATCTGTGATGGTACAAAATTTTACTGTTCTGTGTCAAACGAAAATATCTTTTGACATGCGCGGACAAATGTATAAGAATATGCCTTGCCTTATCACAAAGCACACTATTGCCAATAATGGGTGGTGTGGATACGGCACCAATCTTGCCAATAATGGGGGTTGGTTATTTCATCAAGCAAAAAAGGAGAAATGGATGAAAAAGTCTTTGAAATGTTTGATAGCAGCAACCGCTTCGGTTGTGTCAACAGGCGCGTTCGCAGCATCAAATATGGAAAATCCACTTTACATGCCACAAAATCGTGAAGTGTATTTAAAAACTGGTGCTGCGGTCATGTATAAAAAAACAGATAATACACCTGCCTTGCAACAAAGGGGGCTGAATCATACAGAAGAATTCCCTGTGTGGCGTTTTTCCGAAGATTTGGGTTATGGTATTACTGACCGCTTGGCTTTGATTGGTCGTTTCGGTTATACTCATGATGACGATATTGACCGCAAGGGTATGCATCGTGGCCGTTTGGGTTTAATGTATCGCGTTTTGGATGATGCCGAACCATTCGTTTGGGATTTGTATAGTGAAGCCTTTTTATCCGGTGTTTCACCGATGAAGGGAACCTATACAAAAACTGGATTCAAATTTGACAATTATTCTCATGGTCGCTATGGAATTATTTTTGGAACAAGATTGGGAAAAACTTGGGACAAATTTACTTTGGCTGGACACATAGAATATTTGCAAACATTTGCAAATCATAATAACAAGATTTCTATCGACAGGGATGCACCTGTTTCTGGAACACCATACACAATGGGTATGATACAATTCCCAGAAGAAATCGAAGCAAACCTTAAATCTACACATGAAACATGCTTTGGTTTTGATACTGGATATCAAATCAATGATACTTGGTCTGTTGGCGCAGGGTTTGAATACTATGAACACGCAGATAACGGTGTTAAAAGTGTTCGCACAAAAATGCCAAATGCAACATCAGAACAAGTCGCCCAGGGTCTGGCAAAAAAATTTGCTAATATGCACGATGGGTGGGATGAATATGTGTTAAAGGTAAATGTTGCGAATCAATTAAGTGATTCTATGCAATTGACTTTGTTTACAGAATACACATTTGATGATTCCCATTCTGGTTCTCAGAACGGAACTGATGTGAAATTAGAAGTTGGTGCAAGATTTAATGCCAGATTCTAATCAAAACAAATAAAAATTAACTTTATATTGGACAAAAATACCCCTTTTTTTCTGGGGTATTTTTTTGCTTGATAATTGTATTTAATGCTTTTCTTAAAAAAATTTTTATGTTATAATGTTTTAAAAGGAAGTTAAGTAATATGAGAAAAGTCAAGATTCTTGCGGCATTGACAGGATTTGTTTCTTTGTTGCCACATTCGGCAGATGCTGCGTATCCGGTGTATAATCCACAACAGTTGGCACGTCAGGGCTATGTCATCAATACATATACACAACCACAAATAACAGGTCAAAGTGCGAACATCACTTCGCAACAGTTGGTTGCGGCTTCTGCGACCAACAAACAACCCATTGGTGTTGCCGCAACAAATCCAAATCGTGTGACAGGAACATTGCCACGCGTTGGTTCATCTGCAACAAACGCGGGTCGTCAATATTATCAATCTGCTGATTACGACAGATTGGCAGATAGTGGTTTGTATATCGGATTATCTGCTGGGTACAGCACAATGGTAAAAGGTAATATGTCTGCGGATTATGCTGGTGAAGACGATGCGTTTTTCGCACCGGGTTCTTTCCGCGTATCTGAATTTGAATCTGACACAGTGATTCCGCTGCAGATTTCTGTTGGGGCGGCAATAAACAGCGATGTCCGTATTGACTTTTCTTTCTTGCGCTATTCCAACATATCTTATGCTGTGAATGCCCAAACATCCCAGGGTAATGGTGAATACACAGATGCCAAGGTCTCTGGTGGTGCAATCACATCAAATTCAACCATGTTAAATGTGTACTATAATCTTGATTCGTTCACTGGCTATGTTGCGGGCGGTTCTTTGCGTCCGTATGTTGGTGCTGGTGTTGGTGTTGCATTGAACACTATTGGCGATTATGTTGTTTTTGATGATACATTTTACGATGAAACCGAAGGTTTGGGACCTGGCGCTATTGAAGGTGGCGGATTAACTGCGATTTCTGATGTTTATGGATATCATAATGGTGGAACAACAGAACAGTTGGCATTTCAATTAGAGGCTGGTGTCACAACCGCGATGAGTGACGGGTTAAAATTGGACTTCTTTGTTCGTTATGCCAATTTGGGTAAGGTTAAAACTTCTGGTTCTATCGTCGTATCACAAACAGAATGGATAAGTGACGGCAGTGGTGATGAATACGAAGCGCCATATGACAGTGTTTTCCACTACACAAACTGGACAGAAAGTGGACGTTTATCAACATTGGATGTCGGCGCAAGAATAAGATTGGAATTCTAGGTAACCTGGGATGAGAGAGAGAATTTGTAAAATATCTTTATTTTCCGCAATTTTGGCATGTGTTTCAACTGTGCCAGTGGACGCAGCGGTAAAAACAAAAAATTCTAATCGTTCTTATGCAGGTGCATATCAACAACTTAATGCTATGTACGGTCAACAGGCATATGCGACAAACCCAACAACTGCCGCGGTGGCTAATTTGCCAGTTATGGTGACGGATGAAAAATTGGCTAATTCTATTGTGAATAACGAAGTTGGCGCACCAAGTATTTCTGATTTAGAAGCATGCAAAATGATTTATGTAAACGGTGATTTCAAATGGGGAACACCGGAATACGGAATAAATCGCGACCCACAATGTATTGCTGTGGTTGAATTGCGTGATGCAAATACAAATGCTGTGTTGGCATCAACAACTGTGGGTGCGGGACAATCAATAAAATGCAACATAGATTCTTTCCCAGGGGGCAGTTATAATATGTCTGCGCTTTCCAGGGTTGAATTACCTGCGGATGCTGCGCCAACAATGGAAGATGTTGTGGCGGTTATGAATGAAGAGCAAAAGCAAAACGCAGGATTAAAAATCGCGGCGGGTGCTATTATCGCCGGGGTTGCTGGAAATTTATTGGCAAAACAAGATACCAGCAAAACCAACGATGGAAAGATTCCACTTGGGACCGGAAAAACACAGCTATTGGATACTGCAGTTGGGGCTGCGACCGGTGCGGGAATTATGGCGGCCAGTTCGTATAGTGGCAAAGTAGCGGGCGACACAATTAAATCTACGGCTGTGAATGCGGCATCGGGGATGCTGATTGGAAATATGATGGCTGGCGCAAATGGTGGCGACAGTGTTATCGCAACAACAAAATGTTCTGTAAACGGCATTGAACACGACTGTGTGGTTGGTAATTATGAAACATATGATGAAAACATAACATTTGAACCCACCAATGACCACAATTCGTTTTATATCGTTAAACCTGACGGTTCTGGATTAAGATTGTGTAAGTTCAAAAACGAAAAATATACTTGTACATCAGAAAGTCAAGGCATTGGTGATATACAAATCAAAACAAAAGGATACAGTCAAACATCTGTTCCTTTGGAAGAATATAAAAAAGGTAAGATTGGTGCAGAAGTATTAGAAAAGTGGAAACCAGTGGAAAGTCACCCCGATTTGTTTGAAAAAGATAATTCACAACAAGGTAATGAAAATATGTATTTTGAAGTGGTCAAAGCAAAAAAAGTGAGTGGTACAGAACATGCCTATGCTGTGTTTGAAAATACTAAACTTAATAAAGCATTCGGATATAAAACTTGGGATGAATTGAAATCGAAAAATCCAAAGATTTATAAGCGTTATGTTGGTGGCGGTGTCGGTGATTTGATTGAAAATGAAGATGCACTGAATAATTTCAAACCGTCTTTGCGTGATGCGGATGATGGTGCATTGATTGATTTATCTAACCAAGCGCGCGCCAAAGGAACAATTGTCGGAACTGCTGCTGGTGGTGCATTGGGCGGATTTGCCGGCTACCAAGGCGCACAGACCGAAGTTTCCGAACGTTGGGTATCAGCACTGCGCGAATACGAAGATTCGTTGTCTAATTTCGTATGTTTCACAGGGGCTCGGTATCTTTCTAAATACAACGATTATGCCGACATCCCCGCATTAAAAGTGGAAAAATAAAAAACGTCGCAACGGCGTTTTTTATTTGTGTTTATATGCCAAAACCAATGGTACTATTTTATCACGATATTGTGGCGGAATCTTTTCAATCGGTATAAGCAAAGAATTTTTTTGCCCCGCAGACATCTTTGGTAATATTTCACCGTTCTTTGCGTTTAAAATGGTATCCAGACGCACAAAAACTTTGTCTGTGGTATGTGGCAATATAAAAATAATTTCATCGCCCTGCTTTATTTCATTGCGTAATTCAAATATGATGTTTTTATCATTTACATCCGTCACAACACCCGCTGCATGCCAATCTGATTTTGAATGTGTAGATTCATAATCATGCGCATCTGGTGGAACTGGGCCATCAAAGAAAGCCGTTGTATACCCACGCGATTCCAACACATTTAAATCGTCCATAAAAGGTTTTGGGTCAAAATGTTCTGGGTCGCGCACATACGCATCAATCGCATTACGATATGCACGCACAACAGAGCCAACATAATATTCACTGCGGTTGCGCCCCTCGATTTTCAATGTGTCAGGTTGTGATTCAATTACTTCGCGCAGGCGCGGCATTAAACACAAATCTTTTGAATTCATAATATAAGCCCCGCGGTCATCTTCTTCGATTGGCATTTCAATTCCAGATTCTTTTTCGCGCAAAATCACATCATATTTCCAACGACAAAGTTGCGCACATGCGCCACGATTAGACGGGCGCCCTGTAATATAATTCGATAGCAAACACCGACCAGAATAAGACATGCACATTGCACCATGAATAAATATTTCCAATCCCACATCCGGGCATTGTTCACGTATAGATTTAAATTCGCTGTGCGAAACCTCACGCGCCAAAACGCATTGAACAGCCCCCGCATTCTGCCAAAATTTCACAGTTGCCGCACTGCATATATTCGCCTGGGTTGATATATGAATTGGGATATCTGGATGATGCTGTTTTACCCACATTAAAACACCCGCGTCAGATATAATAAGCGCATCTGGTTTAAGATAATTTAAAACCTCACTAACCCGCCCCATGTTTTCATAATCGCGATCATGTGCAAATAAATTAAATGCCAGATAAACTTTTTTTCCATGTTGATGCGCAAAATCTATGCCCTGTTTTACTTCATCAACGGTAATTTTAGCACGGGCACGCATTGAAAAGCCCGGCAGACCGGCATAAATTGCATCTGCTCCATAAAGAATCGCCGTTTTAAACGCGTCCAAAGTGCCACCAGGCGCCAAAAGTTCTGGTATTTTTGTCATGGGGCTTATTGTAGCAATGATTTTTTCGATTTCAATATTAAAAAACGGGCAATTTGCCCGTTTTATCATCTTTATAAACTTTTTATTTTATCTAGTGCCTTGACCATTGCTGCTTCGTGTTTTTCCTGTTCTTTTTTGGCTTTTATTTTGGCGGATGCCCTGCGCATTTTTTCTTTGCCTGTATCTTTTTCATAACGTTTTCTGGCATCTGCTAATACCCCAGAAAACCAATGCGATCTGGCCTGTTGCATTCTGTCAGCATCATCATATTCGCAATCCAAAGACAAAATTTCTTTACCCGCTTTGTCATACACCAAAATTTGTGCAGGTGTAGCAGAAATAAATTCTATTCTTATGGTATCCAGTTTATAAACTTCTGCCAAACCGTCCCAAGATTGGGCAATTTTCTTAGATTCTTTAATTTTCTTTGCCAATTCAGAAAAGATTTTCTCTTCGGTCCGGAATTGTTTACTAAAAACAAAAAACATTTGATGCTCCTTTTATCGTCATGTTGTTATTATACCATAATTTACCCCAAAAACAACTTTTTGAAAAATGTGCTTGATTTTGTAAAATAAAATGTATAATATGGAAACACCTTGCCGGTCTAGCTCAGCTGGTAGAGCATCTGATTTGTAATCAGAGGGTCGGGGGTTCAAGTCCCTCGACCGGCACCATAAATTAAATGGCTGTGAAACCAGCCATTTTTTATTTAAAGATACAATCAAAATTTTTTTTCTTGTACTTTTCCATATCTTTTGTCATGTGTATATGGTTATTATCGGTTAACATTTTAGCAACCTCTTTCGATGATAAAATGTATCTATCTTTTTCGTTGCCACAATAAAATATAAACCAATAATTTTTTCGTGGTTTAAAATCTTGTGTTATTGTGAATATACGCTTTTCTTTACGTCCTTTTATTTGAAATTCTATATATTCACCAGAATCTGTTCTAATTACATAATCGATGCCATTGTCGTCCACGATTGGTTGAAAAACGTCACACTTAATATTATGTTCACGCATATATTCATATAATTCATGCAAAAAACGTAATTCAAACTCTTTACCTGTTTTATTGTTTTCTTTCGGTTCATTTGAAGTTTTCATATTAGTTTTTCCTTTCCTTATTGCTTGTTTTCTGCTTTTTTACGTGTTTCTGTAATTGTTCTATGTGCCCAAGCAGCATTTTCTAATGCTTCAATGAACACATTATTCTCATCGCTATTCGCGCTTTTTGCTTCACCATACCGTTCTTTTTCTGCTTTTATTCGCTGATTTTCTATTTTCTGTTCACATTTTTCATAAATTTGATTGAATTCTATCTTTTTAGATTGTGGTATTTTACCAGTTTCAAAAATGTAAACCAGGTTTTTATAATTAACTTTATTGTACGTTTCATGAGCATAACAAACGCATGTAAATTCATCATATTTATCCGGGAAAATATTATTATATAAACAATAAAAATTTAATAATTTTATTGCATCCAATTTTGTCACAGATTTATCTTCTTGAGAACATAAATGTGGAAAAAGCCATGCCCCTTGATTGTAACTTGCTACCATGCGATCAAACCCATGTGTCACATCACACGCTCTATCATATTTCCCTAGTATTTCATTATTCGCCTTTATTAATTCATTCGTTTTAAATTCGGACAATAAATAATTTACGTCTTCTGGCATTGTATATATTTGACTAATTTTGTCTTTAATACCTTGTGTTAATTTTTGTTTATCTATTTCTGTATAATCTGCACCATTTTCAAATATCGCTTGTTTCAAGAAATATTTACAATACTGTTGGTAACTACTGTCATTACGATATTTATTATCACAGTATTGTGCTCGTTCAGTCATTAACTGTTCTGCATTATCTACACAATTTAACTTATCTATTTTTGAATAATCCAAATTAAATACTTTATCTATATTTGTTGAATCGGCATTTTTTAACCCAAATATAGGTGTAATGGCACTTAAATCTTCACTTTTGGGCGATTTTAACTTTGTAAATTTATCTAGTGTAGCCAATTTATCACAATCAGCCGATTTATTACGTTTATTTATTAATTCAGTTGATTTTTTCGCATTTTGCGTATCTTGTAAAAAATCTTGTCTTGAAACCCCAAAACATGCACTTAGCAACAACGCTATAAAAACAGTATAATTTTTCATGAGCTTCTCCTTTTATGTATAAAAATTACTTAAATAACACGTAATTGTGTATTAACTTTGAAAGTTTTTAATCAAATAGGTTTATTTAAAAAATCCTTCATTTTTGCAAAATTAATACTTAACAACATAACGAATATTAAAGAAACCATAAGTGCAAACAATGAAGCATCCAGTAACATTACCCCAATATTTTGCCAAAAATAACCAACTCGACCAACGTATAACGAATATACATATATACCCAATTCCGCAATCAACATAAACATTGCCACACCAGCAGATACTGTGAATGCATTTTTTAAAAATTCTTTCATATTATTTCTCCTTTGTTATAAAAAATACCGCCAATCATAAAAAAGGCGGTTGGAGGTTAGAAACAATCATATGAGTTGTGCGGCTATTAGACAAAAGTCCTATTCACCAGCCCTCCAACCATTACAGTTGCAGGGCTTTTTAACGTCAGCGTCGACGCATATGATGGGTTTCTACACCCAGAACCACTTTAATTATGATTCAAGTGAATTTTATCATAATTTTGTGGAAAATTCAACTGAAGATAAAATTACTTTCCTTTCTTCTTTTTATCTGTCTTTACATTTGTCAAAACATTGGAAATATTATCCAGAATCTCTTTGGTTTTTGGATGTTGCATAGCCAATTTATGAACACCCATTATAATGGCGGTAGTTATCAATTTTTCAATGTCTGGAGATGTAGTTTTATTTGTTTCTGGTTGATGCGTTTCACATTGACATTTATTCGAACAAAAAGGTCTGGCGATTTCCGGCATCCACCAAAAAAACAGCATTACCAAAACAGGCAACATAACACATAACAAAAAATATTTAAAATTATCAGTTGCACAAAAATTATTGTTAAAAATTGCATTACAATAATTTGGAATCTGTAATATAGTCAACATTACAAATTCATACAAAACTAATACTGTTATAAAAATTTTTATTTTGCGCATATAATTATTATAACTATGCACAACAGATATTATAACAGGATTGTTTTCGCAAGAAAAAACCCGCACAAAGCGGGATTTTTTAATTTTCTTTTTGAATTGCGTTTGCCACAGATTCTATTTGTAATAACTGGTTTTCCAATGCAGCCCGTTCTGAATTTTTATAACCTGTTTCGCCAGGTTCTTTTTTTGCGGCTTCGTTATTCGCGGCAATTTTTTTAGCAACTGCTGGATTTATCAAATTAGCATGTTGTTTTTGATCTTGTTCTGTATCTTTCTTTAACAATTTACTGTTTCCAAAAAAGAACCAATTATCTATTTTTACCGCGGTCAATTGCATGACTGGGCGTGTCCGTGCATCCGCAATCCACGCCGGCAAACCACGCGGCATATCCGAATAATACCACAACAAAGCCCAATAAATAACACCCATTAAAATAATACTGCGCAATATACCGAATATAACCCCCAAAGTTTTATCAACAACAGATAAAAAACTATCCTGGATTCTTTCGCGTATTTTGTGATTTATAAATCCAACAATAACCAAAATCACAAAAAACACGATAAAATAAGACACCACCAATGTGACAACTGTGGAATCTGGGAGATTAAACCATTGTTGTAACTGTTTGTCCAAAAATGGAGATACAAATCGCGCTGTCACCGCAGCAATAATCCAAGACAATGTTGCAATCGTTTCATACACACCGCCACGAACCGTCGCCCAAATAGTAGATGCCAAAATAACCAATATGTAAATATAATCCAGAATAGTTAAATCAAACATCACGATTCCTTATTTTTTCTTTTTGAACATAACAAGAAACAACCCAACAAATAACAATATCACAAAACCTGTCAAAAGAATAGTTTCGACAGATTTTGCGATTCTATTACTTAATTTTTTTTTACAGGTTCTTTTTCAGATATTGCATTTTTTCTGTCTGCGTGCGCAGCAACAAAAGCATCTTTGTCTTTTGCCATTTCCGCCTTGTTCGCAGCAGCAGATGCCTTTTGTTCATCTGTCAAATCTGCTTCAATCGCAGCGCGCAAATCATTCTGCATAGCATCTGCATAACCCTGGAAGCATTTTTCACCGATAACCAAAACAGGAACACCACCCTTTTGATAACCGCATTTGAACAAAGCATCAACAAATGCCTGACGATTATCCATGTTCATAATGTTCACTTCGGATACCTTTAAATCATTGTATTCGTATATCAACGCAGAACTTATGAAATCACGCGCATGATGACAATGTGGACAAGTCGGTGAATAAAAAATTGTTATATCAGCAGCATTTGCACCACCAACAAAAGCCAATCCCATCAAAGCGAATAATATTTTTTTCATATTTTAACTCCTTTCTTATTTCGCAAGATGATTATAGAAAAATTACAAGAATAAATGCAAGCACTTTTTGTTTTTTTCTTGATATAAAAATGCAAAATATATTAAAATGTTGTTGTCGAGAAAAAGAGATGGTATTTAATCGCGATTCTTTGCGAAACTTTTTTGTGTGCGCTTTGATATTTTCATATCATGGCTTTGTTAATGATGCATACGCAGGTATAAGCAGTGCAATATTGGCAGACCCAACAGAAATAAGTGGTGTCACCAGCATAGATATTCAAGACCAAACAAAAACGAGAAAATTTTCAACAGCAAACTCTGCTTCAACAACAGTTAAACTTTGCCCAGAAGGACAATATGTCGCTGCATGCGGAAATTATCGTATCGGGTTTAATTGGTTAAAACCCGCCAAAGTCCCCGACCCAGGTGCAATTTCAAATGCCGAACAACAACCAGATATTGAGCCAAACACAGAAACAGTCACAGTTTCTATTGACATTCCCTACAAAGAAACGACAAATTATTACATCAGCGATGATATAATTGATTTATACAAACAAATGCGAATCTTTTTTGGTAATACAGACCCAGAAATATCCATATCATATTTGGACGATAATGATAATACTATCTCTTTAGCAACCGCACCATATCTGTCTTACCGATCTGACCGGGAAGCTATTTTAAATAATCTTTGTCATCCATCCAGTGTCGACATAACATGTATGGCATGTCCAAATGACGCAAAAGTGCCTGCATCCGTGGTTCAATTAGATGCGGACAATTTAACAATCCAAGGTTCATGGGAATTACATACATTTGCAGATTGTTATATGCAGGAATTTGAAGATTCTACGGGTTCGTATTTTTATGTCCCAGATGATGAGTATGTTTTTAATGCTGTGCAATTAAATAATTCTGCCAAATGTTATTACCAAAACACAACTGCAAGCGCCATTGACACTTTGGCTGGTGATGAAATCGGAACATTTGTTTTGGGACTTTATAAAAATCAACGCAATGCAACAGATAGAATTTATATTCCGACCACAGATATAGTCAGTTATTAAAATACCAATTTAATGTCCATGCGCAAAAACATGTAATACGATACTGATAATAAAAACGATTGTTATAACAGATAAAATAATTTTCTGTGTTTTATGAGATTTTTCTTCTTCACATTCTGCGCAAGGGCAATCACGCAATACCAAAACCCAAGATAAAACCAACATCAATGCAGAAAACACAAATATCCAGGGTTCTATCCATTCTGGTATAAAAGATGTGTGTGCTATTTCTGGCGCGAACAAACCAATCAAAGATAATACAATCGGCAACACACAACAAAACAAGTGTGGCAAAAGTGATGCAATTATCCCAATTTTTACGGCACGATTTTTCATTTATGTTTGTCCTTTGATTTTAGTGTGCGCTTTGCGCGCAATAACGAAAACCACCTTTTGTGCTTTCCGTCCGCCTTCGCCCGATGGGCTACGGTGGACACTCGATTTTCTTAATTGTGCGCTTTGCGCGCAATAACGAAAATCGGTGGCGTCCCCAGCAGAATTCGAATCTGCATCTAATCCTTAGGAGGGATTTGTTCTATCCTGTTGAACTATGAGGACACGAACCAGATTCTACAACAATAAAAAAATAAATCAATATTTAGTAATTGCAATATCTAAAACCTTTTGTATAATATGAATCAAAGGATTTTATGATGGCAACAATAACCCGCCTTGATTTGGCAAATGCAATTAAAAACCGTTTTGGTTTGACGGTTGCGGATTCGTATAAAATGATAGATATTATTTTCGATGAAATCGAACAATCTTTGGTTAACGGCGAAGATGTTAAAATAGCTGGTTTCGGAACATTTAAAATATTGTCTAAATCTGCGCGTATTGGTCGCAATCCAAAAACCGGAATTCCTGCGGTAATATCTGCGCGCCGTGTCGCATCTTTCCGCCCAAGTGCAGAATTTCGTAAAACCGTTTCCGGAAAATAATACCCACCTTTAGCTAGGATAAAAATTTTATCCCGCGATGAAATTAAATATTCCCCGCCCGGGGCGGGGTGGATTGCTGGAACGACAGAGACAGCAAGACGGGGAGGGTTGAAAATTCATGGTTTGTTTTTTCACAACCCTCCCCACCGCAAGCGGTCCCCCCCGCCCCAGGCGGGGAATTTATAATGCAGCAAGAATAATAATACGCATACGTTCCCATACATATTTTGCATAAAATTTGATAATTATAATTTTACCGTTGATAAACGATGTTTTTTGTGATACCATAAGAATTGAATCCAAGAGATTGGGTTCGGGGCTGTAGAAAGCCCAGCATATTCGGTGCGAAAGCATCGTTAAAATGATGTATTCGGTGTCTTTTGCACCGTTATCATCCCCGATGTTAGTCGGGGGGCCGTTGGTTATAAAATACGGGCGACCGAAAAACCGCGGAATCAATAATATGCTGATTTTCTAACTCCCCGACTGCCTTTTCTTGGTGGTCAATTTTTTTTATAAGAAGAAAAAGGAGAAAAACAATGAAAAAAACTTTTTTAATTGCGGGCCTGATTGCTGGTCTAACTGCAACAAATGGATATGCCGTACAGTCACAAACCGTTGTGGTTACATTTGTGTGTCCACCAGGATGTGAGCTTTATACTAGTATGAGTACTTCTGGTTACACTTATGCTAGGTGTGATTGTGGTAAGTTTGATACAGATCCTGAAGTCGTAATTCAAGATACTCAACCTTCGCCAAGTGAAATACAGAACATAATGGGTCAAAGTGCTTTAAATCAGGCGGCCATCAAAGACGCAAAGAAAATGAAAACGACTTCTGCACGTGTAGCAACTATATCACCAAAGGTGGTAAAAAAGGTTGTTTATGAAGAAATCGTTAAAGATAACGATGCGGAATAATTTAAATGAATTTAATAAAACAAAAGGATGACAAATGAAAAAAGTATTTTTAATTTTGGGAATGGTGGGTGGTTTATCTGCGAATAATGCTAATGCAACTCAATCTCAGGCGATAGTAGATTATATTTGTCCAGATGGATGTGAACTTCATTTTTCTTACAATGGTAGTTCTGTCCATGCCAGTTGTGCAAAGCCAAGTGGCGAAGCCTGTGCAGATCCAGAAGTAGTTATAAGCTCTATTGCACCAAATGTTAATCAACCAATGTCAGAAATAAACAAAGTAAAAGCAAAGAAAAAAACTGTTTCTGCACGTAGCGCGGAAACACCGCGTATGGTAAAAAAGATTGTTTATGAACAGGTTGTCGAAGAAGACGAAGAATAACAAAAACAAAAGCCCGGATTTTATTCCGGGTTTTTATTTTTCTTTATACTTTATGGTTTGTAAATTCACAAACCTTGAAGTTTTAACTTGATTTTTGTTTCTTTTTACTTTATAGTTGTAAAAAATATAAACCTTAAAGTAAAAGGTAAAAAATGAACGAATTATTAAAAGACATTTTAAAAAACAAAGCCGCGTTATCTAAATTATTAAAAAACAAAGATAACCGGGATGTTTTGTATAACTGGCTGAAAACAGAATTGGCATATACTTCCAATGCTATCGAAGGCAACACATTAACCCGTCGTGAAACTACATTGGCGATAAACGAAAATATCACCAGCGGTTCAAAACCGATTTCGCATTATGTTGAGGCAACAAATCATGCCAAGGCATTTGAGTTGGTTATGGAATTGTCCAAAAAGAAACATATAACAGACAACCGGGATATTTTACAAATTCATAAATGTATATTGTCTGGTTTGGATGATGCTAATGCTGGATGTTTCAGACGGGTTTCTGTCCGACTTTCTGGTTCAAGGACGGTGTTACCAAATCCGATTAAGGTTCCCGACCTTATGGAACAATTCAACCATTGGTTGATAAGTACAGATGAAAACACATTATTCAAAGCGATAAATGCTCACTATCGATTGGTTACAATTCATCCGTTCAAAGATGGTAATGGCAGAACGGCACGATTGCTGATGAACCTTATACTGATGCAAAATGGTTTTACACCAACAATCATCAGAAAAATTGACCGTAAACGTTATCTGGATGCATTGGAAAAATACCAGACCACGGGCAATGCTGATTCTTATAACCGTTTTATGTTGTCTGCGTTGAATCGTTCTTTGAAAATGGCGCTGGATATACTTGATACGAATAAACCAGATACAAAGTTAGTCACTATATCAAAATATGCAAAGATAAAAGGTGTTCCAACATCAACGATTCGTTACTGGGTGCAATCTGGCAAGATAAAGCCAACAACATACACAGATGCTGGTTATATGATGTTCGACCCAAACAATTAAAAAACCGCCGTTTCGGCGGTTTTTTTATTACCATAATTTCACGCGTTTTTCGGGGGCGATGTATAACTTATCATTTGGCTTTATATCGTAAACATCATACCATGCCTCTACATGTGGCAAGATTCCATTTACGCGCCAACGCGATAATGAATGTTCATCAACCTTTGTTCTGCGCAAGATTTCTTCATCGCGAATATTGCCTGCTTCGGTCATAGCATACGCAACAAAAAATCTTTGGTCACTTGTTAAACCGATTGCATCTTCGCTTTTTTCACCATATTTTTTATACGCGTCAAATGCGATTGTTATTCCGCCATAATCTGCCAGATTTTCACCCAATGTAAATTCACCATTTGCATGTGTATCTGGGGCAACCAAAATATTATTAAAATGATTCTTCATTAAATTAGTGCGTTCTTCAAAAAGTTTCGCATCAGTTTCTGTCCACCAATCTTTCATATTACCCGCGCTGTCAAAATGTCTTCCCTGGTCATCAAAGCCGTGTGTCATTTCATGTCCAATCACAGAACCAATCGCACCGTAATTAAATGCGTCATCAGATTCCATATCAAAAAATGGATACTGTAAAATTCCAGCCGGAAAACAAATTTCATTTGTTGATGGGTCGTAATATGCGTTAACTTCGTGTGCATTCATATACCATATGGTTGGGTCTTTTTCCTTACCAACCTTATCCAACCAGAACGCATCTTCAAATTCAGAAACGCGCATCATATTTTCATAAAGCGAATCGTTTTTAATTTCCAGTTTTGAATAATCGCGCCATTTATCTGGGTATCCGATTTTCGCATGAAAAGTATTTAATTTTTTAAGCGCTTGTTTTTTTGTATCATCACTCATCCAAGTTAAATTATTAATTCGTGATTCATATGCGCGCTGTAAATTTTTTACCAGATTTTCCATACGCTTTTTTGCTTCCTTTGGAAAATATTTTTTTACATAAATTTGACCGACCATTTCACCAAGTGAGCCATCAATCATACCAACCGCCCTTTTCCAACGCGGTTTCTTTTCTTTTTGTCCGGACATTTCGCGATTATAAAAATCAAATGCGATACCATATGTTTTATCATCTAAAAATGAAGTTGCTCCATTTACAATTTTATATTTCAAATATGTTTTTATTAAATTCAAATCCGAATCATTTATAATTGCAATCGATTCCGCAATCGGTTCAATTTGCGCAACATTTATAAATTCTGGCTTTGCCCCACGCGCATCAAAATATGTATCCCAATCAAAACCGGATAATTCTTTCTTTAATTCCGCGTAAGATTTTTTGTGATAATTCGCCAATGGGTCACGCAGTTTTTCTTTTTTATAAAAAGATTTTGCCATTCTTTCTTCAAGTGCATATAATTTTTCCGCATCAACATTGATGCCAAAATTATTCATTATGTCTTTGATATATTTTTTATATTGTTTTCTGATTAGTTTTGATTTTGCATCATCATCGAAATAATAATCTCTGCTTAAACCAATACCACCTTGTCCTATATTATAAAGATAATGTTCGCTGTCCATTTCGTCCAACCCAACACCATCGCCCCAAAAGGCAGAAGAGAAACGATGCATTTTTCCCAAATATTTTGGCAAATCATTTTTTGTTTTTATGTTATCTATTTCATCAATATATTTTTGAACAGGTTTTGTTTTATCCGCGTTTAATTTTTCTTCGTCCATCGCAATTTTATAAAGCATGCCTATTTTACCATTATCGTTTTCTACAATATCACGAACGCGTTTATTATTGTCTTCAATTAATACTTCAAACGAACCGAATCGTGTATAATCGTTTGGAAGTGGATTATTGTTGCGCCAACCAATTGTTGCAAAATCATAAAAATCTTTTCCTGGATTAACACCGATGTCCATATTTTCAATTTTAATTCCAACCTGCATAATTTTCTCCTTTTTAATAAACACAGCAATCAATACCGCAATACACACGGCAACTATTCCAATTAAGTTTAAAAATTTATTTTTCATTTTATCAAATCCGTTATTATATCATCTAATACTAATAACCCACGCGTGGTAGTATGCAAATATTCAGAATTTAATTCAACCAAATCTTTGTGCAATTCCACCCAATCAAAATTTATTTGATTTTTAACATCATCTGTTAATTTTACCCCACTCATTGTCCGCATGCCTGTTAAGATTTTTTCTGTTGAGCGCGTTTCATTACTGATTGGTTTAAATAATTCATTTGCACCCTTTTGTTCATACCAAACATTATCAATGAAAACACGCCCCGCTGCACCGCGTCCAATGCCGATATAAGGCTCCCCATCCCATACATTTTGATTATGTCTACATTCTTGTCTCGAAACCGCATAATTCGAAACTTCGTATCGTGGCAAAGACAAATGTTCACCAATCACCATATACATATCTGCCATTGTTTCATTGTCTGGCATTTTCAGATTCATTTTTCCAAACGGAGTATTTGATTCAATTGTCAATTCATATAACGACACATGTTTTAATTCCAATTTATTTATGTCTTTACACAAATCAATCACAGATTGTGCATTCTGATTCGGCAGACCATAAATAAAATCAGCCGAAACACGCAAATTCATATTTTGTGCTAGTGTTAATAAATTCAATGCTTGTTTAACATTGTGTCGGCGACCCAAAAATTTTAATTCCGTGTCATTTAATGATTGCACACCGACAGACAAACGATTTACACCATTTGATACAAATTCAGATAATTTGTCTTTATCAATTGTTCCTGGATTGGATTCCAAAGTGATTTCACAATTTTCTTTAATACAAAAACACTCACGAACACAATTCATTATTTGTTCAAAAACATTAACCGGCATCAAGGATGGTGTCCCGCCACCAAAAAACACTGTCGGGACATTTACTTTGCCCAACTTTCCAGACCAAAATTTTAATTCGCTACATATACCATTTGCGTATTTTTTCCAATCTGGATTTGCACACGCAGTCGAATAAAAAGCGCAATAATTGCATTTAGACATGCAAAAAGGGACATGTATATAAATATTGTGTGAAAAAGCCATAGAAGGAATAGTAATTATAAAAAAATGAAATTCAATCTAAATTAATGCTTTACTTAAAAATACTTTTTATACTATAATGGTTCCAAGAAAGAAATATGAAAAGGAATTTTTTAGCTTTTTTACTTGCATTTGTGCCGTCTTTCGCTTGCGCTGCATCGAATGAGGGTGTGCCTGCGTATTATGCTGACCCTGGTCGTCCAAACGCGAATAAAATCGGTTATGGCAAATATCAAGATTATGGATATACGGGATATGTTGGAACTTCTGGTAAAAAACAGGTTATTGGAACACGTCAATATTCTTACCAAGTGCCGCGTCAACAAACAACTTATACTTATGATGTGAAACAATATGATGTGCGCGGGACACAGACAACAAATGGTATCGCGAAACCTACAGATGAACATAATACGAATATCTATGCCAGATACGGGGTTCGGTTCGCAGATTTTGAATTTAAAACCGGTGTTAATTCTGTTCTTGAATGGGACGATATGTGGTTTCACGAATTTAATGTCGGATTAAAACATATATTTGATGTGCGCGGTTTTGATTTGGCTGTTTATGGCGATTATACTTATGGTTCCATGTTTGCGGGTGGTATGTCTATGGACTATGATTTGGAACCATATGATTATTCTATACCTACCGAAGGGATATTTACTATTTCCATGGGCGACCAAACTGGTTATACCAACAAATTAAAACTTGGTGTATCTGCGCATCATATTTGGAATTTGGGTGGCTGGAAAATCAGCCCGCATATTGGATACGAAATATTCAAACACAATTTAAAGATGTCTAATCATCTGTATCCAAATCCTGGGGTATATCTGCCTTTGATGACCAGTTCCGGCGATTATGTATTTGGGGACACATTGGGTAATTATTATGCTGTTCCAACGGATGTATATGTTTCTGATGATTCCGAATTGCGCCAGGTTTGTATGGGTCCCGAAGATATCAAGGTTGTATTGGCACCTTCTGGCGGAACAGCTATTGATGGTGTTTTATATCCATTGGGAACATCTTTGACAACTGTTGATTATTCTTCCAGTATGGGCAATTTACCGTGGGGTGTGGTCGAAGGTGACTGTGTTGTTATCGGTGGTGACGGCGCAATCACTGTAGAAGGAACGACCCATATTTATAATACTACGTGGAGTGGTTTCTATCTTGGACTGGAAGTGGAAAAACAAATGACTTTGTCTGATAAACTTCGTTTTTATGCCCAGGTCAGCATGCCAAAGTATTCATCCAAAGGAACATGGCCTAATCGTGACGATTGGCAACAAAACCCCAGTTTCTTGGACGAAGGCGACAATGGTGCTTTTGCCTATGAAGCGGAAATAGAATATTCCTATCAATTGTCAGACCGCATGCAAATATCGTTAAAGGCGGATACAAATTATTTCCACGTTGGAAAAATTTCTGGTGAATTGTATGTTGCTAAATCTGTTGTGTATTACGAAGATGAATTGAACCCAGGGAACTGGTACGCAGAAGAAATACCTGCGTATACGGAACATGTAAACGAAGCATTAAAGGAAGCAAATTGGCGTTCGTTTGGTTTGCACCTTGGGTTGACATATTCGTTTTAAATAAATGTGGGGTAATATGAAATATAAATTGCCTGTATTTTGTGGGTTATTTTTTTTATCTGTTGTAACTGCGACTTTTGCAGAACGCGGTTCTTTTGATTTGGATAGATGGGAAAAAGTTATGCAAGATATTCGCACCAAGGCAACCGCGGAAAACATAGATAAATCTGTTATTGATGCAACATTAAAATCACCTGTGTTTATTCCTGGAATTGTAAAATCAGACAGAAATCAGTCCGAATTTAAATTGACACTGGAACAATATTTAAATCGCACGGTAAGTGATGCCCGCGTAAGTAACGGAAAGAAGCAACGCGCAACATATCCAACATTGCTATCAAATGTTGAAAACAAATTTGGTATTCCACGCAATGTGACATTGGCTTTTTGGGGAATGGAATCTAATTATGGAGAGGTTAAATCCAAATATCAATTAACCAATGCGTTTATAACTTTGATTTACGAAGGGCGGCGCGAAGAATTCTTTTCAAAACAATTAATCGCGTTGATGAAAATCGCAGACAAAAACAAATTATCAATAAATAATATTTATGGTTCTTGGGCGGGCGCAATGGGACATTTTCAATTTATACCAACAACCTTGGCGCAATATGGTATGGACGGTAACAATGATGGACGCGTTGATATTATTCACAGTGTTGGTGATGCGATGTATAGTGCCGGAAATTATTTGAACAAATTGGGATGGAACCAAGACGAACCAATTGTTCATCGTGTTATTTTGCCGGCTGATTTCGACAGGGATTTAATGGGTGGCGATGCAAAGAAAACCTTTACAGAATGGGCAAAACTGGGTGTGATGAATATGGACGGAACACCGGTGGATGCAAATGATACAGTTGTTGGTTTGGTTGCAGATGTAAAGAATATTGATAAAATGTTGGAAGCCCAAGCAGATGAAAACCTGGATTCAGATGTTGCGCCAGCCCCTGTGATAAAGGCATATTTAACATACCCTAATTTTTACAGAATAAAAAAATGGAACAATTCATCTTGGTATGCAATTGCAATTGCCGAGTTGTCTGATAAATTAAAGTAAAAAACTTCCCCCCTATACCAATTTTTCCAAAAGTCCAGAAGAAATAAAAACAATTGATTGTGAAGTTTTTCTTTGGTAATATTACCTGTATCATTATAAAGGAATTATGTTATGGCTATAAAAGTTCGTGATTTCGAAGTGCGATTAACTCGCAACAAAGAAGAAAGAAAAATGGTGCGCCAGTTGCGTTACGAAGTTTTCTGTTTGGAAGAAGGTGCATCTGCAACCGAAGAACAAAAAAACCTGGGCGAAGAATATGATGCCTATGATACATATGCCGATTATATGGCGGTTTTCCACGATGGTAAAATTGTTGGAACATATCGTATTATTGACAAAGATGCTGCCGACAAAATGGGTGGTTTTTACACAGAAAGCGAATTTAATTTATCCAAAATAAAAAAGGTAAAGGGCAATATTGCAGAAATGTCACGCGCCTGTGTAAAAAAAGAATATCGCGATGACGGTTTGGTTATTCGTTTGCTTTGGGCGGGATTATGCGAATATGTCGTAAAGCGCAAAGTTGTTCTTTTATTCGGTGTTCCATCTTTTGTTGGAACAAATCCTGCACAATCGGCCCAGGCATTATCTTATCTTTATTACAACTGTTTATCACCTTCGCATTTATTGGCAACTGTGTTAAAAGAAAACCTGGACCCAAGTGTTGATCCGCGTATGACCCAGATGAATATTTTGCCACGCGCTTTTGTTAACGAAGACGAAGCAAGAAAACAAATGACACCTTTGATTAAGGGGTATTTGCGCCTGGGGGCGACATTTGGACGCGGGGTGTTTATTGATAAACCTTTTGGAACATATGATGTGTTTGTTTTGGTTCAAACGAAAAAAATTGACAAAGTATTCCAAAAACATTTTGCTGGTTCTGAAACTGCTTTTGATGAATTCGATATCAAAGAAGGGCCATTACATCTTTTGACCCGCATAATTATGTCACCGTTTACCGGCACCGCTAAGGCAATAAGGGCATTTGGCGAATTGTTTATGCGTGAAGATGCAGACGATATCGAATACATTGACAAAGAAGAAACCGAAGAAGAGAATAACCAATAATGAAAATTCGCAAACCAAATATTTTTATTAAAATTGTGAAATTTTTTTGGCTGATGCTGGCGTGCCTTATGGTGCTTGTTAATGCCTTTATACTTTGCTTTATTCCAAAGGGTAAATTGTCTGTTAAATACATGCAATTTTTTATGCGTCAATTTAACTTTATGACTGGTGTGAAGTATAAGGTAAAGGGCAAGTTAACAAACAAACGACCCCTGCTCTGTGTTTGCAACCATATTTCGATATTTGAAATTTCTACTATGGCGGTGGCATTTGGCGGTTCTTTCTTTGGTAAGAAAGAAATCGGAGAATGGCCTTTGGTTGGCTGGATTGCAAAAAAGTTTGGTGTAGTATTTATTGACCGCCGTCCTTCACACGCGATTGAAGCATTGGGGGCGATAAAATCTGAATTGGACACTGTTGATTATCCAATGTTTATATTTCCCGAAGGGACATCGACAAACGGCGCATATGTAAAACAATTCAAAAGTTCTATGTTTGATATCGTTGAAAAAACGGGCATTACCGTACAACCAATCGTTATTCATTATCGTTTAAAAGACGGCACAAAAATAAGCGATGAAGACATGGCAAATCATTTTGCTTACTTTTCTAATGCGAAAATGGATTGTGGCCCATATTGTAACAAAGAACGCGATGCTTTTATGCAGGTTTTCCATATAATGTGCTTGGGCGGTTTCTTGGTTGAAATCAAAGTTTTGCCAGTTCCCGATTTGTCGGGTATGGATAGAAAACAAATGGCAGAAACCCTGCATGAAACAATTTCAAAAGAATATATGAAAAAT
Source organism: Candidatus Enterousia sp. (assembly GCA_045648925.1). GTDB lineage: Bacteria > Pseudomonadota > Alphaproteobacteria > Rs-D84 > Rs-D84 > Enterousia. The sequence continues at coordinate 85,887 of JAZROY010000004.1, forward strand.
AAATAATAGAAAAGAGTAGAAAAAATGAAAACAGCGATTACACCAACAAGAAGTGAAAATTTTAGTGAATGGTATCAAAATTTAATTGTGGCAGCGGATTTGGCCGAAAATTCACCTGTGCGTGGTTGTATGACAATTAAACCATACGGTTGGGCAATTTGGGAACTGATGCGTGATGAAATGGATAAACGAATAAAAGCAAGCGGGGTATTAAATGCAAATTTTCCTTTGTTGATACCTATTAATTTTTTCAATAAAGAAGCAGAACATGTCGCGGGCTTTGCCAAAGAAGCAGCCGTTGTCACACATTATCGTTTAAAAATGATTGACGGAACATTGCAACCAGACCCAGAAGCAAAACTGACTGAGCCATACATAATTCGTCCAACTTCTGAAACGATTATCGGCGAAGCAATGTCAAGATGGGTTCAATCTTATCGTGATTTACCATTAAAATTAAATCAGTGGGTAAATGTTATGCGTTGGGAAATGCGTCCAAGATTGTTCTTGCGCACCGCTGAATTTAACTGGCAAGAAGGACACAATGTTTTTGCCACGCATGATGAGGCAAATGAAGACGCGCGTAAAATGCATAAAATGTATGCCGAATATATGGCTAATGTTTTGGCGATACCTGTTATTATGGGCGAAAAAACAGTCGAGGAAAGATTTGCAGGTGCAGACCACACTTATACAGTTGAACAAATTATGCAAGACGGCAAGGCACTGCAGGCCGGGACTTCACACGATTTGGGACAACATTTTGCAAAATCTTTTGGTATTCAATATCTGGGGACAGATGGGAAATTAACACACGGTTGGACAACATCTTGGGGGACCTCAACCCGCATGATGGGTGGTTTGTTTATGACACATTCTGATGACGATGGTTTAATTTTACCCCCAGCGGTTGCACCGTATCAAATTGTTGTTATTCCAATAACTCGTGAAGAAAATGAAAAAGAATTAAATGCTTGTGCGAATAAATTAGCAGAACAATTACGCACCAAGGGTATTCGTGTTTTGGTTGATGATACAGATGCGCGTGCACCTGATAAAATGTGGAAATGGATAAAACGCGGTGTTCCATTGCGCGTTGAAATTGGTGCAAAAGAAATGGCGGATAATACATTGACCGTAACGCGTCGCGATTTGGGTAAATCATCCAAAATAACTGTTGCAGCAGAACATTTTATAAACGATGCGCAAAATATGTTGGAGACAATTCAACACGATATGTTGATTGCTGTTGAAAAACGAAACAAAACAATGATTCACGATGTCAAAGATTTAAAAGAATTAGAATCCGCATTGGAATCTGGAAAGATTGGATTTTTCCGTATCAAATACGATTTAACCACAAACGAAGAATTTGATGGATTGGTTGAAAAATATAAAATATCCCGACGTTGTCTTGACGATAAAGACCCAAGTTTTGTATTTGTTGCAAAATCATATTAAACAAAAAAACCGGCAATGCCGGTTTTTTTATTTAACCGCCAGCACAATATTTCTTATCAAGGCATCTTCTGTTGCGCCGCGCGAATTTAATATAACTGTATTTTTACCGCCCATCAAAAAACATGCTGGTTCCCAATTTCCCAAGACTGATAAAGATTTGAATATCGCGTTGCCTGTATTGATATTATCAACAACAATGATGTCTGCGATTTCGCCAGATAGATGTTTTTCATGTCGAATATCTTTATCCAGCGCAACATCTAACTGTTCAATACGCAATGTGTTTTCCGGGAATTCGTTTTTATGTATTTCGTGCCAATCGTGCAAAAGTGGTGCTATTTTTGTATTTGTATCACCACCCGCCGAAATCAACGATATAAACGGTACGCGCGTATTACCGAAAACTTTACCGAACAAAGCGACTGCATTATTCACAATGTGTGTTAATTGATTTTCATCTGGCATCGGGATACACGCGGCATCAGTCAAAATAAAAGGTGGCCGCACACCCGCTTTATCAAAAAACACCGCGCAATGTGTTAAATAAAATTTTGCCCCACCCGTTTGTTTTTTATTTATTGCAATTATACGGCGCAAGAAATCATCAGAATGAATATCACATTTCATTAAAATATATTCAAAATTCCCAATTGGCAATTCATCACCCATTGGCGCAGTTTCCCAGCCCACCAAGTCCGGACATTCGCGCATAGCAGATTCAATTGCATTTTTATATTTTTCAGAAACTTCACCAAAGCATAAAAATTTTTTCATTTCCTATTCCCTTTTTATCGGTGGGAATCTTAGCAAAATATAAATATTTTTATCAAATACTTTTTTGTGATATAATTATTACAACAAATTCAGGAGAGATAAATGAAAATAGCAATTATCGGTGTTGGCACAGTTGGTTCTGCGATTGCAACGGCTGTTCAAAAGACAGGTTTAGTACATGAAATTGTTTTATTCGATACAGACGGTGTTCGCGCACGCGCCGCCGCAGAAGATTTAGGACACGCGTCTGCTTTTTCTTATGATATAAAAATAAATGCGGTATCTAATTATCGCGCAATCAAAGGGTCCGAGATAGTCATTATTGCAGCAGGTGCGAATCAAAAGCCCGGCGAAACGCGCACTGATTTATTACATAAAAATTCAGAAGTTATCAAAGATATTGTTCCACGCGTTATGGCAAATGTTGATAACAAAAATGTAAAGTTAATTATTGTCACAAATCCGTTGGATGTTATGGTTATGTTGGCACAAAAGTTATCTAAATTACCCACATCACGTGTTATAGGAACCGGAACTATGCTGGATTCTGCACGTTTAAAGATTATTCTATCACGACAATTAAATGTATCTACGCGTTCAATTACTTCTTATGTATTGGGCGAACACGGCGATTCGTCTGTTGTAAATTGGTCCGCAATTTGTATTGGTGGAATTGGAATTGATGATTTTTGCAAACAGGCAAAAATTTCAATGCCACAAACGACACGCAAAACTATTGAACACCGCGTAAAAAATGCAGCATATGAAATTATCAAAGGACGTGGTGCAACATGGGACGGAATTGGCGCGGCTGTTGTTGATTTGTTATACGCGATTGTGAACGATGAAAAACGAATTTTAACAACATCTATACTTGGTGGCACTGGCAAAGACGCAGTTGCTATGTCTATGCCACGCATAGTCGGTGCAAATGGTGTCATTATGAATCTGCAACCAAAGATGGATACAAATGAAAAAAATGCTTTGCGCAAAAGCGCGAAAATCATACGCAAAAACTTTGATTCGATTTAGAAAGAAATCAATCTTATAGCCATAAAAAAATCCTGTGTTATATTGAAAATCAAATACTCAGGATTTTTTTATGAACAGGAAAGATATAACTTTTATAATCAAAGATAACGGTTGTCGGCTTTGCGCGATATGTAATGGCACACAAATCGGCAGTTTGTTTTTTGTTCGTACAGGTTCAGATAAAATCCTTATTTCTGATGCGGAAATAGATTCAAATTATAACGCAGATGAAATCGAATTGTATTTGGTTCAAGAAATAATTTCTATGGCGCGCAATCAGCACCGCAAAATAATTTCAATCTGCCCGTATATTTCTGAAATATTTATGCAGCATCCAGAATTTGATGATGTTCGTATGCTGAATCACGGAAGATAAAAGAACCGCCACAAAAATTCATCTGTGGCGGGGCTCCCTTCCTTCCGCAATAGCGGAAACTGTTATTATGCGGCCATGCGATTTGCAGATTTAGTTTCTGATTTTTCTGCATCCATAATCTTTTTCGCTTCGGCAAATACCATTTCTTTGACACGCAGTGCCAAATCTGGTGTTTCCAAAGTTTCAGCAGCCACATCAAAATTGTCTGTTCTGATTTGCAACGAAACATATGCGCCAATCAGTGCAGCACGTGACAAATCTTCGATAGACCGTGGCGCATTGTTTTTCCCAATATGCAATTCGTCACTAAGCGATACTATCTGTCTGTCTGCGTTGACCCATACAGTCGTTGTCAAAACTTTATCCAGAGCAATCATAATCTCTTTTATGTTTTTTGACATTGGTTCCTCCCTTCCAGTCATTTGTTTTATGAGAAAAAATAAACCTTTCATTGTATTTACTGTTGTATTTACAATTTTTTACTTTTATTTTTTCCCAGTTGTTATTTTTTCCCAGATTTCCGGTTTTTACCAGATTTCTGGGGGTTTACAGGTTCCTCCACCTTGTCTATACAAACATCTTAAAACAAAAACGAATCGCGGGTCAAGTATAAATTTTGATTATTTTTAAAAAAATTAAAAAATGGCTGATTTGTAACGGTTTTATCCTCAAATATGCAGGAAAAGAATTAAAAGTCCCCATCTTTGCTTTTGTGTCATTCCGAGCGAATCGTGGGAATCCATATATACCAAAGTATCAGCAATGCAAAAATATATGGATGCTCATGCTCGTTCACACTCGCTCAGCATGACCACCTTTCGCTAAAGCTTCGGGTGGCAGGCACAGACACTTTGGGTTGAAAACTTCAATCCTCCCCATTCGCTTCGCGTCCACCCCGCCCCAGGAGGGGAATTATCTATTTCCTGTTACAGTATAAATTTTCCCGCATTATTAATTCCACTTTGATACATAATCAGGAAAATTTTTTGTTTAAACTTTATTTTTGTGCTTGCGCGATTTTTGATATTGTGATAAAATGATAGAAAAAGGAAAGGGAAATCTCATGAAAAGATTTATTAGTGTGTTAAGTGGTTTGCTGGTTTTGCCTGCTTTTGCAGAGGTTGCACCGGTTTATTACGACGAAGTTGTCGAATATTCTGATGATGCAGCAGTGGCAGAAGATTCTGCTGAATCTGTTGCACAAAAAAATGGTGGGCAACGAACAAATATAAATCGTTCGACATCTGCCACGCGTGCAATATCATCCGGAACAAATACATCTTCGCGGACAAATACGGCTTCACGTGCGGTTGCTTCTTCGCCAAGAACGGCGACATCTGGGACAACCCGTGGCACTGTGGCGCGTACTGCGACAAAAACATCTGGGACTGCAACACGAACCAACCAGACCGCTTCACGTGCAGTTACTTCGCGTAACGCCCAAACTTCTAAACCTGTGACGGCGCGTGTCGGTGTGTATAACAGCCAGGTTATGTCTGGCGATCGCACTGGTGGTGGTATAACGGTCATCCCTGCCTCTGGTAACACTGCATTATATAACCCAAGTGCATCGTCCCGTATTGGTGTTGCAAGTCGTCGTGCATCTTCGCGTATTTCTACTCCGGTTGCACCTGTGACAACAACGACAACTATTACCCAAGAAGATGTCACTTCTACAACCAACAATTTAACAAATATTGCCGAATTGACCGATTATTGCAAGGCACAATATGCGGCTTGTATGGATAATTATTGTAATATATTGGATGATAATCAGGGCAGATGTTCTTGTTCTAAAAACATCAAAAATTATGAAAAAACAGAACAAACATTGGCCCAGGCAACCGAAGATTTCCAAAATGTCGTTCAACAAATAAGATATATCGGTTTAACATCTGACCAGATTGAAGCATTATTCACAGAAACCGAGGCAGAACTTACCATGAAATCCACAACTGATTCTTCGCGTTTGAAAAACAGTTTGGACAGCATTAAAAAGAAAATTGTTGATGTTTCAACACCATCTGCGGCAAGTAATGTCACAAGTGGTTTGACATTGGACATGAATGGTTTGTTGACGGCTGACTTTTCTGCTGGGTTTGATTTGAATTCATTCTTGAATATGAATAACAATTCATCAAGTGTTTCCAATCAACGCGGCGAACAATTATATAAAACTGCGGCAAACAGATGTAAAACAGCGGTGCTGAATTCCTGTACAACCCAGGGTATTGATGCCAATATTATAACAAATGCTTATGATTTGGAAATTGATAAGCAATGTGTGTTATATGAACGTTCTTTGAATGATGCAAATGCTGAAATGAAACAAAATGTGACAAATGCAACCACAATTTTGCAACAGGCGCGTTTGCTTTTGGCACAAAACAAGAATTCATATGATTTACGTGGATGTATCGCGGCAATTGATTCTTGTATGCAGGACGAATATATCTGTGGAACCGATTATGAATTATGTTTGGACCCAACTGGTAAATATTTGGCGAACGGCGAAATTGTAAAGGGTGGAACACCTGGTGTTTCTGGTGGTCAACCAAGAACAGACGATATAATGTGTGCAACGGCTTGCGGCAACTGGGACGATTTGGGGTATGGCACAAATTATGATGATAATGATTTAGACCAATACTGCCCTGATGGTTGTGTAGATAAGGATAAATGGGTCAGTGAAGGTATGTATAATTTATATTCCACATGGGATTATAGCAACAAAAACTATAATGCGTGGAGTATGGGTGAAAAAGAAAATCTTGGTGGATATATTGATGAAAATTTAACTAAATGGAAATCAAATTACAAAAAATCCAAAGATACTACTTATACAGACAATATGGCAATGTATTTATTGCAAAAAATTGGCTATATCGATGATAATGACAAGGTTCACGGGATGTGTGCATCTGTCTTTAAACAATGTCAAGATTACACATATTCATCTTCGTCCAGTCGTAAATCGACCAAAAAGTATGTTCCAGATAACGAAGTTGTTCGTCAATATCTGAACAATACACTGGCCAAAATAAAGGTACAGCAAGATGCAATCATCGCCGATTATGCAGAGGGTTGCCGTAACGATGTTACATCATGTTTGTCCACAAATGGATATGATGAAACAGCACCAAATTCAACCGCCACAAAAACAGCGATTAACGCGTGTGCTGCGGAAATCACAACATGTATGTCTGTGGGCGGATATCAAATTACAGATGGTGTGAAATTGACATTGCGTGCGATGTCCGACTGGGTTGCAAGTATTATGTTAACATGTCCAGAAAATCAATATTTGGCTGATGATGGCGCTGGTCACGTATATTGCGCATCATGTCCATCAACTACTGTGATTTTTGATGCAAATGTGGCATGGGCTGCAAATAATCCAGATGCCCCATACGAAGCGGCTAACGCAAGTACTAAGTATGTTACAGTGTTTGGCGGGAGTTCTACTGTCCAATTAGTTTCCGCTGGTGGACGTATAACGAGTTGTTCCTGCCCAGAGGGATATGTAGATTATAGTTCTAAAGGCGATTGTCTTATAGGTTCAAATGGTGAAGTAAGAACAACATGTACTACTGATCCTGGGACAGCCTTGGTTTCTAATGTTCATAAGGGAGACACGTTGTGTTTAGATGCCAGTGTAAGATGTATATATACCATTGGTAATCAAAATGGATACTGTGGCACCAGTCAGGCAGATGCGGAACGTATTTATAACTTATATAATAGTTCTGGAAATTAATTTCGGTTATGTTTGGAATTACATAAAAAAAGCGTTGGAAACAACGCTTTTTTATTTTATTTATTCTATAAATTGTGGGCAATAATAACTGGGTGATTATCAATAAAAAAAATGCCATTGGCATTTTTTTATTCCGTTTTCTTTAATTCTTCTTTGATATTTGATAATGAATTAGTTAATTCTCTTATCTTGCCGTAAAAGTCAGATTTACACAAATTTGCCGCATATTCCAATGCATGCGACCAGGCAAGTGCATCAGAATTTCCATGTGTTTTTATCGAAAATCCGTTAAGACCCAAAAATACCGCCCCAGCATAAGAACGTGGATCTATTTTATTCTTTAACCTTTTGAACAAATGAATAAGGAAAAAGGTGCCAAGAATTGCCAACAGAGAACGTTTATAATTTGCCTTTACAATGCGGGAAATTAATTTTGCGGTACCTTCTACTGTTTTTAACATTACATTGCCTGTAAAGCCATCTGTGACGACAACTTGAACCTTGCCCGATGTGACATCATTACCCTCAACAAAGCCAATGTATTCATAAGGCAATTCATCAATGTGTTCTGTCAAAACCTTATTCAATCTTTGCAGTGTGTCACTGCCCTTGGTATCTTCTTCGCCGATATTTAAAATACCAACGCGTGGACGTGTCATACCGCCGATGATTTCGGCATAGACACTGCCCAAAATTGAAAAATCAAACAAAATTTCTTCGTCACATTGAACATTTGCACCTAAATCAAGCCCCACAACCCGGCTGTCCCCATCACCAGACGGCAACATCGTTGTTATCGCAGGTCTGGAAATTCCATCAACCGTTTTTAATGCCAATTTAGAAAGCGCCATTAAAACACCAGTATTTCCGGCAGACACAACCGCCGCAGAGTTTCCTTCGCGGACATCCTTAATCGCCATATACATAGATGTCCCCTGGGCATGGCGGATAACATCGCGAATTTTATCGGTGCCAGAAATTACTTCATCAGCATTAATGATTTCGCAATTACGCGCGACACGCGGGAATTTCTTTAATAAATTGCGTAACTTTTGTTCTGGGCCAAAAACACGAAAGAAAGCGCTGTCTTCGCCATATTGATACAAAAACTGGTTCATACCACCAAATACAGCAGTCGGGGCATGGTCGCCGCCCATTGCATCAATTGAAATAATTTTTTTGGTTTCTGCCATCTTTCAATGTAAAAAGGGCAAGTGAAAATTCACACCCATGCCCTTTCTATCCCATATATCCCAAGATTATTTTGAACCGCACGCAGGGCAAACATGATGTGGACGTTTCTTTTCGCCACATTTTTTGCATACCGACACAGGCATCACAGACAAAGCATCATGTGAACGACGTTGTGCAGAACGTGCTTTACTTGTTTTACTTTTTGGAGTTGCCATTTTACAATCCTTTTATTTAACTTTTTCTATTCTATTCTTTTATCGCCCATTTGCAAGTAAAATTTTAAATGCCCAACATTTCACAAAAGTGATTTATTGGGCATTTGCATATTTTATATATCCAACAATTGTTGTTGTTTGCCACCTTCGCGGGCCAGTTTTTCCGCGCGTTCCTCTTCTTTTGCGATTTCACGAACGCGGCGAACATAGGCACCTGTTCCGATTGGTATCAATCGACCAACAATCAGGTTTTCATTTACACCGACCAATTTATCGGTTGAGCCACTGATTGCAGCATCTACCAACACCTTGGTTGTCTGTTGGAACGAAGCATTGGATATAAATGAACGCGAAGTCAATGATGCACGTGTCAAACCAACCAAAACCTGAGAAGCCGTAGCAACACGACCATTATCTTTGGCAACACGAGCATTTTCTTCTTCGAAATCAACACGGTCAACCACAGCACCACTAAGGAATGTTGTATCACCCGGATCGCTTATTTCTACACGACGCGTCATTTCACGTATCAATATTTCAATATGTTTATCGTTAATGGACACACCCTGTAAACGATAAACCTGTTGAACTTGTTCGACCATAAATTGTGCCAATGCTTTTTGACCCAAGATTCGCAAGATGTCTTGTGGCACAGGGTCACCATCAACCAATTTATCGGCTTTGCGAACAACATCGCCACTGCGAACCAATAGGTTAGTTCCCTTTGGCACAGCATATTCAACCGGTGCAGTTCCATCCGTTGGTTCAATGCGAATAATGATTTTAGATTTCGCATCTTCCAATTCAATTGTTCCATCAATTTCTGCCAACAAAGCAGGATTCGCAGGACGGCGGATTTCCAACAGTTCTTCAACGCGTGGAAGTCCCCCAGTAATATCGCCTGTCTTTTTGGTTTGCACAGGGATACGCGCCAAAACATCACCCGCATGTATTTTGTCGCCATTAGACACATTTAATGTCGAATATGTTGGCAACAGATATTCTGCGATCTTTTTGCCACCCAATGATATCACATTACCCTTGTCATCAACCAATCTTATTGACGGATTTAATGCTTTCTTGGTATTTGTTTTCCAATTTATAACTTTGCGCGAAACGATACCAGTAATTGCATCAACTTCTTCTTGGTAAGAAACATCTTCAATCAAATCATTGAACGAAACAATACCGTCTTTTTCCGCAATAATTGTATTGGAATAAGGATCCCATTCCGCAACCTTTTGCCCCTTTTCAACAGTATCACCATCGTTAACCAGTAACATAGATGCATAAGGCAATGCGACCGAGAACAATTCTTTGCCGTCTTTATCTACAACACCAATCTTACCAGTACGCGACAACACAACCACACGACCAGCAGAATTTTTAATTGTGTTAACATTGTCCAACTTGATTTTTCCACCAACTGGCATTTCAATAAAGTGAGATTCAGAATTACCCTCTGCAATACCACCAATGTGGAAAGTACGCAAAGTCAACTGAGTTCCAGGTTCACCAATTGATTGACCAGCAATCAAACCGACCGCTTCACCAACATGAACCAGCGCATTTCTTGACAAATCCATACCATAACATTTTGCACATAAACCGTCACTTTGACAGGTCAACACACTGCGTACATCAACACTTGGCAAACCAGATTCATTGATTTGACGCGCAGCAGCCTTGGTTACCAATTCGCCTGCTTTCACGATAACTTCCTTAGTAAGCGGATGAACAATGTCATGCGCTGCAGTGCGTCCCAAAACCACATCACCCAATGGAACAGACAATGTAGAACCTTGATATACTGGTTTCGCAGTAATAAATTCATGTGTTCCACAATCATGTTCTGTGATAACTGTGTTAATTGCCAAATCAACCAAACGACGCGTCAAATATCCAGCCGTAGCAGTCTTTAACGCAGTATCTGACATACCTTTACGCGCACCGTGGGTGGATGTAAAGTATTCAGACATGGTTAAACCTTCTTTAAAGTTCGAAATAATTGGAACCTCGATAATTGAACCGTCTGGTTTCTGCATCATACCACGCATACCTGCCAACTGCTGAATCTGCCCCTTGGATCCACGAGCACCTGACAAAGCCATCATATGTATGGAATTCCAATTATCACCTGTTGTATTACCAAGTGATGCGTATGCTTTATCACCCAATTCATCAGTTGTATGTTGCCACAAATCAATCAATTTATTATGACGTTCACCACTGGAAAGCAAACCGTTTTGATATTGATTTTCGATTTCCGCTGCTGCTTTTTCAGATTTTTCAATGATTGATTCTTTGTCACTTGGCACAACAATATCATCAAATCCGATTGAAATACCACTGCGTACAGCCTGTTCAAAACCAGTATCTTTTAATGCATCAGCCAATAAAATCATCGCTTTATCACCACATTTTTCGTATGTAGCAGCCAACAATTTTCTGATTTCTTTCACTGGCATTACTTTGTTCACAGAATCAAAAGGCATACCATCTGGCAACAATTCACCCAATATCATACGACCAGCCGTGGTGGCATATTTTTTACCATTTACACGCGCATAAATTGGTGTATGCAAAGTGATTGTTTTGTTTTCCAAAGCCAATTTGACTTCGTCCATATTCACGAATTTTGGTGATTTCTTTTCATCGTGTTCACCGTTTATCAAAGATATATAGTAAACACCCAACACCATGTCTTGGGAAGGAACAGTCATTGGTTCACCATTTGCAGGCGACAACACATTATTCGTTGACAACATCAATGTGCGCGCTTCCAATTGTGCTTCCAAAGAAATAGGAACGTGCACAGACATCTGGTCGCCGTCAAAGTCCGCATTGAAACCTTTACAAACCAATGGATGTAAACGAATTGCCTTGCCTTCGATTAAAACCGGTTCAAACGCGATAAGTGACAATCTGTGCAAAGATGGCGCACGGTTTAACAACACAGGATGTTGATATATAACCTTTTCCAAAATTTCCCACACGATATCTTCGCCATTTTCAACCATTTTGCGTGCTGTCTTTAAAGTATTAGCATAATCACCAGCCAATAATTTTGCATAAACAAATGGTTTAAATAATTCGAGTGCCATTGTTTTTGGTAAACCAACCTGGTGCATGCGCAATGTTGGACCAGGTGTAATAACGCTTCGTCCAGAATAATCCACACGTTTACCCAACATATTCATACGGAAGCGACCTTGTTTACCGCGCAAAGAATCAGACAAAGATTTCAATGGACGACGGTTTTGTGAAACCATTGGACGTGCTTTGTGTCCATTATCAAATAATGAATCAACCGCTTCTTGTAACATGCGTTTTTCATTACGAACGATGATTTCAGGTGCGTGCATTTCCATAAATCTTTTCAAACGATTGTTACGAATAATTACACGACGATACAAATCGTTCAAATCAGAAGCCGCAACATGACCCGCATCCAAATTTACCAATGGGCGCATATCTGGTGGAATAACCGGAATAATATCAGGCAACATCCATTGTGGTTCTGTTTTAGAATCTAAAAATGATTCAACCAATTTTAATTGTTTTATGATGGATTTGCGTTTTGCTTCGGATTTGGTTTCTGCCAATTCAGCGCGCAAACGCGTTCTTTCATCACCCATGTCTAAATTTGCGATGATGGAACGAATACCTTCGGCACCAATACCAACATGGAAAGAATCTTCACCAAATTCTTCAACAGCTGCCTGGTATTCATCTTCACTGATAACATCATATTGTTTCAAACTGGTAAGACCTGGTTCTGTCACAATATATGCATCGTATGAAATAACCTGCTCTAATTTCTTTTGTGGCAAATTGTTCAATAGTGTAGCAATTTTACCTTCGCGTAAAAACCAAGTATGCGCGACAGGAATCGCCAATTTAATATGCCCCATACGTTCACGACGCACAGCCGAAGACCCAACTTCGACACCGCAACGTTCGCAAACAACACCGCGGAATTTAATACGTTTATATTTTCCGCAAGCACATTCGTAATCTTTGACCGGTCCAAAAATTTGCTGACAAAACAAACCTTCGGCTTCGGGTTTCAAGGAATGATAATTTATTGTTTCTGGCTTTTTCACTTCACCATGCGACCAGGAAAGAATTTCTTCTGGGGACGCAATAGAAATACGCAAAGCATCAAATTGTTCCTTGGTTTCTATTTGTCCAAATATCTTTTGCAACATATTTGTCATTTGTTTTTGCTCCTTTTAAGTCACTAAAAGTGCCTTGTGGCCGGCGGGTGATTTTGCTCACCCGATGGCCCGGCCACTAGTCCATTTTTTTCGGGTTTAACGCCAAACCGAGTCCGCGCAATTCACGCACAAGCACGTTAAATGCTTCTGGTGTTCCCATTTGAATATCGTTGTTTCCAGAAATAATTGCTTCATACATCTTATTTCTTCCAACGATATCGTCAGATTTAACCGTCAACATTTCGCGCAACAGGTGTGCTGCACCGTGTGCTTCCAATGCCCAAACTTCCATTTCTCCAAGTCGCTGACCACCCATGTGTGCCTTTCCAGACAATGGTTGTTGTGTGACCAGAGAATAATTACCGGTTGAACGTGCATGAATCTTTTCGTCCACCAAATGATGCAACTTCATCATATACATCACACCAACAGTCACAGGACGGGCAAATTTTTCACCAGTAACACCATCATACAATGTGAATTGTCCAGATTCTGGTAATTTAGCCAATTTCAACATTGATTTGATTTCAGCCGGTGTTGCACCATCAAATGTTGGTGTTGCCATTGGAACACCGTCACGCAAAAGTGCTGCCTCTGCACGAACATCTGTATCTGTCATTTTTTCTAATTTCTCAGCAACTGCTTTGCCATAGATTTTACCCATCACGGCACGCAAATCATCCGTTACTGCACGTTTCTGTTTTACTTCGTCCAGCACATCACCGATTTGTTTACCCAATGCTCTTGCTGCCATCCCAAGGTGAGTTTCAAATATCTGACCGATATTCATACGGCTTGGCACACCCAATGGATTCAAAACGATATCAACAGGTGTTCCATCTTCCATATGTGGCATATCTTCGATTGGAACAACACGAGATACAATACCTTTGTTTCCGTGACGACCAGCCATTTTATCACCAGGCTGCAGTTTCATTTTATGTGCGATATACACTTTGACTTCTTTTAAAACGCCCGCAGCCAAAGATGTGCTTTCGGTTGCCTTGGCAATTTCAGCATCAGCACGTTCGTTCAATTCTTGCAATTTCAAAACATGTTGTTCACGCAATTCATCAATCTTTGATTGAATTTCCTTATTAGAAACAACCAGTTTTTTCATGTCAGACGCACGAATACCTTCGAATACTTCGGCGGTTAATTTCTTACCAATAAATGGTTTCAAACTACCGGTTCCTGCGGAAACAGTTGCGTTTTCAGCCAATTGGAATATTTGATCTGCAAAACCTTTTTCAACAATAGCTGTTTCTTCATCACGATCTTTGTTGATTTTTTCAATTTTTTGCAATTCAATCATCTGTGTTCTTTCGTCTTTTTTGACACCATGTCTTGTCAAAACATTAACACCGATAACAGTTCCTTCTTCGTTTGGCCCGACCTTTAACGAAGTGTCTTTGACATTCAATGCCTTTTCACCAAAGATGTTACGCAACAATGCTTCTTCTGGGGTCAATAATGTTTCAGATTTTGGCGAAACACGACCAACCAAAATATCACCCTGCTTTACGCGCGCACCAACATAAATCATACCAGATTCATCCAAATTTTTAAGTGCTTCTTCACCAACATTTGGAATGTCACGGGTAAAACTTTCTGGTCCCAATTGTGTATCACGCAATTTGATTTCTTTTTCAACAATCTTGATAGATGTGTAAACATCATCACGAGAAATGCGTTCAGAAATCACAATAGCATCTTCATAGTTATATCCACGCCATGGCACAAAAGCAACCAAGACATTGCGACCCAATGCCAATTCACCATAATTCATTGATGAACCGTCTGCGATGATATCACCTGCGGAAATTCTGTCGCCAACATGAACAAGCGGTTTTTGATGAACCAATGTTTCACCGTTCGAACGACCAAATTTTTCAAGGTTGTAAATATCAACACCTGTCACAACATTACGTGAATTCATACATTTAACCACAATACGATTTGCATCAACAGATTCAACGATACCGCTGTGTTTTGCAACCTTACCTGTTCTTGAATCACGCGCAACTTCGCGTTCGATACCGGTTCCAACCAATGGTGCTTCTACACGCATCAATGGGACACCTTGACGTTGCATGTTTGAACCCATCAAAGCACGGTTCGCGTCATCGTTCGCAACAAATGGAATTAATCCAGTTGCAATGGACACAACCTGACGAGGTGCCACGTCAATTAAATCAATTTCGCCCTTTGGCACCATAACGAATTCGCCATCTACACGCGCAGTTACCATATCTTCTGCCAAAACACCAGATGAAGTTGTTGGTGTGTTCCCTTGGGCAATTTTGTGACCCAATTCTTCATCAGCAGTTAAATACACCATTTCATCTGTGATTTTACTGTTTTTAACAACATAGTATGGTGTTTCAATAAATCCGTATGGATTAACACGTGCATATGCAGACAAGTGTGAAATCAAACCAATATTTGCACCTTCGGGTGTATGAATTGGACACAATCTTCCATAGTGCGTTGGATGCACGTCACGTACATCAATCCCAGCGCGTTCACGATTCAATCCACCAGGCCCCAATGCAGATACAAGACGTTTATGTTCAACCTCTGCCAATGGGTTATAAGAATCCATAAACTGAGATAATTGTGAAGTTCCCAAGAATTCAGAAACCAAAGACATCAATGGTTTTGCATTGATAACATCTTGGGGTTGCATAGTTGCAATATTTGGCGAAGTCAAACTTTCACGAACCAATCTTTCAATACGCAACATACCTGTGCGGAAAGTTTGTTCAAACAATTCACCAACTGCACGTACACGACGATTAGACAAATTATCAATATCATCGATTACATCTTTGTGATCGATGATGTTTGTCAATGTCTTTAACACAGCCAGGAAATCTGCCTTGGTCAAAGTGCGTTCATCTTCTGGTTTTTTGCCAGAATCTATTTTCAAACGTTTGTTCATTTTGAAACGACCAACCGCAGACAAATCGTAATACGCAGGGTCAAAACCTTGACGCAAGAACAAATTCAATGCTGCCTCGACAGTTGGTCTTTCACCTGGACGAATCAAATCATAGATAGCAATCAATGCTTCTTCGCGATTTGATGTTTTATCTGCCATCAAAGTATTGCGCATATGTGCAGTAATTGTAGTGTTATCAATCGCAATCAAAGAAATATTTTTAACACCCAATTTTTCCAATTCGTTTAATACTTCTTCGGTGATTTCTGTTCCCTCACTAAACAAAACATCATCGCCATTTTTCACAGCACTGAACAAATATTCACCAATCAAAGAATCACGTTCCACACCAAACTTTTTGGATACAGATGCGATTTTTGACAAACGTTTAGCATTTAAACGATCACCCTTTGATGCCAAAGCTTTTTTATCTTTTGGGTTAATCAAATCATAATTCAAACGATATTTTTCCAAACCTTCAAAGCAAGAAACATCACCAACCCACAATTTGCCATCAAAAGACAATGGGATTTGTTTATAAAACGCGCCCAGAATTTCTTCGCCACTCATACCGACAATGTTTGCCTTGCGTGGGTCCGCAGCAAATTTCTTTTCTTCGCCAGCCGCTGGCAAACAACGCAACAAAACTGTCGCAGGTATCTTGCGTCTGCGGTCAATACGAACATAAATAATTCCTTTGGATTCTTCGAAATCAATCCATGAACCATGTTCTGGGATTATACGACCAGTATAAGTTTCCGGATTGCCGGCAATTTTTGCTTCTTTTGTTGTTCCAAAAACAACACCTTGGGCGCGATGCATTTGCGATACAACGACACGTTCCACACCAGCCGCGATAAAACTTCCACGCTCTGTCATCAACGGAACATCGCCCATAAATATTTCTTGTTCTTTGATATCGCGCAAAGTTTTTTTACCATCTTCTGCGATATCCCATAATATCAATCTCAGCTTCAATTTCAGTTTGCTGGAATAAGTCAAATTACGCAGCATACATTCTTGAACATTATATACAGGTTTATCCAATGTATATTCAATAAATTCCAAATCCGCAATTCCGGCATAATCTTTAATTGGGAACATAGATTTGAACACATTTTGCAGACCCATATTTTTTCTATTTTCTGGGGCCACATCTGCCTGTAAGAAATCTCTGTAAGAATTGTACTGAATTTCAACCAAATCAGGAAGCGGAGTTTACAAAAAACTTTTACCAAAAGATTTTCTAAGTTCCTGGATAATTGCCATTTTCTGAACCCTTTTATTCTTCTGTTTTTTTATTTTGCAAACGAAAAAAGTTTATCACCTTTTTACGCCTGTGTGCCCGCCACAGATTTTTTCAATCTTGGCGGGCGGCGAAATTGCATTAGATGCAATTTGATTTTTCGGAATCTTTTGATTCCAAGTAGAAATTATTTCATTTCTACTTTTGCGCCAGCTGCTTCTAATGTTGCTTTCATTTTTTCAGCTTCATCTTTTGCAACTGCTTCTTTAACAGCTTTTGGTGCAGATTCGACCAAAGCCTTGGCTTCGCCCAAACCTAAACCAGTGATGTCTTTGACAGCTTTGATAACAGCCAATTTGTTTGCGCCTGCTTCTGCCAAGATAACATCAAATTCTGTTTTTTCTTCTGCCGCAGCACCGGCCGCTGGACCCGCAGCAACTGCAACAGCCGCAGCAGCGCTTACGCCCCATGTTTCTTCCAATGCTTTTGATAATTCAACTGCTTCTTGAACAGTCAATTTTGACAATTCTTCAACTATTTTTTGAATATCTGCCATTTTTTACTCCTTATTGAGTTTATTAATTTTGTTTTTTTCCATACTCTGCTGAAACACGTGCCAAACGTGATGCTGGCTCTATCAATATACGTGCGATAGTTCCACGAATTTCAAGCAATGATGGAAGCTTGGATAATTGCACAATGCCGTTCACATCCAGAAGTTCTGCATCCATTTTACCACCAACGATGGTCAATTTTTGATGTTCTTCGGCAAATTTTGCCAAAACTTTGGTCACAGCCAACGCATCAGTTGCCACAGCAACCGCAGTTGGATGTTTCATCAAATCGGATACAGCTTCAAAATTGGTATCTTTTAATGCCAATTTCATCAAACGGTTTTTGACAACTTTGAAAACGGACACCTTGTCACGCAATTCATTACGCAGGCCTTCCATTTCTTTTACTGTCAAACCATGGTTTTCAACGACGAAAACACCGTCTGCTTCTTTCAAGGACGACTGCAACGCTGAAATCAAATCTGATTTTTCTTCGCGTCTCATTTTTATATATCCTTTTAAGCTTTTTGTTAACTTTCCATCTGTGGTTTCCCACGGGTGGGGCTTTGTTTTCTGCCCCAAAGAATTTTTCTTTGTCTATGATGGGAATTAAGTGATTTTCTTCACACCATCAGTCTCGGACAGAAATCTTTTGTTATGGTGGGGGGCCCACCATAAATTATTTTACTTCGACCTTTAAACCTGGGCCTTGGGTCGTAGCAACACTGCACCCAAGGATATATTGACCCTTGGTGGACGCAGGTTTAACTTTTTTCAATTGTTCAATCAATGCGTTTGCATTTTCGACCAATTTATCCGTTGCGAAAGACATTTTACCAATGCCAGCGTGGATAATACCTTTCTTTTCAGCACGGTATTCAATTTGTCCCGCTTTGGCATTTGCAATTGCTTCGGCTACATTGTTTGTGACAGTACCTAATTTTGGATTTGGCATCAAACCTTTTGGTCCCAAAACACGTGCAACCTTGGACATCTTTGGCATCATATCAGGTGTTGCGATAACACGATCAAAATCCAAAAATCCATTTGCAACTTTTTCAATCAATTCTTCGCCACCAACAACATCAGCGCCAGCTTTTTTTGCTTCGTCTTGGCTGTTGACTGTGAACACAGCAACACGAACTTTTTTACCAGTTCCATTTGGCAAAGACAACATACCACGAATATTTTGGTCTGCTTTTGTAACATCAATACCTAATTTAACAGCAATTTCCAAACTTTCATCGAATTTCTTAGAACAAAAACCGCGCAAAGTTTCGATTGCTTCATTTAATGTATAAACTTTCTTTGGGTCTAATGTGGACCAAGTTTGTTTTCTTTTTGTAACTTTCATGACTTAGCCCTCCACCTTTACGCCCATAGAACGACATTGACCCGCAACGATATTCATTGCAGATTCAATTGTTGAACAATTCAAATCAGGCATTTTGTTTTTTGCAATTTCTTCAATTTGTGCCTTGGTAATAGTACCAACAAATTCACGACCTGGCTTATGAGAACCAATTTTCAATTTCAATGCTTTCTTGATATAATAAGACACAGGTGGCAATTTCATAATGAATTCGAAACTGCGGTCTGTGTAAACAGTAATTATACAAGGAATTGGCATTCCTGGTTCTTTGTCTGCTGTTTTATCATTAAATTGTTTGCAGAATTCTGCGATATTAACACCAGCAGCACCCAATGCAGGTCCAATAGGAGGCGCAGGGTTAGCTTGTTTTGCAGGGACGACAAGTTTAACAATCCCTTTTAATTCTTTTTTTGCCATAACTTCACTCCGTTTTTTTGTGATGTTTTTTCAACATCTGGTTAGTGTTGTGGTGCGATGTGGCGCATCTACCACGTTTTTATTTAGTATTTCTACTAAACTCTTTCGACCTGAGAGAAATCAAGTTCAACGCTTGTTTCACGGCCAAATACCAAAATGGTCACTGTCATTTTCTGTTTTACATTATCAACATTTGATGCAATACCATTGAAATTCGCAAAAGGACCATCGATAACATGAACCTCTTGACCTTCTTCATAGACAGTGTCTTCTGTGACAACAGAACCTTCTTCGACCTGTTTCAATAATCTGCGGGCTTCTGCTTCACTGATAGGAATTGGTTTAGATTGATTTTTAACCTTTTGCCCCAAAAACATAACAACCTGGGGCATCAATTTTACCAAAGAAAAAGTTTCATTATTCATAACCATTTGAACAACGATATAGCCCGGAAAGAATTTCTTTTCTGTTTTAACGCGTTTTCCGCCTTTGATTTCAGAAACTTCACGGGTTGGAACCAAAATCTCTCCAAAATAAGCATTTAATTTGCGTTTATCAATTTGTTCACGCAATTCACGTGCAACCTTGTCTTCGCACGAAGTATGAACATTTACAACAAACCACTGCATTTTATCTTCCATTGCTTAATCCCCTTCGGTTTTTTTTAGAAAATCCAGTTCACCAAAGCATTCAAAATGCTGTCGATTATGAAAAAGAATAACGCGGCAAGACCAGAAAACACCAATATCATAATAGTAGTATGAACAACTGTTTCACGCGTTGGCCAAACGATTTTAAACCATTCGGAACGCACAGATTTGATAAATTCAATTATTTTTTTCATATTTTCCGCTCTTTTCACATTTTTTCTGGTTTCTGGCAGGGGCTGAAGGAATCGAACCCTCATCCGCGGTTTTGGAGACCGATATTCTACCGTTGAACTAAGCCCCTTTAAAATCGCTTTTCGTTAATCTGTACCCATAAAAACACCCCAGCATTTTTGCCATTTTACCCATAATCGGTGCTAAGCATAGCACACCGATATCAAAAATCAAGCGGAAAAATTATAATGTTTTGAAAAAATTAAAGCAAGTGAAAAAATGTTATTGCGACACCCCGAACACCGCCCGATGAAAATTAACACCGTGATTAAATTCAGTTTTAATTTTATTGCACACTGAAAAATGGTGCACGAAAACCATCAGAATAAGAATGAAGATAACTAGAACAAGACGCAGCGCAATTGGCTAGGCACTCCTGTGTATCATTATCATACCCTGTTGGATGTAACACCCACACAGAACCAGATAATACGCACGATGGACCACCATTTGACGTATAATTGGTTGCCTTGCACCAACAATATTCTCCATCTTGCGTCGAAGTTATTTCACTGTCTGTCGCTGTCCAATTTGAACTGTTATTATCGTATGCACCATCATTAGTATTCCCCGCTTTGGTACTGCATTTTGAAATACCTTTTATCGTACCATAATTAAATCCTATTGCCCATTCACCGGCACTAAAGCCATCAAAATAACTATCGCTACAATCATTACTGCCTACCTCTGTATCATTGTTCCAATAGCTACACAGGTATTGCCAATTCCATTGGACAGAGTAGTTCATACCAAGTTCCCATATTCCTTCTATTGTTGCATCCAAACTTGATAAACTGCATTGTTGTACCTGTTGACCAGCACCAGCTTGTCTTACCCGCCAGCCCTTAAATGTATATCCTGTTTTTGTCGGTATTGTTGATGGTGGGGTTAATGTTCCGTCATATACGCAACTTTGTGATACACTTGGCACATTTTGTATTTCCGTGTCACCATTATACCAATGAAGTTGTATTGTGTTTGCCTGCCAATTTGCTTGCAGGTTTGATGTGCCAGAATATGTTTGTAATGGATTATTTCTACAATTCGCTGTGGATGCACTTGATGGGATATCTGGGTCGGCAAAACTTGGGGCGGAAAAAATAAAAGAAATTGCAAAACAAATCGTTCCGATTTGTTTTATGCTTAGCAACAAACTACATGTGTGTGTGTGTGTGTGTGTGTGTGTGTGTGTAGGTTTCTGCGGGTTTCAGCGTTTTTGACCATTTTATTTCTCCTTTCTTTGTTTCATTTTTTTATTCCCCGCCCGGGGCGGGGGGGACCACGAAGTGGTGGGGAGGGTTCACCCCCCTCCCCGACTTCGTCGGTACTCCCCCACTGGGGGGAGAATTTTTTATCGATATGAATATTATACCATATTTTAATTTTTATGAAAAGTGTTTTTTTAGTTCCCCTCTATGGAGGGGCCTGTCCACAGTAGCCTTTGGCGAAGGCGGATGGCGCGAAGCGACGGGGTGGTTTACATAAAAACGAATTATCTGACCACCTCCCCGGCTCCGCCGGTACTCCTCCAACGGAGGAGAACTGTTTTTGCAGGGAATTATTATCGTTTTTGATTTAAAAATTTTTATGTAATTTTTTACTTGCGCTTGATAAATAAAATTGTCTAGAATCAAATTGAATAATGTGGGAGATAATGTGGCAAAAGTAATACAACCGCCGGTTTTGTTGTCACGCGTGTTGACGTTCGTGTTCGCAACGTCTGTTGTTGTTTTGGCAACTTTGATTATTACATTGGTAAAAATTATGCCACTGGAACGACCAGAAGTTTTCTTTTTATCAACGCACACACTGTCTGTAAATGCCACAATTGAACCATTGGTTCCAAATTCGGCAAATCAACAGGCACTGGAACAATATGAAAAGGGCTTTGTTCGTGAATATATAATCGCACGAAATACTTTGATGCCAAATTCTGGATTGACATTGAAAAATTGGGCAAATGTGGTAAAACCTTGGTCAAATAATCGTGTATATTCCGCATTTACACGCACCACATTATACAAAGAATATAGTGATAGTGGTGTTTCATCGGCAATTTCTTGTTCTGTCAATTTTTCTGACAAAAACAAAGAGCAGCCCGTCGTAAAAACCGGACACAATTCTCAATACGATGAATATACTGTCACTTTTGCGTGGGTTTGTAAAAATAGTGGTGGACAAGCCACACAAAAAAATTATAAGATACGATTAAGAATACAATCTGTTTTGGATGACAAAGTGTCGGACACATTGGAAAACCTGAACAAATTGCGTGACAATCCTTTGGGAATACGGGTTGTAGAATACACAATTTTGGATGGCGATGGCGACCCTTTGAATTCTGACAAATACTCTTTGTAAAAGGGTTGGGTAATTCATAAGGAAAGGATTATAAAAGATGACTTTTATAAATTTTTGCAAAATAAATGTTTCATTACTGGCAATTTTGTGCTGTGTGTCCCCTGCGGCGGCTGTTTATCAGATGGCATGGGACAACCCAAACATGAATATGGCAAGCGGTTCTTTGAAGCCAGGATATGCGAATTTAACTTGGTCTACGGGAACAGTATTACCGATAAAAACCCGCGCTGGGATGGCAACTTTGGTGACTTTACCAAACGGTGAAAAGATTGCGGACATTGTTGCTGGAAACGAAGCATTGT
Source organism: Candidatus Enterousia sp. (assembly GCA_045648925.1). Lineage (GTDB taxonomy): Bacteria > Pseudomonadota > Alphaproteobacteria > Rs-D84 > Rs-D84 > Enterousia. Next base: position 108,993 of record JAZROY010000004.1, read on the forward strand.
TCCATATTGATGCGAATCCTGGCGATTCGTATATGTATATAACCCCAACCGATGAAAACAATGGTAATGATACCAATATGATTGTGACCGGTGAATCTGGGAACAAATATATTTTCTATTTGCGCGCTTATCCTATTAATTCCAGCGATATCACATATTCCCAGGTTGATGTTTCCGCGGGCTCTGGGGCAAATGTTGTTATTTCAAACAGTGTACCCGCGCCATCTGGATCTATGGGGTCTATATTCAAAAAGTCTACATCAAAAACATCAACTATTGGTGTTGATGGTGAAGATTATGGTTGGATAAAAACAATGAAAATCGACCCTTCGGAATTCCGTTTTGATTTGGATATATTTGTTCCAAACCCAGACGATTATGTAATTGCACCAGAACGCGTATGGCGCGACAGAATCTTTACATACATTGATTTCGGGGACAAGGTTATATCTATGACACAAAGACCGGTTGTATCATTATTGGTCGAAGGTGGCGAAAGCCCTGTTGGTTTCCGCACAGACGGTGAAGACGGTCGTTTATTGATTGTCGAAGCGGTCGGCGATTTGGTTTTGCGTAGTGGTCAAAGAATTGTTTGTATCAAAAAACGTGCTAAACCTTTCTTGATTGCCGATACCGCATCTGTTATGGCACTGGCTGAGGCAAATGTTGCACAATCATTGGCGGCGAATCAATCTTTGAATACGATTGCGTATAATGATGAAATGTATGCGATAAACGCAAATGTCAATGATTATTACAGCACTACACCAACATATGTTTATAATCAACCAACTGATTTGATGTATGCAACTGGTGGGATGCAATCTGTTTCTGTATCTGGTGGTCCAAATATGATTCCATCAGAACGCGCAACCGCTGGTTCTTATTTACCGCAATCAAATATACCACTGATTACCAGCAATCAAACCGGGGTTGCGGTCGAATTGAAATCAGATACTTCGGTAAAGGCATTAAATGATTACTGGACAGAATTGCTGGCTAAATTCAGCGGCGAAGATGGTGATGGTATACTGACACCTTATAAGAACAGTGTATTTTTTGCGGTTGATGAACAAGGTGTTGGTGATTTGGGTTCAGAATCTGCAACAGCGCGTCTGTATCGCTTGCGTATTGGACCTTTGTCTGATATAGATGCCGCACAAAAATTGTGCGACCAGTTGTTAAAGTTCAGTGGTGCCAGTTGCTATGTAGTCAGGATACAATAAAAAATGAAATATATCAAAGAACAATATGATGATTTTAGAAATAACACGCCGACATATGTCCAATGGCTGTTGTTGGCTGTGGCTTTCTTGATTGTGATTATATTGTTGACTTTGCTGTTGTCGCACAAAAAAGAAGACAATACACCAGAGGTGGAAAATCAACATATTGAATTTAATGTCACACCACAAAATATAAAATTTGATAATGTCAAAGTTGGCGAATCAGAACATGCAAAAGTTAATATTTCTGTGAATGTGCCTGTTATCATAGAAAGTGTGAAAATATATAATAACGATTTCACAACACCTAATAATTGTGTGTATGACGAAGTAGATTCATGTAATATAAATATAATTTATACACCAACTGCGCCACAAAAATTATCAAATACAACTTTGGTAATCACATGGTATGATGTAGATTCAGAAGATACCGTAAACACCGAAGAAATCCCTGTGGTGTTCAGTTCTTATAAAGAACCAGCAAAAGTGGTTGAACCAGAAGTAATACCAGAACCAGAACCACCTTTTGTTGATGAACCAGAACCGGAACCTGTGACACCTGTGGAAGAAATAAAAACTATCGCAATACCAAACCCAATAAGACAGCCAGAGCCAGAACCAGAACCAATTGTTCGTGCGAATCCTTGTTCTGAATTTGCTATACCAGGGTATGATGCATCTGGTCATCAGATTGGTTGGATAAAACCAGAACGCGGAACAAATTATTTCTATCCTTTTTCGGATAAAACTTGTTCAAATCCGACTGGCAAATACGATATGGCAACCGGGGTTATTTTATCTTTGAAAGATGGTTCCAGAATCGGAACAGATTCAGACCATATCGGATACAGAAATGTTCGTGACAGAAATCTTAGTATGCCAAAATTATCAATGCCTGGCTCGTCTTCTGTTTCTGCAAGAAATGGCGAATTCGATAGTTCCGCAAAATGGGTCGCAACAGGCAGTAATGGTCGCACAATCGCAACAAAACATGATGATAGTAGAAAATTCGACAGAAATCGTAAAAATACAGCAAACGAGGCTTTACTGGTTGGCTCTGGATTTGGTGCTGGGGAATCTGTAACTTCTTCTTTACCGTATGACAGAACATTTATCCTTCGGCAATTTAAACCTATTCCAGCAACCATTGTTTCAGAAGTGCGCGCAGACCCAAGTGTATACGGATGCACAAAGGCGGGCGATAAATGTGACCCAAAGAAAAATTACAGCATCCCTGTGCGTGCAACAGTTGACAGAAATGTTTATTCTGATGATGGGCGCACAATAATATTACCAACAGGGACATTGTTAATGGGATATTTGGATGGTGATTTGCCCGGTCCGTACCAAGCATTTGGTCGTATGAGTATAAAGTGGTATCAATTCATCCGCCCAGATGGTGTTGAATTTAATTTCGCCGATGGTCAAGATCCGTATTCTGCTGATGCCCAGGGGCGTATGGGGGTCCCAGGTCACGGCAGCACTGATTATATCGAACAGATGGTTATGCCGTTGTTAACATCATTGGTCCCCGCGGCTGTAAATATGATTGCACCTATTGCTGATACAGTCATAAATCAAATAGATTTGGATAATAACACTATCGTTCAATCTGGAACGATTCGTTCATCGGAAATGGCAAAACAAGATGTTATCAATACATGGAATAAAATCACACAAAAATTGTTGGTTGATGCGATTGATAATACTGTGCCACCGTTTTCTATTGCTGCTGGAACGCGTATAAATGTGTTTTCACCGGTCGATTTGATTGTGTCTTGCCAAGACAAAGGTATAAATGGAAAATGTTCTGTTATAACACCTGGCTCTGATAAACGTCGTAAATGGTCTGATTTAAAGGGCAAAGCAAGTTTTGATCCAAATGATGGTTCATGGGTTGGTCAGGTGCGTTCGTTTGATTTGATGCAATATTGCGACCAAGACAGCAAAGACAAATGGACAATCAAAAACGATGGATCTTGGACAGAATCTGGATACGAATACAGAACAGTCCTGTTATATTGCGAATCCTTGAATTACGCAGCTGTAAACAACGCGAAACAATCTGTGTATAACCAAAATGTTCAACAGCAAGCGACCAAGAAATATGGCACAGCAGAATATGATCAAAAAACAAACACTTTGAAACAATACGGGACAGAAGAACAGACCAAGGCATATAATACCGAAGTACTTGGGTTGGAATACGATGATGAAGGCAATATAAAGAATCCATTTGCAAAACCAGACGCTACTGTTGACACCCAAGATATTTTGACCTGTGATGACGGGTTGGCACCTGATACCAATGGTTGTTGCCCCGGCGAAACATTTACTGATATGGGTGAAGATGGATGGAATTGTTGCCCGGATACTGGTGGTGATTGTTTCCCACCAATAACAGTTGAATAACATAAAAAATCCGCCTTGGCGGATTTTTTAATATGAGATAAAAACCGATTCGCTTTGTATAGAACAAAAACGATTAGCGAATCGGTTTTTCGATTCGGTTTTCTATTTATAGTTGTATTGTTTTACACGATTCAATTTTTATTTTATTTTTCATTGTATCTTTGAATAGGTACAAATACTTAATAAAAATAAAAAGGAGAAAAACATGAATACTAATACATTACAAAACACAAATATATCAACATCTGAAAAATTTCAAAATGCAGAACAATTATGGTTTTGGTTTTTATATTCAAAATCTATTCAAAACGGATTTAATCGAAATTGTTCTTCGATTCGCAGACCATGTGAATTATTGGATGTAGAAACATTAATAACAAAATTGTATTTATGTGGAAAATTATCAGAAGAACAATTAAATGTTATGAAAAAATTCGGCGACAAAAGACGCGCACCACACCAATATATTTATTCTGAAAATCGCGCAGCCGCGCTTTGGAAATCCGCGATGGATGTATTGACTGAATATGCGCATAAAAAAGACTGGTTGATCGATTAATATTATTTTCTGATTTATGGGTATGGGAGATAAATCAGAATCTATATTTTTAAAAAAGGTTGTTATTATGATTATATACATTGGTTTTTCAACGAAAACTCATAAAATTTTGGTACGTATTTTTTGTCGTCATTTTAAACACTGTGCGCCCATTGTTATTAAAAAAAACAACTATAAAATATATCAATTCACAAACAGAAAAACCATTAACATCATCACAATAAAAAGACACGATATAAAAATTCTGGAACAATATGGCTGGCGATTCATCAAATACAACATTAAATCTGTCCCACAAAACGCGTTAAGCATACATACATTAACATGTGTTCAATTTACAAAAAAATTTTGCAGAATTAAAAAAATCACGATACAAACCCCAGATGCACTTTTGAAATATTTGATACAAAAATAAAAATGCCCATTTGGGCATTTTTTATTTCATTGTTTTTTTGATAATATACATTTGTAATATTCCAAACAGATTAGATACTGTCCAATACAATACCAATCCCGCCGGCATCCAAGCAAACATTATCGTAAACAGCACAGGCAACCATTTCATAACGCGCTGGGTCGATGCAAGCGCATCATTTGAATTGTTTGATGTTTGTGGTGTTTGTAAATACTGTTGCAACCACATTGTTGCGCCCATTAAAATCGGCAATATGAAATAAGGGTCCATCGCAGCCAAATCAGATACCCACAAAAAGTGCGCAGACCGCATTGGAACAGATATTAACAACGCCTTGTACAATGCAAAGAATATTGGAATTTGAATTAACATTGGTAAACACCCAGACATAGGCGAAGTTTTATGCGATTGATACACCTTCATCATTTCGATTTGAAGGCGCGCTTTATCATTGGCATAAAGTTTTTGTACGCGCTGTAATTCTGGCTGCATACTTTGCATTTTCATTGTCGACACATACGATTTGCGTGTTAATGGCCATATCAAAATTCGCAAAATAAGTGTCATCAAAATAATCGCAACACCATAATTGCCAACCAACCAATTCAGCCAATTTATTAACCATAACATCGGCTGGGCAAAGAACCAGAACCAACCATAATCCATAGTTTTATTTATCCCTGGGATTTTATCGGCCGCACTATTTAAAAGATTTGACATACGGGGGCCTGTAAAGACATAAGTTTTTATTTCCTTTTCGGACCTGGCAGCAATTTTTATTGGTGCAGCACTTGTTTGTGAAAAATACAAATCACCAGATTTTTTCAAACTGATTGTTTGGTCATTTGTATCAATAGAAGCAACCGTTTCCCAATATTGATCTGCGAATCCAAAAGAACCACGCACTGTGGAGTATGCAACAGATTTTTTATCTAATTTATTCCAACTTGTATAATCTAATTTTGAATTTGCGTAAACCATACCACCACTATCCACAACAGAAGACATTTTGTCCCCTGCACCACGAACTATGTTTGCATATGGTGCAACAGATATTTCCCGCGCAGAATTATTTTTAATCAAATCAGAAATTGTTATAACATAACCATCCACCGATATTTTACGCGTAAAATTCACACCAGAACCATTATTCCACGACATAGAATTTGAATTTTGTTTCCAATTGGTATTAACATTTGGAATCTGGGTATCTTGGGACACATAACCCATTTCTATAAAATTATTTTCCGCGTTCAGCAAAGAAATTTTTTCATCACTTTTGGAATCTTTTTTGTGTTTATCCAAAATAATATTTGATATACGAAGCCCCTGGACATCCAGAGAAATTTCATCAGAATTGATATTTTGTTTTGTCACATTTGATTGTTCAATAGTCACGGGTTGTGTTGCGACAACTTCTGTATTTTGTGGTTTAAACCACGCACCCATTATCCACCAAGCAAATAAAAACAAAATCATCCACCAAAAAAAACTGCCGAATCGTGAAGGTTTTCGTTGTGATTGTTGTGACGACATCCATTGATTAAAACCAGAATTATTATCCAAATATTTTACCATGATTTTATTCCCCTAAATTTCTTAAACATTTTCTTCTATTAATAAACATATTTATCAGATACAAAATAACACCAAAGGTTATAAACACATCCCCAACATTAAATATCGCTGGGAAAGTCCAAAGCCCACCAATATGCCATTGAATAAAGTCCGCAACAGCGCCAAAGCGAACACGGTCCACCAAATTACCAAAAGCCCCACCAATTATCATCGCAAGTGGCAAGCGTTCATAAAGCGCGGACTTTTTGAACAAATAATAAAGCAACCATAAAACAATCAATGCGGTTAAAACACTTAACACAATTGGCATTACAAAATTAAATGCGGAAAAAGAAACACCACGATTCCAAATAAAATGAATATTGAATAAACTAGAAAGTCCGTAATCGCCACCGATTAAATCAGTCCACGATGCAATGATTCCATTTATACGACATTTAGCGCAAATAACATTTGGATCATATATGGAATCGCCCCATTTATTTGCGAAAAAACCGAGCAAATATGCCTTTGACCAAAAGTCCGCCGCGAAAACAGCAATTATAATCGCTATATATTTGAAATACTTTTTCATGAACAACCTCATTTCAGATGAATATAGCAATTACAGATGATAAAATCAAATGGAATATCTTTATTTTACTTCCAATGGTTTATTAACATTTGCGTATCCTTTTTCACGCAAATATTCCATCAATGAATTGATTTTATTTTCAGACAAACCGATACTTTCCAAAACCGCAGAACCCAATATAAATGAAGATTCAATGATTTCAGGTGTTGCATATTTCACCCCAACATCTAATAATTCTTTCGCGGATTTCAAACTGTGCGCACGCGCAAATATTTTCATTTTTGGTGATATAGTATGAACCGTATGAACAATTTCATGTGCAGCAACTTCGTCATTTAACGATATTACTACCGCCCGCGTTTTACGCGGTTTTAAACCTGCTGCCAACAAAATAGATTCTTTGTTAGATTCACCATAAATCACATTATATCCATTTTCGCGCGCCACAATAACCTGGTCTACATTACCATCAATCGCGACATAAGAAATATGTTCAGAATCTAACATTTGTGCAATAATTTGCCCCATACGACCAAATCCACAAATTATTACTTCTGGAATTTCTTCAGAAATTCTTTCAGACAGTTTTGTGTGTCGTGTATGTTTGAATAATTTACCCATCCTTAAAATCTTGTCGTAAATCGCCAACAATATCGGGGTTAACATAATTGATACTATGATTACCGCTGTCAAAATTTCTTGGTGTTCCATCGGTATCGCACTTATTCCATTTGTTTTCATGGTCTGTAAAATCAATAAACCAAATTCACCGCCTTGCGCCAAGATAAGCGACATCAAAAACGCCTCACGACCCGCAACATGGCGAACACGCGCAACCATATAAAGCGCAAAGAATTTGATAAGGACCAGTCCCACAACCCCCATCAAAACCGTCCACTTGTGCGCCATCAAAAACGGTAAGTTTATCCCCATACCGAGCACTATAAAGAAAAATGCCAAGAATAATGTTGCATATGGTTCTATGGATGCATTGATTTGATGTCTGTAAACCGTTTCAGACATTAACATACCCGCCAAGAACGCGCCAAGTGCCGGTGGCAATCCCATTAAATTCAACACAACCGCCCATACCGCGATATTCACCATTATCGCCAAAACCAATGCTTCGTGAGATTGCACCTTGGCCACAACATGCAAAAGCGGATTCAAAATAAATTTAGCAACAATAACAACGCCCAAAATCAAACCTGCCGACATCACCAAAATATCAATTGCCGATGCCCCAAGATTGATTGATTTTCCAGCCATAACCGGCAACATCGCCAACAACGGAATTGATAATAAATCTTGGAATAACAAGATTGAAAAGGTCTGTCGCCCCATATTTGTTTGTAATTGATTTCTGTCTATTAAAATTTGTAAATCTTCAGAAGTACTGGACATCGCAAGAATCAAGGAAATCATTATCGTTCCAATCAATGTCCATTGTGTTACACCCGCCAATATTGGAAACAGCATAATCGCAACCATTAAAACCTGAGAAGCGCCAAGACCAAATATAGTGCGCCGCAATTGCCATAATCTTTTCATATTGATTTGCAAACCAATATTAAACCATAAAAACATTATGCCCATTTCACCCAAAAAATTCCAAGTGCCGGACAATTCAAACAGCCCAAAAACATGCTGACCCGCCAAGATACCTGTTAATAAAAACGCAAGTAATGTTCCCATTTTCAGATATCGCATAAAAAATACCGAAATAAATGCGATTACAAAAAATACAAGTGTTGCTGTTGACATGTTTTCCCTCTCCGTTATTTTATCATAGTAAATTTACATCAATTTTATCTGCGATTTCAAGAAATTTTTTCGCATCAATTTCTTCGGCACGCTCGGTCCCCAATAATCCAAATTTTTCCCAATCTATTTTGATAATTCCGCGTATCATTTTGCGGCGCTGACCAAATAATTTCGCCGTTAATTTTTCAAGTTTTTTTATATCTTTGATTTGTTTAATTTTTTTTGCATTTGGAATAATTTGAACAACCGCAGATTGAACCTTTGGACGCGGAACAAAAGCAGTATTTGGCACATCAAATAAAATTTTAGTATCCGCAATTAAATTTGATAACACAGCCAATCGCCCATATTGTTTATCACCAACATGTGCAACGATGCGTTCTGCAACTTCCTTTTGAAACATCAATGTTAGTGATTTTATTTTTTCGCCGCTTGCAATTTTTTGAAGCCAACCTGTTAACAATTCTGTACCAACATTATAAGGTAAATTAGAACAAATCGCGTAACCCGTTTTATTTTCTAAATTCACCTTTAACGCATCAGCGAAAATTACTTCTAATCTTTCATCAGACGCGTCAATAATTTGTGATAAAATCGCACCAGCAGTTTTATCTTTTTCTATTGCAATCACTTTTTTTGCGCCAGCAATCAGTAATGCGCGTGTAAGACCACCCGGTCCCGGTCCAACCTCAACCACTGTTGTTTTTTCTATATCAGGCACAGACCGCGCGATACGACCAGTTAAATTCAAATCAAACAAAAAATTCTGTCCGAATTGTTTTTTGGGTTCCAATCCTGATGCGCGCATCATTTCAGACACAGGTGGCAAAGATAAAATCTTGTTTATCATAATTTTTTGCGACCCCCAAAAGCCAATGTTAATGTACCATCATCAATATAATCTAAATCACCACCAAGTGGCACACCAGATGCCAATTCTGAAAAAGATATATTCGCATTGTTTATTGTTGAAATTATATATTGCTGGGTCGTTTTACCTTCGACAGTATTTGGCAAAGCAAAAATAATTTCATTTATTTTTTCTTTTTCAATGCGCCCCTTTATATTCGCAATATTCAAATCAGACGGTGTGATTCCGTCAACCCCAGAAAGTGTCCCGCCCAGCACATGGTATCTTCCACGAAAAACACCTGATTTTTCAATTACCAAAACATCTGATAAATCACGAACGATACATAATTCACCATTTTGACGCGCCGTGTCAGAACAATATTCGCAAATTTTAGAATCTGTTAACACACCACAATTTGGACATGGATGAATATGTTCTGCCGCATCAATCAACGCATGCGCCAAAGATTCGGATTTACCAGTTTTATCTTGCAATAAACTAATCACTATACGCGTTGCCGCCCGCGTTCCGACACGTGGTAATTTAGCAAATTGTTTAATAAGTTTTTCTATTTTTATATTCATATTTTTTATCTAGTGAAATGTATAGCAATCTATACCATTGGCACCAGCCATACTTTTTGTGCTTTGCGCGGCACTTTCAGAAAGCCCATTTATGCGAACCCGATAAAGCCCAGCATCATTTCTTTCAACATTTGCAGTCATACCGGTCACTTGGTAGACACGCGCCGCCTGTTTATTGGCAGATTCATACGAAGAAAACGCACCACACTGCACCCCAACACTTCCAGAAGAATAAGAAACCGTTTTCGTTTCATTTGTTGCATATTTTACCATTGGATTAGATTGCGTTGGCGCGACCTTATGCGCGGATTCTGTATAATTTGTTCCACCAACACCTAATTTTTTAAAACCAATATTTAACATTTTTGCAGCCGTATTTGCGCGAACATCTTTGTTTTCAGCACCCAATACCACAGCAATAAGATGATAACCATCGCGATTCGCCGTCGCAACAAGCGAATATTTTGATTTATTGGTGAACCCTGTTTTCATACCATCGCATCCCGGATATGACCCCAACAACCGATTGCCATTTGTATATGTTTTCCCATTATATGTCCAAGTTTTTATACCAAAATATTTCCAATACTGTGGAAAATGTTTATATACCGCCATGGACAATAACGCAATGTCACGCGCAGTCGACATATGGTCATCGTTTGGTAAACCCGAAGAATTTTCAAAATTAGTATGTTCCAGCCCAATCTCATTCGCGACACGCGTCATCAATGTTGCAAAATTGCCTTCTTTGCCACCTTTTAAATTTTCCGCCAATACACGCGCAACATCATTTGCAGAATGCACAGCAACCGCCTTAATCGCATCTTCAACCTTTATCTTGCTACCCGCGGTCAGTCCCAGTTTCACAGGCTGAGCCTCTGTGGCATATTTTGACACAATTAAATAATCATCCAAATGAAGCCGACCATGTTCCAATGCATCAAAAGTCAAATAAAGCGTCATTATTTTTGTTAAACTGGCCGGATAATTCATTTGATTTGCGTTTTCTTGATAAAGGACACGACCAGAATCTATATCTGCGACCAACACAGCCCTATAATCTGCGGCATTTGCAGCACATAATGTGAATACCGATATAAAAAACGCAAAAACTCTCTTCATAATAGAGAATCATAGTAAAAAAATTACAATTCGGTCAACAGTAAAAAATATTTATTATTCCAGTGTGGTTAAACTGATTTTATCATCATCCACAATTACTAATTTGCCAACACCGATACCAAATTGATGCGCTGAAGCGAACGCATCGCGTTGTCCGAATAAATATTTATCACAAATTGAGAACACGCCACGAAGTAAACATAATTGATTTGCGATTATTTCTTCATCACACACAGCGATAATTGGAATATCTGGGCGGCGACACGAAATCTGGGTAGCAATATCTGTATCACGAGCAAAGACCACAATGGCCACAGCCTTGTTCAAATGCGCCATTGATGACACAGAACGCGACCAATCATTTTCAGGGATATTATCTATGCGCGACCAATCGTATGGATTTTCAATAGTGTCTTTATCCGAATAAGACAATATTTTATTCATTGTTTCAATCACATTTACCGGATTATCACCAATGGTCGTTTCTTCGGATGTCATCGTGGAATCAGCCCTTAAATACGCGGCATTTGCAACATCAGAAATTTCTGCACGTGTTGGAAATTCACTGTGCACCATACTTGACAACATTTGTGTCGCCATAATAACTGGACGATTTAATTTTCTACACTCACGAATTATATGTCGCGAAATTGCGGGAACTTGTTCAAACGGAACCTCTACTGCCAAATCGCCACGCGCAATCATAATACCATCCGCCGCAGTAGCAATATCCGTGATTCTTTCCACTGCATTTGGGCGCTCTATCTTTGCAATTATTTTTATTGGGCGGGAAGTCCGCATCGTTATAAAATCACGCACATATGCAACATCTTCGGCACATTGAACAAAGGACAATGCCACAAAATCAGGATTTTTAGTAATCGCGTATTCTAAATCTTGTTTATCTTTTTCGGTCAAAATATCTGTATCAACATCTGTGTCTGGCAGATTAAATCCGCGACGCGACCAAATTTCATCGCCACGAACAACAGTCGTTTCAATTTTATCATCAAAAACTGCATCAACACGCAATTCTATTTTACCATCGTTTAATAAAACCCTATCGCCGACAGATAATGAACGCATAACATCCATATCTGGCAAATATACACGATGCTCATCGCCTGGCGTTTCATCAGAATCAAGAATAAATTTTTGTCCGACTTTTAATGGGTAATGTTCTTCGGTTTTAAAATCACCAATTCTGTGTTTTGGACCCTGAATATCAATCATAACCGCCACAGGGGTTCCAAGTTTTTTAGATATTGAACGAACCATATCAATTTTAGCGCCCTGGACATCGCCGGTATCATGACTAAAATTCAAACGACATACATTTACACCAGCCCGAACCATCTCGGTCAAAATCTTTTTATCTTCACAATTTGGTCCGATTGATGCCGTAATCTTTGTAAATTTCATATCTACATTCCCCCAAAATAAAAACATTTGCTTTTTATATTTGATAATATATCATATATCTTGCAAAAAAAACAAGGGGAAGAATATGAAAAATGCAAACCATGGCGCAATTGATAACGCTCAATTAATCAGTATTATTGAAAGAATTGAAAAATTAAACGAAGATACTGCGGCAATCGCGGCTGATATAAAAGAAGTGTATAGCGAGGCTAAATCTGCAGGATACGACCCAAAATATATTCGTCAGATGATAAGATTGCGCAAACTGGATCCAGATGAATTGGATGAAGCAGACGAATTAACAAAAATGTATCGTGACGCATTGGGTTTATAAAATGAAGAAATTTACAAAACAAGTTGAAAATTTTACCTGCGCCCATTGTGGCGCAGAAGTTTTAGGCAATGGATATACCAACCATTGTCCAAAATGTTTATGGTCGCGACATGTTGATAATAACCCGGGCGACAGACAATCAAATTGCGGTGGTATGATGCGACCAATATCCGTTGAACAAAAAGGTGGCGAATTTATAATCACTCATAAATGTGAAAAATGCAGAAAAACCATAAAACAAAAAACATCTGAAAATGATGATATGGATACAATTATCGCAATATCATCAAATCCAGATTTTATTTTTGGAAAATAATTATTTCTTTTTAGCAGCGGCAACAAATGCATTAAACATGGGATGCCCAGTAAAAGGGTTGCTTTGGAATTCTGGATGGAATTGTCCCGCAATAAAAAATTTATGCGATGGGATTTCAACCATTTCTGGCAATTTTCCATCTGGTGAAATTCCAGATATTATCATCCCATTTTTTTCCAGTGCATCTTTGTATTTAATGTTAACTTCGTACCTATGACGATGTCGTTCTGAAATATGTTGCGCGCCATAAATTTGTTCCGCCAGTGTCCCAGGTTTTATATTACACGGATATGCGCCAAGTCTTAATGTTCCGCCCATATCTTCCCTGTCACAATCAGACATAATATCTATCACAGGGGTACAATTTTTTACAAATTCAGTTGAATTAGCATTTTCATCACCAACTACATCACGCATAAATTCGATAACCGCGACTTGCATTCCAAGACATATTCCCATATATGGAATATTGTTTTCACGTGCATATTTTGCGGCTGATATTTTACCTTCGATGCCACGTTGTCCAAAACCGCCCGGAACCAAAATTCCATCAACATCGGAAAAATCTTCTTGTTCAACAGTTTCAGCATTTATCTTTTTGATTTTTACATGTACATTATTTTGAATACCAGAATGAAACAACGCTTCGTTCAGCGATTTATAAGCATCAGCGATATCAAAATATTTTCCAACCACACCGATTGTACAGGTTGACAAATCTGCATTCAAATGATTTTCTATTTTTTGAATTTTTGACATATCGCCTGCTGCATTTGGTAAACCAAAATGTTCCGCCATTATATCGAAAACATGTTGAGAATCATAAACCAATGGAATTTTATAAATATTATCAACATCCATACTGGTAATAACATTTTTCGCAGGTAAATTACAAAACATCCCGATTTTTGCACATTCGTCAGAAGTTAACATACGCGGAGAACGAACAAATAAAATATCCGCCTGGATACCATTTTCCAATAATCTTCGCACAGACATTTGTGTCGGCTTGGTTTTTAATTCACCACTTTGTTCCAAATATGGTGCCAAAGTTAAATGCGCAAACATAACATTTCTTCGACCGACATCATTTGCAAACTGACGAATTGATTCAAGAAAAATCTTACCTTCGATATCGCCAACTGTGCCACCTATTTCGCAAATTACAAAATCAGTGTTTGTTGGCGCAGAAATATATTCTTTGATTTTATTCGTAACATGCGGAATCATTTGAACCGTAGAGCCAAGATAATCCCCCCTTCTTTCCGCATTCAAAACATCCCAATAAATACGACCACCAGAAACAGAATCGTTGCGCGATAATTTCACCCCTAAAAATCGTTCGTAATATCCCAAATCTAAATCAGTTTCGAAACCATCATTGGTAACATATACTTCGCCATGCTGTAATGGCGACATAGTCCCAGGGTCAATATTTAAATATGGGTCAAATTTCCGTGCATGCACAGAATATCCACGGGATTGAAGAAGGGCGCCCAGTGAAGCCGCTGAAACGCCCTTGCCTAAACTCGATACAACACCACCAGTCACAAATATATACTTTGACATAAGTTTTTTCTCCTTATGTAAAATTATCATACAAAAATTATCGGTTGCAGGGCAAGTATAAAATCTTGTAATGTTAAAATATGAAAGAAATCTTAGGAAATCAATATAAAAACATATTTCTTTGGTCGCCATTTATTATGGCTTTTGGCGCAGCATTATACTTTTCATATGGGACTGAGCCAAATTTTCATTTCCCAATTTTAATCACGATTTTATCGGCAGCCATTATATGGAAAAAGAAAAATATTTTGACGCGCGCGATTGCCATATTTTTATTTGGGTTCTTTTACGCGATGTCTTTTACTCATATTATTGATACACCTGTTGCACGCGATTCTTTTGGTGCAATTCCAATTTCTGGTAAAATCAAAGATATAGATTATACGACAGACAAAACGCGTTTAACTATTCGTATTCCAACAGAACAAATAAAAACTAATTCATCCAAAAAATTTGCAAATATTCGTATATCTATATCTGATGATACCAAGGACATAAATATTGGCGATACAATCACTGGAAATGCGATATTATTTCATCCATCATCAAAATATGTTCCGTCATCTTTTGATTATGCGCGTTGGGCATATTTTAATGGTATTTCTGCAACTGGATTTTTTGAAAATTATGAAATAACGAAATCTGCTGATAATCCAAACACCAGAGCATATATTCATAACAAAGCGAATTCATTTTTAACCGACTCTCTGGTTTTGGGATATAAAAAAACAATCCCAGAAAATGAAAGTAATATTTGGAAATCTGTTGGCATTGGGCATGTATGGTCAATCAGTGGTTTTCATATGACCTTGGTCGGTGGGTGGTTGTTTGCAATATTCTATTTAATATTCAGATTATTTCCATACATTACAAAACGCGTGCCAGCAAAATATCCCGCCATTATTTGCGCATGGATTGGTTTATTGTTTTATTTGTTTATTTCTGGAATCAGTGTTGCCACGGTTCGTGCATTTTTAATGACAACTTTAATTTTTATCGCGATACTTTTGGGACGTGGTGTTTTATCTTTGCGTAACGCAGCATTGGCATTTTTGATAATATTTTTAATAAACCCTTTTTATGTGATGAACGCAGGATTTCAATTATCATTTGCGGCGATATTTGGTCTGCTTTGGTTCTTTGGAGATACAGAATATAAAAAGCGCACATTTATAATGCGACATTTACATATTTTATATCTATCTTTGATGACTGCAGTAATCGCAACAATTTTCACAATGCCTTTTATAATCGCCCATTTTGGATATATTCCATTATATGGTCTGATTGGGAATTTGATTTTACTGCCCATATTTTCAATTTTAATTATGCCGTTGATTATGATTGGAACAATTTGTGCATTGTTTAATTATCATTTTTTAATAGATTGTGCGCACAATATTTATCGATTAAGTTTATCTTTGGCAACACATATAACCAATATGCCGTACGCAAACATACATATACCGCATATTTCTAATACAGTTTTAATGTTATGTATAATCGGTTTATTATGTTTAATTTTAATTGTTAAAACAGATTCAAAGAATTTGTTCATCAAAAACCTAAACTATGTTTTATGTGTTTTATTTGTCGGAACAGCAATTTTAATAAATGTTTCAACACCGCGACCACTATTTTATGCGACAGACGACCACCAACTGGTTGGATTTGTTGTTAATGATAAATTACAATTTAATCATGCAAAGATGTCTAAACATTATTTTGCTTTTTCCAGTTGGTATGAATTTAATAATGAAAAAATACCAGATAAAAATAAAAGATACAAATGCGATCACGGACTCTGCAAATACAATACACCAAAATGGAATTTGGTTTACATGCAAAATTTTACAGCATTAATGAATAATATTGAAGATGTGTGTCGCGATAAATCTGTCGATTATATAGTCACTACATTTGAAACAAGTGCACCGAATTGTCATGCCAAAATTTTAACAGATGGAATTATCATTTATCCAAACGGCAAATTCACAAAAATCATTAATCGCCGTCCTTGGCATATTCAGCACTGACAAAATACAGACCGCACGCCGGCGCATTTATACCCGCCGCGCTGCGATTTTTCGCATCAAAAATTTCATCAATGTCTAATGGTTTACCCATACCAATTTCAACCAATGTTCCGACCATATTTCGAACCTGGTGATGTAAAAAAGAACGCGCCGAAAATTCAAAAATTATTTCATCACCATTTTGTGTTATTGTAACAGAATCAAGTGTTTTTATTGGCGATTTAGCCTGACACTGGGCGGCACGAAATGAAGTAAAATCATGTTTACCAATTAACTTTTTTGCTGCCGCGCGCATGGCATCAATATTCAATTTTTGTGGCACCCACCAAACGCGATTTTTATTCAAAACAACCGGTGCAGAACGATTTAAAACGATGTATTTGTAATTTCTTTTTGTACATGAAAAACGCGCATGAAAATCATCACTAACTTTTTCACAATTTAATACAGCGACAGGTTTTTCGGTTAAATAAAAATTCATTGCGCGCATAACAGTTTCTGGATTTTGTTCTTTTTCTAAATCAAAATGCGCGACCATAGAAATCGCATGAACACCTGCGTCTGTGCGACCGGCAGAGAAAACATCTACCTTTTCACCACAAAATTGAAATATTGCGTCCGTAACCAGTGATTGCACAGAAGGCCCGTTAGCATTTTCTTGCCATCCAATTAAATCAGTTCCATCATATTCAAGATTTATTTTGTATCGCGTCATTTTATCTGGCATCACGATTTTTGCATATACCACAGATTACCTGTTGCACCACCGCCCTGTGTTCATCATGCAATAATTCACAATCTTTGATGTTTTTACCCAAACATCTTAAACATTTGCATTTTGGTTTTTTGCAATCACCAACCGTGGCATTGCAATTATTTAAAAAACATTTTCTTTCTGACATTTTAATCTCCGTATTTTATATCTGCACCATGCAGACCATTTACAAAACTTTTCCAATCCATTGGACTTTTTCCAGATGGTTGAATTTTTACAATTCTCAACTCATTATTTTCAATTTTTGTTGCTAAGATTTTTACATCCACACCATTTATTTTTGTTCGACCGCACCCCAGCGCACGAATTTGATTATGAATTCGAATTGGTGATTTTTTCCAATCTATGATTTCGTCCATACCAGTAAATTTTCTGGTAAAGGTTGGTTCGCCAGTTTGTGAAATCGGCGGATATTGATTTGGACTTTTTAAATATTCGTTCAACATTTCTATTGCGATTTGCGAAACCTTATTTTCAATGTCTTCATTGGTATCATTTTCGCCAATTTCAATATTTTTGCGCATATAGACATCGCCCGCATCCAGTTCATCTGTCATATTCATTAA
This sequence comes from Candidatus Enterousia sp., assembly GCA_045648925.1. Classification (GTDB taxonomy): domain Bacteria; phylum Pseudomonadota; class Alphaproteobacteria; order Rs-D84; family Rs-D84; genus Enterousia. The sequence goes on from JAZROY010000004.1 coordinate 127,101, forward strand.
ACAAACATCCATATTTTTATCACCGTTTAAAATCGCAGTCCTTATTGGCGATGGCCCACGATATTTTGGTAAAGAGCTGGGATGAATATTTATACACTTTGCACTATTTAAAACATTATCACGCAAAATCACACCATAAGATATAACAACAATCATATCTGGTTTTTCATGAACAGAATCAAAATCTTTGATTGATGTGTAAACGGACAGCCCGCGTGATTGCGCCCATTGATGCACTGGCGATGGGGTTAAAATATGCTTACGCCCCATGGGTTTTGGCGCACGGGTAAAGACCGCGATAATATCGTGCTTATTTGCCAAATCATCAAACACAGGCACAACAAAATCATTTGTTCCCATCAATATCAGTTTCATTTGTGCCCCCGATTAACCTTGCGCATCAACATTTCGCGTTTTACACCTGATAAATAGTCAATAAACAAAACCCCATCCAAATGATCTGTTTCATGTTGCACGATGCGCGCAATCGTTCCCGCCATTTCAACCATTTGTTTATCACCCTTTTCATCTGTCCATTCAACCACAACAGATTTTGGGCGACGAACATGCGCATATACAGGCAATCCATCCGCCCCAAGAACGGACAAGCACCCTTCTTCCATCAAACATGTATCTTCGCTTTTTGATAATATTTTTGGGTTTATCATACGATATATTTCATTTGTATCGGGATTCATCATGACCAAGAATCTTTGTGTGATGCCAATCTGGGGCGCGGCAAGGCCAACCCCATTTTGTGACTCCATCATTTTAACCATTTCATTCATGGTGTTTAATAAATCCGGGGTTATATCAGACACCGGTGCGCACTTTTCACGCAAAATCAAATCACCACAAAGTTTCATTTGCAACATTTATAAAACCCTTTTATAATCGTGTATATAGGATTGTAGCAAAGGATTTTCAAATGACAACTTATATTTTTATTGTTTTGATGGTAATTGTATTCTTATTGCTGGTTCTGATTTTTCGCAAACCAAACATTGATATATCTGCCCTGCGCGAAGATAACGCACGCCTTCGCGAAAGATTGGCAGAAAGGCTCGGTATGTTATCACAAAATGCAATTGAATTGAAAAATATCAGTTCTGATATCGCAAATTTCAAAGATATTTTGATGGGCAATAAACAGGCACGTGGAACATTCGGTGAACGGCAACTGGCTGATTTGGTTGCGGATATTATGCCGCCAGAAACCTATGCCTTTCAAAGTGTTTTATCAACTGGGGTGCGCCCAGATTGCATAATTCGCCTGCCCTATCCACCGGGGGATATGATTATCGACAGTAAATTCCCATTGGAAAGTTATAATCGAATTTTACAAAATCCAAACGATATTGGTTTTAAAAAGCAATTTGAATTAGATGTTCGAAAACATATTGATGCAATCGCCGAAAAATACATTATTCCTGGGGTTACCGCGGAAAGTGCGATGATGTTTATTGCGTCTGAATCTATATTTGAAAAATTGCACAGTGATTTTCCAAACACTATTGAATACGCAGCGCGCAAAAAAGTATTTATCGTATCCCCGGCGACACTTTGGGCAACATTAAATACCATACGTGCGGTGTTATCAGATATAAAAATCAAAAGGGTTGCGACAAAAATAAAACGCGAACTAGATTTATTATTAACGGACCTTTCGCGCCTTAATGACCGCACAACACGCGTGGCCCAGCATTTTAATTCTGCACAAACGGATATCGAACAAATACAAACATCGATTTCGAAAATCAGCCCACGTGCAGAAAAATTACGCGATATGGATTTCGGTGAAGATTGATTGGCAGTCCCAACGGGAATTGAACCCGTGTTACCGGAATGAGAATCCGATGTCCTGACCGCTAGACGATGGGACCATGATTTCCCTGTATTTTATATGCGCCTTTGCCGTTTTGCAATAAAAATTATACTGACTTTTCTCTTGTTGTTTTTTATGTCATAAAATGGTACAATTATATCCAAGAGAGATTTATATCATGAAATCAAAAGTATCATTTTGCATCTTTGCCATGGTTGCATGTTTTAGTGCAAATGCCCAAGATATTGAATTGGACAATGCCTTGCGTGAAACTTATGTAAACTGTGTTGGTATCGATGATGCACTGCACGATATGAAAGTCAAAGCAGGCATTAATACCGCCGTAACTGGTGTTGGGACTGTCGCTGGGGGCGCTGCTTTGGTTGTTGGAATTAAAAAAGCACACTTGATGGATAAATTACCCAGTATTGAAGATAAATATCTTGATCAATATCCGCAACAAACTTCTGATGATTTGAACATAACAAGAAATCCAAATTTTAAACCAGATTTGAAATCAAAAAGAAAAAAATTGGGTAATTGGCGCACAGGTTTGTTGGCTGTTAATACTGCGACCAATGTAGCTGGCGCGACAATTGCTGGGACAAACAAAGTAAAAAAGCCATTAGAAGAACAAATAGATAATTGTAAAACATCTGTGAAAAATTTAAAAAATGAAATAACCCGTGCAAAATTTAATGGCGAAGATGTAAGTGAGGCCCAAAATATAGCATCTGCTTGTGGCGAATTTGAATACACAGACCTTAGCAAGATAAACAATCGTGCCAAAGGTGCAGAAATTTCATCTATTGTTGGTGCCGGAACTGGTTTTGTTGGAACAATAACAAGTGCGGTTGCAAATAAATCTTCGGGTGAAAAAGAAAGAAAATTGGATACAGCATCTAATGTCTTGGCTGGTGGCGCAACAGTAGCCACAGGAACCGCGACAGTATTTAATGCAACGCAAATTGCCGCTATAAAAAAAGTTGTCGATGTAGCACAAAAATGTGAGAGTTTATTAAAATGAAAAAAACATTGTTGATTTTTTGCTTGGTATCACTTGCGAATTTGAATTCTGCATCTGGCGCGTATTTTTATGCTGATGTTGTTGAACAAGCAATACAAACATCTTTCCCATCAGAAGTCCAAGCAGATGTTGCCGCTGAATACGAAGCGCAAATGAATCCAGATACAGGTGAAATTGATACAAACGGAATCATGAATGTTTGTTATGCTGGCGGTTTTGATGTGACCACAGAAGATGGCGCAGCCGAATGTGCTAATTTTGTTCAAACAATGGCTGGAACATGTCCTTATACAATATCTGGGGCTGTATATGACGATAATGGCGACAAAATTTTAAAAGATACAGACCCCAGAAGTTTCATTGATTATTATAACAATCCGCAAACGAATGAAGAAAAATTAAGAAAATGCGTTTTGGATAAAACTATTGATTGGGCGATAAAATCTGCCGCAGAAGGTGGCGGTAACGAAGGCGGTTTTCAACAAACGCGTTCTGACAAAGGCAATCGTATTTGTGATAAAAACGGAAATCCGTTAAAAGATGCCAAAGGAAATTATCTTTTGGGCGCGACTAATTTTGGTATTACAACTTGTGCATCAGGACTGTCTGTTGCATGCATAAAAAATATGACAAAAGCAGATGCGAAAAAATATTACTGGACGCGTCATTTTATGAAGATGAGATATTATCGTTTACCCATAGAAATTCAAGCATTGGTAATGGAAATGTCTATTTCTGGGATCGGGAATGCTGGAAAAGCATTCAGATGCACCCTTGATGGAAAACCTGCTTCGTGGGGCAATTATCCGGTCGTTACAAATGACCCGGTAAATGCACTTAGAGAATGGGAAACTTCGCATTCAAATGGTGAAAGAGATGCGTTTAAACGCCGTTATACTGGCATGGATTTGGTCAACGGCAAAAATTGCGTTCCTGTTCATCAAGAAAGAAGAAAACGCGCATATGAACATTTGAAAGAAATATATAAAACATGTGCAAACGAGTTGGGCATCAGTTGGGTTAAACCTATCACTAAATATCCGTTTATGAAAGACCCATCAACACTAAAAATGACACCTTCTAAAGCAGGTTAAAAAATTTACAGTTTTGATGCACCACAAAACATCCTCGATGTTTGTTATTTTATTCTTGACCGTCAAAAAGACCCGTGGTGCGCGCAACTTTCCACCAATATTCTGAAAATACTGGTCGTTTGCCCTTTTCGCCCCATGGTTTCATATAGTCAGAATAATGCAAACAAACCAAATTATGTTTCAAATCATCCAATTCTTTTTCTGGATAAATTTTAAATATACGTGAACCGTGCGAAAGTTGGAAATTATACCGCAACGGTAAAAACTGAATTCTTCCGACAAGTGTCGCATTTAAAACATCTTGGTCTGGGTTTTTGAAATCGTTTTCTATCGAAGATTTTATCCATTTATCGTAAAATTTTTCCGAACGAATCTTGTCCAAATCCATCAATAAAAATCCAGAATTTATATATCCGTTTGTTCTGGTTGGCACTGCTGCAATGACATTTTTACCCAATTCCATTTCATATACATCTATCAAGTCATTGAAAAACACCATATCCATATCTGCATAAATAATTCTGGAAACATTTGGCAACAACTTTGGCAGCATCAACCGATACCACATAGCCACAGGCCAATTACGGCGATTAGATTTATCAAAATCATGATTTCCATATACAAAATGAACCGTTGAGCCAGTTCCCTTTACAACACCGCGAATAATATCTTGTGATTTTTTATCTACATCTTCATTGATTACACAATACACATCATAATCACAGCGATTTTCAGATGCGATTAACAAAGATTTTAATGTGACCGCCGCCTTGGCACAGCCGCGCGCATCAAAGCATAATGCAAAAGGAATTTTTGTTGGATATTTTATGCGAGGTATTCTTGTTTCACCAACCGTAGAAATCAAGCCATGATATCTGACCCGGTCGCGATTTAAACGGCGCGCAGCCCGATTGGTCCCGAACATCCCAGCCACAGTTGCACAAATTTGACGAAATTTACTGTATTTATACATACAAATCTCCTTTTTAAATATATCATTTTAATCCTAGATAAAAAAGCAGCCCAAGGCAAGTGAAAATAAGATTATCATATCGCCTTAAATCATATTCAAATCACATAAAAAATAGGAATATTTCACCTTATCTAATTCTTCTATTTATACCTATTTCTGTTGATTTTCCGGCATTTTAACATTTTTTATTATCCACCTTTTACCCCTTTTTATATACCTGATTCATAAAAACAGGATAAAATAAAATTCCCAAAAATGAATATAATGAATATTGTCACAAGAAAAAAAGGAGTACAATATGACACACCAAGAAGTATGGCAAGCAATTGATAATTTTGCATTTCAACAACAAATGTCTTGTTCTGGACTGGCAAGATTTTCTGGTCTGGACGCAACAACTTTTAACAAAAGTAAGCGGTGGTCAAAATATGGTCAACCAAGATGGCCTTCGACAGCCAGTATCGCAAAGATATTGAATTCTACTGGGAAAACGTTGGACGATTTTGTAAAATGTATTTATGAATAAATATTTTTATTTACAAATGCTTTTATCTGTATAAGATGTAAGTATGTCAACGTTAAAAACAAAGATACTTTTATTAAAAGAGTTATTGGCACTTAAAGAGGTTGTTGATAAGGGCAGTATTCAAATCGCCGCCAACGAGAACGGGATTAAAAATTCTAATTTGTCCCAACTGATTAAAGATTTGGAAGACAGATTTAATACTAAACTTATCAACAGAAATTTTGATGGAAGCCAACCAACAAATTCCGCCCAGATTATATATAATGATATATGCGCCATAGAAGAATTACTGAATAAAATCGCAGAAAATTTTGTAGACATGGATGCTTTGTCTGGTTCTGTATCTGTTTGGACCGAAGAAGGTTTATTTGGCAGTTTTATCATGAAAGATTTGTCTGAATTTTATGGAAAATATCCAAAACTTCGTTTGGAATTGTTGATGCGAAAAGACCCAGATATATCTAATACAGATATTTTAATTATTAAACCAAAGGTGCACCCAAACATTCATGGAACGGTTTTATTTAAATTTAAAACACATTTAAAGTTTTATACCAGTAAAAAATATTTGGAAACACACGGAACCCCACAAAACATAAACGATTTGTTGGAAAATCATAACTTGTGTATGGTTTATCGTTATATGAATCTCCCAGAATGTCAAAGTATGATAAAACGCGCAAAACATTTAAATACTATTTCTGATTCATTGGCTTTGATATATAGACTGGTTAATGATGGTGATGGTATCACAGTTTTTCCATCATGGTTTGAAGATAGCAGTAAAAATCTTGTTTGTTTAAACAATCTAGATTTTGAACACGAAATGGAAACTCAGTGTATGTGCAGGACCGAAATCGCTGAATCACCAAAAATTCGTGCCTTTGTTGATTTCTTTATAAGTTTTTGCTCTGGGCATAATGTGCCTATTGATATTTATTATTGATTAACCTTGGTTGTGGTACATGGGCGAAACACGAGTTAGAATACTTTTTTATTGCTTTTTATACGAATTGTTGTTATTAATATCAACATAAAATCGGGAGTGTGTGAGATTTTGTTCAAATGAAAGGGAAGTTCGAATGCAAAAAACAATTTCTTACGAGCCGTTTTGTGTTGATGGTTATTTGATTGTACCACAAGAAGAAAAGAAAATTACATCTGTTTATAATATCATTGGTGGTGCACCCATTATGAAAGCACATGTAGAAATTGGTGCGTTGCCTAAACAGGTTTCTTTCCGGCGTAATTTTGATAGACAGATATTTGATATATTGAATAAAAGCGGTTTATATAGAAGTGAAAAATCAGTAAGAAATAGTTTTTTTACACCGTTTGAAAATGGTAAATTGAGCAGTAAATTTGATTCTTCGATTTTGCTTAGATTGACGACATCCCATTTCGTTCAATATTTGTTAAATTCAAAAAAAGGTGAAATTATTGGAATGTATTTTGAAGATTGGTCGTGCGGTTTGCTTGAAAGTGCAGTATTCCAACTAAATAATGGAAGAACAGTCGGGGGAATAAAAGAATTTGAAGAAGAGATTCAGAAATCGGCAGAATGGCAAAGAAAAGTAAAAGAATTTAATGAAAAAATCAAATAATTAGGATGCCGCCATTAAATCGGCGGTATTTTTTTATATCTTGCCCACACACCACAACCACATTGAATAAAAATATTAAATTTTTTTGTTGTTTGTGGGCAAAATTTATTCGTTTCAAAGCCAGTTGAATCTTGGTTGTGGTGCGTGGGCAAAACGCAAGCTGAACAATTTGACTTTATAATAAAAATTATAATACACTTGAAATATACAAGGGTGAAAGTATGGTTAAATTTATTAAAACTTATGCATTGGAAATTTTTACAGTAATATCTATGGCGATGTTGCTGGTTGGTGGATTGATTGGTGATTTGTCAGTTATTCAAAAATTTACTTTGGTTTATATATTTTTATTTGTTCTGCATGAATGGGAAGAAATGAAATATCCAGGTGGCTTTGCAGATTCTATTGCAAAAATGTTGGGTATAAAATTAAACAATAATATGAAACGTGCCAGTCGTATTCCAACCAGTATATTATTGCTAACATTTACTATTACACCGTTTGTTTTGCATGAATATCCAATAACAATATTACCAATTGCATGGCTGGGATTGTTTGAAGGTTTTGTTCATATATTTACAATCCGTTTGTTTAAATACCCAAGATTTTATTCTCCTGGGTTTGTAACTGCAGAAATACAGGCTGTATTTACGATATTTGTTTTTACATATTTTGTAAGAAATGATATTGTATCATGTGGTGAATTTTTGATTGGTTTTATGGTTATGTTTGTGTGCTTTGTAATTATGCAAAAGAGCCTGACAGCAATGATAGGGTATAAATACAGCAATGTTTTCAAAGTAATAAAAAAACAATTTGCTAAGAAATAATTGTTTCACCCACACCCCATAACCACTTTGAATAAAAAGACCTGTTAGAGCAGTTTTTTATTAGTTTTATAATATTATTGCTGGTTCGAATGTTTTTAAAGTGTTATAAGCAGTTCGAAAGTGTGGATAACGACATAAAAATTCAAATCCAAACTTTCGAACTCGGTGAAACACTTGCTTTTCTAACACAAAACCGCTCTTTCGGGCAGGATTGCCTTCAACCCTTTTGGTTTTTCATGTTTGGCGATTTCTGGATCGCTTATTTCATCTATTCTTTGTGAACCTGCGCGAGCTAGCCATAACTTAAACGGTTCTGCTTTTTTGATGGTATTGATTGAACCAGGCGCAAAATTTGTTCCACGTCACCAACATCAGTATTATAAAACTTACCATCAGATGATCGCATTTTCAGTTGTCCGATTTTTTCGGACAACTCACTACCTTCTTGTTTAAATTTAGTTTTTAAATTGCTCCAATATTTTCTAGGTCTATCTGAACCTGTCAAAGCTGCAATAATATCAACGATGGAAAAATACCACTATCCCAAAGTGTCCGGATGTCTTTGCTATCAAATAATTTAACCTGTGTATCTGGCATAATTTAATCCTTTATATCAGTATCATTGTTTGCCTTTTGCCATTCTTCATATTCTGGGTTTGGTATATTCGCTGGTATAAAAGACAGTTTTCGTACTGTTTTTCGGCTGCCAAATGCGTTCAAATAAGAATATGTTCCTTTTGATACAGCACATTTATCTATCAACATTAATTTCATATCATCATACAAATTATCTGGACCAATCGTGCCAAATTCTTTTTTATCAACGGCAAACAAATTACCATTATCTTGCAAAGTTGCATAGCCAGAACTGCAACGTTTTTCCCAGTTAGGATAAGAAGTATCACAATAATACAATTTAACCAAAACAACATCATCCGCAACTTGTGCTATTTTTATCATACGAGATGTAAAACACTGAGGGTCTCGTATAGTTTCTGCCGGCTTTTGCGGTGTAAAAAGACCAGCACAAGAACATAATAATAAATTTATAAATATTATTTTTTTCATATTCCATCCTTTGGTTCTCATTTATGTTAACCAAGAAACTAGGTATTTGCAATATCAATTATTAGTACTTTACATAAATTCTCTGGAATGCGCACGAGACCTTGATAAACAATAACCAACCGCTGGGCAAAAACTCTATTAAAAATATCCGTTTTTGCACGGTTGCTAATTGTTCATCTGCGTATTCGCCATGCGCTTCGCTCTGGCGTATCCGTGCGCCCAGGAATAAATAAAAACACCCAAAAGGGTGTTTTTGTTTATTCTGGTTGGAGCGCACGGATTCGAACCATGATAAAGAGAACCAAAATCTCTTGTCCTACCATTAGACGACGCTCCAAGGACTCTCGTTATTATATATGCCTTTTTAACTTTTTCAATAATAAAATATAAAAATTACAATATTTTACGAATCTCTGCTTGACTTTATAAATCAATGTACATATAATCATTAAAGTTTTTAATGATTTAATTTTTTAATATTTATCAAGGGGGTCAAATATGACACACGAAGAAGTGACACATTTGGTGGCTGAAAACATGCAGATTCTTGCGCGTTTTTCACGCAGATTACAATCTGTTTTTGAACACGGTTCCAAAAAATCTAGACAACAGATGTCTTTTTTAATCCGTCTTTATTTGGTTGGGAAAATCAAATTAAAAGATTTCGCCAATCGTGAGGCAATTTCTACTGCGGGGCTTTGTGGAATCTTGCGCAAACTGGAACAGGCAAAACTGGTTGTGCGCTCTGATGACCCAAATGACCATCGCGATGTTTGGTACGAAGTTTCTAAATCTGGCAAAAATTTAGCAGAAAAGTTAATAGATAAACGCGTAAGCGCACTAAGCGAACTCTGCAAGGTTTTACCCGAAGAAGAAGAAGACAAATTAGCGGAATCAATGCGGACCGTGAACGAAATTTTGAAAAAGATGGAGGCATTAAATGCGTAAGTTTTTGTTTTATTGTTTATGCGCAATTTGCGCGATTTCAAATGCAAGTGCCTTGGATTTATCATTAAAAGACGCGACAGATAAGATTGTTGCAGAGTCCAATGATGTAAAAAAAGCCGAAGCAAATGTTAAAAAAGCAAAAGCACAACTAAGCGCTGTTAATGCAAATCGTTGGATGTCAGTTGATGGGACAGTTTCTTATATGAATTTGATAGACCCAATTCGTCCACTGGATTCGAATGGGGTAAAAATACCATCTGAAATCGGTGCAATGTTGGAACATTCTTTGCCTGTGCCACTGGGTGAAATTCCAGATAATATGTTTTCTGCGGGGGTTCAAATTACACAACCAATTTATACTTTTGGAAAAATCGGTAATGCAGTGGATGCAGTTCACGATGCAATTGATATGTCAAGATCTGCCCGCGAATTAACCAAGCGAGAGGTAAAATATGCCGCGGCAAATCTTTATTGGACCGCGAAAATGACAGATGGTATTGTGGCGGCCGCGCAAAAAAACCTGGATAATGCACGTGCTGCACGCAAACATTTAACCGCTGCGGGACGCGCCAATAAAAGCAATTTGATTAAAATTGAATCTGATATCGCGACAAAAGAAATCAATTTATCTGATGCTGAATTTAACCGTGATACCGCATACAGAATGTTGAAAATTATGGCGGGAATTGATGAAAATGAAGAAATAGTTTTAACCGATGAATTTCCAGATTCTTTTGAACCATTACCAGAAACAAAACTTAAATCCAATCCAGAATGGGACATTTATCAAAAACAAATTAAGATGTATGAAGCAAATGCTTCGTCTAAACGCGCGGGTGCATATCCAACATTAGCGGCAGTGGGTTCGTATTCATACTATGCAATGGGCAACGACATAAATCATATCTTTGACAAAGAAGGCAGTCAATCTGCATATTGGGGACTGGCTTTACAGGTTCCTTTATTCAGTGGTGGTCTGCATTCTGCAAACGCGACTGTGGAAGCAATGAATGCAGAATCTGCGCGTCAAGATTTGGACAAGTCAAAAAAATTAAAAACCGAAGAATATAATACTGCGGTTAATAAATACAAACATCTTTGTGACAATTTGGAAAAATTAAACGAAGCGCACACCCTGGCACAAAAGGCATATGATGTTTCTGCAAATCGTTTTGCAGCCGGTCAAACATCTGCCATAGAATTATCTGATGTATCCAGCGCTTTGTATCAAATGGATATGGCGCTATTAAATGCGAAATACAATATTTTAATGTCGAAAGAATCTGTTAAAAAATTGGGTGAATAAAATGAATTACAAACAAAAAATTGATATTGTGATAAAAAAATTAAACACGAAAAAATCAAAAAATATAATTTATTTGATTATTGTGATTTCTGTTGTCGGCATATTCGGATACAGATTTTATGCTGTCGCCAAAGAACACAATTTTCCGGTTTTTAACATTACTCGTAATAATCTTGATAACGGAACCCCGGTTGAAACAAAACTTATGAAAAAAACTAATGGTATTTTATATGAACCGTTAACAATCAAAAACAATACTGCATTTATATCTGGTGCGCGCCTTAATATTTTTAAACCAGGGCAAAAATCTGGCAATTGTAAAATAGTTTCTGTATCGCATAAGATTGATTTAGATTCAGGTATGCATATTATAAAAACATCTGGTTGCAAAAATGGGCTTCAATATATTGAAAAAGAAAAAATTGGTTTTTATGTTCCTGTATCGGCAACAAATGGAAACTCTGTATACATTGCAAACAACGGGGTTGCCGAGATTCGTGATGTTGTTATCGAAGATAGGGACGCACAAAATGTTTTAATAAAATCTGGTATCCAAGATGGCGATATTTTGATTTTATCCAAAGTAAAAAACAATGAAAAAATAAAAATCATAAAATAGTAGAAGGGGAAATAAAATGTTGAAATTCTTTATTCGTAAACCTGTCACAACAATTATGTTTGTTCTGTTTTTTGTCGTGTTGGGGATTGTATCTTTTCCAAAGATGAACATTGAACGAACACCGTCCGTAGAATTTCCATATGTGACAGCAACATTTATTTACCCAGGCGCATCAAGCGCAGAAATTGAAACCCAAGTCGTAAAGAAAGCAGAAAACGCAATGTCCGAAGTTGCAGGGGTAAAAAAAATTACTTCCCAAGTTTATGAAAACAGCGCCTTTGTTATGTCTGAATTTAATTTGGGTGTAAATGTTGATGACAAGGCGAACGAAGTAAAGGCAAAAATAGACGGTCTGGCCAATGAATTTCCAGATGATTTAAAACAACCAGTGATTGCAAAATTAAACCCTTTGCAGACACCTGTGCTGGATATTGTTATTCGTGGTGGTGACCCAAAAGATGTTGAAAAATATATTACTGATACACTTTCTAATAAAATAACCGCAATCAAAGGTATTGCATCTGTTAATACTTTTGGTGGTCGCCAACGCGCTGTCCGTATTGCGATGGACCCAGATTTAATGGCTGCGCGTGGCGCAACAATTACAGATATAGTATCTGCAATCGCGATGCGAAATTTAAATGTCCCAGGCGGAAAAATTGAAACAGACATCAATTCTGAAAATGTTAGATTCGTTGGTGAATTCAAAAGTGTTGATGAAATTGCGAATCTTGAAATAACAACGATAGAGGGCGAAACTTTTAAATTATCAGATATTGCATCTGTAAAAGATGCGATGCGCGATATTGAAAAAGGCGCGTTTTATAACGGAGAAAATGTTGTGATTATGTCTGTTGTCAAGGCAAGTGATGGTAATGCAATTAAAATATCAAAAGCACTGCGTAAAAATATGCCAGAATTGGAATCTGATTTGAAATCGCATTTTCCAGATGCCACAATGCAGATAGTATCTGATTCTTCAACCCATGTTTCCGAAGACACAACCAGCACTATTTATGGTATTATTTTGGGTATCTTGTTCACTATTTTGGTATTATTAGCATTTACACGCAATTGGTGCTCTACCATCATCGCAGGTGTTGTGATTCCTGCATCATTGCTTTCTGGATTTTTCCTTATGAATGGTTCTGGTTTTACGATTAACGCAATGACACTTTTGGCATATGCAACTGCACTTGGGACATTAGTATCAAATGCTATTATTTTAATTGAATCTGCGCTGAACGAATTGCGTGCTGGTAAAACCCCAGAACACGCAGCAGAAGACGGAACCCGAAAGGTTGCAATACCAGTATTGGCAGGTGTCGGAACAAATGTTGTGGTGTTTTTACCATTGGCCTTTATGGGTGGAATCGCAGGTCAATTTATGTTGCAATTCGGTATGACAGTTGTGTATCTGACTTTGTTGTCTTTGCTGTTTTCGTTCACTTTGACACCAATGATGATTGCAAAGTTATTAAGATTAACCAACAAAGATAAAATCCAAGAAAATCAAGATATTAAAGAAACAAAAAAACAGGACAATGCTTCACGTATGCACAAATGGTATGAATATCAATATCAACATTCTTGGCTGGTTGTTGGTGGCGCATTGGTTGCACTGATTTTATCATCACAGTTGATGAATTTTGTCGGTAATGAATTTTCACCGTCCACAGATGCAAATGAAATTACCATTACCGCGCGTGCGCCAATGGGCAGTGTTTATGCAAAATCTGAATCTATTGCCAAAGAAATAGACACGCGTTTAAAACAATTCCCAGAAATTGAATCTACCACAATAAAAATCGGTGATAAAGGTTTACAAAATCTAAGTATCAAGGTGTCTTTGGTAGATGTATCAAAACGTAATATCTCTGATAAAAAATTAGCCCAAAAAATATTACCAACTTTATCAGATATAAGTGATGCTGAAATTCAAATTCGTGCTGGCGAAAACATCAGCAGTTCCGCAATAAGTTCTGATATGGTTTTGAATATTTATGGCGAAGATGACGCAAAACGCGAAAATTATGCAAATCAAATTATTGATGCTGTTAATCAAATAGACGAAGTCCAAAGTGCAGTTATGGCACAACAAACACCTGCTAATGAAATTCGTTTTATTCCTGATGATGAAAAGATGAATTTTTGGGGTGTAAAAAATGCCCAAGCTGGGTCTACACTTCGAACTGCGTTATTTGGAAATGATACTTATAAATACAAAGAGCAAGGCGACGAATATCCAATTATTTTGGAATTTGAAAAACAATTTAAAAAACAATCTATGTTCGATAGTGTTTATGTTAATTCTCATAAAGGTATGGTTGCTCTTTCTCAGCTGGGGCAACTGGAAGATGTCCCTGCAACATCAAACATTTATCGTGTTGATAAAAATCGCGTGACAGAAATAGACATTAATATTGGTAAATCAACAATTGGACCGGTTCAAAATAAAATTCAAGATTATCTGGATACAATAGATTGGGAACCCGGATATGGCGCATCTTTTGCAGGTATGTCAGAAATTCAATCAGAAACCACAGGTGAAATTGCCCAGGCATTTTTATTGGCAACCATATTAACATTTATGTTGTTGGCGGCAATTATGAATTCTTTTATACATCCGTTCACAATCGCAACATCTATTATTACCAGTTTTACAGGTGTGTTCATAGTGTTGTTTTTATCTGGCGCATCTTTAAATGTTGGTGCAATGATGGCATTTATTATGTTGGTCGGTCTGGTGGTTAATAACAACATATTGGTATTGGAACCAACGGTTGCGCGTATTCAACGTGGCGAAGATGCTAAAAAAGTATTATGGGCTGAATTGATGGACAAAAAACGCATGATTTGGATGACAACTATCGCAGTCGTTGCCGGTATGATTCCTCAATTATGGTCCAATGACGGTATGAAGGTTGCAATGGGTGCTGTTATGATTGGTGGTATGTGCGCTTCATTGGTGGGAACATTCACATTAACACCATCTATATTCTTCATAATGGAAAAATTGCGTGACAAATTGCACAGATTAAAATAGAATCAATCAAAAACAGGATTAAATATGTTGCAAAAAAAAGATATAGTTGTTTTTGATTTTGACGGCACATTATCAGCCAGTGATTCAAATCGTGAATTTTTTAAATATTGTTTTAAACATTCAATTCGTCCATGGTTATTTTTACCTTTTGTGATTGCTGGAATTATTGGGGCGCGTCTTAATCATGGTGGACTTTGGTGGCGCGAAACTATTCGCAATTTCATTACACCGAAAATGGTTCATAATTTTGCCAAAGATTGTATAAAGATACATAAAAGAAATCGCTTTGGATGGGCAGCAGAACAAGTCGCAAAAGAAAAAGCCGCTGGGAATAAAGTTGTCTTGATTTCTGCCAGTCCCGATTATTTAATTCCAGATTTGGTTAATGATATGAAATTTGATGCGATTATGTGTTCAAAAATGAACAAAGAAAAACCATGGAAATATGAATTTTTATGCTGGGGCAAAAATAAAGTCGTGGCACTGGATAAATGGGCACAAGAACACAAATATATTCCAAATGTTGTTCGCGCTTATTCTGACAGCAAGTATGATATGCCAATAATGGAAATCGCGCGCGAACAGGTCTGGATAGATAACAAAACAGGACTTAGAAAATAATTAAAAAAAGCCGGTAAATACCGGTTTTTTTGTATAATTAAAGTAATTTATTAAATAAACCGTCCCGGCTTTTTTGAACATTTTTTTGATGTGTTTTTGCCGGGAATTATAATTATTCCAAGAATGATTTTGCCTGGTTTAACAACTTTATCGCAGATTCAATATCACCCATATCAAGTGCGGATATTTCAACATCTTTTTTCCCGGTATTTACCGGTGTTTTCGCAATATTTTTTTCCGCGTTAAAAGTCCCATTATGAAGAATCTTTTTTACACCGGCAATTGTCATCCCTTTGTCATAAAGCAATGATTTTATCGTGGCGATTTTTTCAACTGTATCACCGCGATAATACCGGCGATTACCAGCACCAGTCACCGGGCGAATTGCACCAGGAAATTGTTTTTCCCAATACCGCAAGGTATAGGCAGGCACATCAAGCCGTTTTACGACTTCGTTAATTGGAATAAAATATTCACCATTATTTGTCATGCCTGCTATACCTTATTATTCTGCAACAGTTTCTGTTACCGTTTCAACTTCGTCATTGTTTTCTTCTTCTGCCTTTTCAATTGCGATTGCAGATACAACTTTTTCCCCTTCGGCGGTTCTGAATAATGTCACACCCGCTGTTGAACGACCCGCGATACGAACATCCGATGCCGGTGTTCTGATGATTTTTCCACCGTTTGTCACCATTATAATATCTTGGTCATCAGTCACAGGGAACGACCCAGCAACCGCGGTATTTTTACCCCCCAATTTAATATTGGTAAAGCCATTACCACCACGATGGGTAAGGCGATATTCATAAGAAGATGTGCGTTTACCAAATCCATTTTCAGATATTGTCAAAATGAATTCTTCGGTTAATGCCATCTTGGCCATTTGTTCATCCGATAGCACCAATGTTGTGTTTTCTTCATCTGCATCCGCTTCTTCTTCGATACCGGTTTGTGCGCGGCGCAAAGCACGACTTTGCTTTACATACGCGGCACGCACCACAGAATCAGATTCACCATGATTTAACATTGCCATACCGATAATATGGTCATCTTTCTGTAAAGATAATCCACGAACACCCGTTGAATTACGGCCAGCAAATATACGAATTTCTGGAACTGCGAATCTTATACATCTGCCACGATATGTTGATAAAAACACATCTTGGTCTTCGGTACAAGGAAGAACAGAAATCAACGAATCCCCTTCGTCTAATTTCATTGCAATCTTTCCATTTGCGCGAATTGAATCAAAATCAGACATACGATTTCTGCGCACTGTTCCAGATGCAGTTGCAAACATAAGGAAATGTTCCATTCCAGATTCTGCAACGCGTTTAACCTCTTCTTCTGGGACTGGCAAAATTGCAGTTATTGTTTCGCCTTCGGTCAATGGCAATAAATTCACCAATGGACGACCCTTGCCCGATGCAGAGGCTTCTGGTAATTTATATGTTTTTAATTTATAGCACAACCCCTTGGACGAGAAGAATAACAGTGGCGTATGCGTATTTGCAACAAACACATTTACAACATAATCGTCTTCTTTGGTTGTCATCGCATTGCGCCCCTTGCCCCCGCGCTTTTGTGCACGATATGTATCCAGCGCAACGCGTTTGATATATCCAGTATTTGATACAGTCACAACCATATCTTCACGTGCGATTAAATCTTCGATATCGATATCAATTTCTGCATCGGAAATTTCACTGCGTCTTGGTTGCGCCCAATTATCACGCACAGCGGTTGTTTCTTCGCGAATAATTTGAACGATGCGTTCGTGGCTTCCAAGAATTGCCAATAAATCTTTGATAACCGCGCCAAGTTCTGTTAAATCATTATGAATCTTATCGCGTTCCAAACCAGTTAAACGATGCAATTGCAATTCAAGAATTGCTTTGGCTTGGTCTTCACTCATATAAAACATACCGTCTTTGTATTCTGTGTTTGGGTCATCAATCAAATTGATATAACTTTCGATATCAGATGCAGCCCAACCACGTGATAACAAAGCGGACTTTGCTTCATCTGGGTTTGCAGATTCTTTAATCAACTTAATCACTTCGTCCAAATTGCCACACGCAACAGATAATCCAAGTAATGTATGTGCACGATTACGCGCCTTGTTCAAATCGAATATAGTTCTTCTGCGAATAACTTCTTCGCGGAATTCGATAAACGCGTCCAAAACCGTCCGCACAGTAAACAACATTGGACGACCACGGTTAAGCGCCATCATATTCACCGGGAAATTAGATTGCATTTCTGTATCTTGGAATAAATGATTCAAAACCACCTCTGGCATAGTGTCGCGTTTTAATTCAACAACCACACGCAAACCTTCCTTGGATGATTCATCACGAATATCGGTGATACCTTCGATTTTTTTATCTTTGACCAATTCTGCAATTTTGATTATCAATTGCGATTTGTTAATTTGATACGGCAATTCATCAACAATAATCGCAGGATGGTCGTGTATAGTTTCAAAATGTGTTTTAGAACGAACGATTATCGAACCACGCCCTGTTGTGTGCGCCTTGTAAGCACCAGCATGCCCCATAATAATTCCACCGGTTGGAAAGTCTGGCCCTGGGATAATTGAAAACAGTTCATCATCAGTAATTTCTTTATTATCAAGTATCGCCAAAATACCGTTGCACACTTCGCCCAGATTATATGTCGGAACATTTGTCGCCATACCAACCGCGATACCAGACCCACCATTTACCAAGAAATTTGGAAATTTAGTCGGCAAAACGATTGGTTCTTGTAATGTGCCGTCAAAGTTCGGCTGCCAATCCACAGTGTCTTTGTCCAAATCTTCCATTAACGATGCGCCAAGTTTTGACAGACGCGCTTCTGTATAACGCATAGCAGCAGGTTTATCGCCATCGCGCGAACCAAAGTTACCCTGCCCCTGGACCAGCATTTCGCCCATAGAAAAATCTTGAGCCATACGCGCCATTGCTTCGTAAATAGAAGAATCCCCGTGTGGATGATAACGCCCCATAACATCACCGACAATACGCGCAGATTTTACCGTTGATTTTGTCGCAGGCGCAACATCATTCATAACATATAAAATGCGCCGATGCACTGGTTTACAACCATCCCGGACATCGGGCAATGCGCGGTCCACAATAACAGACATCGCATAGTCCAAAAAAGATGTGCGCATTTCATGTTCGATTGGTGATTGTGGAACCTTGATTTCGTTAATTTCATTATTTGTTTCATTTATTTCAGACATTACTTTTTCCCTTGTTTTTTGATACATAAACCGTAGCAAAAATTTAACCATTTGGTCAAGAAATAAAGCAAAAAAAAGCACAAAAAAATACTGCTTAAAAACATTGACAAAAACAAACCATGTATTATAATAACAGTAAAGAAACAAAGGGTTGTAAAAAATGAAACCACAAAATGTATTTTTACCGTTCTGGAAATTATTTGCGGCAATTTTTGTCTGGTATTTGTTTTTAGAAGGTCTTAAAAAACTGGGATTGGTAAAAAGTAAATAAAATAGTTGCGTTTTGAAAAAACATATGATTAAATAGGGTTCAGCACTTAAAGGATTTAACAATGGCAACAAAAAGAACATATCAACCATCTAAAACTCGTCGTGTTAAAACACATGGTTTTCGTGAAAAGATGGCAACAAAAAGCGGACGCGATGTTTTAAACCGTCGCCGTGCATGTGGTCGTAAACGCTTGGCAGTATCCGCAGTGAATTAAAAAAACCGCCGTTTGGCGGTTTTTTTATAGTTTATACAAACAAAATTTATCTATCTGCCCAATAACAAATTACTTTCGCGTGTTCTATTTCGTTTGTCATGATTTTATGACGCGTTGTATTGCCATCAAAAGCGACCTCTATACGGACAGTCGATGTCTGAGGCATTATTTCGTGTTCAAAATATAAATCTATGCCACGCAATTTATGTGAATTGCGATAGTCAAAACCAACACTTTCTGTTGCCCATGTAGTATAAACAGCATTATTTACATGTTGATTTATATCAATATCATCAAAACGACATGCCACAACAGAACTTTTTGTTGGGATAAAATCGGGCCCTTTGTCAAATTCGCGTTCCCATACACGTTCCGGTACACATTCCCAATCAGGAAAATAATCAGATAAACGAACAGGTCTACGAGTATGCAAATCAATCAATACCCATTGAGATATTGCACGGACCCTTAACTTACCGTTTTTGTCTTTGATTTCAAAATCACGTTCAGAACGCACAGGGCCACTGCTTGCCGGCCAAGTAGAATAAACCAATTCTTCTTCTATGCGTGGCATATCAACAACATCTACAAACATATGTGTCAACACCCATGCAATATTCTTTGATGCACAATATCTTGGTCCCGCACCCAACATTTCTGCGTGTGTTGTAGCCAGCCCCTGCAATTTATTCATCAAAGCAACGGGGCGCCAAAAACCATAACGATCACATCGATATGTTTTTAATCTTCCCTCTTTTGTATATTTTGTTATCATTGATAACCTCTCTCATATGAACTAATTATTACATTTTTACAAGTTTTCAGCAACAACAAAATCAATACCGTTTCCCAATGCAATATTATTTGCACGCGATGCAGATTTAATTAACCCGTGCAAAATTTCTGGTGTATCACTTGGTATCGTAAGTGTTTCAAGTTTTGCACCATTGCCAACCTTTCGCTCTGTGCGAAGCCCGCGAACTGTTTTTAATATATCCAGCGCAATATTCATCGTTTCAACATCTGTGTTGTATTCGTCCTTGGGTTCTGGATATGCGGTCAGGTGCAATGTTTTTCCACCTTCCGCATCTTTATAAATCTTTTGCCATAATTCTTCGGTAATAAACGGAATAAACGGCGCATAAAGACCAATTATGTTTCGCAACACTGTGTATAATGTCCATTGCGCAGACAATTTAGATTCTGTACTATACTTTTCCGGACTCCAAAATCTATCCTTGATGAATTCAAGATATTGGTCACAGAATATATCCCAAAAGAAAGTATCAATCGCAGCACGTGCATTAAAGTTATCATATTTATCCAGGTTTTTGCGCGTGTCACTAATTGTTTTATTCAATTCATTAAGCACCCATCTATCTTCGATAAATCTTTCACTTACTGGAATTTCCTTGGCTGTTTTCGGGTCAAAATCAGTTAAATTCATCAACACATACTTTGATGCATTCCATAATTTAGTTAACAATTTAGAACCGCGTTTCACCTCTTCATCGCTGTATCTAAGCGAAGTTCCAATTGGTGCAGTCGCAATCCAATAACGCAATGCATCTGCGCCAAACTTGTCAACCGCAGTTAGCGGATCAACACCATTGCCCTTGGTCTTGGACATTTTTTGCCCCTTGGAATCAAGCACCAACCCGTGGAAATTAACCGTCTTGAACGGAACATCACCCATTACATACATGCCCATCATTACCATACGCGCAACCCAGAAAAAGATTATATCTGCCGCGGTATACAACAAATCTGTGGGATAATATTTTTTCAATTCCAATGTTTCATCTGGCCAGCCCAAAGTTGAAAATGGCCAAAGCCCCGAAGAAAACCAAGTATCTAAAACATCTGGGTCACGGGTTAATTTTTTACCACCAGATTGTTTAATCGCTTCTTCTTCTGATTCAGCAACATAAACATTACCGTTTTCATCATACCATGCAGGTATATGATGTCCCCACCATAATTGACGAGAAATTGTCCATGGGCGAATTTCCCGCATCCATGCCATGAATAAATTATATCTGTGATCCGGCAAGAATTTTATTTTACCTTCTTCGACTGCTTTAATCGCAGGCACAGACAATTTCTTTGCATCAACAAACCACTGTGTTGTTAGCATAGGTTCCACAGGAACATTCCCACGTTGAGAATATGGTGTAGGAATAATTTTGTCTTCTATTTTTACCATTAAACCAGCCACTTCAATATCTGCGACAATTTCTTTACGCGCAACATATCTGTCCATGCCACGATACTTTTCTGGCACAACAGATTCGTTGTTTAATTTGGCGTCTGGTGTTAAAATACAAAGTGGTTCCAAATTGTGACGAAGTCCAACCTCGTAATCATCAAAATCATGCGCAGGTGTAATTTTTACCGCACCTGTTCCTTTTTCTGGGTCTGCATGTTCGTCTGCGATAATTGGAATTTCAATATTTGTTAATGGAATTATCGCTTTCTTTCCAATCAAATGTTTCAACTTTTCATTTTCTGGGTGTATCGCAATTGCTTTATCCCCAAACAAAGTTTCGGGTCTTGTAGTCGCAATTTCTACAAAACCACCGCCAACAAGTGGATAATTGAAATAATAAAACTTACCATGTTCTTCACGTGTTTCTATTTCCAAATCAGAAACCGAAGTTTGCTGTTTTGGACACCAATTCACAAGACGTTTTTCACGATAAATTAAACCTTCGTTATACATCTTGACAAACAACTTAGTAACCGCACGCGACAAACCAGAATCCATAGTAAATCTTTCGCGTTTCCAAACAGGTGTCACCCCCAGTATATGCAATTGATTTAAAATTTGACCACCTTTATCTTCTTTCCATTTCCAAGCATAATCTAATTTTTCATCCAATGATAAACTATGTGGATTTATACCGCGTTTAGACAAATCACGTTCTACCAATAATTGTGTGGCAATTGACGCGTGGTCTGTGCCAGGTTGCCATAAAACATCAAACCCAGCCATTCTTTTATAACGGCAAATAATATCTGTTAACACATTATCCAACGCATGTCCCATATGCAGATTACCAGTCACATTTGGTGGTGGCATCATCACACAGAAAGATTTCTTATTACTTTCTACATCATTAGACCAAAAATCATTTTCATCCCAAAACTTTTGAATCTTGGTTTCTAATTCGCGTGTATCTATATTTTTACCCAATTCAATATTCATAATTGCCTCACAATTTACAATGTCGGAATTTTACACGATAAAAAACGCAAAATCAAGTAATAGCCCCACAAAAGATTCCTAGTGAAAATTGCACCCAAAAAGCATATTATTTGTATGTAAAAAAACGGGGAAATTATGAACAAAGTTATAAAAATGCTTATTAAAGAAATTATTCACAACAATATACTGATTCACACAAAAATGAACACAGGTGACAAATATACTGTTTTCGGTAAAAACGGTCGTGAAGTTTTATCTGTTATCAATGGGTGGGCAACCAATCATTACAGCGTATTTGTAAACAACAAAAATGTGCTGGCTGTGAAATGGGATGAAGGAAACGAAAAACCACTAACACATGAACAAAAAGATATGCTGGATATCTTGAACACAGTAAGAGAAAAAATGGATTTACAAGAAACCGCCCAAACAATGAATAAATCTGAATTAGAATTGGCAAATTTTTTACAGCAATCTTTGTGCAGTGTTAAACACTAAATAGCATGAACTACACGACAAAAAGAAACTGCGTATACGGCAGAAACCCCCGCATTGCGTAAAACACGATTCAATTCATAAAATGTTGCACCACTTGTCATAACATCATCAACAAGTAAAACTTTTTTACCTTTTAATTTATCAATATTTTTAATTTTGAAAACACCATAAACATTTTCGCGGCGCTGTTTTGATGTTTTATGTCCCATATCTGGTTTATATTTTCGTGATAAAGAATCAACATCCAAATGCGCATTAAAATATTTCGCAATTGGTCGTGCAAGTAGTGTTGCCTGATTATATCCGCGTTTGAATAAGCGCCGATTTGCCAATGGCACAGGCATAACTATATCAACATCCATATTTAAATCTTGAATGCAATTTATCATTGCACGCGACATTAACTTTTGATATTTCAATTGTGACGCATGTTTAAACGGTAACATAATATTTTTCGAAACATCATCATAAACACAAGCAGAACGAATAAAATCCAATTCACATTCACCAGCCGCACAGTGCGGACACATTGGTGTTGGACCCAAATCAAGGTCTGCCGGAAACGGATAACCACATTTAAAACACTTTGGATTTGATATCCAGTTAAAATTCGCCCAACAAGCAGGACAGAGCATACCATGATGTTCAACAAAATCTCTACATACGGGACAAACCGGGGGATAGACGAAATTTAAAATCTGATTAAATAATTTTACCACGACATATTTTTATAAGTTTTTCTGGAACCACTTTTCCCAAAAGTATCACGCTTTTGCTGATTCAAAGATTCAAATGTCTCGCCAGAAATTATACGCAACACAAATTCATCCCCATCGCGCTGTGATAACACAGGCACTATTCTTTGTTCTGCAATACCTGTATCACGTAATACCTGTTCCACAATAGCCAATCTGCGTGCTGCCAGTTTACGCGTGTCTTTGTTTTGCGTCACAGATTCTGGTATACCAATTTGAACAGCACGTTTTGGATTATTAACAACAATAGATGCTGTTTCGCTTAACAAATTATAATTATCGCGCGAAAGCCCAGAATCGTTGTTAAAGAAAGATATTTTAACCTCCATCGGGCGAACCCCAGCGTCCATTTCAGATAAATCGCGTGATGCGTTAAAACCTTCGATGCCAACGGATACATCACTTAAAGTGTCATACTTGCTGGCAGCAGCAACTTCATATGTTGATAAATGTTTGTTTTCTGATAAATAAGTTTTTCTAAATGCTTTCTTTAATTCATTTGGGGACATTTTTGACATGTCACCAACCGAAGCAATTTTCGGTTCTTCCAAACGATTTGAAATACCCCTGCGCGCGATTTCTTTTTCTGTTTCCATTGGAACAATTTCACGGCGTACCGCAGATTCATCCCGACTTTTTACCGCAGGTGTTATTTTTGTTTCGCCACTTATTGGTGTCCGCACAGTCACAGGGCGCGCGTGCGCAATTGATTCTTGCTGTAATGCGGATAATCTTGCGATTTCGCTGCGCAACTGTTTTAATTCGTTCAATGCTTCGTCCCGCGCAATCAATTTTGGCGCAGAATCTAAATTTTCTTCGGGTAAAACAGCATCAGAATCAAGTACCGCTATTTCATCCATACGCGGCATACGCAAAGGTTGTTCGACGCTGTTGCTACGTACCCACAAATCAGAATGTGGACGATTCGGGCGTAACACATCAACATTTACCGCAACATTATTATCGACAGATTTTTTCGCACTGCGTGCCACAACTTTTTTGTCAGTTTTTTGTGAAACAGATGCAACATTTTCACTTTTTGGTTGTTGAATCGGTGCAATTTCTTCACCAAACGCAGCACGCGCAGACACCCCCCCGCGTGATACATCCACAGTTGGCAAATACGCAGAATTTGCGGCATTTGCACACATCATGCACAATACAAAGAACGAGAAACGTTGCATATTTCTTTCCTTCCTTTATTCAATGATAGAACAAATACGAAAAATCAATCAAGTAAAAAATGAAAAGAATATATTTTATTTTTATAAACAAAAAAAATCGCCCCGATTGGGGCGACTTTTTTTATTTTGATTCGCTGTCTGGGACAACCGATACAGTTTTGCGGTCGCCGTTTCCACGTTTAAAGGAAACTTTGCCTGCAACCTTGGCAAACAAAGTGTGATCTTTGCCCATACCAACATTCAATCCAGGATGAACAGATGTTCCGCGTTGACGAATGATGATATTACCTGGGATAACATGGGAACCCCCACTTTTTTTCACACCCAATCTGCGTCCGGCTGAATCGCGTCCGTTTGTTGATGCTGAACCAGCTTTCTTATGTGCCATAATTAACTCCTTCGCTTACGGGTCTGCTTTAGGCCTTGATTGATTTAATTTTCAAAACAGTGATGTACTGACGATGACCGGCAGTTCTGCGATAGTTTTGGCGACGTTTTTTCTTGAACACCAAAATTTTATCATCACGTTTTTGTTCGATTACATCGGCAACAACCTTGGCCCCATCAATGAACGGAGTTCCAACTTTGTCACCAACCATTAACACTTGGTCAAATTCGACCGAACCAGTGGCATTAAGTTTTTCAACCTTTACAATGTCGCCCTCAGACACGCGATATTGTTTTCCACCAGTTTGAAAGATTGCAAATGTAGCCATT
Source organism: Candidatus Enterousia sp. (assembly GCA_045648925.1). Lineage (GTDB taxonomy): Bacteria > Pseudomonadota > Alphaproteobacteria > Rs-D84 > Rs-D84 > Enterousia. Next base: position 152,688 of record JAZROY010000004.1, read on the forward strand.
ACTTTCTCTTTTGTTTATTGTTGTTTAAAATTTCGCTTTTGTCGAAACTTTTATGCAAATTATATGTTATTTATACCAAAAGTCAAGCATTTTGTCGAAAAATTTATGCAAATAGTTCCCCTCTATGGAGGAGTGACACGAAGTGACGAGGCGGTTTACATAAAAACAAATTCTCTTACCACCTCCCGGCTTTGCCGTACTCCTCCAACGGAGGAGAACTTTTTTATTCCCCGCCCCGGGCGGGGTGGCGCGAAGCGACGGGGAGGGTTGATAAAAAAACACCGCCGATGGCGGTAAAGATTTTAATTTGGTTGATTTCCCCAGCCAGAATATCGATTAGAAGTTTTATCTTCTTCGGCTATCTTGCGTGCAACCGCAATAGATAATGCATTTGCACATTTTGTTATATCGTCTTTATTTGAAGAATACTTATTTGGACCATATTTTTCGCAATTATCTGTTCCGACACAAGCACCTTTTTCATCTTTCTTGGCGCAAACATCAACATCCCACTGTTTCGCCACATCGACAGTTTTTGCTAATTGCTTAGCCGCATTTGTTCTGTTGGTGGAAATATTAGATTTTATAACATTCAAATTGTTTTGTATGCAAGAATACGCGTTTTTAGGACTACTGGAATTCCAACAATTTTCTGCGCCAGCCAAAACAATTTCTTTGTCGGTATCACTTTTGCCACCGACCAGCCCACCAGATGATGAACCGGTTTCACTTTTTGCGCCGGCGGCCTCGAGATTCGAAGTAAGAACTGCTTTTTGTAATTGGGTTTTAAGACGGCGCAATGTGGCATTAAGGTATTCATATTGTTTATACATCTGTTGTGAAACGACCGTCACTTTCAGCCCGATTATGCGGTTCATATCGCTTTGTTTATCATTGTATGATGTGACCTTATCATTTTCATCTATTTCGGTTGTTATTCCGTCTCTCCACTCGTCCGCGCTTACATCAATATTAAATGGATGTGTATCACAAATTGCAAATACAGGATTTATATATGGACATTCTTCTGTTGAATTGACGGATTTAAAAGATGAACCGTTTATATCCACACAAAATGACATATTATTATATTTTGTAGATTCAGTATTCACAACATGGCTTAAAACTGCGGAAGACAATGCGGTTTCTTCATTACCGTCTGCATCAACCCCACAATAATCTTGTGGTTCTGGAACATTGTTACCTTTCACTTTATTTGGTTCTGTTTGGTTTAACCATCTGTCCAGCAAATCAATATCAACCAAGCCGGCGCCGTTTTTATTTTTTGTGCGGCGGGCAAATAATTTTGTGTTATCCAACGCATTTGATGCACATGCTATCACAGTGCCATTTGTGTCCTTGTCTGTTGTTGGGTTAATCCAGCCCTCATAAACCTCTGCTTTATCAGATAAAACTTTTAACAAAGTGCATGGTTTACACCCCATGCGCTTTTTACAATCTTCCCTACAACTTTCGTCATAAGTTGTATTTGTAATCGTCCCTACTCCAGCAACCGGAATTGAAAGGGTCTTAGAAGGACATGTTTTAACACAGTTTATCTCTTTTTCTTGTACATCTTGCGGACATGACATCGGGGTTGAACCGCTGTAATCTATATCTGCGCCCTTTTCGCACATATATTGTCCCCAGGCATTACAAGAATTATTAAGCATCATATAGATATCAGACAAATCTACACCAACTGTCTGGGCGGTCACCAACGCATCATAAATCTTGTCAATTGCGTTATCGTATGGGGTTAAAAAGCCAATTGCCAATTCGCGCCATTTCTTTATGCGACGCGGCCCAGTACAATTATTTCCACGTGCATCACAGCCCGCATAATCAAACGCGTTCTGCATCGCCTTTTTCATCGCAACCAAAGATGTGTCCGCATCTTCGATTTCTGTTTGAATTTGACCAGTAATTTGCTGACGCGCCAAGACCTCTTCACTTACGCCACGATTGATTGCATCTTGTTGGTATGCGGTTATGCCCGCTTCGGTTTGCTTTGCCGCCTCAGTCGCCGCTGTTTTCATATTTTCAATTGCAGCCGCAGATTGTGCCGCCTGTTGTGCCAATGCTTCTTGTAATTGCTGCGCAGATTCTGCCTGTTGTTGTGCCATTTGCTGTTGCATTTGGTACATCTGATTTTGCATTTGTGAAATCTGTTCAGATTGTGCACTGTTCGCCGCAGCCTGGGCTTCTGCTGCAAGGCGCGCCTGTTCTAATTCCATTTGCTGTTGATTTATCTTGGCATTAGAACTCGCCACCAACTGTGCTGTCATGTAATTCACCAAATCATCGCCGTATTGTTTACATTTGGAATTTGATTTTACGCACCCTTCGACAATCGCAGCCGCCACAGACGCATCCACGCATCCGCCATTATTACATTTTGGTTGCGCACAACGCAAAACAACCGCATTACAGTTCCCAAAATCCACCTTGGCCGTGCCAGTTCCGTCATACCGCGCATTTGATACAGTAGCCCATTGATTGTTATAAGAATTGCTTGGGTTATACGCAGTTAAATTAGACCCAGATGTCGTGGCAACATTTGCAACCGCGCCAAAAGTCGGCACGCAACACAGACACACGGTTAAAATACGCGATAATGATTTCATCTCTCTTTAACTTTAATTTTATCATAAAAAAGATTTTGTGTAAAGGGTAAAAAAAATCCCCAAACGGGGATTTTTATTGTTCATAATACGTGATTGGTTCCCATATTCCATAACATCCCAGCGAGCCAGTTGTTTGGGCAGACAAAGATACCGTTCTTGCCACACGACCACCGATACAATCTGATTCATTGATTACTATACCACCCTTTGTACAACACCATCCCATAAAAGCATACCCATCTTTTGTTTCTGGAACCACCTGTATATCCATTGGTAAAGATGCCGTAGAATAAGAAGACGGTGACATGTATTCATAAGTTTGTCCAGACATAGTGTCATAATACGAAATAGCATAAGTTTTCGCTTTCTGCCAATCACGTAAACTATACCCCTGTTCACCAGCATTTAACGTTTGATCCAAACAATAACCACGTATTGCCAAGGAATTTTTTGATGTCTTGACACTAGTTATACTATCAAGAGTTTCACCCGTACCATATAAAATTTCACTTATTGTCACAACATTGCGACATGTGTTTTGTGTGAAATCGTCACTGTTTTTACAATTTGTTGAATCTGGCATATCGATAACAGCAGTCAGTTGTGTCTTCAACGGTGAACAAATCATTGTTTCATAACAATGTGGAACCTGAGATACTTGGGAACAATATGCCTTTATACGCGCGGTTGTCCATCTTTCTTCTTCTTCATATTCTTCATAACAATCCCAAATTTCGCTTATGCATTCGTTAAAGTTTTCGATTGCAGCTGTTGCTTCTGCCAATGCTGTTGTTTCTGCTTCTTGTTTAAATTCCAAACGTTTTTGGTGTAAAGCCTGTTCCGCAGCGATTTTTTGATAGTTGATATTTTGCGCAGTTTGTTTTAAGGCATTTCCATAAACATCGCACGCAGAATTCGCATCCAACAAATATTTCTGCATAATGCTGCGACGCGCATCCGCAACCGGTCCACGCAAAGTATAATACGGGTCAGACGATGCAGATGAAACAGTCCGCGTTCCAGATGATGTTGTTGTATAACCAAAACATGACGCAGATGTGGATGCAGTAGAATTATTGGACCCGCGTTCGTTTAATTTTACATCACCTTCGTTATCACCGCTGGTCACAACAGAAATATAACTGTTGTAATTAAATGGACAAGACGAAGTTGCGCCATTTGCACATTTGTTATGTGTTTTACCATCAGAATCTTTTACAGTAACCGGAGTTCCGCATGCTTCATATATTCCATTAAAGCAAGAATCCAAAACGCGTCCACAAACATTATTGTGTGCATATTCAAATAATTTATATCCCCATTTATTTGCCAAAGTATCGATTGAAGCATCATCTGTGGTTGTATTAACAGATACAGATGCCAAATCATTAACCATATTTGCGATATAGTTCACACGATATGCCAAAACATCGGTATTATCTTCGGTATATTCTTTTGCCAAATCTTTCGCGTCTGCCCAAGATTTTAATTGCGCCAAAATGTCAGATGAAGAACCATCAATACGGGAAACATCAAAGCCAAAACTGTTGCCAGATTCACTGCAATACGATGGCATACCACATGCCGCAACCGCACCAGTGTCTGTAAATGTAGGATGTTCATCGCACCATTCTTGTTTATCTTTGGCCTCTTTATAAGACACACAGTTCATAACCTTTTCTGCATCGGTTAATGAAAACGCAGCTTCTAAATCTTTACCTTTGCCCTTGGTCGCAATCAAAAGTGATAATTGACCAGACAATTTAATCAATTCTTCGTTGGCGCGTTCCAGTGCCGCTTCGGCTTCTAAGAAATTAGTAGCACGACCAGCGCACGCACAACGACCCTTGGTATCACTGCGCGCAGTGCAGATTTCATCCATACATGTATAATAACTTTCCAAACAATTTGAATACGCATCCGCAGAAATCAAACCAGTTGACGAATCAATTATGTTCGCATATGAACCCGTGTACAATCTACTAGACAAATAAGAATATGTTGTTGTTGTCCCGCTTACTGCGCGTGAACCAGTTGACATGACATTTCCAGAGGCACTGACCCGTGAAGGTGTTATTGATGTACGCGCACGAATCGCACGGTTATTCGTTGTCCGATTTGTTGCAGAATTATTACGAGATACAACATTACGTGAAGATGCATTTGTTGAACGGTTCGCCGTCGTTGCGCGTTGTGAAGTAGTCCGATTTGCAACATTTGCACGCGATGCGGTTGTTCTGGATGCAGATTGTGTTGTGGCACGCGAAGTGGTTGCCCTTGAAACCGTAGTGCGCGCGGTATTCGCACGATTATTCGCGGTTGAACGCGGACTTTGACGACCAGTCCTTTGTGCAGCGGCAGATGTGTCAACAATTGGGTCTGCAAACACAGAACGCATTGAAACCAATGTAGAACATACAAAAAATGCAGCCGCCAACAAAAATACGGTCCCCATCGCATTTTTACAAGAATTTGCATTTATACGAAATGTCATAAAAATCTCCTGTCGTTTATTATATGCACAAATGCCCAAATTTTGGGCTTTTTCACATACAATATTCCTTCACACAGATGAATTATAACATTTTTGGCGCGCCATGTAAACAACAAAAATTCAACTTTGGGCATATTATCCAGAATATTTTATTAGACAGTTTTATAAAAAAGGTATTATAATCAACATTGATGAAAAAGATTATACCTATTTTACTGACAATTCTATCTACCAATGCGATGGCGGAAAACAATGTGTTTTTCGGCGATAAATTGAATTCTATTTCAATTTATGCCACGCAAAGCACTGGTTCTGGAACACTTTTAAAACTGGTTCAGCCAGGAATTTGGGATTTTAATCCACAAACTTTTATAATGTTCCAATACAGCCAACCAATAAAATTCTTTCGGCTTGATTCGCGTCTTAATTTGAATGTGGGCAGTAATTTTGCTTATAATTCTAGCCGTGGTCTTGATTTCTTGGGAATCGGTATTTCTGTGGACAGTGCGATTTTGCAATACGATGGTTGGTATATGGGAATTGGAATTGGTCCTTTTATGCGCGACAGTATGGACAGATGGGTTGAAAGCCGCCTGGTGTTCAAAGAAAAGTTTTTCATTGGTAAAACTTTCGCAGATAATTGGAATGTCGAAATCGCAACCATACATTTTTCAAATGGTAACTTCACCCATTCTAACGAAGGGTTTAATTTTGTTGGGATATCTATTGGGTATAGATTCTGATGATTTAAGAATACGTACCTGTGGAAAATAATTTCAATATAAAACATAATACAAATGTCTACTTACACGGCAGGCCCAAAGATTGATATCGACGGTGACCTGAGTTGTAGACCAGCAATATCCCACCACCGTGGTTCGGGGTGTTGCAAAAAAACACCCGCTTTAATGCGGGTGTTTTCTTTTTGATTTTTTATACCGCTCCCAATATTTCATAAATATTTCTTTGTCTTTGTTTTTGTCGTTAGTTACAGCCATACTGTCAAAATCAATAAGACCACAAATATTCAATTTTTCATCAAATAAAAAATTCCTTATGTTCAAATCAAAATGCGCAAGAACACTATCCTTGGTCAAAGGTTCTGTTTCTATATCTTGGGTCGTAGATTCCAGCGCAACACAAAAACGTTCTGCGTTCGGAAATTTTCGAACATCAATTGATTGCAGTTGCGATATAATATTATCAACCTGGGCCAGTATTTTCTTTTCATTTTTCAACACGATTTTTTTGTCAAATTCATATATCCCAAATCCTGGTATTTTTTTCGTCACATACATATGATTATTTTTCGCAATATAAACATGCGGGACATTAACACTTAACTTTTTTGCAACACAATTCGTTAAAAATTCAAAATTACCAAGACGATTTTTTAGATTATTTTTGAATATTTTTATAAAATATTTGTCGTTAATCACACACACACATCGTGAAGGGGTGTTTTGTCTTATAAACTGAATATTTTTTGTTTCTTCACCGAATGTATTTTTAATAAAACGTTTCATCATCGGTGTATATAAAAAACAATTTACATATCCACGCAACCTGTGACGCGCGGCCTTGTTCAAAACAAACCAAGACAAAAAATTTGAAATATAAAAAGGCAACGAAATAACCATAACATTATGAATTATTTCATAATTATTTAACACAAGCAAATACAAAAAATATTTTGAATCTTTGTTGTTATAAAAAACATCACCAAAATGGTGATGTCTTTTATCTTGCTTTATAAACACATATACTGTCTTTAATTCTAGTACATGTATCTATACTATTTACCGTTTCCTTTTTTGGTTTCATATTTGTGTTTTTTACTGCTTGTTCAGAATCAACAAAACTTATTACACCAATAAAGGTAATGAACATCGTTAAACCAACTATTGTTCCGCAACCAACGCCACAGCCAGGTTCTTCACATTTAACATAGTTAGCCGATGATTTCATTTTTAATTAGCACCCCTGAGTGCAAGTTGGTTTTACGCGTGTATATGTGCCAGCTGGAACATATTGAACAACTGGTTTGTATTGTTGAACTGTTTCACGGACAAAATATTCGCGTTTAACAACTTCTTCTTGGGTTCCGCAATTGATACAACCACATGTATCGCAAGCAGGTCTTGCCATAACAGGTGCAGGTTGTGCAGGAACTGGTCTTGGTTTAGTTGTTGTGCGAACAACACCATTGTCACATTCTACGATTGTGATAACAGCGCGATTGTCACGTGTTGCACGATCCAAAGCAGCACGCATTTCTGCTTCGTCACAAGTGTTAACAGATTCACGATACATGTCTGCAACAGCAACTGTTGAGAACAACGATGCAACTAAAGAAAAAAGAACAAATTTTTTCATTTATTTTACCCTTTTTGTTTGTTCTCTCTCGTCGGTTTATCATAGAACATATTTTCCAATATGCAAGGAAAAACCGCCCGATTGAGTAAGTTAGTTTTTTGTTTTACGACCTTATTATTGCACAAAAAATTATATTGTCAACTAAAAAATACGATTTTTTCCCTGCGGCAAAAATGCAATAAAAATGCTATTTTGATTGTTATGAAAAAAGAATTTGATTCAAAATCTGCTATTATTCTGGGGATGCACGATGCGCTTGTGTCACTAACCGGGCTTATTGCGGGGCTTTGTTTTGTCTTTGCCGATACAAATATTATTGTAATTTCATGTATTGTATCATCCATAACTGCCAGTTTATCTATGGGTGCAGCAAATTACCTGGCGGTCAAAGCCGTAAACAAAGAAAATGCCATGAGTGCCGCGCTTTATACAGCCGGTGCATATATGGCGACTTGCGCGCTTTTAATTCTGCCATTTTTTATATTTTTAAATAGAGTTATCGCACTTTTATCAGTTTTTCTTATGGTTGTATTGATAATTTACTTGTTTAACATTGGATTTTACAGAAACAATCGGTTTTATAAACACTTTTATGAAATGCTCCTCGTTTGTTTCACTGTGTCTTTGGTCGCTTTTGCCATTGGCCAAGGCGCCAAATATTTTTTAGGCGTGTAAACCACTTATTCTATTGACAAAATGCAAAAATGTATTATATTCATAATATGTGAAGCAAAAGGTGGTTCTATATGAAAATATCAAAAGAAGAAAAACAACGCATAAAAGCAGAAAGACAACGCGTCCATGACATCATTAAATACGATGTCAATCGTAAATATTTCGGTGATTGGACACCAGACGGACTGAATGCTACTTATAACAGCCCGACACCTGTTAATTTTTACACCGGCATTTTATCAGTTGATAAAATATGTGATGCATTGTGGAATGAAATGTCTTATAACCCAGAAAGATTTGGGACTGTGTCACCTTTTAAATTTAACGGGAAAAATTCACTAGATTTTTTTATCAACAAAGAAATTGATATTTATGATAATAATTTTGAAGTTTTAACAAATCTCCAAGCATATTTATCAAGATTTTGGAATATGGCATTGCAATATGACAAAGATTTTATGATAACCAACCGTTTTAAAAGCACAAATATACTTATATCAACAAAAATTCGACCTGGAGAAAAACCAATACCAAGCGCAACATATAGAATGTTGGGTTATCTTCGTGACAGCATTCATAAGATTGCATCTCAGAACCTTCAAGATTTTGAAAACAAAGCAATCTATCGCAATCAAATAATTGAAACAGTCAAAGAAAAACATCCAAAATTATTCAGACCGGTGACACCAGTTTATGTTGCGCCTGTTCACGAATCAACAAATGAAGAATTGGAAAAATGTATATCTGATAAAAATTATTTGGTCGGCGCAATATGGAACAAGAATTCAGAAATAATGGATACGCAAATGCGTATTGATACATTAAACGAATTTGAAAATCCAGGCGACACAAATAATGATGCTGCCTTGCTAAAAAAACAAAAAGCGGACTTGAAAAATTTGGAAACAAACTTGCAACTTATAACGCAAAGAATACAAAAAATCAAACAGCAACAATATGAACATTAAAAAACGCCCAAACGGGCGTTTTTTTTAACGGGTTACACGGTTTAAACTGTCACGATAGTTTTGAATTTGTTTTTGTGTTTGCAAATATTCATTATAATGTGGCAAAGTTTTTTCATATTTTTTCACTTCTTTTTCGATTTTATTTTGTCTTGCACGTTCTTTATCTATTGTCTTGAATATATCTTTAACCATATATACGCTACCTGCAAGGGCAACAATCACAAATGCACAACTGACAGCAGTTAAAATAATTTTTTTTCTTTTTTGTTTTTTTGCGTTTTTTGCTGCAGTGATTGCTTTTTCTTGTTCCCGTTTTTCAATTTCAACTTTGCACACTTTTATCAATTGTTGAATCAATTTATATATCTCATCAGTGTCATTATACAGTTTTTGTAGATTTATATGCATAAATTTGAATGTACAATTATGGCGCAAATTTATGTTATACGGGTAAATTTTAATTTCATTTATTACTATGCCATCATCCCCAAATTTGCGTATATCATATTCTTTATAATGTTCTAGCAAATATTTGATATGTTCAATGGCTTCTTCTTCTGATATATTTTTCCAATTTTCTGGAAATTCATGTTGTGTTTTTTTTGTCATAATCAACCCCTTTGTTAACGATTATTTTGTTTTATTGTATCCATCATATTTATTGTTTTATATTCCAAATCTTGGATTTTGTTTTCCATTTCTTTAATATGTTTTTCCTTTTCATCGATATCTTTCAATATCTTTTGTGATTTAACATATTCATAAGACACAAAAGCGAAAGACGGAATTAAAACAGCACTTATAATACCAGCACAAGTAAAAAATTCTTTTAATTGCCCGTCATTTTTTACCTTTGTCGATTTCAAACCTTTTCCAAACAATTTTTTACATGTCCTTTTTAATGGACGCAAATTATATACAGGTTTTGCCAAACCATCATATTCATAGGCCTTTTTAATCGCATCATTTTTTATATTAAAAAAATAAGTATCTTTTGATTTCGCATCGTATTCCTGCATAGTATAATTATAATGCAAAAATCCAGGATTCACATTTTCATAAAGTTCTTTCAAAAATAAGTTCGCAGATACTGTATCTTTAAATGTGCTATTATAAACTATGTTTTGATTATTATATTTATAAAACACACGATAAGGATACGCGAAACCATCACATTTTATATAAAGCGCTATGTAACTTACTTTATCTTTGTTCGACATATTATAAAACCTTTTTATTTTACATTACCTTTCATTAAACTGTTGCGATAATTCGCAATTTGAAGTGTTTTTAAATTTGCTTGCTGCTTTTTTACATTGATAACTTTTTTCAATTGTTCTTGCTGTTTTTCTTCATTTTGTTTGCTTTTTTCACTGACACAAAAAACCTTAAAGCACACAATTGCCAAGCATATAGCCAAAAATATATAATACAAATCTAATTTATGCTGTTTTACAAATTGTTCCAGTTTTTCCATCAAAGTTTTTTCATCAGTTGTGTTTTTACAGCAATCAATTAATTGTGTTATATATTGACCAATAAAACCATCAATAGTAAATATACGATTATTTATCACATACACATCACATGTATACCCTAATATACTTGCTTTGTCCTTGCGAATAATAATATTATCAATTAAAACCCTATCGTCACTTTGTAAAGTAATATTATATTTTCTGTAATTTTCTAAAAGATATTTTATATTGTCCACAGATTGTTCTACGGATAAATTCGTCCAATTATTTGGAAATTTGCGCTTTTTTTTGAACATATGCATAATTGCAACCTTTTCTTTACCATCTCTCTCGCGCAGGGGATATTATAAAACACCAATTTAATATTGCAACAAAAAACCGCCCAAACGGGCGGTTAAAATTCGGTTTTTACATCCGTCTGGATTTAATTCTGGCGACGACCTACTCTTCCGTGGCTTAAGCCAAAGTACCATCGGCGATACGGCTTTTCCCTGTCTGGTTCGGAATGGAACAGAGGGTGACGCCCGCTCTATAATCACCAGAATTAAATCCAGTTGAACATATCATAATTCAAAAATCTTTGATGTCAAGAATCTTTTAACACTCTCTTCAAGCATATCGTTTGAAAAATCAAACGATAAGATAAAAAGTCAATGGTTCGATTAGTAATGGTAAGCTAAACCCCTCGCAGGGCTTACACCGCCATCCTATCAATGTCCTAGTCTAGAACTGAACTCATGGGGATATCTTATCTTGCGACCAGCTTCCCGCTTAGATGCTTTCAGCGGTTATCTGTTCCGAACATAGCTACCCTGCGGTGCCGCTGGCGCGACAACAGGTACACCAGAGGTTCGTTCGACCCGGTCCTCTCGTACTAAGGTCAAGTTCGCTCAAATATCCAACGCCCACAGTAGATAGGGACCTAACTGTCTCACGACGTTATTAACCCAAC
>JAZROY010000005.1:0-46950 GCA_045648925.1 Candidatus Enterousia sp.
CGGAACGATTTGTTTTGCAATTTTTTCTTTTGTTTTTTCCGCACCAAGTTTTGCCGACCCAGATATCCCATCAAGTGCATCCACAGCGAATTGTAGAAATAATCCATTACAAACATATTCTGGCACATCAAATTTACAAGCAGATTGGCAGGCAAACACAATACAACTTCATTGGTATAACGGTGACACGGAAATACAAAATGTGCCAAGTGAATCACAAAGTTGCGTATATGATGGCACATTGACCCCACCGGCAACAATCCCTACAAGAACCGGATATACATTCAAGGGCTGGCGTGTAAGAGATTTAACCTGTGGTTTATCACATGTGGATACAAGTGTATATGGAACATGGTATGCAGGCAAAGGTTCAACAGGATATTGTTATTATTTGAACAATGATACAGAAGAAGAAGTAGATGGAGATTGTAGTGATAGTCATTTTGCCGGATTAAATAATAGTGAATGGGAAACGAATTTCAGTTATGGAACGGTCAAGGGAACATCGTATTGTAGTGGATTAAGTGGTGATAATAATAATTGGACATGGAGCGACCCCAGTAGAGCAACGGAAAGTGAATTAACATCCGCCAGCGGAGAAAAGGAATATTGTTGGTGTGCTGCGACAAGTTATACCCCAGATGGAGGAAATCAATGTAATATCGCGTCCCCTTCGTGGGTGTTCCACGACGACTACAGGCCCGCGTCTGATTGCGCGTTCTACTGTGCGAACGACTGCGCGAACAGCGTCATGAGCTACCCCGGTTTCCGTCGGGCGGTGTTCGGGGTATCGCAATAATTTAAATAACTTTATCTTGATTTTGTGAAAAAAGCAGGTATAATCACCGGGCTATTACATGTAATTTAAATAAAGGACTTTATTATGAAAAAAGGAATTCATCCAGAATACCACGAAATTAACGTCACGACTACTGACGGTAAAACGGTGAAAATGTATTCTTCTGTGAAAAAAGATTTGGTTTTGTCTATGGATAATTTGAATCATCCTGCATGGACTGGTCAACGCAATAACGACGGCGCTAAGGGTAAACGTTCCGAAGAATTCAAAGCAAAATTTGCTGGATTCAAATTTTAATGATTTCTGATTCGGGGGGACGAAATATGGATTTGCTGATCAAAGGTTCAACAGAATTAAACAAAATGTTCGCGGCATTGCAAAATACTGCTATGGGTTTGCGCCACGATTTTGGAGAGGTTGAAAATCTTCAGCAATCTTTGAAAAGCGCACGCGACTTTGTCGCCAAAGCAGCCGCCCGAATCGAAGAAAGTATTTTATCCGATTTGCAACTTGTTCGCCCAAGTGCGGGTTTGTTGACACCGGATGTTTCAAAAACCGGTGATGGTCGCGATGAATTCGTGTTGGCGCTTTCTGGGGCGGCAAATTTTGTTCGTTCCGATGCGCATTTCGCAATATCACTTGCACTGCGCACAAATGGTGAAACAAAAATCGCACTGGTTTATTCCCCAATTGATGAAAGATTGTATTATGCCGAATCGGGTAATGGTGCGTATGTGTTTTCTGCATATCATTCTGAAAAAATTCGTGTTTCTAATTTAAAAGAACCAACCGATTTAACAATTGGTTATAATACAAATGGTATTCGTCCGGTGATTTCCGGAAATGCACGTGAAACAGGATGTCCTGCGTTGGATTTCGCATGGGTTGCGGCTGGTAAAATGGATGCGTTTATATCTGACCCAATTGATTATGCAGAAATGGCGGCCGGTGAATTATTGGTTCGCGAAGCGGGCGGTAAAATTTTCGAACAAGATGGCAGTATTATCGCCACAAATGGCAAAGTAGAATTATAATATAACCGGCGCATTGCCGGTTTTTGTAAACATTACTTGCAAAGTTTAAACATTTATCATAAAATTAATTTCATGAAAAATAAAAACTATAAAAAATATTTTAAAATATTTATCAATTTTATTTTTTGGTGCATTGTCGCTGGTATTGCTGGATTGGCTGCGTTGGTGTTGATTTATGGCCATGATTTACCAGATTATAAAAATTTGGCGGCTTATACACCACCGGTTGCAACGCGTTTGTATGCCGCGGATGGTTCGTTGCTGATTGAATATGCCGAAGAAAGACGTGTGTTTATCGATTTTGAAGATATGCCACCACAACTTGTTAATGCGTTTATTTCAGCCGAAGATCAAAATTTCTGGACACATCCTGGCATTGATTTGCGCGGGATAATTCGCGCCAGTTTTAATAATGGTATGCGGGCATTGGGGTTTGATACTAAATTTACCGGTGCGTCAACTATTACGCAACAGGTTGCAAAGAATTTCTTTCTATCTTCGGACAGAACAATTTCAAGAAAGGTGAAAGAGGCGATACTTGCCTTGCGCCTGGAACGCAGTTTTTCGAAAAAACACATAATGACACTTTATCTTAATGAAATATTCTTGGGCGCGCGCGCGTATGGCGTGGGGTCGGCTGCGCTGATGTATTTTAATAAGCCGGTCAAAGATTTGACATTGGCAGAATGTGCGTTCCTTGCGTCCCTGCCAAAGGCACCAAATGATAGAAATCGCGCAATTGAACGCAGAAATTATGTGTTAAAACGCATGGTGTCTGATGGCTATATTACAAAGGAAGAAGCACAAGTTGCCGCGGCAGAGCCGTTAAATATAAATTCTGGGTTTACTGCACAAATGGAACCTGAATTTCAATATTTCGCAGAAGATGTGCGTCGTAATTTGTTGGATACAATTGGGCGTGAAACTTTGTATAACCAAGGGCTTTATATAAAAACAACTATTATTCCGGAATTGCAACGCGCAGCGGTGGCGGCTTTGAACAAAGAATTAGATGCATATAACAGTGGCAAATCTGCAAATGAACCAAAATTACAAGGGGCTATTATTGCTATGAATCCTTATACTGGGCGAATTGTTGCGATGTCTGGGGGACGGTCTTTCCATGAAAGTTCTTTTAATCGTGCAACCCAGGCATATCGCCAGGTTGGCTCTACAATCAAGCCGTTTGTATATTTGGCTGCGCTGGAAAAAGGATACAGCCCGGAAAGTTTGATATTGGATGCACCAATTGTTGGATGGCGCGAAAATAACAAAGAATGGCGCCCTGAAAATTATGATAAAAAATTTATGGGTAATATCCCATTAAGGTTTGCGTTGGAAACATCGCGTAATGTGCCTGCGGTGCGCCTTATTGAACAAATTGGGGTGCGTGACGCAATTGATGCTGCACAAAGATTTGGTGTTTATCCAAAGGATTTAAAGTCGTTAAATGAATCAATGGCATTGGGAAGCGGTGAAACAACTTTACAAAAATTGGTGTTGGGATATTCTGCTTTTGTTAATGGTGGATATGCCATCCAGCCGAAAATGATAGATTATATCGAAGACAGATATGGCAATGTTATCGGTGGACAAAAACATAAACAAATTGAATGGAACGAATCGCTTTTGCCACCCGAAGACGAAGAAAAATCAGAACCTTTGTCTGATGCACAAAGTTTGTATCAATTGGTTTCTATTTTGCAAGGGGTTGTTGAACGCGGAACTGGTAAACAGGCGCGTATCGAAGGACACACAATCGCCGGAAAAACAGGAACGACGAATGATGTCAAAGATGTATGGTTTGTTGGATTTTCAAAGAATTTAATTGCCGGGGTTTATTTGGGTTATGATACACCAAAATCTTTGGGTAAGGGGGCTGGTTCTCATATGGCGGCGCGTGTATTTGCCGACTTTATGCGGATTGCATTGAAAAACGAAAGCAATCAACCTTTCCCTGTGCCAGACGGATTGAATTTTGTGCGTGTCAACCGCAGTAATGGTGTCGCAGCGTCACAGGATTCAAATGGAATTATCATAAACGAAGCATTCAAGCCCGGTCAAACACCAAATCAAGTTCAACATTTTGACGAAGAAACGACCGAGAAACCAGTTGTTGGTGGAATATTTTAAAATAAATATGTTTATATTCGTTTTTTTGTGATAAAATAGTCGCATAAGAAAAAGGAGTTTTTTATGCTGACAGATTTTTTAATTGAACGTGGATTTCATTTTTTTGCTGGTGGATGGACTCAGTTTGCTGCGGCATTTGCTGTTTCGTTTATGATAATGATTGTTTTTGGTCGTGGCTTTATAAGATTGATGCGCAAAATTCAGGGACAAGGGCAACCAATAAGTGAAAATGTTCCGCTTGAACATCGCAAGAAAGCAGGAACACCATCAATGGGTGGAATTTTGATGTTGATTGCGATATTTGTGTCGTCTTTGTTGTTTATGCCGATAAACAGTATGGTCGGATGGATTGCAATGTCGTCTTTGTTAATGTTTGGTTTGATTGGGTTTGCAGATGATTATAAAAAAATATCCAGTCAATCTAAAAAATCGTCAAATGGTTTATCGCCTGCGTTGCGGTTGTTGTTGGAAGCAATTTGTGTCATAATCCTTGCGTATTTCATTAACAGAACTATGCCTGGCTATATTCCAAAGTATTCAATAGTTTTGGGTTCAAGTATTGAATTACCTTTGAATGCGTGGAATATCGGGTATTTATTTGGAATACCAATTTCTTGTGCGTTTATATATTACATTTTTGCTTATTTTGTAATTTGTGGTTCTGCCAATGCGACAAATATCACAGACGGTCTTGATGGTATGCTGGTAAAGTTATATATGCCAGTATTGATAGTACTTGCGATTGCTTTGTATGGCGCGACACGCACAGGTTTTATGGATGCAGTCGTGTTTTTACCAGAAACTGTCGCTTTGTATAGTATTTTGGGGGCTGTGTTTGGTGCGGTTCTTGGATTTTTGTGGTTTAACGCGAAACCGGCTGCGATATTTATGGGTGATGTAGGGTCACTGGCGCTTGGTGGATTTATGGGAACTGTGGCAATGTTATTAAAATCTGAAATCATAATGGGTGTTGCCGCTGGTATGATAGTTTTGATTTTATTATCTTCGTTTATTCAAACGACATACTTTAAAATCACGCGCAAGATAAGCGGAACAGGAAAAAGAGTATTTTTACGCGCGCCACTGCATCATCACTTTGAAGAATTGGGGTGGCCCGAAACCAAAATAGTAGACAGATTTTTTGTTCTTTCAATACTGTTTTCTGGTGTGGCTTTGATATTGTTAAAGTTTGTATAGGGCAGGTAAAAAATGTTAAGAATAACGCGTGGCGAAGAAAGTAAACTGACATCATGGTATTTTGAAATAGACCGCGGTTTATTGGGCCTGATTTTATTGTTGGTTGTGATTGGGGCAATAACAATGATAACTGCTGGTTCTGCCCAGGCGGCAAAAATGGGTCAGCCATGGTTTTTCTTTATTAAAAAGGCGTTCCCGTTTTATATGTTGGGATTGGCATGTTTGTTTGGGTGTAGTATGTTGAACAAAAGGTCAGTTATTCGTGTTTCAATTTTATGTTTGATTATTGGCTTGTTTGGTTTGTTCGTGACCTTGGTTCATCCTGTCGCAGTTAAGGGTAGTGCGCGTTGGGCGCATCTTGGCGCGTTCAGTTTTATGCCCGCAGATGTTTTAAAACCTGCGTTAATAGTTTTAACTGCGTGGTTTTTGAACAAGATGCGAAGTATTTACGGCACTGATATATTCCTTAATAAAGAGGCGTGGCGTGCCAGGTGGCTAAGTTGGTGGCCATATGTTGCCGTGTTTTGTTTATGCTTGCTGGTATTTTTTAAGCATCCAGACATTGGTAATATGATACTTTATTTTTGTGTATTGGGTGTAATGTTATTTGTCGCGGGATTGCCGTGGAAACTTATACCTTGGTTTGGTGGAACTCTTGGGCTATTGGGTGTGGTTGCGATTTTGACCAAGGCGCATGTTCGTGGTCGTTTTAATCATATGTTTGATGTAGACAGATGGTCCCAGGCATGGTATTCAATTAATTCTATTAAGCATGGCGGATTGTTTGGAAGTGGTTCTGATGCTTATGTCAAAGATGTTTTGCCAGAATCAACGAATGACTTTGTTTATGCGTCAATCGCAGAAGATTGGGGTGCGGTTGGCTGTATCGCATTGGTTTTGCTATTGTTATTGGTATTGAATAAATTGATACGACACGCAATTCACGCGCGCGAAGATTTTGTGGTCTATGCGATTGCAGGGACTGCGGCATTGTTTGGCGGTCAGATATGTTTTAATTTAATGACTGCGTTGCATTTGGTGATAAGCAAGGGTATGACTTTGCCATTTATATCATATGGTGGTGTATCTTTTGTGACATTTTGTATAATATTTGGAATGACTTTGGCGTTGATACGCGAAGACACATGGAATAGATAATGGGGGCAGAAAAATGAAAATATGGATTGCAACAGGTGGCACAGGTGGACATGTTTTTCCGGCATTAAGT
This sequence comes from Candidatus Enterousia sp., assembly GCA_045648925.1. Classification (GTDB taxonomy): domain Bacteria; phylum Pseudomonadota; class Alphaproteobacteria; order Rs-D84; family Rs-D84; genus Enterousia. The sequence continues at coordinate 6,392 of JAZROY010000005.1, forward strand.
GTCGCGACAGAATTAGCAAAACGCGGGCATAAAATAACGATTTCTTGTGATGGTCGCGTGTCCAAGATGGTAAACGATGGCAAACCGAAAAATGCGCGTCGTGTATTTATCTGGGCGGCTGGGGTTGGTGCGAAATCGCGTGTTAAGCAAATGATTGCTTTGTCCAAGATAGGTATATCTGCGCTTGCGTTGATTATAAGATTTTTGTTTTCGCGACCGGATAGAATGGTTGCGTTTGGTGGTTATGCATCTGTGCCTGCTATATTTGCGGCGCATGTGTGGAAGATACCGACATATCTTCACGAACAGAACGCGGCGATTGGTCGCGCGAACAAGTTTGCTTTGCGTTGGGTAAAAACTTTGATGACAAGTTTTAAGACAGTTAATGGTATGCCAAAGGACAGTGCGGCACGTGTTGTTTATACGGGATTGCCAGTTCGTGAAGATTTTATTAAAAACGCGCATACACCATTAAAGCATGAAAATAAAATCTTGGTGACAGGTGGTTCTTTGGGGGCGCAGATTTTGGATGAAATTGTGCCGATTGCATTGGCGGAAATGAAAGGTAAGAAAATATTCATAACGCATCAGACACGTCCAGAAAACGTAGAAAAATTACAAAGGTTTTATGCAGAGCATAAAATTCACGCAAATGTTCTTTCATTTATACGCGATATGTCGACTGCGATTGTTGATGCAGACCTTGTAATCGGGCGAAGTGGCGCCAGCACTGTGATAGAATTGGAAACGATTGGACGACCTGCGATATTGGTTCCGTTAAACATCAATCCAGATCAGGCGGCAAATGCGGCATCGTTTGAAAAGTTGGGGGGCGGGTTTGCCGTTGCGCAAGATAAATTTTCATCAAAATGGTTATCCATCACATTGGGGGAATTATTTGAAAACCCAACGCGTCTGGACAAGATGGCGAACAAAGCGTATGTAGAAAATCTGGCTGTGAAAAAGATTGCCGACACAGTAACGAAATAAAAATCAACAGATTTGAAAAACACTTGCATAAAAAAATTCAATGTGCTCTAATTAAAGGGAAAGGAAAGGGATTATATGCTAGAATTGGCTAAAATCAGCAAAGATTGTTGGATGTTTATGCGTTGTGCATTGTTTGCATGTATGTCATTTATTTTCACAATATCTGCACTTGCTGGAACGCCGCCAACAAACGAATGTTTCTTGCTTGGTGATTATCTTGATCGCAGCATAGATGCGAGCGCGACTGATTGCAAATCATCACCTGCGAGTGTTTCTTTTGAATATGGCACAGTATCCATCGAAGGTATATGCAGTACAGACAGCAGTTCTTCTGTTGGGGATATTAACATACCTTCTTCGACAGCGGGTCAATATTGTTGGTGCCGGATAATTGATCTGAAATATAGCAAGAATTATAATGAAACTAATTATTCAGAATATGCTGTATTTCTTGAAGACGGTAAAAGCAACAAGGCCTGCGAAGAAGCATGTGATTGTGATTGTGCTAAGGTATTGGCTGGGGACACTAACAAAATCAGAACATCTTTATATACAAAAAGCAACAGTGAATTTTGTCCTGTTAGAAGCGTTGAAACATGCACAACCATTTTAGATTTGGATGATGGCTTTTGTAGTGCCAGTGTCACAGCGTATGGTGATACCGCGCCCGATTGGACGATAAGTTTGGACGGTGGCAGAAATTTGATGGGAACATCGTTATGCAGTGTGACAGGTGGTACAGATGGGGCTGTTGGAACCCCAGATGAAACAACCAGTGGGGGGCATTGTTGGTGTCGTGCGACGGAATATAATGATGGGGCAACAACATATACAGCCACATCTTCTGCATGGATGTATACTGGTTATGAAGCAAGTAATTGTTCCAATGATTGTTCGGCAATATGTAATCAGTTCCTTATAGACAGAAATTACTTATGCACTATGGGTGGAGTAGATTTTTGCATGAATGCATATACTGTCCATTTTGAGGCAGGTGATTCTAATAATGATGGTTCTGGGACCGCCGCCACGGGCAGTATGTCCGACATTTCGACTTATGAAGGTGTCCCCGTAACATTACCAGCAAACGGTTTTACCGCACCAGCGGGCTATGGTTTTAGGGGTTGGTCTTGTGATAACAATATTGGAAACCAGGCGGCGGATGCAACATTTACAATGCCGGCGGCAGATGTGACATGTACCGCACAATGGTTTGCTGCCCCGTTCAGTTTAACAACAACATCATTATCGTCCGGAAATACGACATTCCAATTTTATATTTCTGCGGCGGGAACATTTTATGTAGATTGCGGCGGCGATGGAATACTTTCTGGGACGGGTGCGTCTGGAAACACAATAACAAAGAATAATACAAGCGGATATAGATATACCTGCACTTATTCCAGTACCGGGCCAAAAACGATTAAATTTGGGGGTGGTGCAACAGGATACAGTACGGGTGCCACAACATCAGCGATAAGGTTTAATATTGGTGTTTCCAATTCTGATACAAATGTCAAAAAGATAGTATCAATATCCGGTTCATTGGGACAGATATTTGGAACGGTTGCAAATCCAACAACCGGTACCGGGCAACCGAAATTTTATTATACATTTTTTGTTGCATCCAATATGGCGGGAACGAATATTTCCGACCCGAATAATTCGGGGATGAATTATGCTTTGCCACCAACATTGTTTTCCGGAATTTCTGGTCAACCGGCAGAAAATATGTTTAATGGCACGTTCTCTGGTTGCAGAGGATTGACCGGTTCAATTCCATCTGGATTATTTGGCAATTTATCTGGTTCCCCGGCAACTTACATGTTTGCATATACATTCCAGAATTGCAACGGATTGACTGGTTCAATTCCATCTGGATTGTTTGGCAATTTGTCTGGTATCCCGGCAACTTATATGTTTTATCGAACATTCCAGGATTGCAGCGGATTGACCGGTCCGATTCCATCGGGATTGTTTGGAAGTTTAACTGGTTCACCAGCAGGTCATATGTTTCGGGCTACGTTTAAGGAGTGTACTGGTTTAACTGGTCCGATTCCATCGGGATTATTTGGGAATCTTACTGGCGCACCGGCAGAATATATGTTTAATGCCACATTTGATGGATGTACCAATATTACTGGTTCGATACCATCTGGATTATTTGGAAATTTATCTGGCACACCGGCACAGGGGATGTTTGGTTATACATTCCGTAATTGCGGGCTAAGTACTTTTGGTAACACCACCTATGTTCCGGGGGATTTCTTGGAAAACATCACCACCGATACATCTGTTTCAAATCAGGCAACGGGTATGTTCAGCAACACACAATTAAACAATCCGTGTCCGGCAAATACATATGCCAGTACACGCACACAATTTAATGATGCGGGCAAACCGTGGTGCAGTGAATGTCCGTCTGGAACCATATCCCCCGCCGGGTCTACATCCGCTTCACAATGTGTCCGTGATTATAAATTCAGTTTAACAACGACATCATTATCGTCGGGGGATGCGACGTTTCAATTTAAAATGTCTGCAGCAGGAACATTTTATGTAGATTGCGGAACGGATGGGGTTTTGTCGGGAACAGGGGTTTCTGGTGATACAATAACCCGTGCGGATACGAACGAGGCAACATATACATGCACGTATTCCAGTACTGGTGCAAAAACAGTTCGTTTTGCCGGAACAGCAACAGGGTATACTGTGAGCGATTTTGCTGCGATAAAATTTAATATTAATGGTATAACCAATGATACCAATGTCAAAAAGATATCATCCATTTCTGGTTCATTGGGACAAATATTTGGTACCGTCGCAAATCCATCAACAGGTTCCGGACAACCAAAATTTTATAATACATTTTATTACGCAACCAATATGACGGGAACGACCACTTCTATTTCCGACCCGAATAATTCGGGGATGAATTACGCATTACCACCGACATTGTTTGATGGTATATCTGGTTCTCCGACAAGGCATATGTTTAGCGGAACATTCCAAAATTGCACTGGACTTTCCGGTTCAATTCCATCTGGATTGTTCGGAAGTTTATCTGGTTCCCCGGCACATTATATGTTTTATAACACATTCTATAATTGCAGCGGACTCAGCGGTTCAATACCACCGGGATTATTTGGCAACATTTCTGGCACACCGGCACAATATATGTTTTATCGAACATTTCAGAATTGCACTGGTTTGACCGGTCCGATTCCATCGGGATTGTTTGGAAGTTTATCTGGTGCCCCGGCAGAAGGTATGTTTGGTTTTACATTCTCTGGTTGTAGCGGATTGACCGGGACGAATACCAATGACCCGAACAATCCGGGTATGAAATATGCAATTCCATCTGGATTGTTCGGTAATCTTACTGGTTCCCCGGCACAAAGTATGTTTAATAGTACATTCTCTGGTTGCAGTGGGCTTACCGGTTCGATACCCGCTGGATTATTCGGTAACCTGACTGGTTCTCCGGCAGTTCAGATGTTTCATTTCACATTCTCTGGTTGCAGTGGGCTGACCGGGGAAATCCCATCTGGGTTGTTTGGGAATCTTACTGGTTCCCCGGCACAAGGCATGTTTTATTGTACATTCCAGGCTTGCAGAGGTTTAACCGGGGCAATACCGGCGGGATTGTTTGGTAATCTTACTGGTTCCCCAGCAACTAATATGTTTACTAATACATTCTTTGGTTGCAGCGGACTTACTGGGACGAATACCAATGACCCGAATAATCCGGGTATGAAATATGCTGTGCCACCTGGATTATTTGGTAACCTAACTGGTTCCCCGGCAGGTGGTATGTTTTATGATACATTCTATAATTGCAGTGGACTTACTGGTTCGATTCCATCTGGATTGTTTGGTAATCTTACTGGTTCCCCAGCAACTAATATGTTTCATGGTACATTCTCTGGTTGCAGCGGACTTACAGGTAAAATTCCATCTGGGTTGTTCGGCAGTATTTCTGGGACACCGGCAATTTCTATGTTTCGAGAAACATTCTCTGGTTGCAGCGGACTTACCGGTTCAATCCCATCTGGATTATTCGATGGTATTTCTGGGACACCGGAGCTTCAAATGTTTTATGGTACATTCTCTGGTTGCAGTGGTTTAACCGGTTTTGGTGACAAGACATATGTTCCTGGGGATTTCTTGGAAAACATCACCACAAATACATCTGTTTCAAATCAAGTAATCAATATGTTTTATATGACCCAATTGGCGAATCCGTGTCCGGCAAACACTTATGCCGTTACGCGTGCGCAGTTTAATGATGCGGGCAAACCATGGTGCACCGAATGTCCATCTGGAACCATATCCCCCGCCGGGTCTACATCCGATTCACAATGCGTTGTGCCATTAACCGTGACATATGCTTGCGGAACGGGGGCAACTGGGGACGCACCGACAGATACTAATGAGTATTTGCCAAATGCCACTGTTAACACCGTGGATTCGTTTGGGACATGTGGAAAATCTGGGTATTTCGCATCTGGATGGGTTTGCGATGGAACATCTGTCGTTAATGGCGGAACATTTACCATAACTGCTGATACAACATGCACCACACAATGGAGCGGGAACAGTATTGATTTAACATGGGATGGTGGCGGAACACCAGCAATGTGTACCTATGGCGGAACATTTAATGTTCCAACCCCTACCACCAGAACTGGCTATGTATTTACGGGATGGTCACAAACAGTTCCAACCGGATATACAGAATTAAAATATATTCAATCCAGTGGAACACAGTATATTGATACAGGGTTTGCACCAGACAGCACCGGATACAAACATACAATAGTATTTGATGTGCTTTCTTCTGGGACGGGTTATTTATGTGGCACAGGATCTTCTGGTGGTCGATCTGGTAATGTAAAAATCGAGAGTTATGTAATAAGTGGTATTTATATTGGGTTAAGTTCTGCGCGTCAAATTTCATCTGGAAACCCGTCTGTTTCTGGAACTAAAAACACATTGGAAATGAATTTAAATGCCAATGCCACATGTCCAATAACACTGAATGGGACAGCAATCAATAACACAACCACGGGACCCATAAATTCAAGTAACAGTTTGAAATTGTTTACTTCTGGTGGGTCTTCTATACCATTCAGAATATATCACGATTCGATTTATCAAAATGGTGCTTATATTCATAACTTTATACCTGCAAAACGCAACAGCGATAATGCCATTGGGATGTGGGATACAGTCACACGAACATTCTTTACCAATGCTGGTTCTGGGACATTTACCGCTGGACCAGCGGTGCAATAATTACAATCCCCCTTGGTTAAAACTTTGGGGGACAAGAATGCTTTTTTATTGGATTTTATTTAGATACAACAACCATTGCTGGGCGAAGGACTGTATCACCGAACATATAGCCGGTTTGTAATTCTTCGATTATTGTATTTGTTTCGGTTTTGTCGTTCGGTTTGTCTGCTATTTGAATCGCGTTATGAAATTGCGGATTTAATTTTTCACCAACAGATTCTAGTTTTGTAATTCCAATTTGTGCAAAGGCATTTTGTAATGCGCGTTCCATCGATTTGATGCCCGCATCATCTGGGTTATGTTTTAATGCAGATTGAACCGCGTCCATTACCGGTAAAATTTTTTCAGCAACCCCCATTGCGCGATTGCGTGATACAGATTCAATGTCCAGCGCAGAACGGCGACGCGTGTTTTCCAATTCTGCCGCAGTACGTAAATATTTATCATTTAATTCAACAATTTTGGTATTTAATTGTTCAATAATTTCGGTCTGTTTATCATCCGACACTTCTGATTTCGCATCGTTAATCGATACAGATTCAATTTCTGATTCTTGTAAATTTTCTTTTTTATCTTGCATGATTTTACCTGCTTATTCTTATTATATATTTACTTGGTTGATTTTATTATAGGTAAAAATGTATCACTTTTCAAGGATGCGCCACCGACTAGCAACCCATCAACATATGGAATTGATACAATGTCTTGCGCATTATCCACATTCACACTGCCACCGTATAAAATTGGCATTGGGTTGGGCAGGGTATCAAATACACTCTTGACCGCAGTCACGATTTCGCTTTCTGATGGGGTAAGACCGCTACCAATCGCCCATCGCGGTTCATAGGCAACAATATATTCCCCGGAATCTGGAATACTTTCCAACAACATTTTTTTGATGACCGCAATTGTGTGACCCGAATTTTTTTCTTCCATAGTTTCGCCAACACATACTATTGGGATAATGCCGTTTTTTATCGCCATGGTTGCCTTTTGTTTCACAATTTCATTTGTTTCATTATGATAAAGTCGTCTTTCGCTGTGACCGACAATCACATATTCTGCACCCGCGTCTTTTAACATTTTGGCAGAAATATCCCCAGTATATGCGCCGTTGTCGTGATTGCTTACATCCTGGGCGCCAATAGTTATGCCGTGGTTTTCACCACAAAGCAGGGTAAACGGCAGACATAACACGACTTTGTTTTTGGTTTTTAGCCCTTTTAAAGATTTTAACATTGATTCTTTTTCTTCTTTTGAACCGTTCATTTTCCAGTTGCCAATTATGAATTTCATTTTTCTTCCTTTTTTATTGATTTTTTGTCATCTTTTTTGCTATGGTATCGCAAAAGGTGAAAAAATGCTAGAATATTTACGTAATGCTGCTGACAAACCGTTGGCAAAGGTTTTAATGTTTATTTTGATTTTCAGTTTCGTGGGCTGGGGTGCCGCCGAATGGATTTTTGGTTCTTCGTCCCGTGATACTACACTGCTGACTGTTGGCGATGCTGATATATCTGTACAACATTTCAATAACGAACGTTCGCGCCAGTTATCCCAAATGTCCAAAGATGAACAGCGCGCAACTTATACCGACCCGGCAAAGGCATCTGCGTTAACTAATACTGTGATGGCAAAATTAACAGTGGACCAATTGGCGCTTAATCGTGCCAAAGATTTGGGATTCGTTGTGTCTGATAAACGAATCGCTGATGAAATTAAATCTTATCCGCAATTCCAAGAAAACGGTGAATTTTCCCCATGGAAATTTGATGTGATTTTGCAAAGCTCGGGGATGAGTGAACAGGATATCGCTAATTCTTTGCGCGGTGATATTTTGCGCGGAATGGCACTGGGGGCAACTAATGTTCCATTAAGTATGCCAAAATTTGCAGTGGATGCCGCTTATAATGCGCGGTATGCAAAACGCGATGTGAATTATGCAACTGTAAAGTTCACTGATTTCAAAGTTGGCGAACCAACCGAAGAACAATTAAAAACTTATTATGAACAAAATCCGCATGTTGTTCCAGAAGTGCGAAATGTTTCCTATGTGTTTGTTGCGGCTGATATGAATAAACCTGATATTTATGATGAAAAGTTCAAAGTTGCTCAACAAATCGAAGATATGATTATTTCGGGTGATTCTATGAAGACCGCTGCGGATAAGCATAATGGAAAATATGTCAAGATTTCAAAAATTGAACGCGGTAAAAAAGTCGATGATAAAATTTTAAGTGCTGATTTGATTGCTAAATTGTTTTCAATGGAATCTGGAACCGAAAGTGAACTGATTGAATTAAAAGACGGCTTTGTGATTTTGCGTGTTGACGAAGTTATTGCACAACATAACGCAGAATTTAACGATGTAAAAAAATCTTTGGTCGCCGGATGGAAAACATCTGAACAGCGTAAGCAAGCATATGTCAAGGCAAATGAAAAATTGATTGCGCTGAACAAAGATAATGATGTCAAGGGTATGAAAAATGTTTCGGTCACAAGAACCGAAGGGGCTGTATTGGAAATCTTAAATGCTGCCTTTGCAGGGAAAGAGGGCGATAATGTTTTGGTCGAAGATAATAATGCGTTCTATGTAATGCATATCGGCAAAACAATTATGCCAAAAGAAGACAAAGCAAAGAAAGAATCTTTGCGCAAAGAATTGGAAAAAATGTCTGTGCGTTTCGTGACAGATGATTATACACAATTCTTGAAATATAAATATCCTGTAAAGGTTCATGAAAAAACCTTTAACAGATTTATCGCAAAATAAAAAATCGCCATTTGGCGATTTTTATTTTGAAACTTTTATATTCTTTATATAATAAGAATATGCAAATTGAAACAATTGGTATCTTAATAAATATAAAACCGTTTTCAGAACGCGATAGCATCGCGCATATTTTTACGCGTGATAATGGTGTTCTTGTTGGGTTGCTTCGTGGCGCAAATGTTGCGCGAAAAAATAAAACCCTTGTCGGACAATGTGGAACGGTATCATGGAATGCGCGTCTTGATTCCCAATTGGGTGTGTTTCATTTTGAGGCAGAAAAAAATTTATCTACCCCGCTTATATTTAATAATGATTTATTAAAGATAATGAATTCAACTTTTTCGTTGATTTATGCTTTGTTACCAGAACGCGAATCTTATGAACATTTGTATAATCGAACTTTTGATTTGTTGTTAAATTTGCCGGGTGCGAATAATCCATATGATTCGTATTTGAAATGGGAAATTGATTTGTTGTGCGATTTGGGTTATGCGCTGGATTTAACAAAATGTTCTGGTTGTCAAAAGACAGAAGATTTGATTTATTTATCACCAAAGACGGGGCGGGCTGTGTGTGCCAATTGTGGTATGCCTTATGCAGATAAATTATATAAGTTGCCGATAAATTTGAATGTGACAAAACGGTTTGTTGACAATGTTTGTAAAATGCACGGAATTGAAATTCCAGTAAGCAGAAAAATGTTTTAATATATAATTTTTTTGTTGCATGGTGCGGTTTTTTTTTCTAATATCATTTCGTTCAACTTAACAAACTTATAAAGGAGAAAATTATGTTTTGGACAATCGTAACTGTAATTATCCTGTTGGCGGCAATTGCGCTGTATATGTTTGGTTGCAAACAAGACGGCAAGAAAGCGGCTGGGGATACAATCGCAAGCAAGGGTGTATCTGCAATCGCAATCGTATTGATTGCTTTCTGTGTATGCCGTTTGTTCACACCTACATATTTGTTGCATACAAATCCTGCGATTTTGCAAGAAATGGTGCAAAACATGCAGGCACAACAAGAACAAGAAAAGAACAAAGTTGTTCGTAAATATGTTGCTAAACATGCAGACGAAATGATTGGGGGCGCTCCAATCGCGGGTAATGTAGATGCCAAGAAAACTATTTTCTTGTGGTCTGATTATTCTTGCCCATACTGCCGTCGTGTTCATGCTGAATTGGCACGTGTTTTGGCAGATCGTGATGATGTTCGCCTTGTATTGAAAAACTTCTCTATCCATGGTGCATTATCTGATGCCCCAGCAAAAGCGGTTATCGCTGCTAAAATCCAAGACAATGCCAAAGCGGCAAAATTGGATGAATTGTTGATGGCAAAAGAATATTACACTCAAGACGATATGAAAGACCAAGCAAAATTGCCAGAAAAAATTCATGCTAATGTTATGAAATTGGCAAAAGAAGCAGGTCTTGATACAAAGCAATTGGAAAAAGACATGGAAGGCGATGTTGTAAAAGCAGAATTGCAAAATGTTCGTGAATTGGCACAACGTTTTGAAATCAGCGGAACACCATATTTAATCATTGGTGACAAAGCATTCCCTGGCGCAATTCCATATGCAAGAATTATCGAAGCTTTGAAATAATTCTTTGATAAAAAAATATAAAAAACACCTGTGATTGCAGGTGTTTTTTGTTGCATTTGATACAAAAATAATCTAGCATATTTTTTGAACAAGGTTTTCATAACAAAAGGGGAAATAATATGAAGAAACTTTTAACTTTGACATCTGTATTGGCTTTGGCTGCATGTGGTATTTCACAAGAACAAATCGCACAACAAGATGCTGATTTTGTTGGTTGTGAACGTATTGATACTACGAAAACACATTTGGTTTATAAATGTCCATCTAATATGGATCGTTTTGCTGGAATTAAAAAACAAACACCAACAGCTTTGTTTTTTGAAGGTGGCAGTTTAGTTTGGGATGATGTGAATGCTGATAAAGAAAACACATATGTAGAAGTTGTTTTTGGTAAATATGGTAAAATGGATGAATGTGTAGAAAACTTCCATTATCGTACAATGGTTAAACCAGTGAATACGGAAAATGCGGAAGAAATGTATGCAGTTGTAAGTTGCAAAACTGTGGCGGAAAAAACGGAAGAACCGGCAACAGATGCTGCTGCAAAATAAAAGCAATTAAAATTAAAAAACATCCGCCCGTTCGGGCGGTGTTTTTTTATAATTCTTTTTACTTATCCCACACTGGGGAAATTATTGCTTCGGCGGTTAATGGAACGGACAATTTTGTGACGGTTTCCATTGCTGTTTTGATTAAATCTGCAAAATGTTGTGCGGATTTTTCTTCACATTCAAATATGATTTCATCGTGAACCTGTAAAATCATTTTGATTTTGTCGCTATTTGGGGCGACTATCTTATTATATATTTCAACCATAACGCGACGCATTATGTCCGCCTCAAATCCCTGAATCGGTGCGTTGATTGCGGCACGCACAGCATAGCCGCGCATACGCGGACTGGATGCCTCTGGAATTTCTATACGGCGACCCCATGGTGTGTAAACGCAATGATTTTCCAATACGAAATCAGTTATATATTCAATGTAATTTTTGATTTCTGGTAAACCCTTCATATAGGAATCAATAATATTTTTTGCTTCTTCGCGGGAAATATTTAATTGGTTCGCCAATCCAAACGCAGATATTCCATAAATGATTGAAAAGTTTATTGTTTTCGCCGCACGGCGCAAGTCCTTTGGAACAATAGTGCTGGCTGGAATTTTGAATATCTTGCGTGCAGTTTGTTCGTGAATGTCCAGACCCGCGTTAAAAGTGTCTTTGAACATTTGGACATTTGCAACCTCTGCCAGCAATCTTAATTGAATCTGGGAATAGTCAACCGCGATTAAAGTTTTACCAGGTTCCGCGACAAAACATTTCCTTATCTCTTCCCCAAGTTCTGTTTTAATCGGGATATTTTGCAGGTTTGGATTACGACTGGACAGGCGGCCCGTGTTCGTGCTGGTCTGTAAATAAGTTGTGTGTATTCGTCCATCGTTCGCGATTTCGTGGGGCAGGGCATCTGCATAAGTTCCCGCCAATTTTGCAACCGAACGCCAATTTAAAATCTTTTCGATTATAGGATGAATATCAATCAAATCGTTCAAAATATTTGCATCGGTTGAACCTTTTTTACGATTGGGCAGGTGTAATTCGTCAAACAATACAATCGCCAATTGTTTCGGACTGCCCACATTGAATTCATGTCCCGCCAATTCGTAAATTTCATATTCTAGTTTTTCCAGTTGTTTATGAAATACCCCGGACAATTGATTTAATCTCGTTCTGTTTACTGCGACACCATATTTTTCCATCAAACATAAAATCGGACATAATGGCAAATCGCAAGTTTCATATAATTCGCGTAATTTCTTATTCGCATCCAGTTCTGGGCGCATCAATTTATAAAGCGCCATTGCGATAATAGCATCTTCGCCAGAATATTTTGCCGCGGTGTCTATTGATAATGTTTCAAAATGTCTGTCCGCATCTTTAATCTTTGCATCGAACAAATCAGAAAATTTTATATTTTTATGGTTTAAATATTTTTCCGCCAATTCATCCAAGCCGTGTCCGTGTAATGTTCCGTGCAACGCGTAAGATAACAACATAGTATCATCAATTGGTCTTATTTTTGTAATATCCCATCCCATATTATCAAGTATATGTAAATCATATTTTATATTGTGTGCAATTTTGGTTATGTGTGGGGCTGTGAATATTGGCCAAAGTTTTTTATAAACCGTATCAATTGATAACTGATTTTTTGCCAAAGAATCAGAACCAAATAAATCAGCCGACTTTGTAATATGGCGAATTGGTATATATGCGCCATGTGTATTATCGTATGCCAACGATATTCCAACAATTTTGTCTGTGATTTGATTTAAACCCGTTGTTTCTGTATCAAAAGCGACAACATCTTTGATATGTGATAAAAATTCATCCAAATCTTTTTCATTTGAAATTGTGACGATATTCATTTCGCCGATTGTTGCGGTTTGCTTTGGACTTTCTGGAATGTCAATAACCGGGCATACTGACTTTTCATATTCTGTTATATGTGGGGTACAAGTTTGTTTGTCGTCTGGAAAAAGTTTTTCTATTTTTGCAACCAAAGATTTGCTTTCTATTTTATTTTGAACAAAACTAAGCGCTGATTTTTTGTTAAAACAAAAAGGTTCAATTTTTAATCCGTCCAGATTTACATCGCGTTTTAATGTGACCAATTGTTTTGATATAAATGCCTTGTCACGATTATCTGTTAAAAGATTGCGCGTTCTTTCATTTTTGACTAAATCCAAGTTCGCATATAAATTATCCAGTGAACTAAATTCGTTTATCAATTCAGATGCTTTCTTTGGACCGATTCCTGGAACCCCCGGAACATTATCCGAAGAATCACCCATCAAAGATTGAATATCAATGACTTGATTTGGTTTGACACCGAATTTTTCCAGAACTTCCTTTTCGCGAATTTCTTTGTTCTTCATACCGTCATAAAGAAATACACAATCAGACACCAATTGCATCAAATCTTTATCGCCAGTGATTATTCGTGTTGAATCAACCTTTTCACAATTATTTGTTGCGATTGTCGCGATTACATCGTCTGCTTCGACCCCGGGAATACAAAGCACAGGTATTCCCATTTCATGAAGACCGATACGAATTAACTCGCTTTGTGTTATCAAGTCCGCCGGTGTTTCAGAACGATTCGCCTTGTACGCAGGATAAATATCTTGACGGAAACTGATACGCGATGCGTCAAACACGCACACAAAAGAATCTTTTGGTTTTGCCGTGGCCAATATCGGTAAAATCATATTGAAAAAACCATATACTGCACCAGTTGGCATACCATCAGAACGCGTCAAAGTGCTATGCACACCATAGTATGCCCGAAATACCAAAGAGTTTCCGTCAATTAATGTTAGCATCTAAAGCCTTTTAGAATATATAACGCACCTTGGCACGGATATTGTATTGCAACATATCTGGGGTAAGATGTGTCCCTTCGACTTTGTAAAGATTAGGTGCGTATAAAACGCGTCCTTCGACATCGAATTTAATAGGAAGTGTCAAAACATCTATCGTTGCACCCAACATTGCCTGGTAAGCAGCAGTTGAATCAATGCTGTTCTTTGTTTCAATTCCGTCTGTTGTAATTTTGTGGTCGCCACCAAACACCATACCAATACCACCGCCGATATAAGGAAGAATAACTGTCGAAGGTATTTTTGCATACAAATTCGCCATTGCTGCGTTCGTGTTAAAATCAGATGCGGTGAAATAGTCATATTCAGCTTCTACCCGGAAAACAGGCAAATCCATACCGACGATTCCACCAAATACGCCAGATGCATCTGTTTCGTTTTTGTGGTCTGCGAACATAGTTTGTCCACCGACACCCGCCATACCACCAACATAGAAATCTGCAACCACACCCGCGTTGGCAGCAGATGCCAAAGTTAATGTTGAAACCAAAGAAATTAAAGATATTGAATTTATTTTCATATTTTTCTCCTTTATATGATATGATAGTATAAACCAAAGGTATTAAAAATGCAAAAAAATAAACCACTTTTAATTGTTGGATTGGGAAATCCAGGAAACGAATATAAAAACACCCGTCATAATGTCGGGTTTATGGCGATTGATTCTATTGCGCCAAAAGACGCAAATTGGAAAAAAGAAAAAAATGCTTTGACAACACGCGTTGAAATAGACGGGATAAATGTTATATTGGTAAAGCCACAAACTTTTATGAATAACAGTGGTGATGCGGTTGGACCATTGATGACTTTTTACAAAATCCCGTTGGAAAATATCGTTGTGATTCACGATGATATGGATTTAAAGTTGGGTAATATGCGCGAAAAGGTCGGTGGCAGTAGTGCTGGACACAACGGGATTAAATCTATAGATAATGCGATTGGTAATGAATACAGACGAATTCGAATCGGTATCGGGCATCCACGCGATTTTGAAAGTATGATTAACCCGGCTGATTGGGTTCTGGGAAAATTTGATGCAGAACAATTGAAACAAATTAAGTCAGTTATCGAATCGATAAATATTTAATAAGTAATCATAAATTCATTATCTTGCGGAACAGTGTTGTTGATATCGGTGCATGCACCAAAATGCCAATCAGTGCTGTATGAATAATTACATTGTGTGCAATTTTCACAATTGTTATCGCATGATGTTTGATAATACATGTTTGGTGCATCATTATCAGATGGTGTTACATTAAAATAATTTCCGTATTGGTCAATCAGCATCCACCAACCGTCTTCGCAATTATAAGTGTCGTTTTGGTTGTCGTATGACACAGAGTCATGTGGAGTTATGCAATATACATATACCTGGCGAGATTCGGCATCATTCGGGCAATAGTATAAAATGTCTTGCTGACATTGTGTCAGTGTCGGAGTTGTAGAAGCATTTAATCCATAACAAGCGTTTGCATCGCATGTTGTTTTCATAAAATAAAGCGCATGATATGACGAGCCAGAAACACAGATACCGTTACTTTTATAACCATTTGTACAGCAGTTTCCAAACGCATCACGAATTCCGTTTAGACAAAAATTGGTAATGGTGGATGTGACATTTACAATTTGGCTGCGTCTTGTAGGCGTGCCACAATCACTTGTAGCATTGTTTGCAGAATATAATAATTGACAAGTTCCGTTTGTATCGCGTTGATAATTAACCGGACAACCGTATGTGCTGCAACTGTCGATTGTAGTGTCAAGATTTGTGTTGGTGTTTGTTGCAAACCACGAAAGTAATGTTGAACCGGTATTTGGCATCAATATTTTATTAGATTCAATCGCATTAACTTCGTCATTGATGTTTAAAACATCCAGGACATTTTGCATATTTGTTATTAACAAAGAATCGTTGGTTGTTTCGCAGTTCCCCCAGATTTGTTCTGCGATTAAACAAGCAATATCATCATCATTGCACCAAGTTGGAGGCAGAGTATTTTCGCAATCTGGGTCGTAACCATCTTCGCCTTGTTCTGGGCATTTATAATACGGGACTGTTGGTGCATAAAGTGAATTATAGTAATCGATACGATTGCTAACGATTGGCAACGAATTCATATTGGTTAAATTATCTGCGGAACTAACACAGTTATAAACTTCGTTCCAACAAGCAGTGCGTTTTAATATTGAAATACGGTTATCAGATGTCGTGTTTGTACAAAGTGCGAAATTCCCAGATGTTCCATTACATCTCTGAATTATGCAATCGCGTCCGATTTGTGTACATGTTTCAATAATTTTGTCATAAGTTATATCTTTGGCGATTCCAGATATTCCGGTTGACCAATCCATGTTTAAATCATCACTGTTCATCAATACGACACAAGAATTTTGAATGTTGCTGCACATTTCGTTGGCGGTTTTATCTGCGATTACATTGAATACAGACAATGCGCGCGAATCGAATTCAGATAAATCGTTCAGTGCATTAGTTTTACATTCTGCGACCAGTTTTGTGCAACTTTGTCTTATTTCTTCCATTTTCGCCTTTTGTGCCAATTTTATTTGAGAAAGCGCATCATCTAAAAATTCCTTCCAGATTGTATCAGCGATGTCTTGACATTGTTTTGTTGCGGTTTCAAGGAATTTTTTCTTTGATTTCAAGAAATTAACAAATTTTTCATTTTGTGGCAGGGTAGACCATTTTTCATCGCCAGTTGGTTCTTGTAATAAATTAGCAAGATTATATAAGTTTTCTGATAAAAATGCCTTGCCATTCGAAGGGTCGATATATTCCCCGGTCATGTCCAGACATTTATGAAGATTTTCCCCACATACAGATGTGTCAGATAATTGTTCCAGTATTTTTTTCTTGCAAGTTAATGTGTCATCAGAATTTCTTTCTTGATAGATATTTAATCTGGACATATCAAGTAATGCGCTACTTTCGTGAACCTTTTCAATTGCATTCGCAGAAAGGGTTTTATAAGATTTTGCGACCGTATTACAGTCCTGTTGTATGGTTAGTTTATATCCGTCTTGGGCGATTTTTAATTCGTCATCAGAACAAACTTCTTTTGCCATTTCGACACAAATTGGACGCGCAGCATTATATAAATCAAGACCTGTTTTGGAAGATGTTGCAATTCCCCCAAACGCATCAACATCATCCCACGCACTGTCCAGATTTAAATCCCAAGACAAAGAAGATATTTCGTTTCCAATTTTGGAATTGTCAGAATAATCAAGAGAAGCGGTTATCTTTTTTAATATCTTTTCAGAATCAGATTTGTCTTTGATATCAAAAGCGGTTTCACCTTCGGTTGCGATGTTTATCGCGGCAGCATCTTCTTTGTCCAGTCCGACCGTCAAAAGACGGCGGTTGAATTCCAACATTTTGTCTTCTGCCTTGTTCAGTTGTTTTTGAACATTGTCAAATTCGTGAATACGCGATGAACAAGCACATCGGCGCAAATCAGCATCTTTGTTCGCGCAAAATTCATCCATACATTCGTAATAAACCATTCGGCAACTGGAATAATCTGCAGATTTTATGTCTTGCATTTTTTCAATGTTCAATGGTTTTGTTGTTGCGCGTGATTTTACGGTTGTTGCGGAACGCGTATTGATTGCGGGTTTGCGTGTGGTAGAAGTACGCGTTGCGGTGCTTGTATTTGACACACGCGCAGTCACATTTTTAGTGGGTGTCGCAGTTGTGGTTCGCGATTTTAAATTCTGTGTTTGTTGTGTTGATGTTCGATTGGTAACGCGTTGTTGGGTTGTTTTTGTAGCGGTCCTTGCGTTTTTTTGTTGTGGTGTTTCAGATTTTGTATCTGATGCAATGGAGCGATTTGCGGATGGTTTTGCCGAAACAGTTGTTGGTTGTGACCGCTTGGTCGCGGCGCGCGCGACATCAGAATTGTCGGCAAATGTCGTCTGGGATACAGACAAACCAAGGCATACAGCAAAAAACAGTATTATCCTTTTCATTCCTTATTATATATGTTAGCAAATTTATATTTTTTTGGGCAAGAAGATTTTTTAAACTCCCCCTTAGTCACCTTCGGTGACACTTCCCTGGTGGGGCAGAATTTGCTCTCGTTGCGGTCTAAATTCCCCGCCCGGGGCGGGAAACAAAAAAAGTTCTCCTCCGTTGGAGGAGTACCGGCGGAGCCGGGGAGGTGGTCAGATAATTCGTTTTTATGTAAACCACCCCGGTGCTTCGCACCACCCCTCCATAGAGGGGAACTTTTAGACCGCAACAGGAAGCAAAAAATTTTTCCTTGCGCAAGGGTGGTAAAGATAGTATAATGCAATATAATAAAGAAAGGGGAATTCACACGATGAAATTTGTTAATCGTATATTCTTGGTGTTGGGCGCAATGTCCATGTTTTCATTAGTTCAATTCGATGCAATGGGTGCACAAGATTGCACATCTGCACCAAAAGCCGGTGATTATTGTTATCACAGAAATTCAAAACCAAAATGCCCGGAAGGATGTTGGTGTCCGGGTGGTTCAAAAACTCATTTGTCTGATTATTTTAGTCAACAAGATGTCATTAAACGTATATGTGAAGATAAAAGCGCGACTGTGGCTCAGTTAACACAAATGCGTTCGGCAAATGTATATGTTTGTGGAATTGATTATAGTACCGTACTTGGCTTAGACACATCATATGATACAGGAAGCAATCAGGGGCAGAGTGGTGGGATACATATGCGACCGGAATCTGATAAAGGTAAATCAGCGGCAGGTGATTGTGGTGTAGAGTGGTGTTCTAGTAATCCTGGCGATGGAAAGTATTGTGCTAATAAGAATAAAATTGGGTGTCCAGCGGGATGTTATTGTCCCGGGAATGTAAGACGAAGTGTGGGGATGCAATGGGAAACCGTAAGAGAAGCATGTAAAAATCGTACGTCTGGTATTAACGATATAGGTTTTGATACAGAAAAATACTTGAATTCTCGTGGGGTTTATTATTGTCCAGATGGGTATACATCAATAGATAATGGCATACACACTTTTGTGGCTGGGGCTGTTAGTATCAATGATTGTGTTAGCAAAACAACAGGAGAAAATTATGTTGCACCTGTTGCACATGTTACACCTTCGGGGCTTTCTGAAATTACAAAACCTGTTAATGGTTCTGGGTTAACCGTGGTGTCATCTGGTAATGGTACTGCATACCATTGTGACCCTGGTCAATATTTATCTAATTCAACAGGTTCGCAATTATTCAATGGAACTGGCTCGGTAACCAGCTCGTTTAACAAGTTCGGTACTACGTGTACAGATTGTCCGGCGGGGTGGTATTGTCCTGGGGATGACGAAAAATACCAGTGTACTGGGACACGGAAATATTCAACGGCTGGTAAATCGGCTTGTTCAACTTGCCCAGCGGGGCGGCAGGCAAATTCTACACATACAGGATGTGAACCGGCAACAATCAATATGGGATCAACCGATGTTGTTGCACAACGTGTCGATGCAAGCGATTTGGTCGCGCCTGAAGCAATGTGTCTTAATGGTGGGACACCACACAGTGTTAATTTTGTGCGCGGAAATGGTTCCGCAAGTGGCTCTACATCTTCATTTAATAATAGATGCCAAGGTGATACGATAACATTACCAGACTGTGGTTTCAGTTTACCTGAACATACTTTTAATCTTTGGAGTTGTGATAACAATATAGGAACAAAAGTTGCAGGTGCAACATTCACGATGCCAGATGCGAATGTAACCTGTGCCGCACGATGGACAGACAGCGGAAGTACCGGTGGCGATAATGGTGGTGACACAGGTGGAAGTACCGGTGGCGATAATGGTGGTGGCACAGGTGGAAGTACCGGTGGTGATAATGGTGGTGGCACAGGCGGAAGTACCGGTGGCGATAATGGTGGTGGCACAGGTGGAAGTACCGGTGGCGATAATGGTGGTGGCACAGGCGGGAGTACCGGTGGCGATAACACAGGTGACGGTGATGGCAATACCCCGGTTTCGTGCACAACCCCAGGAAAATATTGGAATGGGGATTACTGTGAAAATTGTGAATCTGGTTATTTCTGTCCAGGTGATGGGGATGAATATCGTTGCCCGCTAAGCGGAACAACCACCACAAACAGGGCTTCTTGCAGATTGAATGTGTCGAAAACACAGATGTATGGGAATAATGGGAATAAATGTTGGAAATATACAGGTGTTTCTAGGGCATCAGATTATCGAGATTGTGTGTATGGTGACCATTTGGAAAGTTATCTACATTAAAATATCGCCCCCGTTCGGGGGCTTTTTTTCAACCCTCCCCGTCGCTTCGCGACACCCCGCCCCGGGCAGGGAATTTGATCGCAACGGGAACTTTTTATTCTCCCCCTGGGGGGAGTACGGTCAAAGACCGGGAGAGGGGTTTGTTTCCAGAAAATTCGTTTTTTTAATACCCCCTTCGGCACTTCGTGCCATCCGCCTTCGCAAATGCTACGGCGCGACTTCGCTTCCCCGTTGGGGCAGAATTTTAGGACACGACGGGAATAAATCTTTTTTCAAGAATAAAACCAAGATAATTTTTATTCTTGATTTTTGCTTTGTATGTTTTATCGTTCGTTTGTGAACAATGATAATTCCCCGCCTGGGGCGGGGTGGCGCGAAGCGACGGGGAGGGTTGAACAACAGATGCATCCATACAATAAACAACTTAAACCTTTGGCGCGTGCAAACAGAAATGCTGGTAATTTATCCGAAGTCCTGCTTTGGCAGGAATTAAAACAAAGCAAATTAGGTGTGCGTTTTCGCAGGCAGACGCCAATTGGAAATTATATTGCAGATTTTTATTGTGCTGAAAAGAATATGGTTATTGAAATAGATGGTTGGTCGCATGATGATAAATACGAATATGACAAAGCGCGCGATGAATATATGGAATCACTTGGAATACATGTATTGCGAATATCTGACATAGATGTAAAGAAAGACATGAACAATATCTTGATTTGGATAAAGCATAATATTGATATGATATAAAAATTCAACCCTCCCCGTCGCTTCGCGACACCCCGCCCCGGGCGGGGAATTTGCCACTTCGTGTTGCTTCGGGCGACACTCCTTCGCGTTAGCTGTTCCGCTTGGGTGGCCTGCCACCCGAAGCGTCACAGACGCGAAGGGTGGTGCGGCCGGGGGGAATTGAACCCCCAAGGATTTCTCCACAGCATCCTTAGTGCTGCGCGTCTACCAATTTCGCCACGACCGCTTATTTTTTGAAACATATTATAAAACTATTTCTTTTTCAAGATTTTTCTGTTACAATTAAGAAAATGATAGTGTATAATAGTTGTCTAAGGAGAAAAAAATGAAAGAAATCTCTCGTATTCTGTTTGGTTCGGCGATAATGTCTTTGATGCCTTTTGTTGCTGGTGCAGCGGGAACTTATTATAATGGAAATTTGTACCAAAATCCCCAATCAAAGTACACGACAAATTCTGGTGGTTTTTATAATACTTATGGTGCGGGGCGCGGATACGGTCAAAATATGCAGGGCGTTGGTGTTACAAAAACCACTATTCAGACAACAAAAAAATCAACCAAGACAACAAAAACTACTTCTTCTAAAAAGCAAGGATTCCAATTGGGAGTCGATTTGAATCATGAATTTGCTGATTGGGATGTGCAAATGAATACGGCGGGTTCAAATTTACACTATGATAATTTGCGTTGGAATGTGATAAGTGGGGATGCATCCTATTACTTTGGCGATTCGTTCCCGATGCAGATTAAAATTGGTGGAAGATACGGTTTACAATTCGGTGATTCTTCGATGGTTGATGACGATATAACTGCGGGAAATATGTGGACCACCCAAGATATGATTGTTGGTGGTAATACTGAACAGGTTTTAATCGGAACACCTGCATTGTCTGTTGGAACAAGTAAGGGTGGAAAACAATACGGCTTTAATGCGTCGTTTGGGGTTACTGATTTGTTTGATACTGGGCGCGTAAAGATGACACCGTCAATCGGGTATCGCTATTTTAAACATATTCTTGAAACAAAAAGTAATTATGGTTTAATGGTCCAGGTATTGAATTCAAATAGTTTTGTTAATTGTGTCGAAGTCCAAAATGGCGAAATTCAATGCAGTCCGTATATCGGTTTCGCAAATTCTTCGAACCAGATTTTAAGCTATGCTGGTTTGACGGCTGTGGTCGATTCAGATGGTAATGTCCTGGGGTATATTGTTGAAAATGATACCAGTGCAGCTCTGCTGGATGTTGGTGAAACATATTATTATGAACAATCGGGAACTTCGCATAAATATGAAACTGTGTGGGCGGGACCGTATATCGCGCTTGATATGGAATATGCAATAAATGATAATAATATTGTTAATGCCGGGGTAGAATTTGGTTTGCCAACATATGAATCTAAAGGCGACCAGCCATACCGTTTCGATTGGGAACACCCAACCAGTGTTGAAGACAAAGGTGATTTTGGTGACGCATACCATCTTGGGTTCAATGCGATGTGGTCAACCAGTATCAGCGACAGTATGATGTTGTCTTTGGGAATGACTTATGATTATTATCATGTTGGTGATGCAACTGCGACAACATATTTTAATAAAGATTATAATCAGGCATTGTTGACTGTATATGAAACAAATTATGATAATGGCGTGACTTTGACTGATAATGAATACGAAACGATGCTTTATTTACAAGATTTAAAGTCAAAAGGATGGAAATTAAAAAGCGATAAAGAAATCGAATCTGTTTATAAATCTATGGGAATTCGTTTGGGCTTAACTGCTAGATTCTAAAGGTGGTAATCGTGAAAATTTGTTGTAAAAAACTATTCGTTGTGGTGTTTTCACTTTTTTGCGTGACGGGGTTGGCGTTTGGTGTTGAACTAAGTGCGACTGTGCCGGTGAATCAGACAAGTGATACTGCAAATAATGCGAAAATCAACGCCACTAATCTTGCGCGGCGACAAATTTTATACAATGTATTATCCCAATATGCGCAAAGGGAAGAACTTAACGGGTTGATATACAATACATCCAGTGATGAATTGATGAATCTTATTGCTTCAACCAGTGTCGCAAATGAACAGATTTCATCTGATACTTATTCTGCGAATATTACGATGGTTATTGATAATTTGGCGGCAAAAAAATGGCTGGATAAAGCCGGAATTCAAAACTGGATTCCGTTGGAAGAAACAAGTGAAAAGTTTACGGTGTTGATGGTCGTTCCAAATGGTCTGGCTGATTGGGCGGAACTAAAACGCATTACTCGTGAAGGCAAGGTTGAAATAGAAACACAAACAATTTCAGGAAATCAAATTCTTGCAAAGTTGCCACTGAATTACCAATCAAAATTTATGGCTGCTATCCGTGAAAATGGGTGGAAATATACGAATAATGGCGGTGTTTTACAAGTTTGGAAATAAAAACCAAAAAAGGAAAATAAAATGAAAAAATTACTGGTTTTGTTGGCTGTGTTTATGCCAATTGTTGCGGCGGCAGAAGACGCACCAAAAGAAGATAAATTTAATTTAAATGTTCGTCGTATCGGGTTGGACTGGACAAAAACAGATATTCGTAATCCAGGCGAATATCAAAATTCTACGGTTGCTGCGTTAAAGGCATCTGACCAGGAAAATATTCAGGGTGTTTTTGATGTCGCGCTTGAATACGGTTATGACAGATTTAAATGGGATAATTCTTTGTTTATGGAATATGGCAAACAGACAATCAAACCATACCAAGAAGAAAAGGCAGTGGACGAAAGTGCAGATAAAATTTTGTTTTCTTCGGATTTTGCTTATGCGTGTTGGGATTTTGGCTCTTTTAAATTAGGACCGATTGCCCGTGCGCAATACGAAACAGAATTCCAAGGTGACCCGCGCAGAAATATAATTCGTCCAAATGCTGGTTTTTCGTTGTTTGACCACGATATTTTCAAAAGTTTGTATGTCGTTGGTGTGTATGAATATGATTTTACTTATTCTGATGCCAAGGTTAGTAAGTCCGCAGCCGAAGCAGGTTGGCGCATTGAATATAAGTTAAGGGAAGGTGTTAAATTTACATCTGATGGCTATTACAGAAAATATTTATCTTATTCACGTTATGTCGGCGAAGATTTAAATTATGACTTTTTGGCAGTCGCGCGTTTGGACACAAACATTTGGGGTGATTTGACAATGGGACCTTATGTGAAATATCGTCGCGCTCATTCGCGTGATGCGATTGATTATGGCGCAAATACTTCCATTGGTATCTCGTTCAGTTATATCCATAATTTCGATTTGAAATCTAAATAATTGACATTGTCGGTTTTTGTGCTAGTTTTGTCGTAAAACGACAAAGGATAGTATATATGGATTTTGTCCCAGATTGTAAAAGTGCCTGTGAAGCTATAAAACTTAGTGATATGTTTTCTAGATATTCAAAAGCATATGTTATCACCAATGAAGATTTGCGTGAATCTATGGGATTTATGCCAAAAAAGTGTAATCGTGCATTGACTGTTGCAGCATCTGGGGATCATCCTTTGTTTGCGTCGCTTTATGGGGCAAAGCATGTTGATACTTTTGATATTTCTTATAATGCAAAGTGCATAATGGATATCAAGGTTGCCGCTTTGAGTTTTATGCGGTGTGATACTTATAAAAATTTGTTGGATGATTTGTATTGGATTAACGATATACAAAAGGTTCCAAAAATAAAAAAGATATTACAAAAATTGCCAATCACAGAATTTAACTATCTTTGTAATATGAAGGGGCATATGTTGTTTAGTCATGGCTTAGAACCACTTTCTTTTCATGAAAAACAATTTCCAACAAAACAAGAATATAAAAAAATTCGCAAATTTGTTAAAAAGCCATATAATTTTATAATGACAGACATTGGAAATTTAAGTGACCATTTAACGGAAACTTATGATTTTATACATTTGTCTAATGTCTTGGATTATGTGCCGATGTTTAAAATTACCAACACAATTACCCCTTTGTTAAAACATGTAAATGTTGGTGGGCGAATTTTAATGCTGGATGAAAACCGTTTGATTCATGAACAAAATTATGGGTTTCAATACGGACCCACATGTGCTTATTCTTGTGAAACTGTTGTTAGAATTTTTAAAGGTTGGCGTTTTATCAAAGCAAATAATTGCATAAATATTTTGGAACGCCTAAGATAATTAAAAAGCAAATTTTCTTTTCGCCATTATGAAAAATTCGTTTTCATAATCTGGGTTATCAACAAAGGTTAAAGATAAATATTTATACCCCAATGTATATTCAATGCTTGGTCGTGTGTTGGATAAATCTATGTGAGTGTTATTGTAGATAATTTGTCCATCGTTTGTTTTTGCAATTGGTAAAGTTGCAGACATATCTCCATAGATAATTTTTTCTGGAATCGCGATTTCAAAAGATAAATCTTGCCATGATGTCCCGATTTTGGCGGTTGAAGTATATATATTTGAAAAACTGGACACGATTGAATTTTCTTCGGCTTTTAGATGTGTGATGCCAAGGCGGGCATTTTGATAAAAATTAATATCGCCGATTTTAAATTCGTGTTTGTAACCGATAAAGTTAGTTAACTGATTAGATTGAACAGAAATCAAACCGCTCGATTCTAACAGGTGATTTTGTGAAAAGCCAAATTCAAATCCGTCAAATAAATTAAAAGAATTATTTTCGTTTTCACGCAATTTATCGAACCCACGACCATAAGGAATTATTTTTATATGGTCTGATAAATTAGTCGTAAAAGCGCGAGAAAAATCATCAACAAAAGCGATTTTTATATTTGCTTTTTGAATCGCAGGCGCGACAGAACCAGAAATATTTGATACTGATAACGGACGGATAGTATCATTTGATAAAACTATTCTTGGTGTTCCAACTGGCTTTGTTGCTCTTTCCAGATTTAATAGTCCCCAACCATAAACAGAATCAACACCTGATTCCCCAAGGTCTGTGGCGGTCACAAACAAAAGTTGTGTTATTTGTGTTGCGTTCATATACGGAAATGCCTGTTTGATAACAGCCACTGCACCAGAAACCACAGGTGCCGCGAAACTTGTCCCGTCAACACTTCTTCCATTCGCGACATTCCAGTCCGAACCAGGCGCAGCGATACAATAGTTTTGTGTGATTCCACATTGATTGCTATACCATGCGATTCCGCCATAATTATTCAAAGCAACTACGTTTATAAAGTGACCAGATAAATCTGGAAATACCAGGGGCAGGGCAGACAAAACACCGCTTTCGTTTTGCATATCGTTACCAGCAGCCCAAACAAATATCGCATCGTTGTCAACCGCAGTATTGCGTATTTGCGTAATGAAGTTTTCACTTGTTGTGTTATACATATAATTCTGGGCGGCGGCATAAGTTTTGGTTGAACCATTATTGTCATATATTGCTGTCGCTGCGTTAAGGTTTGCTGTTGATGGAATCTGCCAGCTGGCATTATAGATATGCGCTGGGGCTTTATTGCTGATTTCATTTGCCATATAATCAAATGAAGCAAACGAATTTTCAGAAGCGCCCAGATTATTTGTCGTTATATTCGCGTCTGGTGCCAGATATTTGGCGATAGTATAAACATGATTTCCATGTTCTAGGTTAAAATTATCCATTATTTGAATGTTTACATTTTTACCAGAATATCCACGCGCAGTCGCATATGCAAAATCAATGGCATCATATTGTTGTTGATTTCTTTGGTATTTATAATCAGATTTAATTTGATTCAAGATACTTTCGTCAATGTCGCTTCCGCCAGTTAAAGAATGTAGATATTCTGCATTTACTTTTTTATTTTGAACATGATCTGATAATGAATAGTTCGTAACAATATTTGCCGACAACGGTGTTCGCTGATAATTTGTTTGGTTGGGTGTCGAAGAAGAACCGTGCCCCCCCGAAGATTGAAGTGCTAACGCAACACCTGTTCCCACCAGAACTGCGCCGCCAGCAACGGTCAATAATGTTGTATTGTTTGAAGATTTACATTTTTCAGGATATGCGCGGCGATAATTTTCGTTCTTGCAATTTTGGTCGCCAAATGCGCCAACGGTCGTGAATACAACCGCAAAAAGCGCAACAAAAATCTTTTTTAATACTTTCATTCTCACCATTTATTATAAATATAGACCAAATAATTGTTTTGTCAATAGTTTTGTGCTTTTTTTATTTGGTTTTTTGTGATATAATTGAACCAAGATTTGAAAAAAATAAAGGAGAAATATTATGAAAAAATCATTTTTAATTTTCGGTGTTATCAGTGCCCTCTTTATGACAAATGCTTATGCTGGTCTTGTAGGTGAGGTTTTGAGTGCTGGCGACAGGGGATACATGGCTTGCCCGCCTGATTGTAGTTTTTTAAGAAATGATAATGGTGTTTTGTCAACACCGTTAACTTGTGTTAATCATGGGGTTGAATGTGCTGGTGGACACAGCGGTATAAGATTTTATGACGAATATCCAACACAATATGCGGTCGGCGAAGTTATAGAGGTAGGCAAGGTAGAGAAAAAAACTGTATCAGATAAAGCTGTTGAAAAATCAGAATCGCCTTCTGTTGCGCGTGCGGCAAAAGTCGGATCAAAGGCAAAAAAAACAGTCGATGCAAACACTAAACCAATCAAACCACAAGATATGGTCGCAGATGGTGGTGGTGCGATTGCAATTAATTGTCCTGCGAATTGCACACCCGATTGCGTTATTTTAAGTAATGTCGTTCTTTGTGAATGTAAAGACAGTGCTGGTAAAACCTGCAAAGCAGATGTCGTTGTTTCTGATGAAACAAGCGCCACAGTCAAGTAATGCAGTTTTGGTTTTAATCTGAATGTGATAAAAACCGCCAACCGGCGGTTTTTGTTTTTATTGCTTTGTTGACAATCTAGATTTCTGTGTTATTATTTTGTGGTAATATAACCCAGGGTGATAATTTATGAATTTTGTTCCAGATTCTAATATTGCGCATAATTGTTTGTGTAAAGGTGCGTTTTCACAATATTCCCGGGCGTATGTTATCACAAATGAAGATTTGCGCTATTCCTTGCAATTTATGCCAAAAGAAACCAATCGTGCGCTGACGGTTGTTGGGTCTGGGGATCATCCTTTGTTTGCGTCGCTTTATGGTGCAAAGCATGTTGATACTTTTGATATTTCTTATAATGCAAAATGCATAATGGATATCAAAGTTGCCGCATTGCAAAGTGGTCTTGATTTGTTCGATTATGAACAGATGTTATATGAATTATTTTATTGTCGTGATATAACCGGTCTTAAAAATATTGACAAGATTTACGAAAAATTGCCGTCCGTTGAATATAAATACCTTTGTGATATGAAAAAAGTTTCTCTTTTTCATCAGGGGGCAAATCCGCAACTATATTCGCGATTTTTGCCGAATAAACGAGAATATGGCAGATTAAAAGATATTGTTCAAAAACCTTATACTTTTATATTAAGCGATATTAAAGATTTAGGTGCTAAAATAACAAAAACTTATGATTTTGTGCATGTTTCGAATATTTTTGATTATGTTCCAAGGGATAAAAGTTTTGATGTTTTATCGTCTTTATTAAAACTTGTAAACCCAAATGGCAGAATCTTGGTACATAATCAGATGGTTTGGTCTGGGCCATCTTGTCGTAAAATTGCAGAAACTTTTAATAATTGGCGCCATATTAAAGAAAAAGACAACATAAATATTTTGGAACGCATAAGGTAATAATCTTTTAGATTTTACTTGATTTTGTGGAAAAAATTGTTTATACTGGCGGCACGCGCATCGCGCGAAGAACACAGGCATTGGGTATAATTTCTGTCCAGAATATCTGGTTTTTTACACCCGCTGACCGAGGATAACAACAGAAAACAAAGGATATAATCATGGCATTGCCAACTTTTACTATGAAACAATTGATGGAAGCTGGTGTTCATTTTGGACATCATACACGTCGCTGGAACCCATTAATGACACCTTATGTTTATGGGGTCAAAGATAAAATTCATATTATCAATTTGAATAAAACTGCACCGCTTTTGCATCGTGCTTTGGTCGCATTGGAAGCAATCGCTGCCGCTGGCGGAAAAATTTTGTTTGTTGCTACAAAACATCAGGCCAAAGATATTGTCAAAGATGCAGCGGAACGTTGCGGACAATTCTATGTAAACAATCGTTGGTTGGGAGGTATGTTGACTAACTGGACAACCGTTTCACAAAGCATTCGTCGTTTGAAAAAGATGGAAAACGATATTGCTAATGCTGACAAATTGGGGTTGACCAAGAAAGAAGTCGGTGTTATGACCAAAGAAGTTGCTAAATTGCGCGATATTTTCGGTGGTATTTTGGATATGCATGGTGTGCCACAAGCGATGATTGTTATTGATGTGCCACGCGAATTGAATGCTGTTCACGAAGCACGCAATCTGGACATTCCAACAATCGCAATTTGTGATACAAACGCAAATCCAGAATTAGTTGATTATCCGGTACCTGGTAATGATGATGCGTCACGTGCAACACAACTTTATTGTGATTTGTTCGTAGATGCAATTTTGTCTGGTATCGAAAAAAGATTGGGTGGTGCTGCTGGTAAGAAATCAGATTCTGATAGCGCAGAAGCTGCGGCAGAAGAATATGAAAACGATTTAAAAGCTAAAGAAGCAAAACAAAAATCTAAAACTTCTGAGGCACGCGAAGTTCGTCGCAGCAAACTGGCAGACAAAGCCGATAAACAATAATACATATAAAAGAAAGGAAATACAAATGGCAGAAGTGACAGCAAAATTAGTTCAAGAACTGCGTGAAAAAACTTCCGCAGGTATGATGGATTGCAAAAAAGCATTGGTCGAAAATAATGGTGATATCGAAGCCGCTGCTGATTGGTTGCGTCAAAAAGGTATTGTCAAGGCGGCATCCAAGGCCGGTCGTGTTGCAGCATCTGGTTTGGTTACTGTCGTAAAATGCGATAATATGGGATGCGTTGTTGAATTGAACGCAGAAACAGATTTCGTTGCTAAAAACGACAAATTCCAAAAATTGGTTGCTGATGTTGCAAACAAAGCATTGGAATTGTCTGGTGATTTTGATGCAACATTGAACGCAGTCAAAGATGATATTGCGGCTACAATTTCTACAATCGGTGAAAATATGAGCTTGCGCCGTATCGCAAAGGTTAATGGCGATCATATTTATACTTATGTTCACAATGCCCTTGTTCCAGGTATGGGGCAAATCGGTGTAGTCGTTGCTATAAATGGTGATGACCCACGCATCGATGAAATCGGGAATAAAATCGCTATGCACATTGCTGCGAATAAACCAGAATTTATGACAATTGCTGATGTTGATCCAAAGGCAGTTGAACGCGAAAAGAAAGTTTTCATTGAATCTGGCGCAACAGCTGGTAAACCTGAAAACATCGTTGAAAAGATGGTCGAAGGTCGTATCCAAAAATGGTATGCGGAATCCGTTTTGGAAGAACAACCGTTTGTTATGGATCCATCAAAGAAAGTCAAAGATGTTATTGCTGAACATGGCGGAAAATTGGCGGGCTATGCTTTCTATGTTTTGGGCGAAGGAATCCAAAAACGCGAAGACAACTTGGCAGACGAAGTAGCCAAAATGTTGGGCTAAATCACAAAGCCGGAAAATAAAAAAACCGCGCTTTGAAAATGGGCGCGGTTTTTCATCTTGAAAACAAATAAAAGGAAAAAATTATGTCAACAGATAAAAAAGGTTTAACAAATGTTGCAACCCGTTTTGTTACGACAAAAAAAGGAACATATCTTATTTGGTATGATGCTACATTTGGAAGACAAAGACGCGTAAATTTATCAAGATTACACAAAACTGGTAGATATTTAGGCGTTGGTCGTCAAAGATAATTTATATTTCAAAGGGCGCATTATGACGGACAACGATTACATAACGATAAACGAAAACGGCGTGTTTGTCGGTGGCCAGCCCGCCACACATTATCGTGGTGTGGAAATTGCAGAATTGGATCGGATAAAAAAATTTGGTTTTCGCACGCTTAAAAAATATGCCAAAGAAAAATATAATCGTGATGTGTCTGCGTTGCATTGTATGTCTTCTGAAACGCAAAATACTCTTGGTTATCAATGGCCGCCATCGCCAAATCCCGGTAATAATAAATGGTATCGTTTGGAATTTAGTGATGGTTCGTTGTCTTTGTGGCAATGCTTTGGTGCAGTAAAGTATAAAAGTCCTTTTATTACAGAGACCGATTTGTGTGCGCGTTTGTGCGCAATGGATTTTATCAATGCTGTGCCGGATCGTCTGTTCGGGTTTAATGAAAAGGCTTTTTTTACAGAAGGTTATAATCCACTTATTACATGGGGGACCAACGATGGCAAGGTTATACATGATAATGATTATATAACAATAAATGAAAACGGTATATTTATTGATGGTGTGCCGACTTTGTTTTATCGTGATTCAAAACTTATTTGTCCGCAAGATGCGATACAAGAATTCAAAAAAGTAAAAGATTTGGTCAAAGCAAAAAATAATCTGGATGTATCAGAGGTGCACGGTCTGTCGTCTGAAACACAAATTGATGAACATGGCAGTATTGGTGACAAAGGAAACCCGGGTCCAAATCATGGGTCGTGGCTGTGGTATCGTGTGAAATTTAATGACGGCAGTTTGTCGCCGTGGGTGTATGCTTCTGATTGGCTTGGTGGTGATGGGGCGGGTTTATGTGCGGCATATTGTGCGTTTTTTGTTCATTTGTTGCGGTACTCGGAATGTTATGAGACACTATTTATTGAAAGGGAGGTCCAACCTGTGAAAAAGAACACACAACCCGTGCCAAATGTTGCGCCGGTCGCGCAACAGCAAAGGCCTGTAAAGCCGACCAATGAAAATATTGTGGCCGACCAATCGGCGCAAAACAAAGATACTTTCCTTAAAAATTTAAAGACAAAACTTCGCGCGTTTATACAAAAACAACATTAATAAAACAGTTGAAATTTTGTCCGTTTTTATGATATCTTTCGTAAAGACAAAAGGTAAGATGATATGCAAAGAAATTTATTCGAAGAATTATCCCAAAGGGGTTTTATAAATCAGTGTTCAAATATGGATGCTGTGCAAGATTTGTTGGATAACGGTAAAATTGCCGTATATCTTGGGTCTGATCCGACGGCTGATTCTTTGCATGTGGGGCATCTTGTCCCGGTTATGATGATGCGCTGGTTGCAAAAATATGGGCACAAACCATTAATGTTGGTTGGCGGCGCAACTGGGCGAATTGGTGACCCAAGTGGGCGCGATACTGGGCGGCCAATGATGACCGAAGAAACATTGCAAAAAAATATCGCGGGTCTTAAAAAATCTTATTCTAAATTTTTGAAGTTTGGCGGTTCAGAATCAGACGCGATAATTGTTGATAATTATGATTGGATGAAAGGTTATTCGCATTTGGACTTTTTGGCACAATATGGGCTTGATTTTACAATTCCGCGTATGCTGTCGATGGAAAGTGTGAAAAAGCGCTTGGAAAACGGTATGACATTTTTGGAATTTAACTATATGACTTTCCAGGCGGTTGATTTCTTGACTTTGTTCAAAGAACATAATTGTATGTTGCAACTTTGTGGTGCAGACCAATGGGGGAATGCAATTATGGGGGTGGAATTGGTTCGTAAAAAATGTGGAAAAGAGGTTTTTGTTCTTTCTACATCTTTGATTACAGATTCAAATGGAAATAAAATTGGAAAATCTGCCGGAAACGCGGTCTGGGTGAATGAAGATAAAACAAGTCCTTATGAATATTATCAATATTTCCGCAACACACCGGATGATTTGGTTGAAAAGTTTTTAAAGATATTTACCGAAATTCCATTGACGGAAATTGCTGAATTGTCTAAAAAGCAAGGCGCAGAATTGAATGATGTTAAAAAGCGACTTGCGTTTGCGGCTACAGAAATCGCACATGGAACCGATGCTGCCAAGAAAGCAGAAGAGGCAGCAGCAGCGCTTTTTGGTGGCGGGACAAATAATGCTAATGTCCCAAGCACGGATTTGAAAATGAAAGAGGCGATGAATATTGTGGACTTTCTGGTCGCTGTCAAATTGTTTGATTCTAAATCAGAGGCACGTCGCACTTTGGAACAGGGCGGAATTCAAATTGATGGCAACAAAATCACCGATAAAAATTATACTGTTGAACCAAAAGAGTCAATCATGGTCCAACGTGGTAAAAAAGTTTTTTTAAAGGTCAATGTGAAATAAAAAATGCCTGGGGGGGCATTTTTTGTGATCTATCTGTTTCTAATAATTATGTGTTTATACCATTTTTCTTGAAACTCAGTCGTTTTGTTAATCGTTGCATCATCAATATCTTTTTGTTCCTTTGGAATAACAATTAGTTTATCATCGTCATCATTAGTCCTGTGAATTATCGCGCAACAACGACCTGTGAATTCATCCAGCGGAACAGTTGGACCAATAACATAAGCATCCAGTTCTTCACCATCACCAGATATTGTATTCGGTATAAACCCATAGTTTATTGGATAGATAAAATCGTGTTTTGGATGTTTTGTGCCAATTGGTCTATCCATTTTAACAGTGACGATTTTGTTAAGAAAATCAGTAGATTTTACTTTCTCGGCCATTTATTTTCCTTTTTTTTATTTTGGATAATTATAGAAAGGTTATTTGAAAAGTAAAGTTTTTTAAATTTATGGCGCGCCCAGCAGGACTCGAACCTGCAACCCACAGATTAGAAATCTGTTGCTCTATCCAATTGAGCCATGGGCGCATCTGTCGAAAATTCTATATTAAAAGAATCATTATTGCAAATTGTTTTTTTTGAGAGAAGTTTTTTGCATTGTATATACACAAAGTATATACAAAAAAGTGCTTGATTTGATGTTTTTTTAACCTTGGTCGTTTTGTCGTTTTTGCCTTAATTTCTGGGGTTTATCGCGTTCGAAAATGTTTTG
The DNA here is from genome assembly GCA_045648925.1 of Candidatus Enterousia sp. Lineage (GTDB taxonomy): Bacteria > Pseudomonadota > Alphaproteobacteria > Rs-D84 > Rs-D84 > Enterousia. The sequence continues at coordinate 40,509 of JAZROY010000005.1, forward strand.
TTTAACTGATATTTTTTTTGCTTTGTATTGACACAAAACACCTTGACCCTTTTTAAGGATTTTTTCTAGAATTAAGGTAAGCAAAGGTAATTTTTCAGGTTTTCTGTCGGAAGGAAGACAGAGTGTACACATTAGAAAACTGGGAAGAAAAACCTTTGTTTAAATGAAAGGAAAGAGGAAGAATCCGCATGTTAAAGCGATTGCTTTTGGCACATTTTTTCTTGGTAACCTTTGCGGTGCCGGCGGTCGTCTATGCGGTAGAAACCGAACCATCCCCCGAAAATTCAGACGTTTTGATAGTTGAAGAGGGCTCTCTTTGTAACCATTCGGCGTTGAATATTCCTGAGGATGGTTCGGCTGTTATCTTGCGGGCAAGATGGATTCCAAAAGAGTGGCACCCTGTGCCGGCGGGGCAGTATGTGTCCACTGAAACGGGTGAATTAGAGATTTGTCCAAAAGATTTCTATTGCCCTGGTATTGAATCTTATACATTTAATGAAAACGATTCGGATGAAGAACGGGGTGAATTCGCATGTGCCGAAGGTTTTCATACCGATTCGACAGCAAGCACCAGTGCATACGATTGTTATAGATCTGAAACAGCTGCTTGTTCAACACAAAATCCTTATACAACAGAACATATGGTAAGCGTGAAATATGCTAACGATGAAGCACATTGCACGCAACATCAAGGAGAAGAAGCTGTTTGCGATTTGTCTTGTGATATAATCGGTATTGTGTGTGAAACGGGTTATAGTGCACGCAAGGTTGATGGTGTTTGGACTTGCGTTGGTGATATAGTCACTTGCGAACCTGGAAAGTATTTGTCGATGACAACACAATCGTGTGAGATATGCCAGGAAAATCATTTCTGTGGTGGCGGAGATTATAGCTTAACCGAAGCACAATCGCAAGATCAAGGTATCGTGGCATGCAAAGATAATTTGAAGTCACCAGCTGGCACGAGTTCTGAAAAAGATTGTGGTATAATCTTGCGTATTGATGGGGATGCGTTATACTTGCACGCGGACAGACGCAATACAGATCATCCTGCATTTGTTGTCCAAGATAGCAAGGGTAAAAAATGGTATGCGCCGATGGAGGCAGTGGGTGAAAATCGTGTTAATGCTAAACCTGTGAATAGTTTTGGTGCCACTAAGCAGTTGCATATAATGTTCAACGGCGAAGAATATACTGTTCATACTTCGCTTTATGGTGAAGAATGATATAAATCCCTGTTAGCAAATGTTGACAGGGAGTTGTTATTTTATAAATTGATTGACAAATTAAAAATATTGTCTATAATATGTTCGTAAAAAACAAAAACAAAAGGATTTTATTATGAATAAATCTCAAAGAATTAAACGTGCTGCGCGCCGCACAAGATGGGAAAATTTTAAATACTGTGTAAAAAGAATTATTACTTTCCCGTGGCGTGTGTTGTGTGCGATATGGAATTGGTTAAAAAGTATTGATATTGTTGGTATGATAAATTTGACATTGTTGGTTGTTATAATCATACTTTTCACATCTTTGATTGTCGACATTGTTCGTTCTCGCAGATGCCAAACTGTGACTGGCGACAGAAATGGTAATGTGACAGTTGTACAAAATGATTATGCGAAAAATAATAACAAAGTAGTTAAACGCACATTCAATACAACTTTGCCGTTAAAAGCAGATAAAAAAACAGGTATCACACCAAAAATTAAAACAGTTGGTGTTGCTAAACCTGAAATAGTCAGAGAAACATCTTTGCCAGCAGACGAATTACCACAACAAAATTTATCTGGTGATGTTATTGTAGATGTCAATCCACAAAGCCCGGTGTTGTCTAATGGGGCAAAAATCAACGGTAATTTGATTATTCAAAATATGCGCAAATATACTTTGCCATGCGGTATGAAAATCAATGGGCATTTGTTTGTTCGCAATGTAGCAAGATTGCATTTTTGCGGTGAATTCACAGTAAATGGTAATATTTATGTGAACCGCGAATCTTCTTTTGGCGCTTTGCCAAAGGGGACAAAAATAAATGGTCAAATAATTTTCTAAGGTTGTTTTGATTTATATACAAGAAAAAATACCACGATTATCGTGGTATTTTTTTATTTTTATATTAAATGTTTTTGTGATATAATGTATACGAAGAATCTAATTGAAACAAAAGGGGATTAATATGGATTTCTTTGACAAATTAGGTAAAGTGTTGACCGCTAATATCGTTTACACAATAGTGTTGGTTTTGGGAATAATTTTGTTTCTTTATTTTGCTGGTGGTGATTTAATCGCTGGATTGTTCACTGCAATATCTGCGTTGCTTGTTTATGTCTGCTGTGCTTTGTTGTATCAAGAATACAAAAAATTGCCAGTAACCAAGAAAGCACCGGCGAAGAAAAGAAAATAAAAAACTGGTCGATTAAATAAAAAAACACCCACATTTGTGGGTGCTTTGCTTATTCAGAAACTTTTGTTTGTTCAATTGGTGTTGATTGAAGTGGCTCAGATTGTGGCGCAGTATTTTGCGTTGTTAATTCATCGCGCAATTCTGATTGATGGGTGCCGCCAATATCTGTTTTTGCGACAACCAGTGAAAGCAGGGCGCACAATATAAAAAATATTGTTGCCAAAATTGCGGTTGTTTTCGTCAGAAAATTTCCCGCAGCAGAACCTGTTAACACACCGCCAAACATCGATGCGGCAGAAGAGCCGGACATACCAGAACCTTCTGATTTTTGTAATAAAATCAAACCAGTCATTAAAACAGCAACAATGATTAACAAAACAAGTAAAATTGAAAACATATATTTTTCCTTTGGTTATTTATTTATTCGCGATTGTAATAGTGTTTGCCCTAGATTGCAAGGATTTTTAATAATTCTTCGGCCGCCTTTATTCCAGCCAATTTTTTCGAAGCCCCCGTCCCGGTTGCAGATTTGCCCAATGCCGTCACTGTTGCTGTGAAAGTTGGATTGTGCGATGCACCGACTGGTTCAGAATATTCATATTTTGGTAATGCGCCATTATCAATTTTTTGGACATATTCTTGAAGTGTGGTTTTTGCATCTTTGGGTGCATTTGTTTCTGCCCGCGCCATATCGCGCCACAGTTCAATAATTATATTTCTGGCTGATTCAAAACCAGAATCAAGAAAGATGGCGCCAAGAATTGCCTCCATCGCATTGGCAAGGATGTGTTTTATTTTACCGCCTGTCATATGACCGTGGCGCAGGTGTTTTTCCAATTCTATTTCTTTGGCTATCTGTGCCAGCGCATCTGTCGATACCAAAAAAGCATGGCGGCGCGCAAGATCGCCTTCGGCTTCGTCCGGATACATTTCATACAACAATGCAGCAACAGATAATCCCAAAACCCTGTCACCAATAAATTCTAATCTTTCGTTGTTGTGTTTAGAATCAATGCCGCTTTGTGTAAGGGCAAGATTTAGTAATTCTTCATTTTTAAATTTATAATTTATTTTCATTATTTTTCCCTTAATATACCGAATCTATCCCAGCGCATCTTCTTTCCCCAATTCCACACAGCCAACATCGGTGCATAATAGTTATGAGAATACCATATAAACCATACGCGTCCCAAAACATTATCGCGGTTTACATATGATACAGCATTTGTTCTGCTGTCCGCACTGTTATCACGATTGTCGCCCATAAAGAACAAATGATTTTCTGGCACAGTAAATATTTCTGTATTATCCAATGGCGCGTTGTCTGTCATTTCGATAATACTGTGTTCAACACCGTTTGGTAAGATTTCTGTATATTCTGTTGCATTAAACACACCACATTCATAAGGTGCCATTTTACATATCGCGTCTGATTTATATTCAATAGTGTAATTAAATGGCGCAGGTTTATTATCAACCAAAATCTTGTTCCCCTTGATAGCCATATTATCATGGTAATATCCGACAGAGCGCATAGATTTTGGTAAATTTGCAACGACATAGGGTTGCGCATCTTTTCTTTCCACCATTTTGCCGTTTATATAAAGACGACCAGATTTCATTTGGATTGTATCGCCAGGTTTTCCAATCAATCTTTTTACATATTCAACCTTGCCACCCGGTTTGCGGAAAACGATTATGTCGCCAATTTCTGGCTCTTTTGATGCAAAAAATCGCCCGTTCCATAGGTTCCAAGAACCAAAAGGAAAAGAATATCTTGAATATCCAAAAGACCACTTTTGAACAAATAAATGGTCGCCAACCTGTAATGACGGTATCATAGAACCAGATGGAATATTAAAAGGTTCGATTAAAAAACTGCGGAACACGATGGCGATTAAGCCACCCCAGAATATTGTATCAAACCATTCGCGTGCAACACTTTTCTTTTTTTCTGACATTTCTTTTTTATCCTTTCTTTTTTAGCATGGGTATTTTAAACCTTGAAAACGGTCTGTGCAAGTTTTAATATGTGCGCATGATAAATTTAAAGACAGTCATTTTTAACGGGATGGACATCACACAGATAGATGTTCAAATTCAGTTGTCAGCTGGATTCGCAAAACCAGAATTTAATATAATCGGATTGGCAGACAGGGCGGTTAAAGAGTCCGCAGAAAGAATTCGTAACGCGTTGGCGGCATTAAATTTGTCTTTGCCGGCAAAAAAGTTAACTGTGAATTTATCGCCCGCTGATATTGAAAAGACAGGTTCGCATTTTGATTTGCCGATTTTGTGTGGAATATTATGTGCGATGGATATTTTGCCAACTGCGGAAGTTTCAAAATATATTATAATTGGTGAAATAGGGTTGGACGGCGCAATAATAAGGACTGGTGGTGTCTTACCAGCAAGTGTTTGGGCAAATGCCAATGGATATGGAATAATATGTCCTGGGGTTCAGGGTGGCGAAGCGCGCTGGGCTGGGCATACAAATATTTTGGCGCCGAATCATGTTCTGGAATTGATAAATCATTTTCGTGGAACACAAATATTACCATTACCACAAACAATAGAAATAACAACCGAGCAAGAAAAGATTGGTGACTTATCTGATGTACATGGGCAAGAAGCCGCAAAACGTGCGCTGGAAATTGCAGCAGCGGGCGGACATGCAATGCTGATGATTGGACCACCGGGTTCTGGTAAAACGATGTTGGCATCGCGTTTACCGACTATTATGCCAGAAATGACCCCGGATGAGGTTTTGGAAACATCAATAATATATTCAATTGCTGGGAAATTGAATAATCAGTCATTGATAACGAATCGTCCATTTCGCAGTGTTCATCACACGGCAAGTTCTGTTGCGCTGGCGGGTGGGGGCAGTGATGCAAAGCCCGGTGAAATATCGTTGGCGCATAACGGTGTTTTGTTTCTGGATGAATTACCAGAATTTAACAGGACTACATTAGAAATTTTGCGTCAGCCAATGGAGTCAGGCAAGATAGTTATATCGCGTGCAAAAAGAAATGCGACTTATCCTGCGCACTTTCAATTAATTGCAGCGATGAATCCATGTCCGTGTGGGCATTTGGGAAATGCAGCGCTTTCTTGTTCGCGTGCGCCAAGATGTGCCGAGGCATATCAGAATAAAATTTCTGGTCCGTTATTAGACCGAATCGATTTGCATGTCGATGTGGATGCAGTTAATCCGTGGGAAATGAACACGAAAAACGAATCGGTTGTAGAAACCAGTGCGCAAATTCGTGAACGTGTGGTTGCGGCAAGAAATCGCCAGATTGCGCGTCAGGGCTATGTTAACGCATTGTTGGATGGTTCTGATTTGGATAAATATGTTGTGTTAAACGAAGAATTGACGAACTTTTTGAATATGGCGGCTGAAAAAATGGAGATGTCTGCGCGTGGATATAATCGTATAAAACGAATCGCCAGAACGATTGCAGATTTGCGTGGGGATAATGAAATAACGATGTCTGATTTGGCGGAAAGTTTATCGTATCGCCCGATAAACCGGGGGAAATACGGTGTAAAAAAGTAAAAATTAAAAAATAATAATTTTTTTGTTTTTTTTATTTTTTAATTGTGATATAGTATGAGTTGAAGATTGGTCATGTTTTCCTTCCGACCTAAGAAACATCCTGCGGTTACCACGGGATGTTTTTTTAATCTGCCCCGGGCGGGGAATGGCGCCACCCCGTCGCTACGCGTCCACCCCTCCATAGAGGGGAACTAAAAAAACACTTTTCAAGAATAAGAAAATATGGTATAATATTCACATTGAATTCATATAAGAAAGGAGGAAAATTATGTTTAATATATTGACAAAAGTTGACAAATCGGCGCAAACCCGCAGAAACCTACACACACACACACACACACACACACACACATGTAATCTATTGCTAAGCCCAAAACAAATCGGGACGATTTGTTTTGCAATTTTTTCAATTTTAATTTCTGCGCCAACTTTTGCAACCGATATACCATCAAGTGCATCAAGTGCAAATTGTA
>JAZROY010000006.1:0-61764 GCA_045648925.1 Candidatus Enterousia sp.
GTATAATATTCACATTGAATTCATATAAGAAAGGAGAAAGGAATGTTTAATATATTGACAAAAGTTGACAAATCGGCGCAAACCCGCAGAAACCTACACACACACACACACACACACACACACATGTAATCTATTGCTAAGCCCAAAACAAATCGGGACGATTTGTTTTGCAATTTTTTCTTTTATTTTTTCTGCACCAAGTTTTGCCGACCCAGATATCCCATCAAGTGCATCCACAGCGAATTGTAGAAATAATCCATTACAAACATATTCCGGAACATCAAACCTGCAAGCAAATTGGCAGGCAAACACAATACAACTTCATTGGTATAATGGTGACACGGAAATACAAAATGTGCCAAGTGAATCACAAAGTTGCGTATATGATGGCACATTGACCCCACCGGCAACGATACCAACAAAAACCGGATATACATTTAAGGGCTGGCGGGTAAGACAGGCAGGTACATCATGTTTTGCGAGTCAGGTATGCAGTTTAACGGGCAGTGCGGTAAACGGGTTAACATACGATGACAGTAGCACCGCATTCGGATATTACGGTAATGACGGACAGACTAAATTAAACGAAAGTACATACGGATTAACGGCTGGTGAATGGGCTGTAAAAGATACCAGCGGTGGAATAATCAAAGGAATCGCAAGTTGCAACAGCACCATGCCAACGATAATGGAAACGATGATGACCGCGGTGGGAAATGGAACAATGACGGAAGAGCAAGCAATAGCAGCGGTATGGGGTAGTTGTGAGAGTGATGCAATAAAACCGGGTAATACATTCAGCAGCAGCAGCAGTGGTCAATATTGCTGGTGCAAGATGAGCAGTTATACCCCATCTGGTGGAAGTGTCTGTAATGTCGCGTCCCCTTCGTGGGTATTCTACAACGGCTTCGGGTCCGCGTCTGGTTGCGCGGGCTACTGTGGGTACCAGTGCACGGGCTTCGTCGTGAGCTTCCCCGATTTCCGTCGGGCGGTGTTCGGGGTGCAGTAATTTAATTACAAAAAAACAACCGCCCGTTTGGGCGGTGTTTTCGTTCTTTGTCTATTATCTTTGACGTTGATTATATGCCAAATATTTTTTGCGACCATATACTGCCGCGCCAGCAATGCCCGCGCCAATCAAAATACCTTTTGCGGTTTTGCCACGTTTTTCACTGCGTTCACTTTGTTTTTGTTTCGCAGTTTCTAATGCCTGTTTCCCTGGGGTGGTTTCATTATGCGCCAACGATTGTTCCAGATAATGAACTGCTTTGTTATATTTGCCCAGTTCCATATAACTGATTCCGATGTTATAGTTAGCAGCACCTTTTTGTTTGTTTGTTTCTGCCAATTTTAATGCCGATTTTCCTGCTTTTAAGGCCTTGTCATAATCGCCATTTAGATATGCGGTATAAGAAGAATCGTTTAATGCATCTGCTGAAACCGCCACGAAATCAACAGTGCTTGATTTTTCTTGTTTTTTGTTTTTAGAAACATCTTGCCAAACATAATCAGGCACAATATCTTTGACCAATTGGCAATCAACAGTCGCAGTTTTTTTATTGCCAAGATTTAATTTCACTTGTCTTGGTTCTTTGGCTTTTGCAAGATTTTCTTTTACTTTTGAAAAATCCCATTCATAGAATCCGTCCTTGTTACATTTTGGTTTTCCTTTGGAATACACAAAAATATCTTGCCATGTTAATTTGTAGCAACCTTCGGCGCGTAAATCCAGCAAGTCAGAATAATCAATTTCGCCTGCCATAAGTGCCGCAAAGAAATAGCATCGATTAGGAACACCTTTTTGTTGGCGCCAACCAGTTAAAGTTTTCGCCAATTCAGCACCTTTTTTGCCCGCATTTAATTCTTTAACAAAGGAAGAGTTTTTGAAGTTTTGATGACCGATGCAATAGCGCAAAACACATGCCGCAATCAGTGTGTTTTCATCAACAGGAACCTTAAAACAATTTTTTATGTCTGGCAAAATTTCTTTGGTCAAATAGCGTCCCTTGAATACATCAGATTCTGCAAGGGTTGGAACTTTTGTATCCTTGGTCACTATTGCATATGTTCCATCGGCATTGTACAAAATGGTAAGCCCGTGACCAGTAGTCCATGCTTCTCCACACCAATATATAAATGGGTAATAGTTTTCAGCAAATGCCAAAGCGAATTTTATATCACTGCGGCAGCTTTCAAACAATGCTTCATTATATTCGGAAATGGTCGCATAATCTGATACTTTGATTTCTGGTTCTGTTATGGCTGCTTCGGTTGTTTCTTCTTCTTTATCTTTTTGTTTTTTTTCTTTTGAAGAACAGCCAGGCGCACCCAAAGCAAGTCCGCCAACCAACATAGTCCCCAATAAAAACTTTTCTAATTTTGCCATTTTTTCCCTTTTTATATCTTATATAACATATATAACACAAAATATATAATTGTCAAGTAGCAGTTATTCTTGGTGGTAAAAATTCCCCCAAGGGAAGAATTTTCAAACCGCAACAGGGAACCAAAAAAACATTTTTTTGAATTTTGAAATATGGTATAATTTGAATATCATGTTGATAAATATATTATTACTTGTTTTGGGCTTGTTTTTGCTAATTCGCGGTGCAAATGCCTTTGTGGATGGGGCGACCGCCTTGGCACACCGTTTTAATATTCCGGAAATTATCATTGGTTTAACAGTTGTTGCGATGGGAACCAGTGCGCCAGAAGCGGCAGTTTCAATTACTTCGGTTTTGCATGGCGCAAATGGTGTTGCAATCGGTAACGCGTTGGGATCCAATATAGTTAATATTTTATTGGTATTGGGGGTTTCTGCGTTGATAACACCACTGCGTTTTCAAAAGGAAACAATACGATATGAAATACCTTTTGTAATATTTATAACAATAATGTTGATGTGGTTTGGGGTGCAATATGGTGCGATAACAAGATTTGCTGCGGGAATATTGTTGTTATTCTTCTGTGTCTTTTTGGGGTATTTGGTTTTTGCAGATAAAAAAGAATTTTTCCAGACCGAAGAAGGTCAATTTATGTCATCTGGAAAAATAATATTGTTTTTGGTATTGGGCTTGATTGCTTTGGTTTGGGGCAGCGATTTAACAGTTAAATCAGCAACAAATTTGGCAACTTTATTACATGTTCCCAATCGTATCATTGGTCTGACTTTGGTTGCGTTTGGAACCAGTTTGCCTGAATTGGTTACCTGTATAGCAGCAGCACGCAAAAAACGCACCAGTTTGGTTATCGGTAATATAATTGGTTCAAATATATTCAATATTTTATTTGTATTGGGTATTTCGGGATTGGTTCGTTCGATATATTTTGAATATGGTTTTGTGATTGATGCAGCGATATCAGTTATGATAACAATAATGTTGTGGTTGTTTGCTATACATGCGCAAATTTTAAGCAAAAGGGCAGGGTTTTTATTTTTGATTTGTTATGCCGGGTATCTGATTTATTTGATTTAAAAAATGGTGGGGGTAAAGAGACTTGAACTCTTATGGGTTTCCCCACTGGAACCTAAATCCAGCGCGTCTACCAGTTTCGCCATACCCCCAATTTAATACACAGGATAATTGCGTGGATAATCCGGGTCGTGTTCCAGTGCGGACTTCACACCGCAGCCACCCAAAACCAAAGCACACAACAAAACCATACAAATTAAGATAAATACGCGTTTCATAATTGAATAGTATAAGTAATTTTGCGTGTCTTGTCAATTCATGAAAAAAATGCTTGATTTTTGAAATGTTTCATTATAAGATAAGTGTCGCTCTGGGGTGTTAGCTCAGCTGGTTTAGAGCGTCTGCCTGTCACGCAGAAGGTCGAGGGTTCGAGCCCCTTACATCCCGCCACTATTTTTTACCGCCGAAAACCGGCGGTTAAATTAAGGTCTGGCCCCATCGTCTAATGGTTAGGACACCGCCCTTTCAAGGCGAGAATCCCGGTTCAAATCCGAGTGGGGCTGCCAAAAATCAAAAATACCCGTTTGGGTATTTTTTATTTTTGTTCAACCCCCGAATTTGAACCGGGATCGGTCGGAGCGAAGCGCATGGCGAATACGCAGACGAACAATTAACAAACCCGCAAAAACGGATATGTTTAATAGAGTTTTTGCTTATGGTTGGTTTATTGTTTGTCAAGGGGGGCGAGTGAAAAATCTGAGTGGTTCTTGAGAACAAATTTATTTCCCTGGTTTATAGACAATGTTTCCTTGTAATACATAATCTTTTAAAACTTTTTCAGCCGCATCCGTTTCGATTTGACCGTAAACCACTATTTTGCGCTTTTTAAATTCGTTAAACCAATTTTGCTTAAAACCTTCGTCGAAACCTGTTATCTTGGTGACCCGTTCAGACGAAACACCATAATAAACAGCCTTTATCCCAGACCACATAATCGCGCCAAGGCACATCATACATGGTTCGGCTGTCACATACAGACTTAAATTATATGGCGACAAATCATATGTCCCCAATCTTTTTTCTGCCAATTTTATCGCGTTTATTTCTGCGTGATTATTACTGCAAGATTTGTTCACAACATTATTAGATGCTTTGGCAATCAAGTTGCCTTTTTGGTCGTAAATAGCAGCCAAAAACGGACCCGAACCTTTGTTAATATATTTTTTTAATTCCTGCTGTAACCCGAGAATAATTTTTTCGGCCTTGATAAGTTTTTCGTTATCAATTTTTTCATTAGCAATCACACAAGAATTTTTATTTTTTGGCATGTCTTTCCTTTTTTTTGAATTATAAACAATTTGTAATAAATTGTAAAGAATGTCTTGGGCAAACAAATAAAACATACATTACTAGTGTGATATTAAAACAGGTGATTTATTTACAAACTGCGGTATACGGGAATATTGAATTTTCTGTGTCAATTTCGCCCATGCCACAATCCATACAGTTGAATTTGCGATTTTGGCTGTGTTCTTTATCCAGATAAATTGTGACATTTTCCAACGCTTCGATACCATCGATTCTGGATTTTGGTGAAAAACCGAAATAAATTGCGCGGCTTGGGCCACTGCATTCTTCAACCGCTTCGCCATAGCATGTCGGATCTTGAAGTTTTGATGGATCTGGAATACAATATGTTGCGCAGGTTTCTTCATCGACCACAGCCATTTCACAATCTGTACAAGATATAGAACGGACGCGCAAAGTAGCCCCCAAACCACCGCGAGTCATTGGTGTTTTTGCGACATTGTCACATTTTTTTGTGGTTTTTGTAGCATTCGGATCTTCTACACATTCCCACTGCAAAGCACTGTAATTCAGGCGGGCTATCATACCTTTGGGACAGTTTTTATCGCCAAATGGGTCAACGCATTCCCAGATATTATCTATTAAAACTGCTGTTTGATTATTTGAACAAAGTGGCTTTCGCGTTTCGTCAGCAATACATTGCATTGATATTTCATCCCAAATTGTATCGCCAGTACATGAAATTTTATAATTGTATGCCACGCATTGCCAGCGCCCAAAGCGATAAGTTTTCATTGTATTTGATGGACAATCTATATCAGAACCATCAACAATAGGGTATTCGATTGTTGCCTCTGGAATTTTGTATTGCATAATATAAACCAACTGACCGTTTTGTAAATTCGCGGCACTTATAATTTTCTGTGGGATTGTGCGACGCGATATAGAACCAGCCGACATCAAATCAGGGCTTATAAACACACCAAAAGTTCCCGCATCAGGATAATATTGTTCCAATATTTCCAACATATTATTATATTCGTTTTCCGGCAAAGACGAACTGGTCGTTATTATGAAATTATATGTGGGGGCCTTGCCAGTTTCAGTGTCGCAAGAAATTACATTATAAGAACGATTCATACAAACATATTGGCTGGCTATTTCATAGCGGGTCACGCAATCATCAACAAATTCTTCGCCATACATAGCAGCATTTTGCGAAGAAACCACACATTCCGCAATAGAGCGTAAATCTGCCTTTTTAATCGAATATTCTGTTTCGTGTTGAATTATGCGTTGGGACGGGCTGGATATAATATAATAACCTGCCATTATTATAAAGGACAAAAGAATTAAAAAAATATTCACCAATTCCCTCTTGCGATTTGTAAAAAGTGTAGCTAGAATTACATAAAAGTTCAACAGGAAAAACAAATGAAAAAAATATTTTTATTTTTGATGCTGACTGCATGTAGTTTTAAGCCGATATTTTCTGGCAGTAATACAGATATATATGTTGCGCCAATAAGTGGTATTAACGGAATTGAATTGCGAAATTCTTTGAATAGCCAATTTGGCGGGATGCACGACCAGACAGCTATGTATTCTTTGACTGTGAACTTACAAGAACCTGTCACCAGGTACAAGGCGTTGGAACGCGCGGGGGATGCTGTATGGCAAGAAGTTAAATTAAATGCTTCGTATGTGCTAAAACAGGGCAATAAAGAAATTGCCAAGGGGTCTGAATCTGCCGCAGAAAGTTATACTTTTGTTCGTTATTTGGTGGCGGCAAATGCTTCCTATAATAATGCTGTGATGAATACTATACATCAGTTGTCTGAAAAGATAAGTATGCGTGTAATCTCTGAAATTCAAAAAGTGGAAAACCAATAAATGAAGTGGAAAGAATCAGATTTTAATTCTGGTATATCAAATGTTAACGCAGTGTTAATATACGGGCCAGATGCCGGTCTGGTTGATGAGTTGTGCGACAGGGCACTTGAAAAACTGGAAATAGATAAAGATAATTTGCTGGCTCTGGATGCTGGTGATTTGCGCGATAAACAAGACGCTGTATTCGCGGAAAGTTGTTCGCCATCTATGTTCGGTGGTCGCAAAGCGGTTATTATTGCTGATGCAGGGGATAGTGATACAAAAATAATATCTGATTTAGTGACTTCGACATCTTTGTGTGCAACCATAATTGTGACGGCTGGGGATTTGCGTGTTGGTTCTTTGCGTAAATTGTTTGACGAAGGGAAAAATATTGCTGCGATTGCGTGTTATACAGATGACAGTAAAACTTTAGAGGTGCTTATCCACAAAGAATTATCTGCCCAGGCAGGTATTCGTCAAGTGACTCCAGATGCGATGTCTTATATGTTGTCGCATATGGGCGGAGACAGGGGAATTACACGAAGTTTTTTACAAAAAATCGCCATATATGTTTCTGATAAACATGTTGTTGAGTTAGAAGATGTTGAAAAATGTTTGCCTGATACATCTGCGACCAGTGCGGATGATTATATGTATTCGTTAACTGCGGGACATATAAATCAAACTATGGTTGCGTTGGATAGATTGATTTACAGTGGCGCTGATGCCAATATGTTGGTGCGAATGCTTTATATACATTTTTCAAAATTATTAACAGCGGTGACGGATGGACAATTGCCTAAAAATTTGTTTTGGAAGGTTGCTGATAAATTTCGTAGTGCGATGAAAATATGGCCAGAAAATGAAATTGTAAATGTTTTATCCAAATTAAACGATTTGGAAAAATTATGCAGAACTAATGGTATGATGCCTGAAATTTTAATTCGTGATTTTTCATTAAAATTATCGGTTCGGGCCGCAAAGTTATCTTTAAAACGAAGGAAATAAAAATGTTATCATCTGTGTACGCACCAAAAGATTTTAAAAGATTGCGTGTATCTGGCGATTTGGTCGCGCGTTGTTTTGATTATATAACCCCACATATTGTTGCCGGTATTTCTACGGGGGAAATAGACAGATTGGTCGCACAATTTTTAAAGGAAAATGGTGCGCGTTCATCTGATTTGGGATATATGGGATATCCAAAAAGTATTTGTACATCCATAAACGAAGTAGTGTGTCATGGTATCCCAAATGACGATGTGATATTAAAAGATGGCGATATTATAAATGTTGATTTAACTGCTGAATTTCACGGTTTTCATGGTGATGCTTCGCGAATGTTTATGATTGGCAATGTATCAAACAAAGCGCGTGAATTGGTTCAAACTTGTCAAGACGCATTAAATGCGGCTATTTCCATTTGTGCCCCTGGTGTACCAATTTCTGAAATTGGAAAAACCATAGAAGGGGTTGTGAAACCACATGGCTTTTCTATTGTTGAAGATTTTTGTGGGCATGGTATTGGCAAGGTTATGCATGATAATCCAAACATATTACATTTTTATGATAAATATTATGATAAAGTGATAATGCAACCAGGTTTCGTTTTTACTATTGAACCAATGATAAATGTCGGAACAAATAAATGCGTCATAGATTCCAAAGATGGTTGGACTGTGCGAACTGCGGATGGCAGTTTGTCTGCGCAATGGGAACATACTTTGGGCATAACAGAAGACGGGGTAATTATATTCACAGAAAAAATGCCACATGATTAAAGCAAAAGATTTACAATCTTTACAATCAGGGCACAGGGCGCGATTGCGTCAAAAGTTTCTTGACGGGCAATTGGCAGAATATGAATTGTTAGAATTACTTTTAACTTATGCAATACCAAGACGCGATGTTCGCACATTATCAAGACAATTAAATAAAAAATACGGCAATATACATAATTTGTTGGCTGCGCCAATTGAAGATTTAATGAAAAATGATGGGATAAAGGAAAATGCCGCCACATTTTTCAAACTGATTCACAAAATAACAGAGATGAAATACAAGGTTGTACTGGGATGTACACCCATATTTCATAATTATGAAAAATTGGAAAATTATTGTAAATTATTATTATCTGGAAAAACAATAGAAGAATTCCATGTACTTTATCTGGACGGACAACACAGATTAATAGAAGATGAATTACACAGTTCTGGGACAGTTAATTGGGCAGCCGTTTATATTCGTGAAATTGTAAAAAGGGCTTTGGATTTGAATGCCAGAAGCGTTGTATTAATTCATAACCATCCAACCATAGGGATGTCTTTTTCATCACAAGATATAGAAATTACCAAAGAATTAGAAAATGCGTTGAACAAGTTAGACATAACACTTTATGACCATTTCTTGGTGTCTGGCGATATTCTTTATTCTGCGCGCAATTCACATTTATTGGATAACAACTTAAAATAATTCTTTGACATCACATACATTGCGTAAATTTTTATCTGCGGATGCATCTAATTTATCTTTGTTAAAAGAATATATGCGTCTTTTTGCCATTGTTGCATCAACCCATGTTTCACCAATTTCGCGGTAAATCATAATAATTTTAAATGACGGTTTAAATACGAATTTTATTTGTTGTAAATCACAATCTGCACCATTAACAGTTCGCAGATTATTTGGTGTTATATCAACATATTTTCCGTTTTTGTTTAATTCCACTTTGTATTCGTAATAAGAATGTGCGTTACCATTTTCGAAAAAAGATTTAGTGATTCTGTCTTTTTTATTATCACCATTTATATCAATTAAATAGGTGCTTTTTTCTGTTATTCCAACATCATCATCGTCCAAAGTATAAGTTGATACAGAACTTGGATTTTTTAATCCATCAGAAAAAGAGTTTTCTGTTTCCAAGGGGTATTCATCAACAACATTGGGGGATTTTGGTGATTGCTTTGAATACACATTGTAAAAAATTACACCAAGCATACATAGTGCAGCAATTGATATTATCCATATTATTTTATTTGTCCCATTCATTTTATGTCTCTTTTTTTATATTTTTTCTTCTTTGCCGACCGTCCAACCTTCGATTGTCTTGATAGCATTGGCAACTTTTTTCAAATCTTCATCACTTAATGTATTTATTTTTGCATTGGCAGGCAATCCAGTCATTTTTGATACTTTGCGTGCATAACTTTCTGGGTTGTTTCCATCGCTTGAAGGCGCCCAACGATGAATTGCACCAGCAACCGATAAGTTATTATAATTTTTGGAACGCAATAATTTTACAATAGCATTTAACCCTGTTTCTTCATCAGGAAACACCGCCCATTTGTCTGTTTCACCGATTGCACCAAAAGAATATGCTGCCTTTGATTTTCTGATGTTTCCGGGGTTATTATTACGCCATGCGGCACTGCCATTGCTGCGTTTTATTCTTTCACCCCTGGCATTTATATAAATCGTTACCATTTTATCATAAGTTGCCCTGATAAATCCAGAACCAGCAGGTTTATTTTGAGTTGTTTCATTGCTTGGTTCAGAACTATATTCCGATGTTGTTGTTTTATTTAATTCGCTTTCTGAATTATTATAAGCAAAAGTGGTATTTATAGGGCGGTTATAAATTATTCCAGAATCTTTGATATCAAATATTTCATATAATTCTTCTTCTTGTGATTGGGACAATGTTTTATTTCGCAATTCCAATAATTCTTGGACAGATGTCAAAGAAACGCTTTTTCTGTCGCAATTTCGCGCAAACAAATTATTACCATATACAATATTAACAATTGGTTTTATGGCACTAAGAACACAGAAAATTAAAATGATAGTTTTTGCGTTATTAAAAACAGTGTTTATTTTTATTCCGTTTTTAATGTATAACACCGCCCATCCAAATAACATGATTGCAGTAAAAAACACAATCACAATCCAGCCAAATTCCAAGATGTTATCAAAGGCAGTCCAAATACAAGATGGATCATCAAATTCTATAATACCATTGCCCACAGTTATATTTTGCAGACCTGAATTTTTTAACAAAAGAACAATTTTTGTTATGTCCATATTTTATTTTTTTGATGCGGCGCTTGTAAAGAATCCAGGAACAGAAAAATCTTCATCGTTTGCCGCTATCCCAGCCCATCCGAACAAATCGCCCAGGCCAGAATCTTTGTGCTTTGATTGTTTAAATGGCAAAATATTACGCAGTTTTCCAATTTTACTGCGTGATGTTTGTTTTGCTTCTGCTGCGATTTTATCTTGGTTTTCAATAAATTCACTGGCCAATTGTTCCAATGTCGCATCAAAAGAAGAATCTGATTCAGAATCCGGTTCTTTTGCGATATCATCAATATGTTGTTCTTCCAAAATATCTTCTTCTAATGGTTTCATCGCGGAAAGCAATCTTTCCAATTTTGCAGCATCATCTTCTTCGATAATTTCATTTTCTGGTGTTTCTGTTTCATCGACTGGTTCAACAATTTCATCATTGATTTCTGGTATAATCTCTATGTCACTTTCCGTTTCTTCTTCAACGACATCTGGAACGATATCTTCTTCTTTTACAGACAACACAGACAATATCGGAACAACAGTTTCTTTGGTTTCTTCTGGTTGTTCGTCTGTTGAATCTTCGGCTGGTTCATCAATAGTTTCTTTAACTGGTTCAACAACAGTTTCGATTTTGTCTTCTTTGCGTGGACGGCCACGTTTTTTTACCGGTTGTTCTTCGGCAACCGATTCGATTTTTTCATCTGTTGTTTCTTGAATTGGGGTAATTTCTGTTATTTCTTCGACAATGGTGGTTTCTATCACTGGTTCTGGCGCAATTTCAACAGGTTCAATTTTTTCTTGTTCAACCGCTAAATCTGGTGTTTTTGTTGCAAATCCAGCATCTTCGGCATCAACTGGGACACCAAACAAAACCGTGGTTTTATCAAGGTTAAGCGCAGTGCGAACCTCTTCAAAAGCGGCGCGAATATCGCGCATATCAAAAATCTCGGTCCCAGAAATATAGATAATTTTCGTTTTCATACAACACTTTCCTTTTTTAACGAAATATATTATATCACATTTTCCGGTTGAACGCATATAAAAAATATCTTAAAATGCAAATATGGCAGATATCAAGGAACAAATTTTTCAAGAACTGGATTCTTTGGAATCTTTGGCAACGCATTTGCGCATGGATGCCCAGTGTGCCAGCAAACAGACGGATTTAGAGGTTGCAATTTTAACCAAACAGGTGAAAACATTGCGCGAAAGAAACGAAAATGCAAAGCAGTTAATTGAAAAATCTGTCTCGATTTTGGAGAAGTTAAAGAAATGAGTGTTGTATCAATCCCCATTGTTAACCGAAATTATCCCATGGGATGCGAAGATGGGCAAGAGGGTCGCCTTATCGAACTGGGGCGCATAGTTGATGCACGCGCGCGTCAAATACTTGATAAAATCGGACCATTACAGGAAAGCGCTTTGCTTGCCACATTGTGTATCGTTTTGGTTGATGAAATCCAAAATAAAAATGTAAAACCAACAATAAGTGACGAAGATTTGCGTGAAATATTGGCACGCATTCGCGAAATCAAACACAAGATTTCATTGTAATGATTTTTATCTGATTATAAGTTCCCCGCCCCAGGCGGGGAATCTAAGATTCGCGACAATTGCCGGGCAAATTTTTTACAACACTTTTCCAATCGCAACGGCGGTATCACACATACGATTTGAAAAGCCCCATTCGTTATCGTACCATGCGGTTATATGTAAAATATTGTCTTCGACAACCTTGGTTTGGGTCGCGTCAAATATCGCGCTGTGTGCATCGTTGGTAAAATCAATCGAAACAAGTGGTTTATCGTTGTATCCCAATATGTCTGATTTTGCCGCAAACATTGCATGATTTACAGATTCCGCGGTCAATTTCTTTTTCATATTCAATACTAATTCAATCACTGATACATCAGGTGTCGGAACACGAATTGCGATACCATCCATTTTGCCAGCCAGTTTTGGCAATACCAGACCAATCGCCTTGGCTGCGCCAGTGCTGGTTGGAATCATGGAAAGATTTGCAGCACGTGCGCGACGAAAATCTTTGTGATTTTTATCCAATAATTGTTGATCGCCAGTATATGCGTGTACAGTTGTCATCCATCCGTTTTTGATTCCGAACTTTTTATCCAAAACATTTAATACCGGTGCCAAACAATTTGTTGTGCATGATGCGTTTGAAATAATCAAATCTTTCTTGGTAATTTTGTTTTCGTTAACACCAAAAACTATCGTCTTATCGGCACCATTTGATGGGGCAGAAACCAAAACACGCTTTGCACCAGCATCCAAATGAACGCGTGCCTTGTCCGCGGCGGTAAACAACCCGGTGCATTCCATAACAACATCAATTTTCATCTTTGCCCAAGGCAGTTTTGATGGGTCGCGTTCAGATAAACTTTTGATTTTTTGACCGCCGACCAAGATATAATCGCCGTCTGTTTTAACATCCATATTTAATTTTCCATGGACAGAATCATACTGTAATAAATACGCGTTTTCTTCAAGTGGCGCCAAATCATTAACCGCCACAAATTCAATATCTTTGCGCCCAGATTCCAACGCAGAACGCAAGACCAGTCGACCGATACGGCCAAATCCATTAATTGCTACACGAATTTTTTTCATAAAATCTCCTTTCTTTACGACTATTGTATCACGATAATGTATAACTTGCAAAAGGTAAAATCGATTTTATAATAGGATTTATGAGCAACAAAGCGATTATTATTACTGGACCAACCGCTTCGGGCAAATCTGATTTTGCCCATAAATTGGCATTGGCTGTAAATGGCGCGATTATAAATTGCGACAGTGTGCAAATTTATAGTGGTATCGAAAACATATCTGCTTCGCCTTTTGCGGGTTTGCCGATTACTGACAACATAGATGGTGTTCCGTATAAACTTTTTTCGATTTTGCCACTAGACAAACACATAAGTGTTGCGGATTATCTGGAATTGGCAGGCACTGCAATGGATGAAGTTGTGGCAATGGGTAAAACACCAATCTTTGTTGGCGGAACAGGATATTACATAAATGTTCTTTTGAACGGGATTGCAACTGTTCCGGAAATAAGCGAAGATGTTCGCAAACGCGCGCGCGAAATGGTTAAACACGATATAAATGCTGTTTATAAATTATTGCCAAATGATTTTGATAAAAAAGACCCGCAACGCACTGCGCGTGCGCTGGAAGTATTTTTGGAAACAGGTAAATCTTTGTCTGATTGGCAAAAGCAACCACGCAGTGGGGCTTTGGTTCCAGATGCTTTTAAAATTTTGGTTTTGCCAGAACGCGAAGTCTTGTTAAACAGAATTGCCAAACGAATCCCACAAATGATAAATGGTGGCGCATTGGTTGAGGCAAAAAATATTATTAAAAACAATATGGACGAAACGCGTGCTATTGGGGCAACACAGTTGTGTAAAATGTTGCGCGGTGAATTAACTGAAATCGATGCAATAGAAACTTGGACGATAAAAACCAATCAATATGCCAAACGGCAACGCACTTGGTTTCGTGGGCAATATAATGCAGATTTTGTAATAGACCATATTCCGACAGATTTTGATGTCAAAAAAGTTGTCGATACTATTTGCTAATTAACCTTTGATATTCATCGCGTGTGGTTTTATCAAGACCGATTTTTTGCATTTTTTTGCGCACCCGCACAAGACCACGAAATTCTTTGTCTGTTTCTTTATATCCTGCCCATTCCCAATCGATGATTCCGGTGATGACCATGGTTTTTGGGTTAATCATAATATTGCTACACATATCGCCATGAACCCAAGAATATCCAGGTGTGGTTGGTATTTTCTTTAAATCTTGGATTTCTTTTGGGTCGGTGAAAGATTTTTTATATATAAATTCAGCCAGTTGTTTACTTAATTGCTTTTGATATTTCTTTATTTTTCGCGCTGGTATATCTACCAGCATTTTGCCAGGAATTTTACGCGTTTCATAAAAAGTAAATCCATCATAATCAAAGAATTTTATATTTGGTATTTCAATCGTACAAAACGGACGAATTGCATCTGTTATGCGTTTTTCATTAACAAATCGTGTAAATTCTTTGGATTCATGAACGTGTTTGCGAACCTTGAAAGTATCATCGCCGATAATGAATACCAAAGAACCGCCCCCCTTAGCCAGGCGCATTTTGCGAAAATTCAGTTCTGGGCGCGCATGACGCAAAGCATTTAATTTGCGACGGTAATCAAAAAGGACTTTTTTACGCAAAAAGTGCCGCCATTTCTTGATTGGAACGATGGCGAATAATCTGTCACTAAATTCAAACAACAATTTCCACATAACATATAAATGATTATTGAAAAAACTAAAAAAAACAAGTATTTTATGATTATGTTCAAAAATGGCGATATTGTAAAAGTCCTTATTCCCAATGTCATAAACAGCGGTTATGACTATCGTTTGACAGAAAATGCAGATGTTGGTGACTTTGTTCGTGTGACGGTTATGAATCGCCAATATGTCGGTGTTATTGTCGGGGCAGGGGACAGCAATCTTGATATTGCCAAAATAAAGCCAGTAATTGAAAAGTATTCTTTGGGGCATATGACGCAATCTGATATTGATTGGATATATAAAATGTCAGATTGGACATTGATGGCGCCGGGGGCGGTTTTGCGCCTTGTTATAAATGTTGTGGACGCTTTTAATCCGCCAAAGTATGAACAGTTATATATGCTTAATACGGAATATAATTCAAAGATAACAGATGCACAACAGCGGGTGGTGGATGCTTTTCAATCTAATGATAATGATTCTATGTCGGTGAGTGATATTATGAATATCGCGCATGTCAGCAACGGTGTGATTAAAACCATGATAAAAAATAATGTTTTGATTGTATCCAAAACGCGCGAAAAAAACGAAGACGATTTTGTCTATGAATATCACGATATGGGAAATATAGTTTTAAATAGCGAACAACAATCAGCGGCAGACACAATCGCGAACGCGCTTAGCAAAAATGAATTTTCGGTACATTTATTGGATGGAATAACTGGTTCTGGCAAGACCCAGGTTTATTTTGATGCTGTGCTTCGGGCGTACAATGCGGGTAAAAGTGTTTTATTGATGATGCCAGAAATCGCATTGACTGCTCAATTTATGGACAGATTTAAACAAAGATTTGGTAATCCGCCGGTTGTGTGGCACAGCAATTTAACATCTGCGCGGCGTCGTAATATTTGGCGCGGTGTTGCGCGTGGCGATATAAGGGTTGTTGTTGGAACGCGAAGCGCGCTGTTTTTGCCATGGCAAAATTTGGGGCTGATAGTGGTTGATGAAGAACATGATACTTCGTATAAGCAAGAAGATATGGGGAATTATCATGCGCGTGATATGGCGATTTTACGCGCAAAGATATCTGGTTTCCCAATTATATTGGCAAGTGCCACCCCAGCGCTTGAAACGATGCATAATGTTGCATTGGGTAAATATAATCGTATTCGTCTTAATTCGCGGTTTGGTGGTGCTCAGTTGCCAACCATTGAAACCATAGATATGCGAAATTCTAGGCCTGAACCTTATAAAATGAAAAACGAACAAGATGAAAAAACTGGTAATTTATCACCAAAACTGTGTGATGAAATAAAGAATACTTTGTCGCGACATAACCAGGTTATGTTGTTTATAAATCGACGCGGTTTTGCACCAATTGTTCAATGTAAAAAATGTGGTTGGGTAAGTGAGTGTCCAGATTGTTCTGTTGGATTAAATTATCACAAACATATAAACAAATTGGTGTGTCATATGTGTGGCAAAATGATACAAATGCCAACAAAATGTCCACAATGTGGAAATACGGTTTCTATGCGTGGGGCAGGGCTTGAAAAAATAGAAGAAGAAGTGTCTGCAAAATTTCCAAATGTTCGAACTGCGCTGGTGTCAAGTGATACAATTCAATCGCGGGAAAGTTTGGAACGGTTGGTTAAAAAAATGGAGGACGGTGACATAGATATAGTAATCGGAACGCAAATTTTAGCCAAGGGGCATCATTTTCCAAATCTGACATTGGTCGGTGTGATTGACGCAGATATGGGATTGTTTGGGACAGATTTTCGTGCCGGTGAACATACTTTTCAACAGTTGTTCCAAGTTGCGGGTCGTGCGGGTCGTGGCGCGATTCCTGGTCGCGTATTATTACAAACTTATCAGCCAGAACATCCTGTAATTCGTGCGATTTGTGCAGGCAATCGTGATGAATTTTTTGCACAAGATATGGAATCAAGAAGTGCCGCAAAAATGCCACCTTTTGGACAATTGATTGCGGTTATTATAGAAGGAAACAAAGAATCAACACTTAAAAAATATTGTGATAATTTGGCAAAAGTTGCACCACAATTAAATGGTGGAAAAATAATGGGACCAATACCAGCACAAATATATCAAATCAGAAATTGGTACCGTATGCGATTTTTGGTGTCCGGTGATAAAAAAGCGAATTTACAGCCAATTGTGCGAAATTGGTTAAACAAAATAAAACAGCCAGCAAACATTCGTGTTAAAATTGATGTCAATCCACAAAGTTTTGTGTGATTTTTCCTTGATGTAGATTAATGGTTGTTTATAAAAACAACCGCCCAAAAGGGCGGTGTTTTATTTGTATTTCTATCTTACATTTTCGATTTCTTTCTTACGATTTGAAAATTTTTGAAGCAATTTTTTAATACCGTTTTTAAATATTTGCTTTTTGGGCTTTGGGGTCAACATTTCTGTTTCGTTTTGTAATCCCCTGGTTAAACTTTCGGCATTTGCGTCAATATTGATGTTTTTATTTTTACGCATTTCGTTCATTAATTCTATTTGATGAAAAAATATGTTCGCAGCATATCTGTCTTTTACAACCCCATATTCATCAGCAACCAATGGTTCTAATGCATCCATTTCTTTGATTTTTTCATCCATTATGCGATTAAAAGCATCTTCGTCTGTGGCATGCCCAGATTCATCAATCGCGTTAAGACGTTTTAATTCTTCGGTCAAAGAATCGCGTATACTTTTGATTTTGTTTTCAACATCGATATGTTCCATTTGTTTTCTCCTTTTTTATCTTAATTCCTAGACAACCTCTGTCACTGCACGCAGTGCTCCGTCCCTTGATAATTGGACAACGCGGATTTTCTGTTTCATTTCCGCGATTAATTCGCTGCGATTATAAGCAGGTTGTGTATGTAAAATTCTGTCTGCGAATGCAGCATATGCAGCATCCGAACTTTCTGCATGAATTGTCGTATAAAAATGGTCGTGTCCTGTCCCCAACATTTCCCACAACACAGAAGCATTATCCGTAGATATTTCCCCACCAATAATCACATCAGGGGTCATACGAACAACCAAATCAAGCAGACGCGCATAATTGAAATCGTTTGTTTGTTCCGTTCTTGACAAGACAAAATGAACACGATTTTTTTGTGGAACGCGGATTTCACGTGCGTCTTCAACAGTAATCACACGACTGTTTTGGTCAATCAGGGTCAACATATGATTTAAAAATGTGGTTTTTCCAGTCGATGTTGCACCGGATATCAAAATAGGACTGCCGTCATTAATTGCAGACATCAATTTATCGTATGGGTCGTCTGGACGATTCGATTTGCGTGGTTTAACCTTTAATAACTTTTGACCGCGTTTTAGATGATAGTTTTCAAAACTGGTCTCGCTTACCCCGCTGCCACGGATGTTAAGTGCTACACCACCTGTCACATCATTTTCATCATATTGGACATTTGGACCTGCAATCGCAGAAAAACGATGATTGCCCGGCAAAGTCGCATAAACCACAGGTGTGCCGTGTATTGGGTCAAAAGGTCTTTCATAAATATTTGCGACTGTGTGGATTAAATCAATTAAGTATTGTTTTGACAATATTTCTGAACGATAAGAAACCCATGGAATCCGCCCACCGTTAAGGCGCATCCAAACTTCGCCAGGGCGATTTATCGCGATTTCTTCAACAAACGAAGGCGAATAAAATTCTGCCAGTGGTTTCAATAAAGATTCCAAAACTACATTGCTCATTTTTAATCATTATAACACAAATCGTCTCTTGAATCAAAAAAGTTTATTTGCTAGAATAAAAAAAAGAAGAAGAGAAAAAGACATGAAAAAATCTATATTTTATTGTTTAACATGTGGGTTGTTACTGACTGGGTGCAGCTCTGATAATGGCAGTTTTTACGGCAAAGTCACATCAGAAGTGTATAATGAAACTACACAAGAATACATAACTGATGAAAACGAATATGCCGAAATCGATTCGTATCAGCCAAAGACAATGACAGAAAGAACAGAATCTTCGAATCGTTGGAATACTGCGCGCAAAGAAACCAGATGGCAAGAATACAAAGGCGCAATGGTTCGTGTCGAAATCTTGCTTGGAGATACAGAAATTCGTGAAATGCGTCTTCGTTATATGCAAAGTGCTGATGGCAAAGATGTTGATGCGGATATGCGGACTGTGTTGGCGCGTGTTGCTGATTATGAAATGAAACGGGTTTGTGGCCGTAATGCTGAAAGTATAGCAATTATATATGATCGTCCTTCGTTTGAGGTTATGCGACCAACGACATTCTTTGACTATCGTGTTGAATCCGAAGGGGCGGCAATGCGCGAATACGGATTCAGATGCGTTTACAATCAATAGAATAAAAAACAAAAAAGGAGTAAAAAATGAAAAAACTTATGGGTGTAATGGCTTTGTGTGGTGTTGCTATGTTGGCTGCGGGTTGTGAAAAGACCGCAAAAAACGGTGATACAGTTGTTATTGATTTCGCTGGATTTTTGGGCGAAGAACAATTTGCTGGCGGAACTGCAACTGATTATTCTTTGAAATTGGGAAGTGGCACTTTTGTCCCGGGTTTCGAAGAACAATTGATTGGGGCTAAGGTTGGCGAAACACGTGATGTTAATATTACTTTCCCACAAAACTATGTTCCAAATTTGGCGGGCAAAGATGTTGTGTTCAAGGTCACAATCAAAGACATACAAAAATAAGATATGTTGAAACAAAAAAAACCGCCAATTCGGCGGTTTTTTTATATTGCCTTGATAAATATTTTTGCCTTGTTCGCGGCAGTCAATACCGCGTCTTTATCAATCACAAAACAAGTTTTTGCGTTTACGACAATTCCATGTAATTTTGCCGCCGCCACCGCGCGCACAGTATCAACACCAATCGCAGGTATATCAATGCGTAAATCTTGCCCTGGTTTTGTCATTTTTGCGAATACACCACCGGTTTTCTTTCTTCCTTTGCGCATTTCTACAACGCGTTTCAACATATTTGCTGTTCCTTCAGCTGCCTCAACAGCAATAACCTGTTTATCAACAACCACCGAAGCACCAATATCTTCAACACCGATAGTGTGTGAAACTTGAATCGCGCGTTCAATATCGTGCAAATCAGATTTTGATGGTTTTGTTTTTGTTTGAATTCCCGATTTTTCAAAAGTTAATTCTGGTGCCAAATCTTGCGCAGCAACAATTTCATATCCGCGCGATTCAAGCGCCTTGTTAAAAGCAACAGCCATAGAATCATACCCCCGTTGATGTTTTAAAACACTTAATAATACAGATATCGACCAAAAATCAGGTCGTATATCAGACAAATTCACATGTCCCAATGCCCCGACAAAAGTGAGTTTCTTTATTCCGCGTTTCTTGCATTCGCGTGCCGCTGTTCCGCCACCGCCAAGGCGTATAACAAGGTCTGGGTTTAATTTCGGATCGTAAAAGTTTTTAAGTCCGATAACAAAAACATCCCATCCGTGTTTGCGCAATGCATCGCGCGTTAAAAAAGGCAACGACAGTGCGCCACAAAATAAAGCAACTTTTTTATCTGTATTTTTTTTCATAAACATATGATAATTTTAAAACAAGTTGGAATCAAGAAAGATTTTGTGTTATGATAAAAATATGAAAACAAAAAAATGTCCTTTTTTTAATCTTTGTGGCGGATGCAGATATGATTTTTCTGATGAAAAATATCGCGGGGAAAAATTATCCAATTTGCCAAAATTATATTATACAGACGATGCCATTTGGGGCATGGTTGGAAAACGCAGGCGCGCTGATTTTGCTTTTCAAAACGGGCATTTCGGATTCTTTAAAAAACAAAGCAAAGATATTGTTGATATAGATAATTGTCCGAATGTTGTCCAAGAAATAAATGAAGTTTTGCCATCAATTGCGAAATTACCATGGTCTGGTTCGGGCAGTGTTTTGATAACAAAATGTGAAAATGGTATTGATGTTGTGGTGGACAGCATTGTTCCGCACTTTGGCGCTGAATTTAAAACAGCAACTGAAAAATTACCACCACAAATAATAAGATTTGTTTGGAACGATAAAATTGTTCGGCAATATGTTGTGCCTGAAATAAAATTTGATGATAAAATATTACCTTATCCGCCGCGGGCTTTCCTGCAGCCAACAAAAAACACAGAACAAATCTTGCGTGATTTGGTTGTAAAGCATGTGGGTGCTGCTAAAAAAGTTGCTGATTTATTTTGCGGTTTGGGCAATTTTACCTATTCTACTAATGCAGTTGGTTTTGATATATTTGGAAATGGAATTACACGCGATTTGTTCAAAAAACCATTAACAGCAAAACAATTAAATCAATATTCGGTGGTTATAATGGATCCGCCACGAAATGGCGCTGAAAAGCAGTCCAAAGAATTAGCGCATTCAAATGTGAAAAAGATTATCTATGTATCTTGTAATCCGAATACTTTCGTCCGGGACAAGAAAATCTTAGAACAGGGTGGCTATAGCATGACGACTGCAATTCCAATTGACCAGTTTGTTGGGGCAAGCCATTGGGAAATTTTTTCTGTATTTGATAAATAAGTCATTGTTTATAAAAAATACCGCCGTTGCCAGCGGTATTTTCCGGATGCCCTGAAAGGAAGGAAAGGAGAAAAAGAAATGGGCATCCTAAACTGATGTTTGGGCCCAAAGTCCAGAGGAGAGAGAATGTAGGAGGGAGTCTGAAAACCCTGGGCCCGATAAAGTCAAACGATTTTTCATCCCTTGACGAATCGAAATATAATACACAAAAATCAATTTGTCAAGTATTTTGTCAAATTTTTTTATTTTATATGTTTCGTAGGGTTATTTCCTAGGAAAACATACTATGACAACATAATTGAATTTATTCAGATAATCTAGTATTATTAGAAAGTTGAATTGGAAAACCAATAAGACGATAGGAGAAATATCATGACACATGAAGATGTATGGCGCGCAATCGAAAAATTCGCAACAGAACATCATATGTCTTGTTCTGGCTTGGCAAAATGCAGTGGTTTAGATCCAACAACATTCAACAGAAGTAAACGTTGGTCCAAAGAAGGGCAACCCAGGTGGCCTTCGACCAACAGTATTTCTAAAATCTTGGCATCTACGGGTGCTTCATTGGAAGATTTTACAAAATTTATTCCTTCGCGTGATAATACTTTGTAAAAACATCAATAAACAGTTGCATAAACCCTATGTTTTCGCTATTGTAAGCATATGGCAGACAACATAAAGATTTATGCAACTGATGAATACTGGCGCCATATTTTTACTGATTTAGGCGCGACTGTTGTTGATGCTAAAAATATTGCAGATGTCGTATTTGATAATCTGAATATGTCTTTGCCAATTTCTATATCTCATTTAAAAAGTATTGTTTTTAAATCTTTGGATAATCAAGAAATTATAAAAAATATTTTTGGTGAATATATTATTTTACCTGTTTTGCAACATAAAATAATAATCACTCTTTACAATAATCCAAACATATCAATCAATGAATTGAAAAATTTAATCGGGGTTTTGCCAAATGTTACAACACATACTGTGGAAAATGCTATATATCAGTTGCGCAAAAAGTATGGGCATGATTTCATTATAAATACCAAGGGAAAATACAAGATTGGACACATATAAATTGTTATCTTTTGATAAAATATCCAGTACCCAAGATTATGCACATGATTTAATCGCACGTGGCGAAGCGCACAATAAAACTATTGTAACTGCACTGGCACAAAGCGCAGGGCGAGGACGTTATCGGAGAACATGGGTTTCGCATCACGGTAATTTGTATGCATCTTTTATTTATAAATCCCCAGACCGCGATCCAAAATTATCTTATGCTGTGGCAGTTGCAATTGCGGAAACTTTGATATCTTTGGGGTTAACGCCAGAAATTAAATGGCCTAATGATGTTTTGATTAAGGGTAAAAAAATCAGTGGTGTTTTAATTGAATATTCACAAAATTTCGTAATTATTGGTGTGGGGATAAATATAAAAACATGTCCAACTGTCAAGGAATACAAAACAACCAAGATAAATAATTTTGTAAAAAATACTGATATAAACGATGTTTTGGGAATGTTAATTAAAGAATTAGATAAATGGCGTCGTGTTAATTTTTTATCTGTGCGTGAACGTTGGATGGATTTAGCGATTGCCATAAACAAAACGATACAATATCATGGCAAACCCATGGAATTAATAGGGTTGAACGAAGATGGTGCTTTGGTTTTGCGCGATGGTTCACGATATATTTTGACATATGGTGATGAAATCAGTATTTAAATCACTTGACTTTAATCTCGATTTGTGATATTATATAGGGCATCAAGAGTAGAAATTCTGTCCGCAAAAAATTGCGGCTTTTTTTATTCTTTATTTTGACCTGTGCGAAATCGCATGGGTCATTTTTTTTAACCAAAACGAGAAAATCATGCAACTAGTTTTAATTAAAAATCCAGATGATACGCAAATCGTAGCATATAAATTAGCAAGAATCGTATTTGCTGAAACAAAAGCAACTTCTTTGCAGATTGTAGAGGCGATGGCATCATTGATTTACAATATTCATACAAAATATGATAAATCTTTTGAAGATATTGCTAATGATAAAAATACTTTTGAAGCTTTAAATGAAAAATCTGAAAGACACAAATATTTGAATGTAGAGGTATGCGAAAGAAAATTTCAAATGTGTTTGCGAACCATAAAAACAATGATGCATGGTAATTTAAAAGATTCTGTTTTTGGTGCAACTAAATTTCATCACATGGACATTATTCCGCAGTGGGCAATCGCGCGCGGTTATATCATGGAATGTGAAGATATATTGTTTTATCTGTAAATCAAAAGGTGAAAAATGAACAAGATAATCAAAGGTGGATATTTAAAAAATCGTAAAACTTATGTTGTATCTACTGTGGGCATTGTGTCTGCAATCGGTGCTTATCTGGTCGGAGACGAAGATGTTTTTACAATGATGCAAACTATATTCACATTGGCTGGGATTTATTTTCTTAAACAAGAATCTTCAAACAAAAGGAAAAAATAATGGAACAAATACCAGAAAAATTTTTAAATGACAAAGGGGAATTAAATACTTCTGCGTTGGTAAAATCTTATTGTGAATTAGAAAAAAAGATGAGCAATATGGTTTCTGTTCCAACCGCAGACAGCGATGAAAGTGTTAAACAAAAATTTAATCACGCGATTGGTGTTCCTGATGATTCCAAAGATTACCCAACAAATTCTTTGTTTGATGACGAATCGGTTCGCGAAAAATTTCATGAAATTGGATTAACTTCATCCCAAGTTGAAAAAATTTATGCAATTGCAGAAGAATTTTTACAACCCACATTAAAAAATTTATTTGAATTACAAAATCAAACAAACGCAATAAATGAATTGAAAAAATTCTTTGGTGATGATGAAAAAATGAACAATGCTTTGCGTGAAATAAATGCGTTTGGTGAAAGATTTTTACCACATGATGCGTTTGATGAATTATGCTCTACACCCCAGGGAATCCAAGGGATTTATAAAATGATGCAATCAATGGAACCAGATGTTTTTACAAACAAAAATGAAACAGAAAATTTAACAGATGAAGTGCTGCGAAATATGATGCGCGATCCAAAATATTGGCGTGATCATGATGAAGAATATATAAGAAAAATTGAAAACGGTTTTAAAAAATTATATTCAAAGTAATTTTATTCTTTACTATTTATTTCATTTAATATAAAATAGAATCAAGAACAAAAAAATTTTGTTCTATACAAAAACTTTTAAAAGGAGAGAATAATGTTCTTTGGTTCTAAGAAAAAATGTGGTGGATGCGCAAAAACAGCTGCTAAACCAGCTGCTAAAAAAGCACCTGCAAAAAAAGTAGCTGTTAAAAAACCAGCTGCAAAAAAACCAGCTGTTAAAAAAGTAGCTGCAAAAAAACCAGTTGCTAAAAAAGCACCTGCAAAAAAAGTAGCCGCAAAAAAACCAGCTGCAAAAAAAGTTGTTAAAAAAGTAGCTGCAAAAAAACCAGTTGCTAAAAAAGCACCTGCTAAAAAAGCAGTTAAAAAAGTAGCAAAGAAAAAATAATTACATATAAGTTTATGTGATTTTTCCCCAAAACTTCCAGTTTTGGGGATTTTTTGTTGCGATAAATTTTTCAGTTAGATGTTTTTGGTCTAACTGAATTTTTTATTGGATAATCCATTTTTGTGGACCCTTGATTTGTGTTTTTATTCGTGGCGCAACTTTTTGCACAACCAAAAATAAAAATTTTTTTAATTTAATTTAAACAAAAAGGATTTCTTATGTCTATGTCTGTAGATCAAGTGTTTATAAAACAGTTTGAAGCAGATGTTCATTTGGCTTATCAGCAAATGGGCACAAAATTGCGTTCTACAATTCGCAGTAAATCTGGGGTTGTGGGTACATCTACCACTTTCCAAAAAGTTGGTAAAGGTATTGCCAGCACAAAATCGCGTCATGGTATTGTGCCGGTTATGAATTTGAATCACACGCCTGTGGAATGCACATTACAAGATTACTATGCGGGCGATTGGGTTGATGCGTTGGATGAATTGAAGACCAATGTCGATGAACGTCGTGTTGTTGCTTCTGCCGGCGCTTATGCGTTGGGTCGCAAGACAGATGAATTGATTATTGCTGCGATGAATAATGCGACACAATATGTTGGTGATTATTCAACAGGTTTAACAAAAGCCCTTATTATGTCTGCATTGGAAAAATTAAATACAAACGATGTTCCAGATGATGGTCGCAGATTTGCGGTCGTTGGTGTTCATCAATGGAACGAATTATTGAAAATTTCAGAATTTGTTTCTGCTGATTATGTTGGTAATTCTACACCACTAGTTGATGGTTGCGAATCAAGAAAATGGTTAGGTGTTAATTGGATTTTGTGTAATGGATTGCCTTTGGCAAGTACAGATGATCGCGATTGCTTTATCTATCACGCATCCAGTATTGGTCATGCATGTGGTCAAGAAGTTAAAACAGATATCACATGGCATGGCGAACGTGCTGCACACTTTATCAGCAACAGCATGTCCCAAGGCGCTGTTTTAATTGATGCCGAAGGTATTGTTCGTATCAAATGCGATGATGATGCGGCTTAACATTTATAACCAAAAGGAAACAAGATGGCTTTTCAAAACAAAAATTTATCTGTAATTGCATACGCAAATGGTTTTACTTTGTGGCATTACAAAGAAAGCGCAACTTTGGCGACTATCACCGCTTCGGGATATTTTTCCAGTGTGAATAGTTTGATGAACAGCGGGGATATTATTTTGATTAACGGGTCGGATGGCGCGACAATCAAAGCAATAACTGTTTCGTCTGGTGTTGTCAGTGTTGGTGCTTTATCTTAATTATTTTGTTTGTTCATATAACGGGTCGCTTATGCGGCCCGTTTTTTAATAAATGGGTGTAGAATTATGTTTACAAAAATAGATTTATGTTCAATGGCTTTATTAAAATTAGGTGAAAAACCAATTCAATCTTGGCGGGAAGATTCTGCCACAGCACAGTTGGCAAGGACTTTGTTTGACCCTGTTATAGAAACTTTATTGGCGATGTTTCCATGGCGATTTGCTACACAATCTTTAACTTTGCAGAAAAATTCTGATGGTGATTTTTTGGTCCCAGCAAATGTTTTACGTATTTTAAAATGCGAAGGTCAAATTAACGGCAATAAAATTATCACAAACAGTGACACATTAGAAATATCTGCTATAATGAAAACTGAACCAGAAAATTTTCCTGGATATTTTGCTACATTGGTTGCGGCGAAGTTAGCAGTAGAATTTTGTATTCCGATATTGGGCGATGTGAATATTTTACGGGTAATGACTTCTTTATATGAATCAGAATATCAATCTGCAAAATTCGTGGACAGCACTTTATCGCGCCAATCAAACATAGATGATTTTTCTTTGATTAATTCCAGATTTTAACCAAAGGATTATATTATGGGAAATTTTCTTAAAACACAGTATGCTTTTTCCAATGGTGAAATAGCGCCAGAATTTTATGCAATAGATAATGTTTTTGGTGTATCAAGATTGGAAAATGTTGATGTTTTGCAATCTGGCGGATTAAAACGCAGGGCTGGATTAAAAAAAATAAAAAATGTGGCAAATAATTCTATATTGGTGCCATTTGTAATCAGCGAATCAGAAAAATATTTATTGGTAATTTGCGAAAGTTCTATGGATATTTTTCAAAATGATGTAAAGATAACAACTTTATTGGCGCCTTGGCATGCATCAGAATTAAAAAATCTACAATATGCGCAAAGATTTAATGAAATATATTTTGTGCATCCAGATTATAATCCACGAATTTTATCAAAAACTTCATCTGGGTTCGCTATTAAAACCTTTGATTTTTATATGAATACTGATGTCAGTATAAACATACCTTTTATGCGATTTGAAGATACGGCAAATATTGCTATTACTATTACGCGCAGCAATGTTGATAATAATTACGCGGTATTTACTGCCAATGCTGATATATGGGATAACACATGGATTGGGACAAGATTATTAGCAAACAATAAACAATGGGTTGTGGCATCTGTTCAATCTGCCCGCATAGCGACAGTTTATACAAATGGTAATTATACTGTGCCAGATAATCCTGTGTCTGATTGGTATGAAGCGGCTTTTGGCGATAAACGCGGATGGCCTGTATCTGTGTCTTTTCACCAAAACAGATTAGTATTTGGTGGAACTCCGTCTGTGCCAAACAGCATTTGGATGTCTAAAATAGGTGAATATAACAATTTTGATGTAGGAACCGGGTTAGAAGATGAAGCAATTTTTGCTACTTTATTATCTACACAACATCATCAAATTTGCATGGTAGTCAGCAGTTATGCATTACAAGTATTAACCACAGTTGGGGAATGGGCAATATCAAATTCGCCGTTAACACCAGCAAATGTTGATATAAAACAACATACTTCGGTTGGATGTATTGCTGACAGATTTTTACCACCCCAGCAAATAGACGGTTCGACAGTATTTGTTTCTGTTTCTGGCAAAGATATACGTGAATTAGACCTGGATACATTAAATGAAAAATATAATGCTACTGATTTATGTACATATTCAAAACATTTAATGAATAATCCTGTCAGCATAGCTTATAACCCAGGTTCGCATCAATTATTCGTTGTTATGAACGATGGTTACATGGCTGTGTTCAATAAATATACTAATACTGAAATTGCAGCATGGACCAGATATACTACGGATGGTCAATTCAAATATGTATCAGTTATAAACAACGAAACATATGTTATAGTTAAACGCGGCAATACAAGTTATCTTGAAAAATTTGATGCGTCATGTTTAAACGATTCAGGACAATATGGATTTTC
This sequence comes from Candidatus Enterousia sp., assembly GCA_045648925.1. Taxonomy (GTDB): domain Bacteria; phylum Pseudomonadota; class Alphaproteobacteria; order Rs-D84; family Rs-D84; genus Enterousia. The sequence continues at coordinate 28,418 of JAZROY010000006.1, forward strand.
ATATTGTGTATCTGCGTTACCAATGATTGTTAATGGGCATGCGCCAAAGAAAATTCGTCTTAGAAAACTATCGTTGCGGGTAAAGAATACCAAAACATTGTTCGTGAATAATTATCGTATGGAAATACCTAATTGGGCATATGCTGATAACAGCAAAGGCTATACCGGAGATTTATCAATAAATTTATTGGGTGTTCAACGCGAAACCATAGAACCATTATGGACTATATCCAGTAGTGAACAACTACCTGCCACAATATTATCTGTGACCACAGAAGGTAAATATTTAATATAAAACCAAAGGAGATTTTTATGGGACAACTAGTATCAGATGTATCAAAAGTTCTGGATTATAATAATTCAAAGAAAAGTGCAAAAAATCAGCGCCAAAAAATATTAGAACAAATTGCATCTAATGAAAACACAAAAACAAATTTGATAAAAAAAGTACTATCTGAACAGCGTGCAAAATATGGCGCAACTGGTAATTCTGGGACAACTTTGTCTGAAGACGCAGTATTAAAAAGATTACGTGATGAAACTGCTGAGCCATATGAAGAAAAAAAGAAAACAAGTCTTGAACAAATGAAAAAAATAAAAACAAAAAAACCAAATCTTTTAAAGGCATGGTTATCCAACATAGATAAAATAGCAGGATAGGGGGAACATAATGTATAAAATATCTTATACTGGCGATGGGGCAACAGTAGAATACAGTTTTTCTTTTCCTTTTTTTCAAAATGCAGATGTCAAAGTTTGTATAAATAATGAATTACTGGATGACACACAATACGATGTAAACCCTAATAATGATTTTACTGGTGGAATAGTCGAATTTGGAACAGCACCACAATCTGGGGCAACCATAGATATTTTCAGACATGTTTCTTTGGATAGAGTTATTGATTATCAACCGACATTAAAAATAGATCCAGAAGATTTGAATTCTGATTTTAATTTTTTATTGGCGGCATTGAAAGATTTAAATGCTGTGGATGTTGATATATCTCAGTGGGCTAATATTCATGAAACAATATTAAATAAAATGAACTATGTTTTACAAACCATAGAAGACAAATTGTCTGGTGGAGCTGTGCTGGGGTTGTATAACAATTTGTTGTCAGTTTTAAATAACGCATTGCCAAATTTGATAAACGATTATGGTTCTGTCACAGAAGAAGCACCAAATGAAAACAATGACGATTACGGCAGCGTGTAGTTTTCTGGACGAATGGAACAGAATTTTGGGCTTTTCAACACCAGTTCATCATTATCAAATAATGCAATTTTTGGTCGGCATATTAAATAATGAACCAAAAAAAGGTTTATTAAATGCGTTTCGACATTCTGGAAAATCTACTGTGGTTGGTGTGTTTGCAGCATGTGTTTTATATCACAATCCAAATACCAGAATATTAATATTATCTGCAGAATCTGGATTGGCATCGCGGATGGTTTCGCATATAAAAAATATTTTGGAAAACCATCCCTGGTGTTCTGATATATTGCCAGATGTAAAAAAAGAGTGGGGCAGCCATAAAATAACAATAAAACGTCCTGTTGGTATTCGTGAACCATCTGTTATATGTCAGGGTATTTCAGGAAACATAACAGGTATGCGTTCGGATTTAATAATCTGTGATGATGTAGAAGTGCCAAATACTTGCGATACATATCAAAAACGGAATAAATTACGAGAAAGATTACGCGAACTAGATTTTATACTTTCGCCACATGGCGCAATGATTTATATCGGAACGCCACACACAAAAGATACGATATATAAAACAGAATAGTTATGCCTGTTGGGATGACATAAATGTCCGCAATCTGTTAAGCATTTCTTTGCCAGAATCCCCAAACATTGGTAAAAAAGTTTCGTATTCTGGCATATCAGCCTGGATTTGTGCGCGTTGTCTTCCTGTCAAAGTTTCTGACAATAATTCACGCGCAGAATTCCATATTCTGTATGCTTTATCTGTTTGGATAACAATGTCCCATTTTGCCAACATATCTGGTCTTGCCGTAATTGCTGCTTTGATATCTTGAATCCAGTCATTGCCAAATTTGTGAACCAAAGGCATATTTTTTATTGTGTTTAAACTTTCTTGGGTTGGTTGGAACTTATCCAAGGCGCGTTTAAGTTCGGCAATTTCTTCATCGGTCAAAGAGAAACTTACTTCAACCCCAGACATCAAACCGCTATACGGCAATAAATCTTTATCTATGGTATTCATAGGGGTTTTTTTGTTCCGTAGATTATTTATATGCGCAATAAGTTTTTTACCAGTAGGCATATTTTCAAGTTCCGAAATAACCTGGGCATCATTAGATTCTGCAAGAAAAACTTTGTTAACAGCAGACCAGCCACCATCGATAACATGTTCTTGGCGATAAAGATTTAATAACCTTTGTGCAATAATATGTGCTTGTTGTGGCATTGTTTGATTCTCTCTCCGTGTATTTATTAAAATCTAGCGCATAACAATCATGATAACCTTGTGCATTGTCTTGGCATTTATCTTTTCTTCTGGATTAGATATATGCCCGTATGTTTTTCCGTGTGTGTCTTGACGAACGACAACCAGGTTTGCATCAACAACTTCGTCTGATTTTAATTTAGAAAAATCTGCGTTTATACATACAGCCAAATCGCCAACCTGTGGCGTAATATTAGCATCTGCAAAAACATAAGCAGTTTCAGGAATAAAACCATTTGTTCGTTTAGAATTTGGAACAACCGCATATATACCACTGCGACCTTCTAAATTCAAAGGTGCGACAATCATTGTTTCATCAGATTTTTTCAATTTGATACATTTTCCATTTGGGGTCCCAAAAACAGGAACTAATTTTTTGCGCGCCTTGTCATACAATTGTGCGCCATACAGACCACCATTGATATCGAGTCCAGAACTTGGGTTGCGTGGCTCGATAACAGATTTAACGCGTTCTGTCACTTTGTTGATTTGTTTGGTTAATTCACCACTGTTATAAAGTTTTGCGATTTCGTCAAACAATTGCGAAGCATTATAACCAAATGCCTTGGCCAAAACATCGATTTCATTTTCATATACTTCGCGTTGTCCAACTTCGATTTTATGATATACAGAAAGAGTCATGTTTGCCGCGTGTGCTGCATCAGCAATAGTTTTTTCCGAACGTTGACGAATCTTGCGAAGTCCGGAACCAAAAACCTTTAACCCGCTACCTTCGTTGTCGGTCAAGCGGCGTTTGATTTCTTTTTGCCAATTTTGTGCGACAGCATCTGATTCGTGAATAAATATATCAGACAATTTGCATCCCAAAATTGTACAAACATTCAATAACTGTTTTTGATTTAATCTGCGAACACCCTTTTCAATTTTGGAAACAGCAGATAAAGATAGGTTGGCGCGTCTGGCCAAATCTGTCATTTTCATCCCCTTGGCAGCACGAATGTTGCGAATATTATTTGGGAAAATGATTTCTTCTTGTGCCATGTGCGAACTCCTTGAATATATGTTGACAAAATGATAGTCGATTTTTATGACATTGGCAAGAAAAAATTAAATCAAATCATCTGGGATATCATTTACATCAACAGTGTTCTGTTTGATTGTATCTGCGGACTGGACATATTGTGGCCCAAAATCTGGTTCTGGGGTTGGTTGTCCGTTGAATTGCAAGTTATCAAACAATGAATATTCGCCATTGAAAGTCAGGTGCACAGTTTCTGGTTTTCCATGACGGTTTTTTGCGACGATAATATCTGCCTTGCCTCTGGCGCGGTCCAAACGGTTTTGCCAGTGTTGCAGAACATTTTCAGATGCATTGCCAGATAATCTTTGTTCCGGGGAATGACCTTCTAAATAATATTCTTCACGATATGTGAACATAACGATATCTGCATCTTGTTCAATAGATCCAGATTCACGCAAATCAGATAAAATTGGGCGTTTATCATCACGGTCTTCGACTTTACGAGATAACTGGGACAAAGCAATCACAGGAACATCTAAGTCTTTGGCCAGTATTTTTAAACTACGTGTGATTTCAGACAATTCTTGAACACGATTGTCGCTACGTTTTCCGCCAGGAACAGTCATCAATTGTAAATAATCAATCACAATCAAAGCCAGACCATTAAACTGTCGTGCAATACGACGCGCACGAGTTTTTATTGCTGGAACAGATACTTCGGACATATCGTCAATAACAATAGGCACTTTTGACAATGCTTCTGAATATTGCGACATTTTCATAAAGTCCTCGTCTGTTAAATTGATTCCTTCGCGCATACGCGAAACAGGTATCTTGGATTGCGATGACAGTATTCTTGATGCCAATTGTTCAGAAGACATTTCCAAACTGAAAAACGCGACAGCACCCTTATAATTTTTATTTGCCCGTCCATTTAATATAGCATTAGCAGCATTAAAAGCGATATTTAATGCCAAAGTGGTTTTACCCATGGCTGGACGGCCAGCAATAATAATCAAATCAGAACGATGCAGACCGCTGATAGATTTATCCAAATCATCCAGACCAGTTGTCAACCCTGATAATTTGCCGTCTGCTTTATATGCTATTTCGGCTTCTTGTAAGGCGCTTTTCAATGCTTCGCCTAATGTGACAACATTGCGTTCTGATTGACCTGTGGATGCCAGATTAAACAATTTTTGTTCTGCTGATTCAATTTGGGTATTAACAGTTTTATCTAAATCTTCGGTGTACGCATCATCAATAATATCTTGCCCCAGGTGTATTAAATCACGGCGACGGGCATTATCAAAAACCAAACGTCCATAATGTTCAATATTAACAACAGTTGAACCAGCAGACACCAATTTAGATAAATATTCTGTGCCACCAACAGATTCAAGGGTCCCTTGTTGTTCAAGATAATTTTTCGCAGTGATTATATCAAATGGGATACCCAAAGCAAATTGACGCAATGCCAATTTATAAATTTCTTGATGTGCAGGATGAAAAAAGTGTTCTGGTAATAAAAATTCAGACACAGATTCCAATGCGCGATTGTTCATCAATACCGCAGCAAGAACCGCCTGTTCGGCTTCTAAGTTAACTGGTAAAGTTTTCGGGGTAAAGTCCATGTCTATTAGATTAAACGAAAATTTTGATAATTCAACACCTTTTTTAAAAGGGTACAAACAAATAAAAATACCAATAGTTGATAATGCCGGAAATCCTGCTTGGCCGGAAATGTTTCCGCTTAAAAAAATACAAGAATTGGAAAATATTGTCGGTCCCAGGCATTTTTCAGCACAAATGATGCTGGAATATGTGCCGGACGAGCATATTTATTTGGATCCCGGGGCAATTAATTTTTATTGCGATAATTTTGATAATCATTTCGCGCGAATCGGTAATTATGAAATATCTGGTGTTTCTTGTTATTGGGATCCATCATCTGGGCGAACAAAATCTGATGGCAGTGTATGCGTACTTGTTTACAGAGATGACAAAAACAGCAATATTTTTGTTCATGATATCTTATATACCAAGGTATCAGATGATGATTTATACCCATTGGCTCACCAATGCGAAAATGTCCTGGACTTTATGCGAAAACATAATCTGATAAGAATAGGTATAGAAATAAATGGTATTGGTAACGCATTACCAGAAATTATTCGAAATACAGCGATAAACAAACATTTGCCAATAAACATTGTGCAAATATCTAATCACATAAAAAAAGAAACAAGAATTTTGAATGCTATTGAACCTGTTTTGAATACAGGTCGTCTTTATATGCACGAAAGAATAAAGCAAACAATGCTGTTATCAGAAATGTTGGCTTGGACCCCAATGGGGTCAAACGAACACGATGACGGATTGGATGCAGTTGCTGGGGCTTTGGCTATGAATCCTTATCCAGTCAGGGCGGTTAATCAACGCAATCAAATTATTCGTGCGAACACTGATTTTAAAGTATAACCAACAAAACAAAAAAGGAAATAAAATGCAAAAAAATCTTATGCAATTATATAAACGCGCATTGGACGAAAGAGAAGTTTGGCTTTCCAGATGGAAAAATGCCATGCGCTATACCATACCCACAGATGACACTGAATCCGCAACTTTGTTTGATGCGACAGCGGCGGATGCGGTAGATAATTTGGCAGCATCCATGTATTCTTTGTTAACTCCGCCAGAATCGCTTTGGATAAATCTTGTGCGCGAAAGTGAATTGTCACCAGATGCAGAAACAGCAACAAATATGTTGCGTGCGCATTTAAACGATTCAAATTTTTATACAACTATACATCAATGCTACATAGATTTAGTTGTTTTAGGAACGGCTTGTCTGTTTATGGCAGAAAATCCACTAGGTTCAGATTCTGCTTTTTCATTTACTGCAATTCCAATGAAAGATTTAGCGATATTGCCAAATGCGGTATTTCATACAACTTCATTGCCTGCATCTGATTTGATGGAAAGATACCCAAATGTAACATTGCCAAATCATATGAAAGACACAATAAAAAATAATCCAGAAACACCAATCAGGTTGGTTCAATCTTTGGTTGGCAAAGATTTTACTGCCTGGATAGATGTTGGTGGGGATTTTGAAAATAATATAGTTGCGCGTGGAACATTTGAAACAAATCCGTATATTATTTTCCGTTGGTCTTTGGTTAGTGGCGAGATATATGGTCGTGGACCGGTATTGCGTGCTTTGCCTGATATAAAAACAGCAAACAAAGTTGTGGAATTGGTGTTAAAAAATGCAACCATAGCGGTAAGTGGTATATGGCAAGCAGATGATGATGGTGTTATCAATCTTTCTAATATCAATTTGACACCTGGCGCAATTATACCAAAAGCAGTGGGCAGTTCTGGGTTAACACCTTTATCCAGTGGCGCAGATTTTGATGTTTCACAAATAGTTTTGCGTGATTTGCGTGACAGAATAAGACATACTCTTTTGGCGGACAGGTTGGGGTTGTTGTCTGATAAAGAAATGACTGCAACAGAAATATTGGCGCGTAATGCAGATATGGTTCGAATATTGGGGGCAACTTATGGTCGTTTGCTGCATGAATTCATAAGACCTTTGTGTGAACGCGGTTTGCAAATTTTATCGCGTCGTGGATTGATAGATAAAATTTCTTTGCATAGTGATGCAGAATTGAAATATATTGCACCAATCGCACAAATGGCGCACGAAGAAATGGCAATCTAAAAAGGTTTTTTATGACAGAAATTGAAAAACAATATGCGCGCACTTTTTCCAGTGCGTCTGGTAAACAAGTTTTGACCCATTTGCGTTCTTTAACAACAGAGCGCATTTTGGGGCAAAATGTGACAAATGATGAATTGCGTTGGTGGGCTGCACAAATTGCTTTGGTTCATCAAATAGAAAATTTTATAAAAAGAGGTAATAATCCAACATAACATTTTATGGTAAATTATTAAAACAAAATGGCGAAACAGCAAAATTTTTTTAACTTTCTAGATATATTGCGGGACAGTTGGTTTTTAATTGCTTTTGTCGCAGGATTAATTTATTGGGTGGCGCGTCAAGATTCTTCTTTGTCTGAAATCGAAAGACAAGACCAACGAATAACAGCATTGGAAAATAGAACAACTATATTGGAATCTGGCATTGGACAATTGCAATTAAAAATAGACGGAATCAAAGAAGATGTCACATTGATTAAAAGTGCTGTTATAAAAAACTAGATTGCATTTTTTGCCCAATATATTTTATGACCGCACACAACGATTACATCAAAGCGCGCATCACCGTTCCAACGATTTTGTATTAAATATGTTTCTGCGGCACGGCGCAGGCGTACAGATTGTTGCGGTGTTATCGCATCCCACGCGGCGTCAACAGTTTTGCGCGCTTTGACTTCTACAAAAACGATAGTATTTTTATGTTTTGCAATAATATCTATTTCTGCGCGATTTGTATTTTTACCTGTCACATATCTGCTTTTTAAAATACGATATCCGTGAAAACGCAAATACATACGCGCCAGAAATTCAGAATACAATCCAACTTGATAAGATGTTTTATTAGAAAGCATAAGGTTTTGCCTGGAAATTTTCGCGCGCCTTTTGAATGTTCAACGAAGAATCAGTCGTGTTTAAACCATTATCCATCAAAACCAATTGACCATAATACGCCTGCATCATTGGGTCATATGCGTTTTCAGACGAAATCCATTTATCTTCACCAGAATTCGGAACACCATATTTATCAATCACCCCCTGCCAAAAGGTCAGAATCTTTTTTTCACGAATGTTTTCAAATTTTTCACTTTCACCTTCTGTGGTGTTCACATCATTAGAATACACGATTTTCCACACCAAATTATCGGTCGCATTGCTGGTAAAATAAACATCAATTGTTTCGCCAGTAAAACTGCGTTCCAGATGTATTTCAGATACATATAGCAATCCACGATTTTTTGCCAAAGAATATATACACTTTTCTAACTTTTCTGGTATAAAAATATTGTTTTGGCGACATTCGTAATCAAGATTATATTTCCATTCTTTGTTTATAGTATAAACAACACTATTTTTCGCGCGTGGCGCATAAAGAGCCGAATGATTAAAAAACAAATTGTATACTTCGTCATAATCCATTCCCAGCATTACACCAGCAATATCAAAATGTTGAACATCAACAGGTCCTTTGTCGTAATCAAAAGATACACGTTCTGCATTCACATCAATATCTTCGCTGTCAACCGTAGCGAATTCATCAAAAGATAAATCGTCTGTTTCGTAATCATATTCGTCATAAAAATCATCTTCTGCAATCAACACAGGCGAATACATCGCGATTGAACACAAAGACACTAAAAATAAAAATTTTTTTATCATTTTTTTGTATTATCCTTGATATTAATTACACGAAATTTAAATAACCCAGCGGGATTTTGTCCGGATTCCAGATATTCTCTTGTGTCATATTTTTGATTTCCAATCGTTTCGCGCAACCCTGGTTCGAATTGGATTTCCAGATATAATGTTCCTTGGTCATATATTGGCTCAACTTCTAAAACATTAGATTGTGTCCATGTTGATGTATAATATCGAACTTTGTAATAAACGATTTCTGGTCCATCAGATGTTTTGGTATCGTTTTCAATTTTATTATATGTTGCAATACCATCGTCATGAACGCGTGCAATACGGAACATTTTTTTTGATGACATTTCAGTTATGTTTTTCGCTTCTGTGTTTTTCCAATGTTCAAAAGCAATATTGTTTGACATTATACGCAATGTAGGTCTGTTAATAATATTTTTATCGCCCGGAATAACCTTGAAATATTCTGCCACATATTTTTTTATCAGTTTATTACGCAATTCTGTCGCAGATATATCGTCCAAATTTTGTAAAGTCCCAAGGCGTTGCGTCGCATTATTAGCCGTTTGAAATATATAAGATTTTATTGATGAACGTTCTACACCTTGATAGATAAGTGTCGTTATCACAACCATTGCAACTATTGCGACCAATAAAAATATCCCAACAAAAAACGACTTTAACTTCATCATTGCGTAATCCGGTATGAATTAAATTGATTTATATAATATCCAAATGTAGCAGGGTATAAATCGATATCCCTTTCTACATCAACCAAAATCAGCACATCGAAATTCCCCATAATCGAAGAATTTACAACCGCATAAACCTGCCATTTACTGTTTTTTTCAGAAATTACATTTGGGTTAATCAACAGACCTTTTGCGGGGATTGTCCATTTTTCTTTGGCTTGGTTGATTCTGGCACGATAATTTGGCAAAACATTTTTTACAAAATCTGCAAACACTGTGCCATCAGATTTACAAGACAAAGCACATTTTTTTACGGTTGGGTTAAATTGAACAGAATCTTGGCATTCTGTTTTGGAGCATTGTTCCCATATTTGTTCGTTGATGTCCATATTATCGGAAATAGTAAACCAATCTTTGACAAAATCGTGAACCAATTTTTCTTGGATATATTGATACTGGGGTATAGGTTTTTCTTTTTCACCAGGATATGCGATAACATTCCAATCTTCTGTAACAGGGTTAACCGATATCAAAAAAGGAAAATTTGTTCGCAAATGCATGTTTAACAACAAAAAACCACATACCACAACAATAAAGAAAAAAACTATTGAAATCCAAATAGAAACAGTGCGGGTAAAAGCAATCGTTTTGCCCGCAGGGAATGCAGGTATATTAAAATTGTTTGGATAATCCAATCAATCCCCCCATGTTTCAAAAAATCCATTAGGCCTGGTAAACCAAGATACAAGCGCACGGACTTAATTTCAATTCATTGTTGTCATAACCGATACTGACCGGCTCGCTATCATAAATCTGACCGCAGCCAGACAATCCAAAACCAACAATCGCCAATGTCAGAATTATTAAAAGTTTTTTCATGTGTTCTCCTTTTCCTTTTCTTAAATTATAAGAAATATCAATCCCCCGCGTCAAGACAAAACAATCTAGAATTGTGTTGCAAACGACAACAAGAATCGTCTTTCGTCATCGTACTTATTAACTTTCAATGGCCATCCCCAAGAGAAGTTCATTGGTCCCATTGGTGTGTTCCAATAAATCCCGACACCAACAGATGTGCGCCAATCTTCGTCAATAATGTTGTCGCGACCTTTGTATTCAAATTCTCTGCGTGGTGGTTTGCCCAAAATTCCATAATCCATAAATACAAACCCCTTTATTTGATATTCATCAGGAATAAAAATCGGGAAATTGATTTGTGTTGAACCATTTGCTTTCCATAATCCACCCAAAGAATAACTTCTGTAAAACCAATTGCGCGAGCCAACACCAGCAACATCAAATCCGCGTAAAGATTCACCGCCCAAGAAATAACGATAAACACGTGGAATATAGTTATCACTTTCCAAAGATTGCAAATATCCAAATTCCCATCCTGTGCGGAATTGCCATCTGTCATCAAAGAATTTCCAAAGCGCGGTAATATCAGCACTGTATCGCATAAATGTATTTGTTCCGCCAAATCCAGTATACGCAACCCCCAAATCGCCAACGATACCAGTATGAGTGTTTTGTTGGAAATTAGTGTTCAAATTATAATAACGCAAATTTGTGCCAAGTGTATAAAGGTCTGCCTTGCGCCAACCGCCCAGTTGTAAATCATAGTTTTGATCGAACGAAGCAGATAATCGCATTGTTTGTGTCCAATGGTCTGTTAATCGCCAACCCAATCTTCCAGCTACGACAAAAGAATCACGGTCATACCCATAACCGCCCAATTTGGAATATTTGTATTCTGTATAAGATACATCAAAACCACCGGACAGTTCGCGATTGAAAAGGTATGGTTCTGTAAAACTGAATAATGCCTGACGTTGATATTGCGCTATGGACCCCTTGATTTGAACAACCTGACCGCGTCCCATAAAGTTATTTTCAGTGATTCCTGCATCAACCATAAAACCGTTGATTGTAGACCATCCAAAACCGCCAGATAATTCACCTGTGGGTTGTTCTTCAACCTTGACATCCAAATTCATCATATTGGCATCGGCAAGTCGTGTCGGAACCATTTGAACATCTTTGAAATAACGCGTGTGCATCAAGTTTTGACGACCTGTTTCAATCGTCTGTAATGAAAAAGGATCGCCTTCGCGCATGGGTAAGTGATGTTCGATAACATTATCAAAAGTTCGCACATTACCCAATAAATTGATGTTGTTGATATAAATTCGATTTGTTTTTTGAATCTTAAAATTCATATCAACTGTGCGTGAATCTTCGTGTTTTGTTGGAATTGGTTCAACACTGATAAAAGCGTAACCATGATCTGCAACCTTTCCACGTAGCGCATTCATAGTGGCTTCGATTTCATCAATGTTATAAACATCTTTTTTTGATATTGTTAATGCCTTGGTTAATTCTTTATCTGGGACATCAGGGAAAGGATTATCAATTGTCACATTCCCGATTTTATATTGGTTGCCTTCATCTACAGTATATTTCACAGAATAGTATTCACGATTTTGAGAAAATTCCCCCTTAACATCTGTCACACGAAAATCAAGAAATCCATTTCGTAAATAGAATTGCTGTAATAATTGTTGGTCGTATTGAATTCTGTCTTCGTCATAAACATCAAACTGGGTCATAAAGCGCCACCAAGCATGTTCGCGCGATAATATCTCGCCACGCAAAGTGCGTGAACGGAATTTTTTGTTGTTTTCAAAATCAATATCTTTGATATAGGTTGGATGACCTTCTTTGATTTCATAGACGATATTTACACGGTTATTATCCAAATCAATTTTCTTTGGATTAACCTTTGTTCCAAAAAAGCCCTTGCGTTGATACAGCGTCAATATGCGTTGCACATCCGCGCCAATTACAGATTTATCATACGAAGTGCGTTCTTTTGTTTTTATTTCTTTTTTTAAATCATCAGTATCAATTTCATCATTACCTTCGACCGTCACCATGTTGATAACAGGTGATTCATCAACTTTGATTTTTAAAACACTGCCGTCAAGGAAGGCATTTACAGATGAAAAATATCCGCTGGTCTGTAATTTTTTTGCGATATCATTGACCGTTTCTGAATTTACATTATCACCAACCTTGACATCGGACAAAATACGCACAGATTCTGCATCCATACGTTGTGTCCCAGTAACATCGATGCGCGACAAAACAACGGCATGCAAAGGTGTCACAGACATACACATTGTTATCAAAAAAATAGTATTTATTATTTTCATTTTTAATTCCAACCAAATACACGGGCTATATCATTCCACATTGTAAACAAGAACAACATAGCAATTAAAACCCAGCCAATTAATATTGTTATCTCCATCGCTTTGCCACCCAATTTGCGACGTATGACGGCTTCTATAATCAAAATCAACAAATACCCACCATCAAGTACAGGTAATGGTAACAAATTGATTACACCCAAATTCACAGAAAGCAGGGCGATTATTGATAAAAATACAAAGAATCCTGTTTCTAATGCGTGACCAGAAACCTGGGCAATCGTGATAAATGACCCCAACTGTTTTGAAGAACGTTCACCAGTTATGATTTGTTTTAATACGATTAGCAAAGTTTTTGATTGATGATATGTTTCGCGTAATCCAGAATATATTGCACCAAAAAATCCTTTTTTGCGGAACATGGTTTTGCTGCCATCTGCAATCAACCCCCATCTTTCTGCTGGTTGCAAAGTAACATGAATTAACTTATCTTTGCGCGCCAATAAAACATTTGCATCATGTTTGTCTGCCAATTCTTTTGCGATGATTAATTCACCCCAGTTTTCAATATTAGCATTATCTATTTTCATTATAACATCACCAGCACGAACCCCGGCATTAAAAGCGACACTGTCGCGAACAACCTGACCGACCACTGGTAATTGAACAGTTCTTGGGCGGAACATAAAATCAGCAGAATAAATAGCCCATGCCAACATAAAATTCATAAATACGCCAGCCGCAATAATTATAAACTGTTTCCACGCAGGCACAGACAGATAATGTCCAATCTTTTTTTGTTTTGATAATTCTTGATATTTTTTACGATTGAACATGTCTTCTTGACCATAAATAGACACATATCCACCCAAAGGCAAACAACATAACTTCCATACGGTATTATGTTTATCGCGCCATTTTAAAAGTGCGGGACCAAAGCCAATAGAAAAAGCATCAACGCGTACACCCGCCCAACGTGCAGCCATAAAATGTCCCCATTCGTGAACAAAGACCACAATCCCCAGAACTATTAACAAAGCAATTATCGTTACAAGTGTATGCATATCTTATCCCCTTAACCCTTTATTTAAATAAAAAACCAAATAAAAGGCAACACATAAATCCAGCCATCAAATCTGTCCAGTATGCCACCATGTCCAGGCAATATATTGCTGAAATCTTTTATACCCAAACATCTTTTTATAAAACTTGCGGTTAAATCGCCATATTGAGAGAGTAGGGCGATTGTGCAACCAAACAAAACAGCAAACAAAGCGTCTTCGCCAAATGGTTTGAAATAAAGGAAAAATATCACAGACATAGCCGTTCCGCAAATAATGCCACCAATTTGTCCGGACCATGTTTTGTGCGCAGACAATCTTTCCCACATTTTGTCGCCACCGAATATCAGCCCAAAAAGCCATCCACCAACATCAGTGCCAACAATAATTAACAACAACCACAACATAATCCATGGGTGCGTGCTGACAAAATAAGCAGAAACCAACATCAAAAATAACATCAATGTAAATATTATGAAATACCCAGAATGTTTATTAAATACTTCTGAACTGGCAGATTTTAAACATTTAAACATTTCATATATTGTGCCAATTGCGATTATAACACTTACCCACCGAACGATGTGTAAATTTGGAAACCACGATTGCAAGGCAATAACACCAACAAGTGCCAGTATCATTACCCCGGCAGATATAAACCGTAAAACACTATTAGATAATTCATTAGTTTTCATTTTTATTTCCCCGAATAGTTTTTCTTTTTACCACCACCGAAACGACGATTGCGTTTTTGGTATTCGTTTAATACATGTTGCCATAATTTTTCAGATTTAACCAATTCTGGCCAATGTTCTGGTATGAACAACAATTCCGCGTATGCCAACTTCCAAAGCAGGAAATTAGAAATTCTGTTTTCGTTACTTGTGCGAACCATTAAATCAATTGGCAACAAATCACCTGTGTCCATATATGTTTCAAATGTTTCTTTGTCCACTGGTTTGCCATCTTTGATTGCGGCATTAACAGCACGAACAATTTCATCTTGCCCGCCGTAATTCAGTGCAAAAACAACCGTTCCATTTGTGTTTTCTGCAGACTTTTTCTCTAATTCATCACAAAGTTTTGCCAATTTTTTTGGTAATCTTTCGCGTGAACCAATAACACGATAGCGCAAATTCTTTTCCATCGCATTTTTCATGTTTTTACTTAATTCGCTGTAAAACAAATCCATCAAAAAATTAACTTCTTCCTCACTACGATTCCAATTTTCTGTTGAAAAGATAAAGAAAGTAATTGTTGATACACCGCGTTTCATAAACCAATCAACCAAGTTTTCGAAATTTGCGATTCCTGCACGATGTCCTTCTAATGGTGGCAGACCGTGATTTTCCGCCCATCTGCGATTACCATCACAAATAAAAGCAATGTGTTGAGGAATTTTGGTTAATTTGGTTTCATTTTTTTGTTTTTTGAAAAATTTGAACATTTGTTCCACCTTGTTTATATAAAATGTTAAGTTTTATATCGCGTTTGTTTTATACAGACATAATATCTGCTTCTTTTTGTTTAAGCATCGCATCAACTTCTGTTGCGCGTTTGTCGAAAACTTTCTGAATATCTTCTTCGTATTTGCGTTGGTCGTCTTCAGATATTTCTTTGTCTGTTACTGCGCGTTTAATCTTTGACATAGCATCTTGGCGAATATTACGAATAGATATTTTTGCTTCTTCTGCGTATTTCCCAGCAACTTTGGTCAATTCGCGTCTGCGTTCTTCTGTTAATGGTGGCAAATTTAAACGAATAACACCACCCGCAGTCATTGGGTTTAACCCAAGTCCAGAATCACGAATCGCTTTTTCAACATATGCTGCATTATTTATATCCCAAACCGTCACAGAAAGTGTTTGATTGTCTGGTGTAGAAACGGTGGCAACCTGATTTAATGGGATTTCAGAACCATAAACCGGAACCCGTATTCCATCCAGTAAATGCACGGATGCGCGCCCTGTACGCAGACCGGCAAATTCGTTTTGTAAAACTTCCAGTGTCTGAGATGTCTTTTGTTCAACTTCTAATTTTAATGATGTATAATCCATAAAATACTCCTTCAAAAAATATACCTTGAGTAAAAGATTAGCAAAATGATTTGACTTTTGGCAAGAAGAAATATAAAATACCCTTTCGCATGGGGTTGTAGCTCAGTTGGTAGAGCACTTGCATGGCATGCAAGGGGTCGTCAGTTCGAGTCTGATCAGCTCCACCAAAAAAGTTATGGCGGGTGTAGCTCAGTTGGTTAGAGCGTCGGTTTGTGGTACCGAATGTCGCCAGTTCGAATCTGGTCACCCGCCCCATAAATTAAAATACCGCCACTTTGGGCGGTATTTTAATTTATTCGGTGTGACCAGATTCTAGAAATGGCAAAAGTCAGTTCGACCCGCAGCAAAAAGGTGGAATAACACCGGTTTGCCGACAGGCAAATTTTGCAAGGGAGCGTAGTCCAAATGCAATTTGGACGAAGCAATCTGGTCACCCGATGCCGATTTTCACCGCAGCGACAAGCAAGGATTGAAAATCGAGCATACATGGTTTGTGTCCAAACGAAATTTTTTTAATTTTTATTATTGTATATTGAGGAAAAGGTCACCCGCCCCATTAAATTCAAAAATGCCCGAATGGGCATTTTTTGTTTTTTACATCTTGACTTAAAAATATAAACTTTCTATGATTCAAGCAAAGTAAAGGAGAGTCACTATGAAATTATCAGAAAAAATCAAAAATTTACCGTTGGTTTGGGTCATTATAATGGCTTTTGGTGTTGCGTTGGGGGGCTTTTTTATTGGAAATGGTGTTTATAAATCTTTGGCAAAGCGCACTGTGACGGTAAAGGGGTTGGCGGAAATGGATGTCGTTGCAGACACTGCGATTTGGAACATCAAATTCAATCGTGTTGGTGGTGATTTAGTCAAGGTTCAAGCAGCGATAGATGATGATATTCAAAAGACACATAATTTCTTGATAGATAACGGCTTTCACGAAGACGAACTGCAAAATCTGCGTATAACTGTGCGCGATAAATATGCAGGGTACAGCGACGCCCAGCGCCAGGGTCAAGATTCCAACGATAGATATGTTATTGAAACTGGTGTTATGGTTCGTTCTAATGAGGTCAACTTGGTGGACGGTGTGTCGCGCAAAATGGGTGATTTGGTGCGTCAGGGTGTCACGGTTACCGAAGATTATGCTGGTCCAATATATGTATTTAATGGATTGAACGATATCAAGATAAAGATGATAGAAATGGCAACGAAAAATGCTACTGCTGCGGGTGAACAGTTTGCCAAGGATGCAAATGCAAAATTGGGCAAGATTCAATCTGCGAACCAGGGCGTGTTTAGTATTTCTGCGCGCGACCAAACAGACGCGTGGTCTGATAATGAAAGACAATCAATTAATAAACGCGTTCGTGTTGTTACGACAATAACATTTTATCTGCGATAAAAAAAAGACCGTCAATATGACGGTTTTTTTGTTTTTGTCTTGCACCGTGATTTTTGTTTTTCTATAATAAGAATATGGAAAAAACAGCAGACCTTTTTATTCGCGCGCAACACGCAGATTTGTTAAAAAAACTTAATGCGTGGGATATTGCATATCATCAAAATGATGCCCCAATCGTTGATGATGCAACCTATGATGATGCCAAATCTAAAATCTTGGAAATGGAAAAGGAATATCCAGAACTGGCAAAAAATGGTTATTCCACACATGTTGGCGCGGCGGTATCAAATAAATTCAAATCTTATCCGCATACCGTTCCAATGCTTTCTATTTCTGATGTTTTTAATGAAAATGAGGTTTATGATTGGTTTAAAAAACTAACATCCAAAGATTTATTTGTTGAGGTCAAGGTTGACGGTCTTTCTTTTTCTGCACGTTATGAAAACGGTGTTTTGGTGCGCGGGCTTACGCGGGGCAGTGGGGTTATGGGTGAAGATATAACCGCGAATTTAAAAACTATTTCTGATATCCCACAAAAATTATCTGGTGATTTTCCAGAGGTGATAGAGGTTCGCGGCGAAGTTTACATGTCGCGCGCGGACTTTATTGCTTTGAACGAAAGTTCAAATAAAAAGTTTGCAAATCCGCGTAATGCGGCGGCTGGCTCACTTCGTCAATTAAATCCAAATATCACCGCATCGCGGAATTTAAGCGCGTTTGGTTATACTTGGGGTGATTTATCAGAACGAACATGGGAAACGCAATCTGAATTTTTTGAAAAATTGGAATCATGGGGATTTAAAACCACGCGTCAATGGGCGCGTTCTGTGCAAAGTGTCGCCGGGATCCAAGATTTTTATAATGAAATCATGATGAAACGGGATGAAATACCATTTGACATAGACGGGTTGGTTGTCAAGGTTAATTCTGTTGCAATCCAAGAAAAAATGGGTGCGCGCGCAAACAGTCCGCGTTGGGAAATCGCTTATAAATTCCCTGCGGCGCGTGGAATTACAAAATTAAACGGTATAACGATTCAGGTTGGACGAACCGGGGTTTTAACTCCTGTGGCAGAATTGGAACCGATTAACATTGGTGGGGTTTTGGTATCACGTGCAACATTACATAATGCTGATGAAATTGCGCGTTTGGGTGTTCAAGTTGGCGACAAAGTAACGGTGCAAAGGGCGGGCGATGTTATCCCGCAAATTGTAAATGTCGCGGAAAAGGGCGAAAATAGTGAACCTTATGTTTTCCCAGATGTTTGTCCGGTCTGTGGTGGTGCCGTTGTCCGTGAAAGTGGTATGGTGGCATATCGTTGCGTTAATTCGTTGTCTTGCCCGGCGCAAATTCGTGGCGAATTGGAACATTTTGTATCGCGTCATGCCTTTGATATCGAAGGTTTGGGTGCGCGACAAATTGAATTATTTGTGAATCTTGGCTGGATAAAGGCACCGGCAGACATATTTACACTAATTGAAAAGCATGGCGAAGAATTGCGTAAAATGGATGGTTTTGGCGCAAAATCTGTGTCTAATTTAACAGATTCAATAAATCGTGCGCGCAATATTGATTTACATCGTTTGATTTATGCAATTGGGATACCAGATGTTGGCGAAGTGACTGCAAAAATATTGGCACGTGAATTTGGAACGTTGGAAAATCTGCGCAATGCTGGTTCGTGGAAACTGGAAAAAATAGACGGTATCGGCGAAGTTATGGCAGATGAAATCATATCTTTTTTCCATGATGAACATTCGGTGCGCGCACTTGATAATTTATTAAAACACATAAACATAAAAAATCCGGTAAAGGTTTCTGTGGAAAATAATATTTTAAAAGATAAACGCGTGGTGTTAACAGGAACTTTGTCTAAATATACACGTGACGCGGCCAAAGAAATACTGGAAAACCTTGGCGCGCGGGTCAGCGGAAGTGTGTCTTTGAAAACAGATATTGTAATAGCAGGGGAAATGGCAGGTTCTAAATTGACAGACGCACAAAAATTAGGTATAACAATATGGTCAGAGGAAGATTTCGATAACGCAATCGGGGAGAGATAAATTGCAAACAGAATTGGAAAACAAAAAAGAAAAAAAGAAAAAGCGCTCTTTTCGTGCACGCCTTTTAATTTTGTTCATAAATTTGTTGTTGATATGTGTGGCTTGTGTTGGGCTTTATGTTTTGTTTGTGTTTTTACAAATGCCGTCACTTGATTCTGTGCTGCATGAAACACGCGAACCCGCGATAATTTTTCTGGACAAAGATGGTCGTGAAATCCGTGCAGACAGTCGTATTATGGGCGCGCCTGTTTCTGTGGATACTTTGCCACCGCATGTTTGGCAGGCGATTGTTGCAATTGAAGATAAAAATTTCTTTAAACACGGGGCAATATCATATCGTGGGACTTTCAGGGCGATTGTGATAAATTTATTTGATGGGCGATTTGCCGCGGGTGGTTCTACAATAACCCAACAGACGGTAAAAAACATCTTTTTATCCAAAGATAAAAAAGTTTCACGCAAAGTTCAAGAATTGATATTATCAATGTGGCTGGAAAACAGATTTACGAAAAATCAAATTTTGGATTTGTATATGAATAGGATTTCTTTGGTTGGCGGAATGCGCGGTATTGATGCGGCAGCGACTAATCTTTTTGGGCATAGTGCGAATGAATTAACTTTGGCTGAATCTGCCCAGATTGCTGCTATGTTAAAGGCACCAACTGTGTATAGTCCGCTGAAAAATCCAGACAGAAACATTAAACGCGCAAAAATTATTTTAAATGAAATGGCGCGTCAGAAATATATTACTTTGGAACAGGCGCAAAACGCAATCAAAAATTTAAAACCAGCAACCCAGACAGCAGATAAAAACCTGTATCGTTATTGGACAGATTTTGTCAAAGATGAAGTTGAATCTCGTTTGGGTGAAATAAATCAGGATTTGTATGTATATACCACACTTGATACAAATTTACAGAAACGAGTTGCCGCGTCTTTAACCAAGCATATTGGTGATTATCAGGGTGCCATAGTCGCTATTTCGCGCGATGGGGCAATGCGCGCAATGGTTGGTGGCGATAATTATCAGGTCAGTCAATTTAATCGTGCAACAGCAATGCGTCAACCCGGTTCTGCGTTCAAACCGGTGGTTTATCTGGTTGCGTTGGAAAATGGCATGACACCAGAATCTTATGTAAACGATTCCCCATTTTCAATTGGTGATTACAATCCAAAGAATTATGACGAAAGATATTATGGCGGTATAACTTTGGCAACTGCCTTTGCGAAAAGTGTTAATTCTGTGCCATTAAAACTAACCAAAGAATACGGTATAGATACGGTTTTGAATATGGCGGCGCGTCTTGGGGTGGGGGCTAATTTAAAGCGAGAATATTCAACTGTTTTGGGTGCTTCGGAAATGAGTTTGGTTGATTTAACAACGATTTATTCAGTGATTTGGAACGATGGTGAATCTGTGCATCCATATGCGATTACAAAAATCAAAGATGGGGCGGGAAATGTTTTATATTCGCGTGACCCATCTGAAACGATAACTATATTGCAACCACAAACAGTCGAATATATGAAGCAGTTGTTATACGAAGTTGTCACCAAAGGCACAGGCAAACGCGCATACACAGAAGGTGTGTTTGGTGGAAAAACCGGTACCAGCAATGATAATCGCGATGCGTGGTTTATTGGCGCAACAAGTGATTATGTCATGGGTGTTTGGGTTGGAAATGATGACAGTTCGCCAATGGATTCCAAAATCACAGGTGGCACATTACCCGCCACAATCTTCCACGATGCTGTGGAATGATAAAAATAATCAATTTGCTTTTTAAATTCAATGGTGTTATGGTGTCCCTTGCAAGAGAAAATAAATGTCAGCAAAAACAAAACGTTTTTTTAGGAAATTAATTAATTATGCAGGATTGGTTTTCTTTTTGGTTGCCGCAGGTATGCTTTATTGGCAACTTCGTAATTATTCTCTGATGGATATTGCGCGCGCGTTGTGGAATATCCCGTTTACTAATTTGGTT
This sequence comes from Candidatus Enterousia sp., assembly GCA_045648925.1. Classification (GTDB taxonomy): domain Bacteria; phylum Pseudomonadota; class Alphaproteobacteria; order Rs-D84; family Rs-D84; genus Enterousia. Next base: position 49,725 of record JAZROY010000006.1, read on the forward strand.
TTTGCATGTATCGCATGTTTTTTTGGCTATATCGCATTGTCTTTATATGATTATCTGGCGCTTGACTATGTTGGGCGCAAAGTATCCTGGTGGAAGTGGATGTTGGCTGGAATGTTGGGCTTTGCAATAAGTAATAATGCCGGGCATGCGGTGGTAAGTGGTGGCGCAATAAGATATCGTTTGTATACGCGCTGGCGTGTTCCTGGGTCTGATATTATAAAGATGTTGACTTTTTCTGGCTTTACATTTTTTCTTGGTTATGCCGCGATAGTGGTCATAGGATATTGTTTAGTGCCGTCTGACATGTTTGCGCAGAGTGCGGGGGCATCATTCGGTGTGAACGGATTGTTTATCGTATGTGCATCTGTGTTATTTGCATATTATGCGATATCAATCGCGTTCAAAAATAAATGTATTCGTATTGGTGAGATAAAGTTTTCAATTCCATCATTTGGGTTGTCCATTGTTCAAACATTTTTGGGAATTATGGATGCGCTTTGTGCTGGGTTGGTTCTTTATTTCTGTATAAAGAACTATATAGATATGCCATTTGGCATATTTATCGGTCTTTATGTCATAGCGATGGTGGCTGGTGTATTCAGCCAGGTTCCTGGTGGAATCGGTGTTTTTGAAACAGTATTTATGGTGGCTTTGCCAGACACTGTGGACAAGGCAAATATTTTTGGTGCATTATTGGCATACAGAATAATCTATTATGTGTTGCCATTGATTGGTGTGGGCGGACTGTTCTTCATTTATGAACGCAGTTTGCGCGCGCGTATGAAACGTTGGCTGGAAGAGGCAAAACAAAAAATTCCTCATATCCCAATGCCACATAAAAAGCGCAAATCAGAAAAAATCGAAGTCCAAAAATAAAAACACCTTGCCTTTGGAATCACCATCTGCTATTCTTTACGAAGTTGTAAAAAATGGGGTAAATAAAGTGTTTGTATTGTCACTTTTTACTTTAATCCGAGTCGCGCTGTTTATCATCGTTGCGTGCATCCTTGGCATGGGCGTAGATGCCCCATGGGAACGGATTATGTCCATTTTCTACACCCACAACACAAAAGGATTATTAAATGTCAAAAAAGATATATGTGGATGGTGTTCATCCCGAAGAAACACGGGTGGTGGTGGTAGATTCATCTACGAATCGTGTGTCTGATTTTGACGTGGAAACAACTACTAAACCCCAGATAAAAGGTAATATTTATCTGGCCAAGGTTATAAGGGTTGAACCATCACTTCAGGCAGCATTTGTAGATTATGGAACTGGGAAAAACGGATTTTTGCCGTTTTCAGAAATTCATCCAGATTATTACCAGGTCACACCCGAACAAAAGAAAAAATTATTAGAATTGGCACATGCTAATATCGTTGATGACGATGACGACCCAGATGATGAAGCGGACGAAGTCGCAGAATACGATGACAGCAACGCGGGCGAAGATAACAAAGAATTCCTTAAACGCGCACGCGAATTTAAAATTCAAGATGTTATTAAGCCAAAGCAAATCTTGTTAATCCAAGGGGTCAAAGAAGAACGCGGACAAAAGGGCGCTTCGATGACGACTTATTTGTCTTTGGCGGGTCGTTTTGCGGTCTTGATGCCTAATTCAAGAAAGCGCAACAGTTATGGTATTTCGAAAAAAATATCAGACAAAACTGAACGCGCGCGTTTGCGTGAAATTTTGCACGGTCTTAAAATACCAAAGGGTATGACGGTTGTGTTAAGAACCGCTGCTTCTGGGGCATCTGCGGAAGACATTGCCAAAGATTACGATTATTTAACAGCGCTTTGGAACGATATTCGTAAAACGACTTTGGAATCGGTTGCACCTGTGATAATTCATGCCGAAGATTCACTGCTTCGTCGTGTTGTTCGTGACTTTATTTCGGACAAAGACGATGTTATGTATGTCCAGGGGGCAGAGGCATTTGACGAAGCAAAAACTTATTTCCAACAAATGTATGGTCGCGCGCCACGCAAACAGTTGATTCAATACAAAGATGCGGCTGTTCCTTTGATGACCAAGGTGGGCATTGAAAAGCAACTGGAAGGTTTACATGGACCATATGTGGTTTTGCCATCTGGCGGTTCTATTGTTATCAATCAAACCGAAGCCATGGTGACAATCGATGTTAACTCTTCCCGCGCGATTAAGGAAAAAGATATCGAACAGACTGCATTGAACACTAATCTGGAAGCCGCCGAAGAAATCGCACTTCAGTTAAGATTGCGTGATATGGCGGGCATTGTTGCGATTGACTTTATCGATATGGAAGAAGAAAAGAATAATCGTAAATTGGAACAAAAAATGCGCGAAGTTATGAAGCATGACCGTGCGCGGACCCAGGTTGCAAAAATCAATGCCTTTGGTGTGTTGATGTTATCGCGCCAAAGATTGCGCAGTACGATTTTGGAATCTTCTTATGTCACATGTCCACATTGTATGGGTGCTGGAATTGTGCCAAGTATTCAAACGGCTTCGATAATATTGTTCCGCCATTTACAGGAAAAATTATTGGCGAAATCAGCCCAGAAAATCATTATGACTGTGCCAAGTGATGTTGCGATTTATTTGCTTAATCAAAAACGCGCAGAATTGGCGGCGATGGAAAAGGAATTCCAGACAGAAATCGTGATTGTTGGTGATGACAGTTTGATGAACATTGACCAATATTCAATTCAACGTGTGGCGGCTGAAACAGTTAAGACAGATGATGTTTTGAACGCGCACGAACCATCAACAGATGCGAAAAAGAAAAACGCACAACATAATGAAGCAAAACGTGTCACAACATCTGCACCGCGTCATCGAAAACCAATAAAAAAACAACAAAAGAAAAAATCTTTGTGGAAAAAATTGGTTGGATAATATAAACCGCCCAAATGGGCGGTTTTTTTTATGCGAATGCCCCGGCAACAAAACCACTGGCAAATGCCCATTGAAGATTAAAACCACCCAAATCGCCGGTTGTATCGATTACTTCGCCCACGAAAAATAAACCGTTGCACAACTTTGATTCCATGGTTTTTGATGATATTTTATCTGTTGATATACCACCCATCATTACTTCGGCGCTTTGGAATCCAATCGCGGCGCCGTCATTTATTTCAAAATGATTGATTTTTTCCGCAATCTGTTTTAATTCGCTGTCGCGTAAATCGGCAATATTACGGGCATCATCACATAAAAATCGCGCCAGTTTCGTGGGCAAATTTTCCGCGATTACATTTGATATAGATTTTTTACCATTTGTTTGTTTTTTCGATTTTAATAATTCAAAAACATTTATATCTGGCGCAAAGTTTATAATCATTTGTTTTGGGTTTATTAAAGTTGCCCGATAAACCGCTGGTCCACCAATACCAAAGTGGGTGAATAATAAATCATCCGCGATTTTGTTTTTATCAACTGTAATTTCAACAGGCAAAGAAATTCCCGCTAATTCCGTATTAAATTCATTTGTCTTGATTGCGCAAAGAGCAGGGCGAATTGGCTCAATTTTATGTCCGAATTTTTTTGCGATTTTATGCCCAATATCTGATACATCCAAATGCGGATATGAAACGCCACCAGTTGCCACAATAACCGATATACCGCAAAAATCACCATGGTCGGTTTTTACTGTGAATAATTCATTTGTTTTATCAACATCAACAACATTTGTGTTGTATTTTATGGTTGTGTCTTTTGTGTCGTTCAAAAGTGCGTTCACAATCTCGCCTGCGCCATTTTTACAAAAGAAACGCCCAGGTTCTTTTTCAATGTATTTAATGTTGTGTTTTTTGACCCAATCTAACATATCTTTTGGTGAAAACTGATTCAGCGCAGATATAACAAATTGCGGATTTTTACCAAAATAATGTGTATAATCTGCCCGTAAATTTGTAAAATTACAATTACCGCCCCCGGAAATTGCAACCTTACGCGCGGGCGCATCGCCCATATCAAGTATGAGAACTGATTTTTTGCGCATTGTTAACTGCGCTGCCGCCATCAACCCGGCTGCCCCTGCGCCAATAATGATTGTATCAAATGTTTTCATAATTGTAATTGTATCGCAAAGATGATTTTTATCAATAAAAAAGCCGCCCAAAGGACGGTTTTTTATTCGTGGTGGGTTAGGTAGGACTCGAACCCACGACCAAAGCGTTATGAGCGCTCCGCTCTAACCAACTGAGCTACTAACCCACAGCAAAGTCAATTATATATTTTTTATTTTTACTTGCAAGTTAAAAATGAACATATCTTGCTTTTTATGTTTAATTATGCGAATATAGCCACGATGGCAGAGATTGTCCAGATTTTAAATAAAAATCAAATGGACGCGTTTAATACGATTGAACGCACACGTTCTAATATTTTGATTCTGGGGCAGGCGGGAACTGGTAAATCAACATTTGTTCAATTCCTTAAAACCGCATCCAGCAAACGCATAGTGTGTGCATGCCCAACTGCGGTTTCTGCGTTGAACATCGGGGGACAGACGATACACTCACTTTTTCAAATTCAACCGCGTGATTTTATTATGCCGGAACTTTTGAAATTAAAAGCAAAACCCCGCAATATATTGAACGCGACTGATGTTTTGGTAATTGATGAAATATCTATGGTTGCCCCTGATTTATTGGATGCAATTGATATCTTGGCGCGCATGGCGCGTCATAACAATGAACCGTTTGGTGGAATACAAATTGTTGCAATCGGCGATATGTTTCAATTACCACCAGTAATCACGCGCGACAGCGAACAATACTATGAACAAGCATATGAACACAAAAATGTATACTTTTTTGATTCTAATGTATATAAGCGGGCTGATTTTATAAAGTATGATTTTGATACGGTTTACCGTCAAAGTGATACAGATTTATTGAAACACTTGGTTCAACTGTGCAATAATGACAAAAGTGCCATAGATTTTTTTAATGCATGTAAAATAGAAGATGAAAACGCGCGTAAAAATGCTGTGATAATCACACCTTTTCGCGCTGTCGCAGAACGCATAAACGCGGAAAGATTAAGTCAAATAAACGCGCCAGAGGTGGAATATGTCGGTGTGTTGGACGGCAACTTTAATGCGAATGATGTTCCGGCACCAATGAACCTGAAATTAAAGCAGGGCGCACTGGTTATGTTCGTTAAAAACGGCGATAAATGGCATAATGGCTCTGTCGGAATTGTTGAACATCTTGGTGCAAAAGAAATTATCGTGCAATTATTGGATGATGATAAAAACGATATTGTCGTTGTAAAACCTGAAAAATGGGAAAAGATAGAATATTCGCGTGATGAAAACGACCGCATAGTTGAAAATGAAATTGGATCGTATAAACAATTTCCCTTGATGTTGGGGTATGCCATGACGATACACAAAGCCCAAGGAAAAACATTATCAAAGGTTATAATTGATATTTCGCGTGGCGCATTTGCACATGGGCAAACTTATGTCGCATTATCACGAACAAGGCATGCAAAAGATATGCATATCGTCAAACCATTAACACCGCGGGATATTATCTTTGATAAACGGATTTTGGATTTTGTAGAAAATTAAGCACTTGCGTTTTTTTGTTCATATTAATTTTTGTATTATCTTTTACAAAATCTAACAGTGTTTTTGGTGTTGGATTTTTGAAAAAATATTCAACGAATAAATCTTCTTTTGCGTCATCTTTTGTTACGATATTAAATTCAAGTTTTATTCTATAAAGTATATCAAGTAAATCAAGTGAATCCATACCAAGTTCTTGAACCAAATGTGTGTTTAATTTAATAGAATTTTTTTCACACGCAAGCAGTTCAGATATAAGTTTTTGTATTCTTTCAAATATTTCTTTTTCGTTCATTTTATTATCCTTTGTTAAATATCTTTTGCCATCAAAATCGCATCCACCCCATCATAGTATTTTGGACGCGAACCGACCACTTTGAACCCCATACTTTCATATAATTTCTTTGCCGGTTCATTGTTTAAAGCAACTTCTAAAAATATTTTTTTAACCCCTTGATTTTTAAGATTTTTTTCAATTATTCCAATCATCGCAGATGCGATTCCATTGCGCCGCATTTCGGGGTTAACACCTATTGTAATTATCTCTGCTTCGTCCACCGCAATTCGATATACGACAAAGCCATTTTCAGACATAATAATTTCACATCCAGATTGTTTTAAATCACAGAAATCATCTGCCGACCAAGGGCGATTTGGAAAACATTTTTTATGAAGATTTGCGAGTTTACTAAACATTATTTTTCGGCATAACTTGGTCGCAAATACATCGGTATAACTGGTTCGATTTTTTTGTCTTTTAATTTTTGTTCTACGATATTTTTTGCGTGCATTAAATTGTATGGTTTATGACCAACCGTCATCGGGCATTTCATTTGTTCAACCTCAACCTCATCAATCGTCATTGTACAAGGTGAGTGTTTTTTTGATGCCACAAAGAAATCACCACGGTTTGAATCAATCGCAACAAAAGCGTCTGGATTTTCGTATAGATATAATTCAAAAAGATTTACCGGGATAACCGGAATGTTTAGCCCGATTCCCAAACCCTTGGCATATGCAATCCCCATACGAATCCCAGTGAAAGAACCAGGCCCAACAACAACACCAACCGCTGTTAAATCAGACATTTTGACATTGTTTTGTTCCATAAAGTTCATAACAGCGGTCGGCAATCCAATCGCCTGTTTTTCAGCGTCTGTATGCAGTGCCTTGTCGCCCAACACTAAATCTATACCATTTCCCGAAGTGTTTATAATCAAAATCATTTTGTTTGGCCCCTATAATCTTGCGCTGAACCCGATTTTGTTGGACATATTCGCATTTTGATGGACAGATAACAATTCATCAATTTTATCAATTGTAAATTCTGTTTGAACATCCATACCATTGTTTTGTAATAAACTGCGCCGCAATATAGCAGCAATTTCGCGTTGTAATTCACGCACACCCTGTTCAGAAGTATAATTTCTAATTATATGTGCAATTGCATCATCGTTAATTATAATATTGTTAACATCCCATCCAGTATCGTTTGCAGCGCGCTTTATTAAATGTTCGCGTGCGATTTTGATTTTTTCGGTTTCGCTGTATCCTGGAATTTCAATGATTTCCATACGGTCTTTTAATGCAGAAGACATATTCAAAGAATTTGATGTCGCAATAAACAAAACATTTGATAAATCAAAATCAACTTCTAAATAGTGGTCTCGAAAAGTTTTGTTTTGTTCTGGGTCTAAAACTTCGAGCAGGGCTGATTCAGGATCCCCACGCCAATCGCGACCCATTTTATCAATTTCGTCCAAAACAATCACAGGATTATTAGATTTACACCGTTTTAATGCATCCATAATGCGTCCACATTGTGCGCCGACATAGGTCTTGCGATGTCCACGAAAATGCGCTTCATCTGATATACCCCCAAGTGAAACCCTGCAATATTTGCGCGAAAGTGCGTTTGCAATAGATTTACAAAGTGATGTTTTCCCCACCCCAGGCGCACCAACAAAACAAAGTATAGAACCACTGTTTTTACCGGTCTTTTTCATCACGGCAATGTGTTCCAGTATACGCTCTTTCACACCGTTCATCCCGGAATGTTCTGAATCTAAAATTTCACGTGCATTTTGTAAGTCGATTGGTGTGTTGTCTGATTTGCCCCATGGCATCGCCAATAATTCTTCGATATATGTTTTAAGCAAAGCGCCTTCTTGGGACATCGGTGACATAGCGCGCATGCGTTTAAATTCAGATAATGCTTTTTCTTTTGCCTCGGTTGGCATAGCGGATTGAGCAATTAATTTTCGTAAATTGTTTGTGTTTGTTTCATCGTCTGTATCTTCGCCCAATTCGCGCTGTATCGCACGCATCTTTTCTTGCAAAATTGCTTGTCTTTGACCACCTTCCATTTGATTTTGAACGCGGCGATTTATGTTTGCTTCGATTTTTTCTGTTTCAATAGACACCATTATTTGTTCCAGCAAAACAATCAGTTTTTCGCGCCAAGTTTGTTTTTTCAAAATATTCAAAGCGACACTGGTTTCAAGATGAATCATCTGCATCACAGCATCAACAAACGCAGGCATAGGGTAATTTTGAATAATTGCCTGAATTTTATCTGTTTTTAATTTGTGTTGAGACGATAAAACTTGCAAAGCATTCATAATTTTATCACGCAATGCTATGTTTTGATCTGAATCATAATCGTTTGATATGTCCAAAGGTGTTGCTTCGCCAGAAAAGACACCATGGTTAACAGTAATATCAGATAAGTTCACAACCTTTTCTGTTTTTATTATTGCATGAACTGCGCCATCTGGCATGCGCAGAACCTGGGCTATTTCGCCCAATGTTCCTGTTTCAAAAATATCATCTGGGGTGGCGGGATACGCCCAACCGTGTTGCGGACATAAAACCAAAGTGTGACTATGTGCCACAGCAGATTCAATACAATCAATAGATATTGGATTATCGACATACACCGGAACCGTCAGGCCAGGGTGAACAACTAAATCACGAACAGGTAAAATATATTCTTTCATAACAGTTCTAAATATAGAATATTTTACAAGATTTGCAAGACATAAAAAAATTCCCTGTGTTCACAGGGAATCAAAAGTGTTTGTTTACTGATTAACGACGGCGAAATCCGTTGTTGTGCATTGCGACACTGTTGCTGCTGGATTTTTTAGATAAATAACGCGCAGCAATTAAAACCAACCATTCAACTGCCAATAATGCCAAACCGATGACCTGTTCTTGGCAAGTGTCTAAGTATGCCAACACATAAACAAATTGAGCAATATAAGATAAATACAAAACGCCAAATACGCCTGTAAAGAATATTTTTTTAATTTTTCCAAACATTTTTTGTTCCTTTTATTTGTTCATATTTTGTTATCGGGTTTCTGGTGCCAGGTACCCGATGAACCCCGCAAAAGCTAAACGAAATATATCAACAATTGCCAACATATTTCAAAGCCGTATTAGGCAGCCATTGCAAAGCGAACATTGTCGTTCGCAGCGATTCTATCGCCATTCAGTTTTTATTTAGTTTTTACGGAACCACCCGGATTCAATCGATTTGCCTTTATTTCGCCTGTCGAAACTATGTCAGCCCCATAGACAAAAATTGGTGGAGCTGTGGGGTACCGCCCCCCAGTCCAAAACGATTATTCCGCAACGAATTCAGAATCATCACCATTTTTCAACGGCAGTGTATATTATAAATATTCCCACTGGAAATTGCAAGTTTTTAAGTTATAATAAAATCAAAAGGTTATAAAATGAAGTTTTTGGACAAAGCAAAAATTTATATCAAAGCAGGTGATGGCGGTAATGGCGCTGCCTCTTTTAGACGCGAAAAGTATATTGAATTTGGCGGGCCAAACGGTGGCGATGGCGGTCGTGGTGGTGATGTAGTTTTTCGCGCTGTGCCAAATGTGAACACTTTGATAGATTACCGCTATAAGACCAAGTTTGTCGCACAAAGGGGACAAAACGGTATGGGAAAAATGCGCACAGGTTATTCTGGGGAAACATTGTATCTACCTGTGCCAACTGGAACGGTAATTTTATCTGAAAACGAAGAAATAGAATACGCAGATTTAAATACAGACGGCATGGAATATCGTGCTGCGCGTGGCGGAAATGGTGGGTGGGGTAATTTACATTTCAAAAGCCCAACTAACCGCGCGCCGCGTCAGGCGAACGATGGATTGCCGGGTGAAGAAAGAACTGTTATCTTGCGTCTTAAATTGATTGCAGATATTGGACTTGTTGGATTTCCAAATGCGGGTAAATCAACAATATTATCTGTGGTGACTGCGGCGCGACCAAAGATTGCAAATTACGCATTTACGACATTGAATCCGCAACTTGGGGTTATGTATGCACACAATCGCGAATTTGTTATGGTAGATTTGCCTGGATTAATCGAAGGGGCACATACAGGTGTCGGTCTTGGCGACAGATTTTTGGGACACGCAGAAAGGACTAAGTTAATTTTGCATGTTATTGATGGGGCTGAACCAGATTGGGCGGCGCGGTACGCGGCAATACGGCACGAAATGGATTCTTATGGTGGCGGGTTGCTGGACAAACCAGAAATAGTAGTTATAAATAAGATTGATACATTGTCTGACGATGAATTGGCGGAAAGATTAAGTGCTTTTAAAAAGTCCTTTGGTCGCAAGAAAAAGCCAGAAATCATAACAATAAGTGCGGCTGGGCATATTGGTATTGACGATATGACAAAAGCCATTGAGAAACAGATGAGCGCACTGGAATAAAAAGGAGATTGACATGATGGAAACAATGAAAGTTAAAAATCCACTTTCTGATTTTTGGAAATCACCAAAAGATGGCAGCAAATTGACATGGAGCCAAGCGACTGCATTTTTTATTACAACATTTTTGCATGATTTAAATAACGGTGCTTATGCAGTAGATAAAAATCTTAATAAAATAAAACTTGGGGATGATGGCGCAACTCATGAATTGGTTGACAAGGTCGGCGGTCTTTGGCGAATCCAAGAAAAATTACCATATCAAATCACACGCGTTCGTGATAAAGATATGGTTTTAATAAAAAAATTAGACAGGGTAGAAAACACATTGTTTGATTTTTATAGTGCGAAAATGGTTAATTATAATTGCTATGGACCATTTGTCATAGATTGTGAGAGAGCGAATTATGTTGTTGCGCGTTATGAAACGGATAAAGAAACTTATATGGGATATGGTACTTCCATAGAAGCGGCACGCGCATATTTGGGACTTAAATTATATGATGAATACAAAGATGTGATAAATGCTATCGCTTGCAAAAATAAAATAAAGAAAACATCACGATAAAAACAACCCGCAATTGCGGGTTGTTTTTTTGCTATTGCACCGCTGGTCCGGCGGTCAACGATCCGGCGCTGACCGTTTTAAATGTTCCGCTGATAACATCATAAAAGCCGACTTTATTATCGCTGTTTCTTTTGGCTGGAATATAATACATCACCAATTTACCATTTATTTTCATTTTTGCATAATAGACCCGGTTTCCAGAACTTACACGATTACCGGCTTGGTTACCGAACATATACAACGGCAATGTTTGTTGTGCATATGTGGCTGTCCCTGATTTTGTATCTTCTGTACCTGTTGTCAAATTTTTGACATACAAACTCGTATTACCGAGTTGCAAAGTCCCTTTGACAATATATATATTTGAAGTGTCTCTAGTAATTGAAGAAACAAGTCCCAAGGCGTTGATTTTGGACCCAGATGAACCGCCAGAAATACCAAATATGTTTGATGAAGAAGAAGCCCGGCTTTGCCATATGTACCAAGAACCCGAAGATGGTTTAACTTTTATTTCCATTTCAAGACTGTTAACTTCTGGGATGATACCTGTATCCAAATATGTGCTTGCTGCATTAGTGACATATTCTAAACGTGTATATCCACTTGGAACACTTGCAGTTTTCCAGCCCATAAATACATATCCTGTTTGGGCGGCTGGTGTTGGTGGCACAAAAGTTCCACCATATGTGCAAGTTGTAGGTGTTCCGCCACCATCCCATGTTAAATCAATAGTGTTTCCTGTGCAAACAGGAGCATATGTTCCAGAACCACTGGTTAAATTGTATCCTGTTTTAGCACTTGTTGTATATGTAACTGCGCCATCTTCTGATACAGATAATGTACAATCACATCCTGTTCCTGGATTACAGTTTTGTGCCCACGCCGCATATAAATTTGTGTTCGCACTGAATGTGTCGTTGCTCGGCAATCCACCACTACTCGTTATCCGGGTTGATTCTGTGAATGCACTTGTGTTCGCTGTCACATCTGCTGTCTGCGATGACACAAAACCACGGAATGTATATCCATCACGTGTCGGAACACTTGCCGAACTAATCGTCGTCGTTGCTGTGCTGTTGCTGTACCAACCTGTGTCATACTTTTCATATATAGTGCTGTGGGTCGAACTCCCGTTATAACTTTTTAATGTTATGGTGTAAAT
>JAZROY010000007.1:0-23392 GCA_045648925.1 Candidatus Enterousia sp.
TATATGAATTCAATGTGAATATTATACCATATTTTAATTTTTATGAAAAGTGTTTTTTTAGTTCCCCTCTATGGAGGGGTGGACGCGTAGCGGACGGGGTGGTTTACATAAAAACGAATTATCTAACCACCTCCCCGGCTCCGCCGGTACTCCTCCAACGGAGGAGAACTGTTTTAGTTCCCCTCTATGGAGGGGTGGCGCGAAGCGACGGGGTGGTTTACATAAAAACGAATTATCTGACCACCTCCCCGGCTGCGCCGGTACTCCTCCAACGGAGGAGAACTGTTTTAGTTCCCCTCTATGGAGGGGTGGTGCGAAGCACCGGGGTGTCGTTATTCCCAGATACATATCAAGAAAAATTAATTCACCACCACATCAACCATTGGTCGGGTTTTAACAGTATCCAACGGGTGCTGTTGATATGAAACAGATGAAAAATCTATGTTATTCAAATCAAATTTTCGAATAATCGGATTATACATTGTTGTGTAATACAATTTATTATTCGTCATATCTGTCACCGCTGTCCATTGTGTTGCAGACGGAATATTCGGTATCTTGGTTTTATCAGCATATTGAACCCCAATCGGAATTGTCATCGCTTCTAAAATCACAAAGGCCTGATTGACTGCTTCTTCTGCGGTTGCTAAAATTGGCGCGCTGGTTTGATAAAACGCAACCCGAACAAATCTTGATGGCGGGGTAAAATCACCTGGCAATCCCAACATATTTGACCCGTGTCCAATTGGCGACATTGTTATATCACCAAAAGCATGTGATGTATCTGTGCCTGGTTTTAAATTTATATAATTGTTCAAATTTGTAATATGCCAATCATATTGTGGCGAATTAGTCAACACACCCAATTTGTTTTCGTGAACAGTCGCAACACCATCAATATATTCAATAACTATTTGTCGTCCATATTTATCAGCGACACGCCAATGAAGATTTTCTGCACGCGAATCAGTTGCAACAACGCGAACATTACTTAATGCAGCAATCACATCTTCCACAGTTTCAAAATTGCCAAGCATCCATGCAACAAATTCAGTATCTGAAATTGTTATATCATTAAGTGACGCATCATATTTTGGATAAGAACCAACATGCGGGAAATAAAACAGACCTGCAGATAGCCCTGCCTCGTTCAACCCTTCGATAACATAATCTTCGGATGCCAAACCGACATAACCGTAAAACGCAGTATATTTCATTCCACCACGTTTACCGTCTGGCAACATAGATTGTTTTTCAAAACCTTCGGGGACAATCAAATAATCACTTGGACTTTCCCCACTTGCCCATTCGACTGTTCGCGCAACAATGTGCGCCCCATCTGTTGAATTTAATGAAATTCCTGTACAGGAATTGGCTTTGTGATGAGTCCCAACAATCGCCAGTATCATCAAAAAAGTAAAAGTTTTCGTTTTCATGTTTTTAATTTTTACACGAATCGAATATAAAAACTATAAGAACCTATTCCAAAAAAAATCCGCTATTTCTAGCGGACTTTTTTGTTTTGTTGTTCACGCAATTTTAATATTTTTTCTTGCAAAGATAATTCTTGTTCGCTGTAATCACCATAAAAGAAATCTTTTTGTTGTTGCTTAATTGCGTACAAAAATTCTTTTTCTTTTTCATAATCTTTGCCACGACTATAGCCCATACGCAAAACATCTTGTCCTGATTTGCTTTTTATATAAGAATAATGTACATGCATATTGATGCCATTTCTTTTGAATAAATCTTTAGCGATGTACAAATCTTGTGTTTCTTTTGGTATATAATAAGCATAATGACGCCCTAATATCCCACGTTTTTTAACATTTGGTTCACAAAATATACATATAAATGCCAACAAAGCAATGTCTTCTTTAACAGATGCTTCGTTTTGATAAACATTTTCTGAACGTTTTTTTAATAAATTCATAATTATTACCTTTGTAATGATTAAACTTCTATGCTATTATAGACAAACAATAACTATTGTCAATAAGTTTTTTCAAAAAATCTATCTGTTATATTCCCAATCTGTGATGCAATTTGAACATAAATATAGATTCGTTTCCAAATGCATCTGTATTGTTTGGATTAACACGATATATAAATCCGACCCCAGCATTTGTCCAATCACCCAATGCTGTTTTATAATCACAAGAAAACCTTAATTCGCGTTTTTGTTTTGCTAAATCAATATATTCAATATGCGGATTATTCATCACAACTTCATAATTACCATTATTTTCAACCACATCAAATTCAGCATAATCATAACCAACCTGACCCCTAACCGCCGCCAAAGGTAATGCCGCAGTAAAACCAAATCCCCCAACATCTGCCCCCAGCGCAAAGGCATTTGATTTTATATCAGAAACATTACTGATCAAACCACCAATCGTGTCAACATGCGTATTTGCAAATGTTCCGCGTGCCAACAGCTTTACATTTTCAAATGGTTTGTATTCTGTGACTACATCAATATATTGTGTATCACCGCCACGCATTGTCAATATACCATCACTATACATTCCAAGGACAGTATTCGTTTCATGCAAATTACCAAGCACCACATTAAACGCAAATTTTTCATTTTTATAACCAGCATTCATCGCCGCCCCATTTGCCAGCCCAAGACGCGCCGGTTCAAATTGCGATGAAATTGTTGGATCGTTTTCCAGTAAACCTTCGTCAGTAATAACCCCAGAAAAAGCACGACCACCAAATGCAAATCTTCCAATCTTGTATTCCGCAGAACTGCCCAAAGAATTTGCAACCAGCGACAACAGACCATTTGCACGACCAGAAAATCTTGATTCACCATCAGTCAGATAGTGTTGATATTCCGCGGACACATCATATTTTTCATTTGTGAACGCAACCCGCAAATTATCCAAGCCATTTAAATTATCATTATAAGCACGTGGTGACAAAGCCATATCAACAGTCATATTTCCAATTTGATTTGACTTTTTATTTGTGGAATCAACAACAAAATCAGCCAACACATCACCCATATAAAGCCCATGCTTTGAATCATCATTTTCTACAAAATTCATATTCCAAACACGTGGCAAAGTTATTGTTCCATCGGCACTTTCCAGCACATCATAAAATGAAGCCATTATTGCGCCATTTCCTGTCAAAGACAACACAGACGAAGCTCGTGGATTCCCACTTGTTGTGCCGTTTCCCCAATATGCGTTATTGTTTCCCGATACTATTGTTTCTTTATCAGAATTGTAAAAATAAATATTTGTTCCAGGTCTTGTTGCGCGTTCAATATTTATAACCCCATATCCAAAAACATTTTTGAATTCTGATAAATATGCCGAATCAGATACTTCTGTCGGCAAAGTATAAATTCCTTTTAAATAAGTTATCAAATCTGCCGTTTTTTCCCATTTTAATTTTGTACTGGGATTTGTTCCAAGATACGGTCCGTCCGCAGTTAATGCCAACAACAAAAATACTTCTTTTGGTGTCATATAATCAAATGCGCTTTTGACCAGCGCAACCGAACCAGCCATCGCCGCAGTTGCTTCTAAATCTGTGACCCCAGGCGCCGCAAAACACCATGGATTAATCGCACCGCCATTGCCAGTCCCAGCCAATCCGCAAATACGCGATTGATAAATAATAGAACTATCGTTCGGATCTTCCCAAGTGGACAACTTTAATGTTCCAACATTTGCCGCAGAATAACCATCAATAGTTTCATCGCTTGTCCCCGTAGTTGCCCCAGGACGCACAGCAACAACTGTCATAAATAAATTCTGCAAATCATTATACACAGCCGGCGCAAAATTTTCAAAAGTCGCAACCACAGGACTTAATGATTTGCCGGTTCCAACACCATACAAAGTCCGCCCTGCTGGATTCACCAAAATCTGTTTTTGATAATTTCCAAGATATTCAAATGTCAACCCAGCATTAGCAGATTGAGAACCACTTACCACCACCCCAGATGGCAAAGTATATGTGGCACTGTCATCCGAAGTATTAAAATTATAGTAATTATCGACAAGTCCCAAAAACACACCCTTTTTCAATACATCTGTGGATGCTGCTTCGTTTAAAATCTTTGCATCATCAATCGTTGAATAGCCCAAATTAGTCGCCGCAGTCGGCAAAGACAAATTCGCCACGACACGTGTCACATAATTACCAGAATCTTGCAATCGCAGTGCATCATACATCGCAGCATAATTTCTGTAATCAGTCAATTCCTGGGTCAAAGTCAAAGAATTTTCAGTTCCCATTTCATACTGTTGATTGAAAACACCATTTGCCTTGGAATCTACATAAAGGTTGGTCCCATTAATAAAGCCATGATATGTTTTTCCAGCACCTGTGGCGACAAAATTGTCCCCAGATACCGAAGTCACAGTTAACACAACCCCATTCGCCAAAGTAAATGTATCATTAACCGCCACAGATGTTCCAGCCATTGTATAAGAACCCGTAACAGAAGAAATCGCAGGTGCCGCCCACACATTACCAGCCCCCGTTTTATAGACGGTTAATTGACCATTTGGAATAAAACCATAAAAATCACCAGTGGCACGTCCGCCCTCTTCCCAGCCGGCGATAATTTTTGCCAATTTAGTATCTTCATCAGATGCCGAACCAAACACAGTGTCGCCACCAGATAAATCAAAAGCGGTATTTTCAGACCCCGTTTCATTATTATAATATTTATGCGAAACCTTGGTCGCCGCAGCCAACGCATTTTGACATTCGGTTGATTCAGAACCATTTTGCGCGCATATCGATTGAACCGTTGGAATCTGAGTTGAATCGACCCAAGTTATCGTTCCATCAACTGCACTAGTACCCGTGGTGGCATTCACACCTGTCCCTGTCACCATTGCAACATTCATCGGACTGCCCCCCCCAGGAACCGAAGCATACGGCAAAGAAGATAAATCAAACGGGGATAAATCACTTGCCAACCTTATTGTCCCCATACCCAAATAACCACGAACAAACGCATTATATGCACGCGCCATCATCAAATAATTAAATGTGTCTTGGGTTGAATTATTAGACATATAGGTAAAATCTTGTAAGCCTTCCCATGTGGCAAAATCGTCCGGACAATCTGTCCCGTTGCATCCCGGTCCCGCAGGCAAATTTTGCGCGAACAATTTTACTGTTTCCGTTGTAGTGGAATCAGAATTGTTGTTATTCGGTCTGTCGCCACTTGACCCAGAAGAATGATGCCCGTCATCATCATCAAAAATATTGGCCACCAATACCACACCACCTACAACCGCAGCAATTCCAACCGCAGACAAAACAATAACATGTGTCGAAGACAACCCACTGAAAAATCCATATTCTTCACCCTTGACCGCACGTCGTGTTTTTTGTTGATACTGTTTTATTTGAGTATCGCAATTTGAAGCATCTGCCCCGTACATTTGCAACACCTGAATTGCGCGTCTATCATTATTCATAACAGCCGTGCAAACCAAAGACAGACCGCTTGAATCGACATAATTAACATCGACACCAGAATTGATTAAAACCTGAACCGTTTGAATATCACCGCGGCGCGCTGCAACCAATAATTTTGACGCATCTTGAAATTCACCAGCGATGGCATCAGCCATCACGCATGGTATCAAAAACCATAAAAGTCCCAGAAATCTAATAAATTTCATTAAAACCTTTCCCTTCTTAGAAAAATCTTAGCACAAAAATTTATTTC
The DNA here is from genome assembly GCA_045648925.1 of Candidatus Enterousia sp. Lineage (GTDB taxonomy): Bacteria > Pseudomonadota > Alphaproteobacteria > Rs-D84 > Rs-D84 > Enterousia. Next base: position 5,717 of record JAZROY010000007.1, read on the forward strand.
ATGTCCAGAATTTTTACTCAAATAAATATATGGTATTTTTTCTTTGATTTAACACTCAAATTTTGATATAATCTTTTTCAAGAGAGAGCATGAAATATCGCTTGTTATTTTTATCAGTCAATTTATTATTTGCACCAACTTTGGTTTTTGGTGCATGTTCTATTTCAAATTTAACACGATGTCTAGATTCTGTATGTGCGATAAATATTGGCGCAAATCCGGCGGCGCGGTGTCAATATTGTGGGACAAATTCTGCTGGGGAACCTGCAAAATCTGGCACGATGAAAAGTATATCTGCCGGTACATCATCAAAATATATCATATCTGACAAGGAATTAAAAAACGCACCAACAGATGCGGGCGAAAGATATGCATGGGGGACAAGGTTATGTTTGGAAAAATTACCAGATTGCACAACAGATGATGTTGATAACAATTACGACAAATTGATTGAACAGTCGTGTCGTGCCGCTGGCATAAATGCAGAAATGGCAAACCTAACTAAAAAAATAAAAACGGTAAAAAATCAAACGACATGCGCCACAGAAATAGAATCTTGTATGGTGGATGAAAAACATTGTTCTGCGAATTATAAAAACTGTAAATCAGATTCGGACTTTAATAATTATTTTTCACAATGTTCTGTTGCATCAAATGGATGTGAATCATACCTATCTAATATAAAGAAAACATTGGCATCATTTCGTGCGAATTCTTTTGCGAACGCGGAAAAGTTGTTAAAAAACATTGTTTCTGCATATCAAAGCAATCGTGAACAAAAATTATCTGTCGCGCAATCTGGCTGCAAAAGGAACAAGGCGACAAGTGATTGTATAAACCGCGTTTGTGAAAACAATATGCGAAACAAATGTGCGAATGAAAACGAAAAATCAGCCGCGCGCGAATTATGTAAATTTCACGACACAGCATGCGAACGGTTGAAATAAAACGGACAAAGGGCGAATGAAAAAGAACGAAAGATTTTTTTCAAAATTTATGGCTGCCGCGGCGGTATTTGCCTCGCTGTTCGTGGTTTGTGATTTTGCAGATGCAGCCACACGAACCAGCGCAACAACGCGTTCCGCGCCAACTACGCGCAGAAATTTGACCGCAACAAAGACCAATACAACAACCCTCGCAACAGAAGAAACTGTGACCGAAACACAACCTTCTGAAACCGCCGATGAACCAGTTGTTGAACAGGTTGAAAAACAAGAATTAATTGTTACAAACAAATCGATTCAATTTGAAAACACAGTTTCCGCAGTTATGGAATCTGCATTGCCAGACAACACCTTTGCCGAAGAAATTCGTCGACAACGCGCTGCTCTGGCGGCAAGCGAGGCAACATATGCCACAACCGATGCCCAAAAAAAATCATTGGCGGCAAACAGTCATACCTGTGATGTTGGTTTGCGTAAATGTATGTCTGAACTTTGTGGCAAAGATTTTACGAAATGCGCAACCGATGGCGATACTGCATTCGGCGATAAATTAAACAGATGTCGTAAAAACACAGAATGTAGTGGCGAAGAATTTTCCTTGTTTACCGCGGAAATCAAGGCGGACCGTGATGCGAATGTTATTCTTGCATCTTATAATGCGGTGCTTGATTGCGGGAACAATTACAACGCATGTATCATGAATGAATGTGGAACGACATATAATAAATGTCTTGGCAAATCGGCGGAAAGTGCGGCAATTCAAAAATGTTCGATTATCGCAACTGAATGTCGCGAAAGTGATTCTGGGCTGGCCGCGCGTTTTGGAACCGCAATGGGAAAGTTGCGCGAAAACGCAGAAATAGATATTAAAAAAGATGAAGGCCGTCTTTATGAATTGCGTGATTTGATGGCAAAAAGTTGTAAATCTTTGGGTGCAACATTTGATGAACGTTCTTTTGATTGTGTTTACAGTATTGAATTTTATGCTGGCGAAAACCAAAGCACACCGCTTGCTTCACGTAAAGCATATGCGGGCGATTCATTTGTATGTATGCCGGAATGGTTCGGTACAGATGTGACAACATATCGCGAAAACGCGTATCGTGAAACACGCGCACAAACAGCCGCAAGTTCTGCAATGTTGGGTTCTGGTTTGGGAACAGCGGTGGGTGCAATATCATCTGGCGCAATCGACCGCGCAATCGCCACACCCAAGGCAGAAAATGCAGAAAGCCAGGAATATGAAACAGGGGAAGAAGAAACAGAACCAGATACCAAAGAAACACCAAAATCAAGCAACCTGATTCAACGAATACGGGACAAGGTTTCTGAAAACAAACAAAAAAAGGAACAGCAGAAACAAGAAGCAGAACAAAAACAACAGCAAGCAGAAGAAATTGTGAATAAAAACATAGACAGATTACAAGAACAAACATATTACAAATGAAAAACATATTAAAAATTTTTACTGTTATGTTCTTGGCATTAAATATTATGCCAGTGTTGGCTGTTGACGACAGCGATGCCAGTAGCCAATCAAAGGCGAATCGTCTTTTGACTTCGGCGTCTTCTGCGGCGACCGGGATTGGCACAATGGAATTGATGCAGGGATTGTCTGAACAAAAGGCAGACAAGGCGACTGATGCTGATATGTCCGCATACATTTCAACTATGCGTTGTTCTTATGGGAACGGAAAATCTGTTAAGGCGGGTGCGGACGAAATTGAATTACCCGGTGGCAATGATGCGAACCTTATGAAATATCGCAGTGAATATACCGCATTGGCAAATGATTTAAAGGAACGCAAAACCGCACTTAATATGACACCCGGAATTGAAAGCGAAGAAATCTTGGATAAATCACAAATGGGTTTATACGATGATGAAAATATCGGTATAACCGCGGGCAATTATGCTTCGCGTTATCGCGCACAAATGCTGGGTTCTGAATCAGACCAAACACAATTGGACGAAGCCGCCAAAACATCCAAAACACGTGTAATCGGTGGCGCTGTTGCCGCGGGTGTTGGTGTCGTTGGTGGAATTGTTGGGGATGAATTGATTAATCAATCATTATCTTCATCAACAAAAACAGCGCAAACCTGCACTGAATCTGGCGGAACATGGCAAGGCGCACGATGCCATTGCCCAGACGGATATATCCAGCACACAAAAACCGGCCCATGTTTTGAAGAAAAAACAACAGAAACCGCAGAAAACCCTACTTCTTCCCAGGGCAACTATCCCCCCTCTCAATCCGGCACCCCTGCCCAACAAACCAAAGAATATGACGAAGGTTCCCCCGACAATGCAAATGCAAACACAGACAAAGAAACAGGAACACAAACTACTGATCCAACCGCAATGAACGTTAAAAACGAAGAAACAGACAATACTACACAAGTTGTTTCGATTGTGCCACAAATCGATGACCCAAAAGACAACTCTGTAGAAAAAGATGGTAATGACAATAAAGATGGAAACGACGATTCTAATGTCATATCACAAGCACCAACTGTTACTGGACAAGAATTAGTACCTGCAGAACCTGTTGACAACGACTTCGTGCGGAATGGAACTAATAGCAATGATTCATCAGCAGGTTCATCAACCACCCAAGCCCAAAATATCAGCCCTGCGGCCGCTGTTGTAACTAATACAGGTGAAACAGGAACAAAAGCAGACATACAAGATACAAACATTAACTCTAGTGATGATCCTAATAACCAAAATGGTAATGACGATTCACAAGAACCTGCTTCCTCACAAGAAGATCAAAACCAACAAAGACAAGTTATACCACGTCAACAACAAAAAAGCACCCCACCCCGCGCAAACATAACAAATGGTAAAACAACCAATAATAATGATTTAAGCAAACAAGATATGTCAAAAAATGGAACTTTTGCGAAAGCATATGGTGCAAACGGTAAATGTTCCGTATATCAAAATAAATCTTGGGCTGATAAATCTACATCTTGGTGTAACGATTTATACAAAGGTGAATGGAAAGTTCAATTTGATTACGGTCTTGTTCGTGGAGAGACGGCTTGTGACACCGATGGCGGTGTTGAAAAAAGATTTGGCACACCTGCGGGCAAAAATGGTCAATATTGTTGGTGTCACGTTATAGAATATACACCAAATGGCGGAATCGCTAAAAAATTATCGTTATCTTGGATGTATAATTATGGACAAACATCTTTTGGTGCATGCCAATATAGATGTGCACTTGATTGTGCGTCTCTTATCGGAAACAATGCTGATATTCGAAAAAAAATGTTTAATGCCAAATGAAACAAAATATATTTAATAAATCTGGTGTTCATCAATAATAAAACAACACCGCCGATTGGCGGTGTTTTAATTTGAATCACAAAAAATATTATTCTGCTTTTGCTTTCTTGGTTGCTTTCTTTGCAGCAGGTTTCTTTTCTGCCTTTTCTTCTTTCTTTTCTTCGACAACTTCTTCTTTTGCTTCTTCTTTCTTTTCTTCTGTTTCTTCTGCTTTTTCTTCTTCTACTTTCTTAGTTCCAAAAGTCAATTTTTTACCAGCAACCAAAGCATCAATCTCATCTTTGGATTGTGCGACATAAATCTTCACATCGACAATAACATCTGGGTGCAATGCGATTTTTGTATCAAACACACCCACAGATTTAATTGGTGCACCCAACATAACCTGGGCTGATTCAACGGCAACACCTGCAACTTCTTTTAATTCGCGTGCGATATCGCGTGAAGACACAGAACCATATAATTGACCAGTATCACCTGCCTGACGAATCATATACAATTTTGCATTTTTAACTGCATCAACTTTTGATTCAGCGGTCTTTTTAGCATTTTCATGTCTGGCGACGATTTCTGCCTTTTTCGCTTCGAACAAAGCAACATTTTCACGTGTCCAACGCATTGCCTTGTTATTTGGCAACAGATAGTTGCGTGCGAAGCCCGTTTTCACTTCGACACAATCGCCGATATTGCCAAGTTTAGTAATTTTTTCTGTTAAAATAACTTTCATTTTATCTGTCCTTTTTGTTTAAAAGTTAGAGTTTAAAAACCCAAACATTAATCTTTTTTATAAATTGGTAAGAATGGTGTAGATGCGCCGTTGTTGGCAAGTGCAGTGTACAAATGTTACATAAACGCGCCGACAACAAGCAGATATTCCATTATAACCAATTTTACCCAAGGTTGTTTCTAACAAAAGGCATCAACCCAAGATGACGCGCACGTTTAATGGCAACCGCCAAAGCGCGCTGATCTTTCTGAGATACCCCAGAAATACGAGATGGAACGATTTTACCACGTTCTGTGATATAGTGTGACAATAATTTCACATCTTTGTAATCGATTACTTTCCCTTTTAATGGGTTAGATTTTTTACGATAAATTGCTGCACGAACTGCCATTATGCCACCTCTTCTTCTGTAGATTTCTTCATCATTACGGACGGAGTTGTTGCCAATTCATCAACGCGAACGTTAAGGAAGCGGATAACATCTTCGTCAATGCGGGAACGACGTTCCAGTTCTGCGATTTTGTCGCCTGGCAATTCGATATTAAACATCACATAGTGTGCCTTGCGATTTTTACGAATCACATAAGCCAAATTACGCAATCCCCAAAATTCGGTAGATTTAACATCGCCACCCAATTCTTTGATAATATCTGTAAATTTAGATGCTTTGTCTTTGACCTGTGCATCTGTCAAGTCCTGGCGGAAAACCAAGACACTTTCATAGTAAGCCATTTTATTTCCTTTGGTTTAAGTCAGCCGATAACCCCATGTCATCAGCAGGAACAGACCATATTATGAAGAAAATTTAGTAAAAATCAAGTGTTTTTATATATATAGTTTAAAATCCCTGTTGACATATTGTTTTGTTTTTTACTATGCTTTTATTGTAAAAGGGAATGGGCAGATGAAGAAATTCCACAGAAACCTTAATATAATGTCAATATTTACGGCGATTTTGCTGGTGTTTGTGCTGATTTTTTGGCGCACTTTTTTAAATATCGCGATAACAAATGTGTTTTTGAACGGCATTATTATTGGAACTACGGTTTTTGGAATCGGTCTTTGTTTTGTCAGTATTTTCAGATTATTACCAGAATATAAATGGATGCACGCATATTTTGATGGCCGCGCAAATTATGGCTTTGTTCCGCGCCTGCTTCGCCCTATTTCGTCTGCTTTGCATAATCGACATATTCAATTATCTGCATCAAATTTAACAGAATTACTAGATTTGGTTTCGATTCGCATCGAAGAAGAACGCGATTCGGTTCGATATATAACAAACACTCTGATTTTCCTTGGGTTGCTGGGGACATTCTGGGGATTGATTGTGACGGTTGGTGGCTTTGCAGAATTGTTAATAAACATTGATTTCAGTGATGAATTTGTCTTGCAGAATATGCAAATGGGTATGGCAGGACCATTATCAGGTATGGCAACCGCGTTCACCAGTTCTTTGCTTGGTCTGGCGGGCAGCTTGGCTGTGGGATTTTTGGGACTGCAATTACAGTTTGCACAAAACACTCTTTTTGAAGAATTGACAGATTTTATGTCGAAATATGTATTACAAGCACCGGGTGATGCAAAGGCAAATGAATTATCTGAAAAGGCACCTGTTGATGAATCAACTTATACCAAGATATCAGAAATGTATGATATGTTTGTGGATTCTGGGTATCAAATATCTGATTTAATAAGAATCAACGGTAAATACCCAGCAATTGTCGCGGTCGGCGCAAATGAAAAATTGTTTATCGCTACATTGGCTGATGATTACGATGTATTGCAAAATATCCTTAAACGAATTGAATTGTGCTTTGCCGACACATTGGAAGGGTTAAATATAGATACGCGCATATTATGTGTGACTGGTCGTGATTTCCAAGACAATGACAAAAGGATACTCCGTTTTGGAAATATAAATGCATTGCAAAAATATCTGGCGAAACATAAAAATGTTCGTCCAAACAACCAACAAGAACGGGAAAACTTTGATGCATATGCCGAATACATCAGTACTGCTATGACATACCTATTCAAAAGATAAAACAAACAATAAACCAAGAGAGAGAAAAAATGTTAAACATAAGATTTCGTGATAAAACCAACGCATGGCCAGGATTCGTAGATTTATTTTCGAATTTGGTGATTATTTTAATTTTCCTGCTTATCGTGTTTGTGTTTTTATGGACAACGACCAGTGTGTTTAATAAAAACACTGGCGCGGCTAAGGTCGCAGATTTGGAACAAACTCGTCAGGCCCAGGCGGAACAAATTGAACAAATGACTGCCGATAGACAAGAAGCAGAACAATTGTTAATTGCTGCGCGCGATGCCTTGGTCAGTCAAGAAACCATGATTGAAAACCAGGAAAATCTTGCGAACGCATATGAAAACAAAGTCCGCGAATTAACCGCCCAACAAGAAGAATTGGCACAACAAATCGCAACTTTGAACGAAAAATTACAACTGGCAAACGAAGAAAAACAGGCACTTATCAACCAAGGGGATACAGACCGCCAAGATATATTATCCCAGGCAAATCTTGAAATAGATGAATTGAATGCGCGTATTGCCGAATTGGAAAAAACTTTGCAAAATGCAGAGATGGTCGCCAAACAAAAAGAAGCAGAATACACAGAAATGTCAAATCGCCTTAACACCGCTTTGGCTGAAAAGGTTGCAGAATTAAATTCGTTAAGTCAATATCAATCTACATTTTATAAACAGGTCAAAAACGCATTGGGCGACAATAGTTCTATCAAGGCAGACGGTGACAGATTCATTATCCAAAGCGATATTTTGTTCCCAAGTGGCTCTTTCAAAGTGTCCAAAGATGGCCAGGCACAATTAAAAATATTGGCGGCTCTTATCAAAGACCTAGAAACAAAAATCCCAAGTGATGTTGATTGGATTATCCGCATTGATGGACACACAGATAACAAACCTGTGATTCCAGGCACAACAGCATATTGGAATAACATGCAATTATCGCTTTTGCGTGCTGCATCTGTTGCAGATGAATTGATTAAAAACGGCGTTTCACGGCCAAGATTAATTCCAACTGGATTTGGTGATATGGCCCCTATTGACAACGGCACAGATGCCAAGGCATTACAAAAGAACCGCCGTATAGAATTAAAGTTAACGAATAAATAAAACAAAAACGCCCAATCGGGCGTTTTAAATTATTGAACAAATCTGACATAATACAGACTCTTTTTTTATTGACTTTATTTTGATAATTGTTTTTCTGTATATTGCAAATTGCTAATTAATTCACGCATATAAAAAACTTTATCAATATTATTTTGATGTGTTTTTTCAGATTGTGAATTTATGCGCAAATCATCGCCTGCCTTGATAAATCTTTTTAATAACACAGTCATTATTCTGTATCGCATAATGCGTTGTAATTCTGGATTACGAAGTCCAGGCATTTTATATTTATCTTTGTCATGCAATCTGGTGTATAAATCATATACAGGTCTGCAAATTCGCAAATCTACATTTAATGGTGAAAAAATATCACGATATATGAATTTATAATCTGCTTCGGCAAAATCTATGAAAGATATTTGACTTTTTTCTTTGTCGTATAATACATTCCCAGAATTTAAATCTGCATGCGACCATGCCTCTCTGGTCACATATTCAAACCCAGAAATATCATCTGTTAAATCGTCCATATATCTGACTTCTTCCACATCAAACCATTTTGGCATTTTGTTATTGATAATATTTCTTAACTTTTCCATTTTTAATTCAGAAGAAATATTATGATAAATTTCTTCACGCACAGGTTTTAATTCGTTCATATCAACCAAGAAACTAGCCAGACCATTAACAATTTTTGTTTTTTGGGGTTGCGATAAACTTTGATATAAATCAGGGGTCAAAGGTTCACCGCTTGCGCGTTCTTCCAATACTTGATATTCATCATCTTTGATATAAACCATCTTCGGGATGTTATAGACCGGGTTATTAACAGCCACTATTTCATCAATAATATCTTTGGTTTTATGCTGTTTAATTAGCCACGCATCCTTGTTATATTCGGTCAAAGGACGTTTCATGACAAACTGGTCGCCAAAATAGGCAACCCTTGTTTCACGACCATGTGGTTCTTTTATTTCCAATTTCATACTATATATTATAGACATATTTTTTATTTTGTCAATACTTTTATAAAAATCGATGATTTACAATTTTTTATTGTTTTGTTAGAATATAAAGCGATGTTTACGAACAAATTGTTTTTATCGGCTGTTATTTTCGGAATTACCGCCTTTCCTGCGATTGGCGCGAATACCGAATTGTCAAAAATTCAAAATCAGATTAAGCAGACAGAACAAAAAAACAAACAAATTGAACAGCAATTAAAAACGTCTGCACGCGATGTTGAAACAACAAAAAAGCAATTGGTCAAGACCGCTGACAAGGTCAGCGATTTGGAAGAACAACGCAGTGCTTTATCCAGACGCATCGCCGAACTTGATAAACAGCGCGATAAAATAAATGCAGAATTGTCACAAAATCACAATGACATCGCCAATGCCACGGCGGGTATGGTGTTTGTTGCATCACACCCTAATTTTGATGCAACTTCTATGCACGATTATGTTTTAACATCGGCAATTCTTGCGGCGGCAAATGACCAATTTGATTCCCAAATTATGACCGCAACAGAAAAATTAAAAGAATTGGAAAAAATTCGTGACACACGCGCAATTGAAAAAGAAAAACTGGATCGCAGCGCGAAAAAGTATACTAACGAAAAACGCGAATTGGATAAATTATTAAAAACACGTTCTGCACAAAATGAAAAATTAAAAAAAGAACAAAAAGATATTCAAAATAAATTAAAAAAATTATCTGCGGCGGCGAAAAATATTTCTGAATTGTCTGCAGGTGTCGGCTCGTCCGAAATGTCCAGTGATGCAAAATTTTCAAAAAAGAAATTAAATGTCCCGGTTCGTGGAAAATTGGTTGTGCGTTATGGTGAAAAAACAGCACTGGGGTTAAAATCAGACGGATGGCGTATACGCGCACGTGGGAACGCGATTGTTATGGCACCTGCGGATGGTGTTGTGAAATTTGCTGATTCTTTCCGCGGCTTTGGCAAGGTTATAATTATGTCACACAAAAACGGATATAACACAGTTATGACAAATATGGGCGAAATAGATGCGCTTGTTGGACAAGAAGTTTTGGCTGGTGAACCCATCGGTCGCATGAACGAAAACAAACCAGAAATGTATCTTGAGGTTAGACGCGGGAAAAACTCGGTTGACCCTGCCCGTTTATTTAACGAACCATAAAACAATCAAAATTCAAATCGCAAACCAACCGTAAAATTGGAATAAATCATATTTTTCGCACTGAACCATTCGCGGTGTTGCGAGCCATCGCTGTTCACCAAATTCCAAGTAATCTTTGGAATATAAATAACACGTGCACCGAAATCAAGAAAAGTATATTCTGCGATACCGTACGAAACACCCAACGCTGCAATCCCAGCAATATTTTCAGACGATGGATATTTTGATTTATCAGATGGTGGCATAAATTGTATAACCCCATCTGCATCTGCGGTTCCATAATTTTGCAAATCAGAATCTGTCGACAAATCGCCATAAATATCAGCCAATTTTAATGTAGTTTTTGATGTGGCATAACCGACCCCCAAACCAATATATGGGACAAGTGTATTCAACGGTCTTTTGTTTCCATCAAAGAAATCGTAATAAGCCATCGCAGAAACAATATCTGTTGACACAGTTGATGTTGCGCCACCACTGGAAACACGAACGACACCTTCGACATCGCCACCAGAAACATTTAAATCGCCATCAAACAGCGGAATTCTGTTATAATCTGTTTCAGATATATGGTCATACCCTGCCTCAAGCCGCCAATTTGGGTGGTACGGTATTGTGAAACCGATGCTGCCCCCCGCAGTAAAAGCCCATTTTGAAAAATTTTCCTTTGCCGGCAAAGTTGATAAATCACCATAACCCGCGGATAAATATCCCGCTGGGGAACCTGCGGCTTCCCATGCCATGGCAGATATAACATCACCAGTTGTTTCATTCACATAATAATATCCGTACAAATTCCCAATTTCATTGTGAATTTTTGCATTTGCCCACGACAGTCCACCACGAAAACCGATAACAAATTTAGTGTTATCTTCGGTGTAATAACTGTCGTCAATGTAATAGCCATCATACTGCCACCCTGCAAACGCAGGCGCAATACACATCATCATCAATAACGAAAACAAAGATTTTTTTAATTTCATAACAGAATGATTATATCACAAAAACATATAATAAAGAAATAAAAAAATGCCCAATTGGGCATTTTTTATTTTACGATGGAACTGACATCAATTTCTGTATAGTTAGTGCCCTGGTCAACATTACCATAAACAGTCACTATATCATCGACACGAACGGTATTACCATTCCAATCCTCTTCATCTATTTCCAACATAATTGTTCCCGAATCATCTTCGAACACAAAGATATTGTTACCCATATTTTTTGTAATATACCCACGCATCACCACAGGGGTATTATCAGGAAGCGACATAACTTCTGTCACTGTCCAAACAGCAGGTTGATTAGCGTTCATCATACCGTTATTCATTGTTTTACCAGGGCCTGCCATCGCGCCACAGATCGGCATTAACGCAGCCAAAGCCAATACAGATATTTTTTTCATGGTTTTTTCCTTTTTTGTTATTTTGTTTTCCATGAATTGATTATATCAAAAACCGAAACATAAATAACTAGGAACAAAATGCAAAACAAAAAATCCGCCCGGATGGGCGGTTGCGATTAAAGTTGAACATCTTCACATGTCTCTTGAACATCCGTCACACAATTTTTCTTTTTGACTTTTGTTCCTTTGACTTTTAATTGTTCACAATTTTCAACACTGGTCGTTGTGCAAACATGACAAATTCTTGTATCACGATTAAATACGGATGTCACTTCTTTTTTACCGCCATCAATATTTATTGAAACGGTATTTGTCTTATCTTTGTTATTATTCCATCCGCCCCCGGCACCACCAACAATTGTAATAGCCCCGAACCCGCCTTTACGACTAGTAGATTTAGATTTATCTTGATTAGAAGTAACACTACCAGCCAAACCAGAAATTCCTTTACCTCCACTTGTCAAAGTTTGCAAATCCAAACCTTCATCAATATCATAAGAAATCGCATAAGGTGTATCCAGCGAAGTTTGTTCAGAAGCAATCAAACCATCCATCCCCAATGGCAACATTTGACATCTGTATTGTGCAACATCTATGGATGCGTTTTCTGTTGCCTCTGATACTATTTTTTCATATTTCTTTTGATAATTATCCTGGGCTTTGCGCAATGCAGATTGTGCAATCGCGACACGATATTGGTTCAACAAATTCGGGAAGCGCGCAAATGTTGAATTGTTTCTGCGACCCTTACCGTTAATTTGTGATAAATCACGACCATTGATACAATATTGAACCTGTTGGTCTGATTCAATCAAAGATATTGTTCTGTTAATTGTTCCCGCAATGTTATTCAATTCTTCTTCGATATTAGAAATAATAGAATTCGCATTTGGCACAGAACGATTATTTTTCTTAACCGCCGCGATATAATCTTTGACACCAATTTCACCCGGCTTTAATACTTTGCCACCGTCTTTAATAGAACCCGCAGCATCACCAATTTTGATTGAACCAAACGAAATCATACCAGTCACACGATATATGGTTCCGTCTTTTTGTGATTTCAAAGAATTGGTTCCAATATATTCATCTGCTGCAAACGAATTGCAATTCGATGTTGCGCCACAGAATTCAACCATTTTTTCTTCGGCAACCTTGGTACAATTTTCCAATGCCTTGTTATCAATATTCAAATACAACCCCATTAACATTTCATCCAAATCAGCCATTTTGAAATTCGGATTTGTTTGCTTACAGGTCACCAATTTATCAATTGGACACATATCATGTATATAATCGAAATCCATACCGATACAGTTCATAAAATCAGGTCCGCATCTGTCTTCGGATGTAAAGCATTCTTTGACCTCTGCTGTGCAAGAATCGACACGCATTGCCGCCAATTTTGCAACGACATAATCCCAGATTTGTGGTTCCATTCTTTCGCATGGGTCAATTTGAATCTTACAGAAAGAACGCGCCATATCTGGTCTTGATAAACACGCATCCATTGTCGCAGTCCCCTTGCCCGCGATATCATCTTTACATGCTGTCTGGATACAATTCGAAATATCAGTCAAACAAGATTGACGTTTTTGTGATTCTACATTTTGTTCTGCCAATCGAATTGTCGGTGCCGCTTCACGCAGGAAATCAGCCCATACATATTGACGCACAGACATACACTTATCCAAAACGCGTTCACAAATGAAACGTTTTGCCTCTAACATTTCCATTGTTGACGCGGTTATATCGTAAACATTTGTCGTTGCGACTTTTGTGCCGGCAACACTGCTTGATTCATTGTTTTGCATATTTTCAGACGCGATTGTGAACACACAATGCGACCAATCAGAACCGCACGCATCTTCACTTTTCATACACTTTTTATATTCAACCAAGCATTCACCACGGTCATATTGATTTGATTCTTCCAAAGAATCTTTCAAAGCACTACGCACAGCGGCACGCGCCTGATTTAATGCGGCATCTGCTTCTGCTTTCTTTTGTGCGATACTGTTTGCCAAACCTTTGCAGTCAGAAATAATTTGGCGCGAATATATTTGCGTCAAAAGTGTCATATCTTTTGAACAAGATTCTGGCATTTGTTTTTTACACAAATCATGTGCAGAATTATACAAACTTCTGCCAACCTTATCAGATAAATCTATTTCATCCCACTCTTCTTCTTCGTCTTCTTCATCATCACCGAACAGCCAAGACAAAGCGTTTGTATTATTCGCGGTTGCTTTTGTTTCGCCCGCTTTTACCACAGACCCATCATCGTTATAAATTCTTTCGCCACCATTGAATATGATATCAGCATTTGCACCTGCTTGAATTTTTTCTACTTCTTCAGTACTGATACGTTCTGCCTCTACCAAAGTTTTTTTAATGGTTTCCAGTTGTTCATCATATCTTGCGGCATCATCGCTGCACATACAGGTTCCACCATTTTCATTATCAGCGATACAAAACGCATCCATACAGCCAAAATATTTATCATAACAATCTTGGTCATAAATACCAGTTGCTTCAACCTTTGCACGCACTTTGGTTCCCGCTTGCAACGCAGATTGTTTTTTTGTTTTGGTCGCAGCAAAAGAATCAGTTGCACCAACAAACACCGTCAACAATCCAAAAAACAAACCAAAGTTTAATATTTTTTTCATTTGTTCTCTCCACAGATTACATATTTATATCTTCGCAAGATTCAATTTCTTGACAGAACTCTTGTTTACCACCGCTGAACGCACCCAAAACCCCGGCGCCAACACCACCAACCACAGCGCCAATCGCGGTTCCCCAGCCAGCATTTATCATTGTTCCAGCCGAAGCCCCAGCGGACAAACCACCCGCCCCTGCTTTTAATGCTGACGATGCTTTGCTTTCGCCACCAGTTTCGCAAACTTGTTGAATACGGCACACATGGCAATTACGCAAAGACGGTTCAAATGCGACACTTTTTATATAACTATAATTTTTCTTGGATTCATCACGTTTTTCTGGTTTGTAATTTGTTAAACAATTTTGCTGTGCTTTTTCGACAGATTCTTTTTTACTTAATTCCGCAATTTTTGAATCCATTTCACGCAAATTGCGTTGTTCCGCAGACATCTTTGCCAACAATTTCGCAGAATTAAATACATTTGTCCCAAGTGCTTCTTTACCTTTGACTTTTTTATTCTCATCTACATTAGTTTGCGAATCGGCACACGCAACAACAGTTTTATCTTTTTCAAATTGTTTGAAAAATTCATCGACCGCAGCATCAGAATCAGCAACAACCTTTGCAGTTAACGCATTACTTTCTGCTTCACTTGCTGGCACCTTGTCAAATGATGTCGCAGACGCAACAATCGGCAAACACGCCATATCTGTTCCGCAAACCTTACTTAATTGTTCGCTGAAATAATTTACACAACCTGTCAACATTTGATAATCCATCTGCAACAACGCAGATTGCACAATTACATCATATTGCGTCACATCTCTGCACGAAGTGAACATATCTTGTGGACAAAGCGCGGCGATTTCATATGCTTTTTTACCGACACATTCTGCCCGTGTAAAATTGACACCACATTTGTCTTGCAAACATTTATCGACATCGTTTTCACAGAACTTTGTTTTCAAATATGCCAATTTATCATTTACAACAGATTGGAACCCAGGAATCATTTCTTCACATTCTGTGATAACAGGGCAAATTCCAGCCGCGACATTAACATCGTTTAAACATTCTGTTCTGGTTGATGTTGAACAACTTTCTTCCAAGCAATTCTGCACGCGCGCCAAACAAGTTCCACGTTTATTTGTATCTGCATATTTTGCAGCATTCGCCAAAACACTTTTTGATTCCGCCGCCCAATCTTTTTCAACATCCGTGCGCACCGCCATACATTGGTCAAGTATATTTTCGCACGCATTTGAACGGCGCTTTAATAAATTCGCATCCAGACAGTTTTCAAAATTCGTTCCGCATCCGCCCTTGTCTGCGATACAAGAACGATAAGCCAACAAACATTCACCACGATTATATTTATTTGTAGTGCTTAACATTTCAAGACGCGCCTTGCGCACAGCAGATTCAGCGATTCGTTTATTTGATTCTGCATTTGCTTTTTGTTCTTTTAAATACGAATCGTAATTTTTACAATCTTGAATAATTTGACGCGAATAAAGCATAGATTCCATTTCCGCAGAATCACCACAAGAATCGAGTTTTGTCTGACAATATTTTGATGCCATTTTGTATAAATCATCGCCCAAAGTCACATCTTCGCCAATATCTTCTTCGTCTTCATCTTCGTATTCTTCGTCACCGACCAACCAAGCCAAGAAATTCGTGCTGGAAATTTGTTTATTATTTGTATTTTCTGCGAACACCAGTTTTGCCTTGGCACCCAGTTGTTCGCGTTCAACACCTTCTGTATACAAATTGTCCGCTTCTTCCTGGATTGCAAGTATTGCGTTTATTTTATCTTTGGCAGAATTTATATTATCCGAACAAGCACATCTTTCGCCCTGACTTTCGTCCAGCAAACAAAATTCATCCATACACTGACGATATGCATCACGACAATTTGCCGGTGTTGCGTCGACAGTTTCCGCCTGGGTAGTATTTGTTTGTGTTGTATTTGTTTCAGTATTTGTCTGATTATTATTTGATGTGTTTTGTGTATTCTGTGTTGTACCAGTGTTCGCATTTGTTGCCACAGATTGTGCGGTCTGAACCGTGGCAGCCGTTACAACCATCGGCATACGAGAAGCGGTTTGTGAACCACGCGGCACACCGACACGTGTGTTGGAATCGCCACGCACTGCACCGAATGCAACAGTTGGAACCAACATCAATAGCGATAAAAAATTAAATAGTTTCATTGTGATACATTCCTACATTTATATACTATTTTATCAAAAAATAAGATACCTTGCAAGGCATAATAAAAAAATCTTGCATTTTATTTATTTGACGAATATCATTAAAAAAGCATAAAAATTTAAGGATTTATATTTATGGCAAAAGATGATGTAATTGTTTTTTCTGGTGTGGTCGAAGAAAGATTACCCAATACAATGTTTCGTGTTCGCCTTGAAAACGGACATATGATATTGGCAACAGTATGTGGCAAAATGCGCAAGGCACGCATTTGGGTTAATGTCGGGGAAAAGGTTCATGTTGAAATGACACCATACGATTTGGACAAGGGTCGCATTACATTTGTCGAACGCAAAAATGCCTCAGATGCTGGCGCCCCAAACCATCAATAAAACAAATTGATAAAAAACAACCCGCCAATCGCGGGTGTTTTTTTATGTGATTACTTTTCAATTATAGGTACCAAAGGTTCCGTGGTAACATTAGTTGCCGGACCCCGCAAACAACACCCCCCGGAAGGTGGGGTAGTACTCGACGCGGGTGGCACAGTGGGCCGCACAGCGGTAAGCGCAATCAGACGCGGACTCGAGGTTGCGGTGGAACACCCAGGAAAGGGCAGACAAAGGTCCACTTATCTCACTGGCGTTCGTTGCTTTGTATCCAGTTGCTTTGCACCAACAATATTGTCCACTTCCTATGCTTGGGTTCCCTGCCGTGGCAGATGTCCCACTTGTTGTACTGCATCCAGACATTCCGTATACATCCCCATGACTGAATTTTACTTTCCATTCATATCTTTGTATTTCTTTACTGTATATCGCGTCACTACTGCATGCTACGCTCCATGCAGAGCCCGTGGTCGTATCATACCAACAGTGATCCCTTGTTCCACTTAATCCAATCGCCCATCTTTCTGTTCCATTCGGATTCGTTGGTATCGTGCTAAAATCCATTTGCGGGCGAACTTTCCATCCCGTAAATGTGTATCCTGTGCGTGTTGGTATTGTTGATGGTGGCGTTAATGTAGAATCGTATGTGCAATCACTGGATGTACTGTCCACTTCCATCAATGTATTTGTGTTGTACCACCGCAAACC
>JAZROY010000008.1:0-9400 GCA_045648925.1 Candidatus Enterousia sp.
CAAACCCGCAGAAACCTACACACACACACACACACACACACACACACACACACACATGTAATCTATTGCTAAGAATAAAACAAATCGGAACGATTTGTTTTGCAATTTCTTTTATTTTTTCCGCACCAAGTTTTGCCGACCCAGATATACCATCAAGTGCATCAACCGCAGATTGTAAAAATAATCCATTACAAACATATTCAGGAACATCGAATTTGCAAGCAAATTGGCAGGCGAATACAATTGCATTACACTGGTATAACGGTGATGATGAATTAACTGTGCCGTCTGCATCGCAAAGTTGTGTATATGATGGCACATTAACCCCACCGGCAACGATACCAACAAGAACCGGATATACATTTAAGGGCTGGCGTGTAAAACAGGCAGATACATCATGTTTTGCGAGTCAGGTGTGTAGTTTAACGGGCAGTGGGGTAAACGGGTTAACATACGATGACAGTGATTCCATCGCATACGGCTATAACAGCAACAATGGACAATATTCAGAAAATGCCAGCATATATGGTTTAACATCAACTGGAACCTGGGCTGTAAAAGATACCAGCGGTGGAATAATCAAAGGAATCGCAAGTTGCAACAGCACCATGCCAACGATAATGGAAACGATAATGACCGCGATGGGAAATGGAACAATGAGTGAAGAGCAAGTACTAGCAGCAGTATATGGTAGTTGTGCGAGTGATGCAATAAAACCCGGAAACACATTCAGCAGCAGCAGCAGTGGTCAATATTGCTGGTGCAAAATGACCAGTTATACACCGAATAATGGCAGTGCCTGTAATGTCGCGTCCCCTTCGTGGGTGTTCTACGTCGACTACGGGTCCGCGTCTGATTGCGCGGACGTCTGTGCGCTCGACTGCGCGAACGGCGTCATGGACTACCCCGTTTTCCGTCGGGCGGTGTTCGGGGTATCACAATAACCCATTACATCAACATCATAATTGTTAAGCCAAGCAGGGCGAATAAAATTGCACCAATGGTTAATTGCCATGCATATTTTTTTACCAACGTGTTCGCAAAGTTTTGAAATTTCCAAAGTAAAAAGCCAATTATTGCAAAACGACCCGTTCTGAATATTGCAGATACACCCAAAAATAAAAGAACCGGGTATTGTAAAAAGCCCGCACATATTGCCAAGACCTTATACGGTATTGGTGTGACGGCGGTCAATATTATTATCATTATTCCATATTGATTGAATAGTGATTGCGTTAATTCAAATTTTTCCATACTGGCGAAAGTTTGAATCAGCCATATTCCAATTGTATCAAACAACCACAAACCAATCATATATGCAATTGCACCACCGATAACAGAACCAATCGCCGCCGCCAATGTTATTGGAAAGGCACGTTTTTTGTCCGCCACTATTGCAGGGGTCATAAAAACTTCGGGTGGAATGAACAAAAATATGGATTCGCATATTGTCATAAAAAACACAAGCCATGCGTACCATGGTTTTGCCGACTGTTCCAAAACTTTGTTTATTAACTTCATAGGGTCTATGATAATTTATTTATACTTTTCTTTCAAGAGGCAAATAATTTACTTGTGTTTTTTATATACCAGTGTATCATTGCCGCATAAGGATGAAAGAAATTATGTTAAAAAAGCAGACAAATTCTAACCGTGGTGAAAAAATAGCCAGCAAAGTTCAAACACTGGTTGCGGAAATTTTACAGCGCAATTTTATGGATGATGATTTAATACGCGGTGTGTCCTTGGTCGGTGCAGAATCGCGTGGTGGAATGCAATTTGTAAAACTTTTCTTTTATGCGCATGATAAAAAAGAAGAAACGCAAAAAAGATTGGATGAGATTACAAAGATGGTTCGATTCGAATTGGCTAAAAAAATAGATCAAAAGTATGTGCCGGAAATCCGATTCGTTTATGATAATACATTGGAACGCGCGGACAGAATTGAAGAATTATTAAATAATTTGGACACCGGGAAAGATGAAGCAATCTAATATAAGAAATTTTTCAATTGTTGCGCATATCGATCATGGAAAATCGACACTGTCTGACCGGTTGATTGAATATACCGGGGGGCTTGAGTCGCGCGAAATGAAAGCCCAGGTTCTTGATTCTATGGATATCGAACGCGAACGCGGAATCACGATTAAGGCACAAACTGTGCGGTTGAATTACAAGGCAAAAAATGGTGAAACATATCAATTAAATTTGATGGATACACCTGGGCATGTTGATTTTTCTTATGAAGTATCACGGTCACTTGCCGCATGCGAAGGTGCAATCATTCTTGTTGATGCAACCCAGGGGGTTCAGGCACAGACATTGGCAAATGCTTATCTTGCGCTGGATAATGATTTGGAAATGTTGCCTGTGTTGAACAAGATTGATTTGCCTTCATCTGATGTTGTTGCAACCCGTGAACAAATTTCGGATGTTATTGGTATGGACGCATCAAATGCACTTTGTGTATCTGGTAAAACGGGGGCGGGTGTTCCAGAATTATTGGAAGAAATTGTAAATAAATTACCATCTCCAAGTGGTGATGAAAATGCGCCGACACGCGCGTTGCTGGTTGATTCTTGGTATGATTCGTATCTTGGGGTGGTTGTGTTGGTGCGTGTTGTTGATGGCAAATTGGCGCGTGGTCAAAAAATAAGATTTATTGCGACTGGTGCAGAATATGTGGTTGAAAAAGTTGGATACTTTACACCAAAAATGGAAAATGTAGATTGTTTAAACACGGGTGAAATTGGCTTTATTATAACTGGTATGAAAACAATTCACGATTGCAAAGTAGGGGACACAATTTGCGATGCAAAAAGTGATGTCGAAATGTTGCCCGGTTTTAAACCATCTGTGCCGGTTGTGTTTTCTTCGTTCTTTCCAGTAGAAGCAAATGATTATCCAGACCTGCGCGAAGGTGCAGAAAAACTGGCACTTAATGATGCTTCGTTTGTATTCACAACGGAAAAATCTTCTGCACTGGGTTTTGGTTTGCGCTGTGGATTTTTGGGTTTGTTGCATATGGAAATAATCAGTGAAAGATTAAATCGTGAATTCAATTTATCACTTATTAATACTGTGCCAAGCGTGCTTTATAAAATACATCTGCGTGATGGTTCGGTAATGGATTTGGAAAATCCTGCGGATATGCCAGATGTGACAAGAATAGAATCTATTGAAGAACCATGGGTGCGTGCAACGATTATGATGCCTGATAAATATTTGGGGGCAATTATGGAACTTTGTGCGTCGCGACGTGGTGTTCAAGAAAACATTTCTTATGTTGGTAATCGCGCGGTGTTGGTCTATCAATTACCGTTGTCAGAAATAGTGTTTGATTTTTACGACAGGGTTAAATCTTTATCGTCTGGATATGCATCATTCGATTATGTTTTGTATGATTATCGCGCATCTGATTTGGTAAAGGTTTCAATTTTGGTTAATGATGAAAATGTTGAACCGTTGTCTTTCCTTTGCCATCGTGGTGCAGCAGAAAAACGTGGCCGTCAGATTGTTGAAAAATTAAAAGATTTAATACCGCGTCATCAATTTAAAATTCCTTTACAAGCCGCCATTGGTGGAAAAATTATTGCGCGTGAAACGATTGCTGCGTATCGCAAAGATGTGACTGCGAAATGTTATGGTGGCGATATCACGCGTAAAAGAAAGTTATTGGAAAAGCAAAAAGAAGGAAAGAAACGATTGCGGACTTTTGGTAATGTAGAAATTCCACAAAGTGCGTTTATTAATGCTTTAAAAGTAGGTGAATAAAAATGAAATGCATAGAAGAATATTTAGATTTAAATAAAAAACAAAAATTAATTCGTCGCGATATGCAACAAAGACGCAAAGCGATAACGTGCGAAATATCACCCGAAGGACTTAGCACTTTGGGCAGTGAATGTTCTTGTATTCAAAAGATGAATGTTTTGGGAATCGGTCTTGGTCTTAATTTTACGCAAATAGAAATCGCGTGTTGTGATGTTTTTTGTGATGACGATTATTGCCCAAATAAATATTGCCATATGTGTCGTAAAAATCACGCATATATAGATTCTGTTAAATTGTATAAATCTGTGAAACAGGCAAAATGGAATCTGATTAAAGATGCTTTGAAATTCAAAAGCAAATGATAAAAAAAGGAAAATGAAATGAAAAAAATACAAAATTTAAAATTATTATGGAAAAAACTTTGTGATGCAAAACAGAAAAAAGAATCGTCTTTGAATACAATCATTGCGCCATATTGGCATGAAGAAAAAGAAAAACAATCTTGCCTTAGACAGAAAAATGTTGGCACCGATCGTGAACCTTTGATTGTTTTTTGTAAATGTGATGATTTCAATTTGCATGTTAATTGTAAAAAAGCACAATGTCCGTATGTTGAAAAAAATCTTGAATTCATTGCTGCTCATAAAGAGTATGTCAGTGCGCGTCGCGATTTTATCAAAGGAATTTTCAGCAGAACAAAATAATTAAAGAATATAAATTATGGCGCACCAATTTTTCTTTAATACATATATTCTTGATAATCTGCCATCGCCAGAAAGTGGTTTCGATGTCGTTCAAGATTTATCTGAACCGAGATTGCGTATGTATATAACAAGTCGTGGTGTAAAAAGTTTCTTTGTTCGTAAACGCGTAAATGGTCGCGATAAACGAATTATTATTGGTAATTATCCGGGAACTGATATAGAAGATGCGCGTTCAAAAGTCGTTGAAGTATTAAATGAAGTTTCTAAAAAAATTCCGATTCGTCGTAAAAAAATTTCTTTTAAAAATTTCGTTGATTCATATCTTGAACACAAAGTGCGCCGTGGTGAAGATTCACTTGTAAAATTAAAACGCGCAATAAATTTGCATTTTAAAGATTTGTTTGGGAAAAATATTCAAGATATAACGACGGCAGAACTGCAACAAGTTTTGGATGATATTTCTGGACGGGCAATGGCTTTGCGTATGCAAGAATTATTACAAAGTATCTTTAATTACGCAATCGATTCAGGATACAGAAAAAATAATCCAATGGATAATATAGCACGAATAAAAGTTGTTAGACGTGAACGCAGGTTAAATAAAAATGGATTAAATAAATTATTAGTGGCAATAAAAAAAGAAAAAGATGCTAATTTGCGTTCTGCTTTTTTGATGTTGATTTATGGTTTCGCACCAAAAACAAAAATATTTAAAATGCGCTGGGAAGATTTAGATTTTAATCATGATTTATGGTGCGATATGCCTCTTTCCGATAATGCGATACTGTTGTTACAAGATTTACCCCAAGATAGCGAATGGGTGTTTATGGGACGTGGCAGGTTTCATTTGACTGACCCACGCGTGGCATGGAAAAGAATCGTAAAATCTGCTGGGGTTCCTGGGGTCACAATGGATGATGTTCATAAATTCCTGATGCGGGCATTGATTTGGAACCCAGATAAAGATGTTTTGCGCGAAAATATGAATGATTTGCTGACAGATTTGTTCGTATAATGAATTTTTTGATAAAGTCAACCTTATTGTTATCATTTGTTATAATGTCTTGACAGATAATTCAAAAAATGGTATTTTACTAAGAAAAGGCGGCTGAGTAACAAGAGCCACGAATATTAACAAAAACAAAGGATATATAAAATGTCAACTTTTGAAAAAGTAAAAAAAATTGTATGTGAAAAATTGGGTGTTGATGAATCTAAGGTAACAGAAAGTGCTTCGTTTGTGAACGATTTGGGGGCTGATTCTTTGGATGTTGTAGAATTTGTTATGGAAGTGGAAAAAGAATTCAACATCACTATCCCAGATGAAGAAGCAACAAAATTGTCTACGGTTGGTGATGCAGTAAAATATATTGATGCACATGCAAAAAAATAATTGTTAAAATTCTTTTTTATTTGATGTCGCCAAATGGCGACATTATTTTTTATATCGTTGATTTATGAAATCTTTTATTGTATCATTCTGGGGTCATATTAAAAGGATTTAATTTATGAAAAGAGTTGTTATTACAGGTATTGGTATCGTTTCACCTGTGGGATGTGGTGTAGATTACGCATGGAAAAATTTATTGGCTGGCAAAAGTGGCATCCGTAAAATAACTGAATTTGATACAGAAGAAATTGCTTCTAAAATTGCCGGTATCCCACATCGTGGAACAAAGCCAGGTGATTATAATCCTGATTTAGCTGTTGACCCGCGTGAACAACGCAAAATGGAAAATTCAATCATATATGGATTGGTTGCTGCAGATGAAGCAATAAAAGATGCAAATTTAATTGATTATGCTGGCGATAAAGAACGTGTCGGTGTGTCCATGGGCAGTGGGGTCGGGGGACTTTCTACTATTGCAGAAACAGATAAAGATATTTTTGAACACGGTCCGCGTTTTGTTAGTCCTTTTTTTGTTCCAAAATGTGTTGTAAATATGACGGCGGGACATATTTCTATTAAATATGGGTTTGCGGGTCCAAATATCGCAATGGCTACTGCCTGCGCGACTGGTGCGCATTCAATTGGTGAAGGCGCAGAAATTATTAAACGCGGTGATGCAGATATTATGATTTGCGGTGGGACTGAGGCTGCCGTGTGTGCGCTTGGAATGACGGGTTTTTCGGCAATGCGCGCATTAAGCACAAGAAATGATGAACCGACGCGTGCTTCGCGTCCATGGGACAAAGACAGGGATGGTTTTGTTCTTGGCGAAGGTGCCGGGGTTTTGGTTTTGGAAGAATATGAACACGCGGTTAAACGCGGTGCAAAAATTTATGCCGAAGTTGCGGGCTTTGGTATGTGCGCAGATGCCTATCATATTACTGCGCCTGCACAGAATGGGGCAGGAGCAAAACGCGCAATGATTTTGGCGATGAACAAGGCAAAGGTAAAACCAAAAGATGTCGATTACATAAATGCACATGGGACATCAACAGGTCTTGGTGATCTTGGCGAATTGATTGCTGTCAAAGAATTGTTTGATAAAAATAAAACTTGTATGTCATCGACTAAATCTATGACGGGACATTTGTTGGGTGCGGCTGGCGCGATAGAGGCGATATTCAGTGTTCTGGCGATTCGTGATAATATCGTTCCACCAACAATAAACCTGGAAAACCCAATAGAAGAGGTTGGTGATTTTAATCTTGTACCAAACAAGGCACAAAAACGCAAGGTTGATGTCGTGCTTAGCAATTCGTTTGGATTCGGTGGAACAAACGCTTCTTTGATTTTGAAACGGGTTAAATAAATGACAGCAAATGTTTTTTGTGATAGGGTTGAAGCCATTCCAACAGGAAGCATATTTGGTAAGTGTTCGTTTTGCGTGTTTCGTAATATGAAGTTGTATTGTGATAAATTAAAACCTGTGTGCACATATATATCTAAAACAGACGAAAATTTTTGTGGAACGGTTTATTGGAAAACAAAATTTTCCGGGGACGGGTATGGCTTTTTAATGTGTCGACCACCCGAATGGGCCAAAGAATTTTTTGCTAAAATCCCCACGACAGAAATACAAAAAATTGCTGGTGAAAAGGTGATTAACGCACTGGCTAAACAAAAGTAAGAAATGCTTTTGTGTAAAAAACACTTTTTTTGAATTTTAAAATATGGTATCATATTCATATTGAATTCATATAAGAAAGGAGAAAGGAATGTTTAATATATTGACAAAAGTTGACAAATCGGCTGAAACCCGCAGAAACCTACACACACACACACACACACACACACACACACACACACATGTAATCTATTGCTAAGCCCAAAACAAATCGGAACGATTTGTTTTGCAATTTCAATTTTATTTTCCGCACCGAGTTTTGCCGACCCAGATATATCGTCCAGTGCATCAAGCGCAGATTGCAAATATAACCCATTGGAAACATATTCTGGAACATCAAATTTACAAGCAGATTGGACCGCAAATGAAATCAGTTTGTATTGGTATAATAATAACACATTGATGGAAGTGGACAGTACATCCAGTGATTGCACATACGATTCTACATTAACGCCACCATCAACAATACCGACAAGAACAGGATACACATTTACGGGATGGAAAGTTCGCCCGCAAATGGATTTTAGCACGATACCAACGACAGGTAATGGCACTTTTTGGGCGAAAGGTACAGATACTGATGGAGAGCCACTATGTTTGTATAATACTACTAGTTCATCATCTATGTCATGCGACAGCGATAGTAATTTTGATGAATTGCAAGAACAAGAATGGAAGGTTCAATTTACTCATGGCACTGTTTATGGTATGTCGGGGTGTGGTTCACCAGTTGGTACAAGAAATCAGCCAGGCACCCCTACGATAGGTACTGGTGGAGGTTGTTGGTGCAAAGCCACCGGATATAAACCGACAGGCGCCAGTGTAATTAGTGCGCCTTCAGTTGCACTCTCTTGGGTATCTGGTGGCGGCAATTATACAAATTTCTCAAATTGTGAACGTTTGTGTTCAACACTTTGTGGTGGACTGATCAAAGTTTATGAAGCATCTCGTATTGCTGTGTATACCCCAGCACAATAGTTTTATATGATGTTTTTTGTAGAAATATAATCGGCATATATAAAATCTTTTGACAAATTGATGTCTGTATTGCAGAATCAGAAAGTTTTCGGAGTATAGCTCAGTCTGGTAGAGCGCTACGTTCGGGACGTAGAGGTCGTGGGTTCGAACCCCGCTACTCCGACCACCCTTCGCTAAAGCTTCGGGGGGGGCAGGCCGTCCAAGCGGAACACTTATGCAATCAATTAAAAACTATGCAAAGGATTGTGTTTTGAGATTAAAAAGAAATTTTATAAAAACAGGTGTAGGGGTTTGGATATTTAATACATCTGGTCAGGTTTTGTTGGGATTGCGTTTGTCACAACACGGTTTTAATACATGGTCGGCACCCGGTGGAAAACCAGAAAATGGTGAATCTTTGATTGATACAGCCGTTCGTGAAACTTGGGAAGAAACTGGTATAGTGCTGGATAAACAAAATGTGCAATATCTTGCGATGACGCATGATAATTTTGGTGATAGTTTTTATCGCACCATGCATTACAAAGTTGTTAATGTATGTCAGATGCCAATCGTTCGTGAAATGGATAAGTGTGCAAAGTGGGTTTGGTTTGATTTAGATAAGTTACCAAATAATTTGTTTTTGCCGGCACAAAATTTGATGAAGCAAAAAGTTTTCGGGGTGTAGCGCAGCCTGGTAGCGCGTTTGTCTGGGGGGCAAAAGGTCGCGGGTTCGAACCCCGCCACTCCGACCAAAAAGAAAGTCCACCCGCAGGGTGGGCTTTTTTACTTGAAGCAAGAGATTCGAAATACCAAATGCGACGCGGATGAGCACCGCCGACGGCTCGACGGAGGCAATCCTCTGTTTTGGGCATCGACGAAAATGCAAAC
>JAZROY010000009.1:0-72418 GCA_045648925.1 Candidatus Enterousia sp.
CTTAGCAATAGATTACATGTGTGTGTGTGTGTGTGTGTGTGTGTGTAGGTTTCTGCGGGTTTGCGCCGATTTGTCAACTTTTGTCAATATATTAAACATTCCTTTCTCCTTTCTTATATGAATTCAATGTGAATATTATACCATATTTTAATTTTTATGAAAAGTGTTTTTTTAGTCCCCCTCTATGGAGGGGTGGACGCGTAGCGGACGGGGTGGTTTACATAAAAACGAATTATCTGACCACCTCCCCGGCTCTGCCGGTACTCCTCCAACGGAGGAGAACTTTTTTATTCCCCGCCCGGGGCGGGGGGGACCACGAAGTGGTGGGGAGGGTTGTAAATCAATTGTTCTTTTCTTTTTTTTCCCCCACCCCGCCTTCGGCGGCACTCCCCCACTGGGGGATAATTTTTTATTCTTTTTCTGGTGATGCGATTTTATCTTTTGGAAAGTGGTTATACTTTGGATGTTCGTGCGTATCAGACGGCAAAAATTCCGCAAATTCAGCCAATGTTAACCCCGTTGCATCCAAAACACATGCCAAACTTGATGTGCTTATCCAGCGCGGTTGTCCACAACGCGTGCTATATTTACTGCGATTAAAAGTGGTCGGGTCCAGTCCAGATATTTTTGCCAAACGCGAACAAGATATATGAAAACTTTCCGCGACATTACAAATTCCACCCCATAATTCACTATGTGTCATGAAAAATCTCCTTTATAAGATATTTTTCATTTTAACAAAATTTAAGAATTTAGTCAATAGATTCTAGTATTAATAGAAAACAATATTGAAAAACTAAGAAAAATTCGACATTTAAAAAACCGATAAACGAATCGATTCCTATAAATTTTCTTGACAACGATATTATACTATAAAAAAATTATTTACAATAATATATGCCCTGCCCTTTATTTTTTCAAAAGCATCACAAATGCACGATTTCAATATCTGGGATTTGGCTTGCGATGTATTCAGCTGCTAATCGCCTATGGCACATATCGGCTGTCTTTTCTGTGCAAAGTAAACATATCCTGTCCAGTTTATCGATATCACAATTTTGCAGTGGTTTGCGTGCGTTTAATAATTCGCGGTATTTTTGTTCAAATTCACCCCACGCAAGTTTTTTATCTTTATAATTAGCCAAAAATTCTCCGCTTGGTGCAAATTCTGGATGATATTCATAACGACCGCCAAGCACTGCCATCAAATTATCACCATTATAATACGGGACATAGGTGCTGGTCCGCCAAAGTCGAATATCCCACACACAACTTATGCGCGCCGCTGACAGCACTTCCAGAAAAACTTCTGGTCTTTTGCCACTAAAACCAATCGTAAATATCTTTGTCATATCAGTATAAAAATAGCCCATTTAGCATCAAATAGCAATGATTTTCCTGAATCAAAAATTTACGCGCCAGGCCAATTCTGCAATGTATAAAACTCTATTTTTTTAATGCGATTTTGCTAAAAAAAGTTGTATTTCTGTTTATTTTGAATAAAATCAATCGCGGCTATAACAGAATACAGAAAACATACATGGAATAATTATGCAAATTACACATATAAAATTCAAAAATCATCCGATATTATCAAATTTAGAATTAAATTTTTGTGATGACCAAGGCATTCCCTATGACACCATTGTCTTGGCTGGTGAAAATGGTTGTGGCAAAACAACAATATTGAAATTTATAAGCAATCTATTCAAAAACATATCATCATTTTTGAGCCGAAATTTAGATTACGATTTTTCTATAGATTTTTATTTATCAGAACAAGAACAAAAAGACATAAAAGATATTTTACATCGTGATGGTGTCCAAGTTAACAATACTGAATTATCTAATTTAATAAACATCACATACAATCATTCTTTTGATAAAATAAACGATAAACTTTCTTCAACTTTTCCTTCGCCATTTCGGTTTAATATAATCGCTGTGCATATCTATAAGTGTTTGTATTCTGTATGTTTAGATACAGATGTAAACTTTCAGACAGAAAATATTAAATCCATAGGTGCAACAGAATTGGACAGAGATCTGGATAAAATAAGAAATACTCATCCCAAAATAATAGCGAACGATTTAAAACAATTACTTGTAGATATAGCATCACAAGACAATGAAGATCTTGGTACATGGGTCGATGAACATCCAAACATGGTGCCTCCTGCGGATATCAAAAAGCAACGAATTTCTAGATTTACTGACGCTTTTAACAGTGTATTTGATGATATAAAATTTGATAGAATCAAGACATTTAATGAAGCTAAACAAGTTGTATTTAACAAAAAAGGCAAAGAGATTTCCATAGACGAACTTAGTTCTGGCGAAAAACAAATTGTTTTCAGGGGTGGCTATATTCTTAGGGATATGGTTTCTATTAAAGGTGAAGTGGTGTTGATAGACGAACCAGAAATAAGCATGCATCCGAAATGGCAGAATAAAATATTAAATTTTTACAAAAAACTTATTACTGATGAAACAGGCAAACAAACATCACAAATGTTTGTGGCAACACATTCTGAACATGTTATAAAAAATGCCTATAAAAGCAACGATCTGATTTTGGTTTTGTCTAATTCTGATACTGGTATAACAGCTACCCCAATTAAAAATTTACGAACATTCAACTTTAGTCCTACATATTCAGAAATAAAATATTTTGCATTTAATATTCCATCAACAGAATTTCATGATGAACTGTATGGATATATAAAAGAAAAGAATAATCTTTCCCAAGAGATAAATGTAGAAAACTTTTTTGTTGAACATGGAATTCAAAAAACAAAAAAATGGGCACGTATGCAAAACGGTATTTTTGGCAATGCTGCCCCCGTTACACTGATGACATATATACGCAATGTAATTCATCATCCCGAAGCGGCTAATGCTAATAACAACCCACTAGGCAAGTGTTCTTTTACGGATACAGAGCTTGAACAATCCATACAACAAATGTTGCAATATATTTAAATTTTTTAATTATGATATCATAAAGCAGTGCATAGAATATGCTAAAAACTTTCTATTTGTTGCTCTGTGTTTTTGATAAAAACACACTATGGTACACTGCTGGGTATGATTACATGGCAAAAATCGCAGAAATTTAAGTCCTATAAAATGTTTAAAAAGTCCTTGACTTGTGCGGATTTTAGGTATAATATAGGGTCTGTTATTCGGGCATAGTTCAGTCGGTAGAACAACGGACTGTTAATCCGTATGTCACTGGTTCGAGTCCAGTTGCCCGAGCCAAGATTTCCAAGGGTTTCAGACGAAACCCTTTTCTTTTTGCAAATCTTTATTCTATGGATATTCTATGAACGGCAGTATGTTGCATTAAACATCATTAAACTTCTCTACCCCGCAATAATCCGCCACAAATATGACATATCACAAAATTTATCATTTTATGAAAAGCATTGATAAAAAGTCTTTTATACCTATATATACAACATGACAAAACAAAATCCATCTTCACAAATAAAACGACACAAAGACCATTTCGTGCCACAGGTTTATTTACGACGTTTTGTGGACAATCAGACAAATAAATTGCATATTTATGACAGACAAAAAAATCTGTGGTTTGAGGCTCCTCCAAAACGCGTATGTTTTGAATTTGGTTGGGACAAATTGAATTCTGACGGTACAGACACTTACTTGTACGACAATCTTAAAGTATTAGAACCTGCGTTAACCGCTTTTTTAACAGCTTTTGAAACAAACGCCATATCTAATAAAGACCGTTATTACTTTTCAACCTGGTTGGCAATATTGTTCTCATTATCACCTAAAAAAACAAATTATGACACTGCGTTTTTACAAAAACTGGTTAAGGACGCAAATTTGCAAATAAACGTTGATAAATACGAAACAAAACAAATGAACATGGAAAAAGTGAAAGAAATTGCTCTAACATTGTATACATACGACTGGCGTATAATATATAATTACACAGACATGCCATTTATAACATGTGATTTTCCTGCACATCACTATTGCTTAAACGACAATTTTGACCCAGAGCACCAACCGTTTGGAATAGCACTTGACCCAACACACTTTTTAAAAATAACACCTAAAATACCGCTCTTAATAGACCGTTCAAAAGATTATACAGAACACAAACCAGGCACATTAACTCGTGGATACATAAAACATGGCCGATATTTCCGAAAAACAGTATCAAGAATCAACGAACATGCTATTTTTAACGCAGAACGCTTTATAATATCCTCTTATATTGATAAAGGATTAATACAGTTTGTAAAAAACAGAAAAAACAAAACAACAAAACTTTACGCGACTGTTTTGAAAACCCCTAATGGCACAACGATTAAAACCAGGCTAAAAAATAATTTTGAAAACGTGCCTGTCATCATAACCAAAAAA
This sequence comes from Candidatus Enterousia sp., assembly GCA_045648925.1. Taxonomy (GTDB): domain Bacteria; phylum Pseudomonadota; class Alphaproteobacteria; order Rs-D84; family Rs-D84; genus Enterousia. The sequence continues at coordinate 4,402 of JAZROY010000009.1, forward strand.
TTTGCAAAAAAGTTAGCTAAGACTTTGTAACACACTTTTTGACTTCTTCTAAACGTTTAAAATTTAACACAAATGATTGAAAACCTATGGATTTGTGCTATATCATACATAATAAAACAAAGGTTGAATCATGAATCGCGACAATATAAGATTACCTGAATTACGCTCTATATCATACACATTGCGGGACGCCTGTGAGCATTTAGCTTTTGGTCAAAAAACACTTAGGGAACAAGACCCAAAACCTGGCGAAATCGCAATGCTGTGTGAGTTTTGGAAACGCACCAATCAATTTGATAGATATTTGTTAGAACCAGGGCATAACAGATATGACAAGGACGTACAAAGAGCTAGCAATGCGTTATATACCCTATTAAAAAATGGCACAATCATAGCAACATACAATGGACAAATCATACAACCAGAGACATGGCAAAACGAACTTAATCCTCTCGACATGTTAACCAATACCAATCCTTATCAAAATATAAAAATTGATGCAAAACAATTAGATATGGTGGCTCCCGTTAAACAATATACTGTTACACTCAAAAACAATGGGGGCCTTTATATTAATGACGGTGACACCGACACTAAAATATCTCAAACATACCCAGGTCACAAGAATTATGAATGGTTGAAGTTTTATTTTGAGCACCCAAAGTGTAAAATATCTAAACAAATTGTAATTAAACGTTTTAACAATACTGAATACAAATACGAAGAAGACGATAAAATTTCCCAGTGCGTATTCGCCGCATTCAGCAAGAAAGCACCGTTAATGCATTGTTGTTTTCCTATTTGTGGTACAAAAGAGGTTTGTTGCACGCCCACATTTACAAGTACAGACATATTTATGTCTTGATTAAGAATAATAACTATTAAACCACTCAGCGGTTGCATTTAAGCCGCTTTTTTATTGTAAAAAATAGCACTTTATTAACAAAAACTATTTTTCCCACATAAACAAAATTCATCGCTATACTCCGAATGTAATCAAACAGAATCGAAAGGTATAAACGATGATGGAAATAAATTTAAACAATCATTTAATGGACCAAAAAACCGCGGCATCCTATTTGGGTACCACTGTTGGTTCATTAAATGTGTGGCGAGCAACAGGGAAACATAAAATTCCATACGTTCGCTTTGGTCATTGCATAAGATACAAAAAAGAAGATTTGGACGCTTGGATAGATGCACACACATTAAACAAGAATCCAACGGTATAAAAAAATACCAACGTTCTGTATTTTCGTCGTAAGAGAGCCTGGCGTTTAAAACCGGGTGAGCCGCTTACAGCCACTGGGTACAGAACGATAAAGCACTTACAGGGGATTTCGTGAGGTGCAGGCAGGTTTGTGAGCAAGGATGCCTCGAAAGGTTTATCAAGAAACCAAAAGCCTTGCAGTTGATTATTCGGCTTGAAGAAGCACACTGAAACGAAGTAAGCGTGAAAACCGCTGAAGCGTGTTGATGACGAATAGACTTAGGTAGGCGTGAGCCGCAAAAAGACGCAAGTCCTGACACTATGCACGCCCTTGATGGAACCTATTGGCTGGAATTCAAAAATAGGGAACAAATCTTTTTTTGGGTTCCAGTCGGTAGGGGTTACTGTATCTCCTTCTGATAGAGTATGAGTAACCCCGCAGAACAAACTTTAACAAAACAAAAAGGATTAAAAATGGCAAATTACAATCCTGATACATCTGGTTTAATATCGTTGGCAGACAGACCGAACAACGAAAGAACAACGATAGCAACACAAGGTGGTATCGCTTCTGGAAAAAAACGAGCAGAAATAAAACGAATGTCTGAGATTGTTATGGGGCTTCGTCAAGAAAGCGAAGAAGACCCTGTTGCAAAATCTATAAAGTTTTTATTTTTTGATTTGACCAATCCTCTAACATCAATACCTGATACTGTAAAAGGGTTAAAATTTATAAAAGAACTCTGTGAAGAAGACCCCTCTAATCCGCCTTGCAATAAAACAGATGATGAATTGTGATAGTAAAACTTTTATCGCAATACGTTAATTATTACGTTTCTACACAGATAATCGTGTTAACCGAACACCTTGATACATAAAATGGTCTGCACCACGAACAACGGGGGGCAAAAAATGTTTGTCCATATCTTTATAAAGTTTTAACGCCAATTGCGATAATGTATATTTTATACCATTATATTCAACTTCACATTTCCCGATAACTGTTACCTTGATATTAGGGTCGCCAACAAATGTTAAAATATCACCATCTTTAATACCTACTCTATACATACTAAATGGTGGTTTTGTTTTTTGCGGATTGAATGCATGTTTGGCCGCGACGGCCGACATTGTATATAATTCTGTTTCGCCAACACGATATTTTTCAAGCCACAACAATGTACCATCTGCATCACTTTCTGTATCAAAAACCTTTTTATAATATGGTTTTAATCCAAACACATTTTTATAACCATTTACAGAAAAATCGTGCATTAACGCATCATAATTATCTGGTGTGGTTTTACCTAACTTAACAAGTCCACGAACAGAAGTCGTCATAATATACAGGATGCATTTTGCCATTACTTAATCCTTTGTTTAAATATTATTTTTGACCAATTTTCGAAATCTTTAACATTTTTTAATGTGTATTTAATCTAAACGTTTTTGTAATTTAATTTCCCAACATTTTGGCAAATTCAAATCATTTTTTTTAGTTGTAATACTAATAGATGAAATTTTATACTTCGCGGTTACATTCGTATAACCTTTATGAAAAACAACTGTATCGTAATGCTTATTATAAAACCGTTTATTCCAATACTTAGAACATTCACGATATTCTGATGTCTTTTTGCCAGATACAATTTTATCAAACCAACGGTGCTGTAAAACAAGATGTAATTCATTTATATTTTTATCAGAAACACACGCAAGAATTAATGCAATAATCCATGTTATACCAAAAAAAACACCAAGCCACGACAAAATAGTTATCGCGGTCAAATTGCTACCCCTAACACCCTTTCCCTTTGCAATACTTATCGGCACATTTATTATTGTGTAAAAAAGCCATAATAAAATAACTATTAATAAAACTTCCCAAAAACCACCTCGCATCTCATCCTCCTTTATAATTTTGTTAATCTGGTCCCTTTATACAAGAAATAATTAGCCCCCTGATATCTCTTACTAGGGTTTGCCTTACCCATGTCTTCATAAAATTTCAGTGCCAGCGGTGACAGTTTATATATAACACCATTATATTCCACTTCGCGTTCACCAACGACCTTGACCTTTATGCTGTGGTCATCAACAAATGTCAATATGTCACCTTTCTTAATTCCATGTTCATACATATTAAACAACTGCCCCTTCTTTCTGGTGGCTGCAATTTGTTTTATTTGAACAGTCTTTGGCGTTCCATCTTTTGGAAATATTACATTACCAGAGAAAGCCAACAACAGCTGCTTTGCCTTATCTGGTTCCATGGAATACAATTCACTACTCCCAAGCCGTATAAACGTGAATAAATCCTTTAACAACCCTTCAGTTTCTTCATAATTTTCAATCTCTATTGCAAAATATGGTTTTAGCCCCGATACATTTGCATAACCATTTTGTGATAAATGACGCATCCGTTCTGGATAGTTTTTGGTGTTTGCGATACCGATTTTTATCACTCCAGACACAGACGTTGTCATAATATAAAGAACACCTTTTGCCATTGTTTGCTCCTTTATTTGTCAGTTGTGTTTTACAAATACTTTTTAAATGTTTTTTTCATTTTCAACATAGTATCAACCAACCAATTAAATTGTTCTGGCCATTGGTTTTTATCTTCAAAATCAGCCTTCCTTGCTGCGATAATTCTGCTTCCTTTTTTATCAGGCAACTCTTTCCATTCAAATTTTAAACCTGTGTCTGCTTCTATCTCTTTTTTATGTTGCAGCAAAGAATCAAACAAACTTTTATCATCATCAATGTACAATTCAACGTTTAATTCATTACGCTTCTGAATTCTTGAAACTGCTAAATGAGCCCCAGAAAAACCAATACTGAAATTTTTCCAGTGGTCAAAAGATGGTTTTCTGCGTCTAAAATTCTCTGCAAACACTTTGTTTTGAAACGCATAATCTTGAAAATCCACCCAAAAATCGTAACGTTTTTGTTCTGTTTCGTTGCTGGTATTATTTTTCTTCATTTCTTTGGACCAATCGTTTGGCTGTTCAACAACTTCAAATTTAACCGCTGGTTCTGATTGACCGATTTTATACAACTTTATTTCGCAAAGAAAAAAATTAATACCTTTATCTGTGTGAGCATTAAGCCATTCGATTGCGGACCTGTGTTCTTCCCTTGCACGTTTTACAACCCATATAACAATATCAGCAGATTTACCAGATGCATATGTAATTAATTTTCCTAAATGTTCGTGATTGGTATCTTCTAACTGATTTTCAATAATAATTTTACGGTCTGTACCAGTTTCATAGGCGTATATGTCTGCACGATAGCCACCAACTGGTGTTTCCGTTCCATTTACAGAAATATCTATGCCGACAGCATCTGAAAGCAATGCAATGTTGTCATCACTTGCCAACCAAGGCGTAAAATCTAATGCTTCCTTTGGCCATATTTTTCTCAAATCACGAATTTCTTCCAATTTATTTAATTTCATCATTGTTTTTTCCTTTGTTTATAAGTAATGCAAAATTACACTGATAACAATTGCAACGGCAGATGTCCATATCGCCAATTTTGCCAAAAATTTACTATCCTGGGCCACTTTCAAACTCTGTTGGGCAATTTCATTATTCTTCTTGGTTTCTTCAACAGCAGCTTGGGATAACTGCTTCATTTCGGCGTTATACTGCTGCAATTGGCTTTCCTTAACATCTTGAATATGCTGTTGACGCTCTTGTTCTTTCACATAATCAGCATAACCTTGTGCCGTATTAAATTGAGGCTTACCAGAACCAAACATTTTTTACTTCTCCCAACTTCGACTATAAATCGTATTAAAACGATATTTTTTATTTATCCCAATTTTGATAACTTAAAATAAACCTGTTCAAATCTGCTTTAGTTGATTGCCACTTGGGCAGATTGGCGTTCAGAATTTGTATAAACCTTTCGTTATGCGTTCTTTCTATTAGGTGTATCAGTTCATGAACAACAACATATTCTATACAAACAATCGGTTTTTTTGCTAATTCCAGGTTAAAAAGGATAGTCTTATTTTTATGATTACAAGTTCCCCACTTAGTTTTCATTTCTTTGATTTGCCAAGTTTTTGCTTGAACATTTAACTTCTTTTGCCATGCTTCCACCAATTCTGTAAGAACAGGTTTTAATTCCTGTCGCAACCAATCATTAAATACTTCCGATTTCTTATCGGAACTTGTATCAGGTCTTGTTTGCAATATTATTTTTGTCTTGCCTTTTAAAAACACTTTGGGCGGTTCGTTTTTGTATATTAGTTCAAGTTTATATTTTCTACCCATAAAGTATACCGCTTCGCCAGATACATATTCTCTTTTTGTTTGTCGTTCCTGTGCTTTAAAATTCTTTTGTTGTTGTTTTATCCACGGCAATTTAACTGCAAGCATAGACCTAATTGCATTTTCATTCATATCTAATGGTGCAGAAACTCTTACCCTGCCATCAGGGGGCAAAACCGCCAAATGCAGGTGTTTGATTGGTTTGTAAACAACCAACGCTTCAATACTGCCCAGTTGTAAATATGAACTAGAATTCACCATTTTGAACCACTAACTCCAACAATTTTTCAAGTTGTTCGTCCGATATGTTGCTATTATCTGCCAAAAGCTTTTTTACCATTCTGCGTTTCATTGGGTTGCCCCGCCAATCCGCTGGTGCTTTACTTTTTATAGCATCATAAACATTCAACGCCAAGGCAACATCTTCATCAAAGAAATCATACAATGCTTTTTTCCCATTGGTGTCAATGCCATCTATTTTATCGTTAATCGGGTTTATAACTTTCTGTGCCAAATCAGATATTTGATTCAAATAATCACGATACGCTATGTCATTTTGTTTTCTTTTCTTTACCAATTCGGTCAACAGCACTGACATCTTTTCGTAATATTTTGGATTTGTCTGTTGTTTATCGCTGATGATTCTGCGTATATTATTTTCAATTACAGAAGATGTCGACGACCTGGCGTTTTTCTGCGACGCATCCTTTTGTGCCTGTGTAATAAAATTCAGCAAACCATTATTATTAAAATTACTCAACACTTCGCTGTCTTTTGCTAACACATACTGGTCAAACAGATTTCGCATATCTTTATCGTATTTCTTCAAATCAATATAATCACCACTGGCCATCTTAATTTCCTGACTAATGGTTTTGTAGTGTTTTACCTTTTCTTTAATTTCTTCCGCTGCTTTCTTTGAATAACCTGCCGCATGCATTTCCCCTGCCAACGCTTCGTATTTGCGTCCCAGCGATGCCACCAGCTTATATAAGTTCTGCCGTTTATGCTCGTTTTCTCTCAAAGAATGAACATTTTCGGTATCCCCGCAGAAGTAGTAGATGTATTCAGGCAAATCTCTTGGTGCTGGAACAGGTTCGCAAAGTGCTTCCACTGCTTGTAATGCAGTTTCCAAATCTTCTTTACCTTGCTCTACTTTATCTTTTAACAAACCAACAACGTCATCGGCATCAAAGCCACCGAATGCATCGCCAGTATAATCACTAACTGATTTCTGCAGTTTCTTAAACAAATCACGATAATCAACGATATAGCCGTAATCCTTGTTCAAGACCGCACCTTCTTCAGAATCATTCTCGTCTTTATCATCTAACCTATTAACACGACATACCGCCTGAAACAACCCATGGTCTTGCATATTTTTATCAATATACAAGTATGTGGCACTGGGTGCATCAAATCCAGTCAATAACTTATCCACAACTATCAGCAGTTGCATTTGCCCTGGGTATTTCTTGAATATCTTTTTAGTTTCCTTTTCAAAATCTTCGGCTGACTTACCGTTCAGCATTTGCTGATATATCTGATATTCTTGCGAAGTAGTATCCAATGCATTGGGTTCATACGATGTAACAACCGCACACTTTGTCAGATAACCCCTGTCTTGGAATATTTTGTAATACTGACACGCCTCAAAAATACTGCTTGCAACCAACATGGCATTACCACGACCAGATTTCAATCTTGGTTTTGTTTCAAAGTCGGTTTCAATATCAATTACAATCTTTTCCATTCTGGTCTTAGAAGACATCAGGTTCTGCATTGTTCCCCATCTTTTCTTCAATTCCATTTTGGCAGTATCGGTCAATGTGGCTGTTTTACGGTCAAACCATTCATCAATTTTCTCTTGTGATGAAATATCTTGTTCAACGGCTCTTGCTTCATACCGCAAATCCAATACAACACCATCTCTAACCGCTTGGTCATACTTATAGGTGTGAATTGGTGTCCCCCAAACCTTAAAACTGTTCTTCTTATCAATTTTCAGTAACGGTGTGCCAGTAAATCCGATAAATACTGCTGAATCACCCAGCAGTTCATTCATCGCATCGTGCAATTTACCACTGTGCGAACGGTGGCATTCATCCACAAATACATATATCTTGCCTTTTGGCGAAAAATTAGTTGGCAGGTTTTTGCGAAGTTCGCTGATATCAATATCATATGTTGGTTCACCACTGGTATTCGTTACACGACCAAATTTATGCACCAACGAACATAACAATCTTTTGTCTTTCGTATTCAATTCCGCAAACAACTGTCTGCTGTTCGGTGCTCTCCAGATTTCTTCATCAACCCCATTGAATACCAGTTCAATTTGTTCATCCAGTTCAGTTCGGTCTGTGATAATCAAAATCCTAGCATCATGATTGTGCTCCAATATCCACTTTGATAGCCACACCATTGTCAGCGATTTACCAGACCCCTGTGTGTGCCAAATTATTCCACCCTTATCTTCTTGTATTCTCTGCTGTGCCGCCTTTACACCGAAATATTGATTGTGGCGACAAGTTTTCTTCACGCCTGCATCAAACACAATAAATTCATGAATAATTTCTATTATGCGGTCTTTGTTGCATAATTCGGTTATCTGACGGTCAAGCTTGCATTTGGCAACCATATCAGACGGATTTTCCTCTCTCCATTCCAACCAATATTTTTCTGGGGTTTCTGTGGTCGCATATCGCAACCCTTCGGTATCATTACCAGCCATCAACAACTGCATTGTTGTAAAGAATGGTTGAATATATTCTGGTCTTTGATTACCAATATTTTGTTGAATTCCTTCTGATACAGATACAACACTTCGTTTCAATTCAATGATACCAACAGCAATACCGTTGATATACAGAACGATGTCTGGTCTTTTTTCTGCTTGGCCATATACAGTAACTTCTTCGGCGATTGCAAAATTATTTTTTGTTGGTTCATCCCAATCAATCAGATAAACGGTTTTTTCTTTGCTGTCGGCAGATTCTTTTACCTTTACGCCATAACGAAGCATGGAATAAACCGCCTTGTTCTTTTCAAAGAAATTATCACCGTGTGCGATGGCACTGTTCTTTACGAATTCTTTTATTGCCTTTTGAATCAGTGTATCGGAATATTTTCCTTTCAGGTACTGTTCCAGCAATTCCGTTTCAATGTTGCTGTTGTTTTCCCTGTCCTGCCAATTTCCCAGATAGTCATATTTCAGCACATTATGAAATAATTCAACCACACGGTTCTGGGTTTTTCTTTCTAATTGACCAACTTCTATAGACATTTTTTACTCCTGTGGCTTTACCAAGCGAATTCTGCCAGATAACAATTCGCCTGCAACACCCGATTTAATCTGTTTATATTTGTTTATTTTATCATTTATTGCAGAAATTTCATCATCCATATCCGCAAGAATATCTGTAATAGCTTTTTGTTCTGTAAAATCATCTGGTAATAATAAAGAAAATTTATTTAATGCTTTCTGCTGAATGTTCGGCAATCCAGAACCAACGCGTAAAGTCATTAGTTTGTTTTCATTATATTTTAATAATTGATATAAAAAACTTTTGTTTACACAACCACGACAAATTAACGTATAACAGTGCCCACCAGCCCAAAATTTTGTTTTTATAAAATTAACAAAACCACACGAATTTCCTCCTTCGCTTATTATTATAGTATCCGCAACATTGTTATATTCATTTGTAAAACCAGATTCCGTCATCCCCCCATTATAAACGGGATACCCAGCTTCTACCATATTTAACCTGTTTAATTGGGTTCCTTTGGTTATGTCTGCAACCTCACCTAATTTTACCTTTTTCCAAGGTTTATTAAAACCTGGCATACGACGCTTACCAGTTAACAATTCCTGCATAACACCTGTTTTAATGGCGATTTTCTTGTCCCTGACACGTTCCAGTTCCGCAATCAAATCATCAACACCCGTCAAAACATCCGCTATTTTCTGCTGTTCTGGAATAGTAGAGGGGACAGGAACAATAAAGTTTTTTATATCACCATTTGTAATTTGATTTATAGTTGCTCCCAATGTGATTTTTATTTGTTCCTGTATATAAAAGGATTGCCATAAAAACAACAGGAATTCTGGAGAACATTTATTTGCTCTTAAAACCGTCATAAATGCACCAAAAGCCATTCCATTTCCAACGACTTTTGCAGATTTTCCTATTAATCTGGCACTGCCATTTCTAACACAAACTAATACATCACCATCGTGTGCCATTGCCCGATTAGGAATTTCCATTTTTACAAAAACATTATCATAAAAAGACAGACGTCCTTGATTTATGTTGGATGAGCGTAAAACCAAAGTTCCAGATTCAGAAACAGATTTAGGGCTATATGTTAACCCAGTATAATTATCACAAATATCTGATAAATTCGCAACACTCCAATCGCTGGGAATTTTTCCAATATCAGTATTTTTCCAAGATGTTGTTCTGTATGCCACGTTTAAAATCCCATATCTTTCAAGTGTTGCTTCACTTTTTGTTCCAAATCATTGGCCTTTGATTCTATTTCTGACAGTGTTTCAGAATATCTGTCTGCCAATTGTTGAACCGAACTGGTCAAATTGGTTTTCTGTTTTTCAATCAAATCGTCCAGGTTGAATTCAAGTGTTGCAGACCATTTAACATCCACAACCAAATGTTTAATTTCATCCACCGTCAAATTGACATATTTTTCCATGATTTGTTTTTCAAGCGATGCTTCTATTTTTTTGATAGAATCTTTAACTTGCTTTTCTTGGTCTAACAAATTTGAATATCTTGTTAAACACATCTTTTCTTCTTCATCAATCTTTTCTTTTAACCGTTCCTTTAACCTTTTGTTATCAACAGTAATTTTAATCTCTTTATCATCTTTCGACGACTCGTCATCATCATCTGTTTGTTTCTTTTTTATCACTTCTGTTAACAAACCATTGTCGCCAGATTCTTCCTCTATCATCGATATTTTCTCTGATTGAATTTCAGATAATTTTTCCTTGAAACCAATCAATTTTTGATTATCGTCATCGAAATATTCTGTTATTACCAGTTCTGTTGGTATCAATGCCCCTTCAAGCCCATACAGTCCATCGACATCTTTTGTGACAACGCTTTTATCTTTCTTTTTGGTTTCTTTCTGCAAACGAACCAATGAACGCCCTGCATCTTGCCAACCATATGATTTAATCAAATAACAATCATCGGCCATCGTTTCATTCCAATAGTTCCGCAATATCCCATAAATATCATATTTTTCTACCAGTGCCGATTTATCAAACTTTGCCAACACACTTGACCCCAGTTCTTGAATCAAATCCTTTGGGTTATCATCGTTGCACAAACCCTTTAGTTTACTGTCAACTGACAAAATCCAATTGTTGAACATATCATGTATATTCTGGCGGAAATTCGTGAATTCGCTGTTGTTTGCGATTGTTTCAGCGATATCATTAGTTTTCATCTTTGAAAAACCAGCCCTGTCACCACTAAATAAATCAGACTTCAATGTTGGACACACCGACCAATACTGGTTTAATTCATTAATATCGGCGTCAGATATTCCACCATTAAGATGTGCATCTATGTTCTGGATAATCTCATCGCTTTGTTTCGCAATGTATCTTGGGATATTCAGGTTGAACCCATTAGCGGCAATTTCATCATCGCTGACGAACCGCGAATAATGTGGAATTTCAATTTGGTTCAAGAAAGTATCAGTGATTTTACGAATATCTTGTTCCCGCAATCTGTTCTTCGCCCCATCTTTGATATAATCTTTTGACGCATCAATAAAGAATATACCTTTGTGATTTTCCATATTTGGCTTATCTAATACGATAATGCATGCTGGAATACCTGTGCCATAGAATAGATTAGACGGTAAACCGATAATTCCTTTGATGAAACGAATGATATTTTTCCTAATGGTTTCTTCCGCTCCACCTCTAAATAACACACCATGTGGTAAAATAACAGCACCACGACCTTTACCAGGTTTTAAGGATTTCAATATGTGCAACAAGAAAGCATAATCGCCATTCTTTTCTGGTGGAATTCCGAAACCGTCGAACCGTTCATATTGGTCGTCTGAAGGATTAAAACCATCGGTCCATGTCTTATACGAAAAAGGTGGATTAGCAACGACATAATCAAAGGTCTTTAAACTGCCATTCTGTTCCGCAAATAATGGAACTGCCAAAGTGCTTTGTCCACCTTTTATGTCAGCAGTTGGTCTGCCGTGCATCCACATATTCAGAATCGCCAATGATTTAGTTGTATTATCCTTTTCCTGACCGTAAATGGTTATATTCGGTGCTTCATCTGAAATCTTTAACAACAGTGACCCACTGCCACAAGTCGGGTCATATACGGTATCCTGCGGTGATGTTGATTCATTCGCTTTGATAACCTTTGCCATTATTCTGGACACTTCTGCTGGTGTATAAAAACTGCCTTTACTTTTACCAGATTCAACAGCAAAATTGCCAATAAGATATTCGTATGCATCGCCAAGTAAATCATCACCACTGGCATTATTATTAGAAAAATCAAGTTCCGGGTTTTCAAATATAGCAATCAAATTGGTCAAACGGTCAACCATTTCCTTGCCTTTACCCAATTTATCTTCATCATTAAAACTTACTCTATCAATAACGCCATTCAAAGCATTTTCCGTGGCCAACTTTGACAACACAATGTCAATACCTTCACCTATATTTGGCTTGCCTTTTAATGCCACCAAATCTTTGAAACTGCCCCCCTGTGGAATCTGAACAATGTCATCTTTACCATCATATTTGTCTGTCAAATACCGAACAAAAAGCAAAACAAGAATATAATCTTTATATTCGCTTGCATCCATACCCCCACGGAGAGCATTACACGCTTCCCACAAATGCTTATATAATTGTGATTTCTTTATAGCCATTTTATTACCTTTGACTTAAATTATACCAGATTATAGTCATATTTGTAATTTTTTGGAAGTAAAAAACATACCGCCAACAACCAACAATTACTTTCATATGCAAATTCTAGAGATACTTGCAGCATTTTAGAAATTCTTCTACCTCTTTATCTACTAATATGGGTTTAGATTGACTTGCGTCTGTTGCATAACGTCCTGACGTGTTTGCTACAATAAGCCCATTCTCTTGAAACGTCATATCATCTTCGTAAAAAATATCATTATCTTCTGGCGAAAGACCTATATAATCTTGTATCTCTTTATCATCTTCCCAACCCGTTGGGGCCATCATCATTTTATCTAATTGTCTTTCTTCTTCAAAAATCGTGTTTTCATACCAATCATCATAATATGCTTTTTCAGTATAAATATCATCGTTTTTAGATATGGGACAATGTACAATTGGTTTTTCGAAGTCACGGTAAGCACTAATTACATCTTTTGAACCACACCTGGAACATACAAAATTGTTAATATCTTTATTAAAGTCTGTTTTTATGTTTCCTGTGTGATTACACGCTAAACATTTACAATAAAAAATACCCATAGCCAGAACCTTTATTTATCCCTTCCAAATAATCCCTGCATCTAATGCATCTTCAAGAGCTTGTTTAAAGTTGTTTTTGGTTATTTTTAATTGTTCATTCGCCACTAACTTTTTCATTGGTGGGTATCCGGGGGTACTCATTATAGCTGCTATTTCACTGCTAAAATCACCTTTGGATACACCACTATGCGGTACTGGACCAAATAGGATTAAGCAATAATCTCTGTTGTATTGTATTCTGGACATGTTGTATTTTTTTGCTTCAGCATACGACAATACGAATTCCAAACGATTTTTATCAATTCCTAAATCTTTTGCGACCGGTATTAATAATTCTTTTTTGACTTGGGAATCGCCAACAATCAAAATCTTACCATTTTTGTCCACTTTGTATCCATCATCTGAATGCAACAAATCACCCATGCCCCACTTTTCCAACGCTTCTTCTAATTCTCCGGCACGATTTAAATCGCACAAAATCCGGGTTAAGTCATTGTCAAATCTTTGACGCAAGGTTTCTTCCAACGCTAAAAGTTCGGCCGTATCTAATAACATATTAATCCTCATAATTATCATCAAATACAGAATTCAAACGATTTGTCGCATCCTCCAATTTCAGCTTACAGACTTTATACTCATCTACCCTGGATAAATATGCTTTTGCTATTCTGTTTTGTACACTTAATGGCGGAACGGGAATATCCAAATTTTCCAGTTCTTTACGACTTATGTTGATTATTGTCGCCTGATTAGACCTACTGTTCAACAACGCTTTACCTTGCTGACTTTCCAAAAATACTTTGACATAATATGGATTTATGCGATTTGTATCCAATTCAATCACATACATATTACCAGACGGGACAATCTGTTGAACCCGCCACGATTCAAATTGTGGTTTTGTAAAAACAGCTATCTTGTATGGCTGACCACTTTTTGAAATAATCAAATCATTTTCTTTCAATATCATCTTTGAAAATGTATCCGATTGTATAGTTTTATTAGGTAAAAACACGTCTGATAAATCACCATCAATTAAACCATTTTGTATATTTGATAATGACAAACATGGCACAGGGAAAGGTGTATCCACTTTTTCTGGTGACATTTTTCCATCATTATAAGAAATTCCTCTCCTAATCGAGATGATAAAATCACCAAATTTTTTGCAATTTTTAAACTTTATGCTTGGCGTTATGTATCTATTATAGTTAAGAACATAATCATTCTCTCTTAATTCTGATAAAGAAACAGTTTTGCTATATTCTGTATCATGATTAAGTCCTTCTAATATTCTTTCCACATACCCAAGGACAGATATCATGTTGTAATCTGTTTTTTCGACCATTTTTACACTTTTATTACCGTGACTAAATACTATCATGGTTGTTGCAATATTCGTGTCTGAGAACAAGCCCCCAGGCAATGCAATAACCGCTTCTACCAATCCTTTTTCAACAAATTCTTTGCGAATTGCCATGTCAGCAGTATTCCAAACCGAACCATTACACATTATTGCGACAGCCTTACCATTTTTGGACAAATGATTACATATCCAATTATTGAACGCCCAATCGCTAGATTTTCCTTTAGCCTCCAAACCTTGTGGCAAATACTTCAATCCAAACGGATAATTAGCAAATATTTTATCAAATTTATTTGTGTCACAAATTCCTTTATCATAATCATAATCCACATTGGTAAAATCTCCACCAATATTATGTACTCCCAACAAATGTGCCCTTAACATAGCTATTTCACGTTCTCTATCAGATATTTCATAGCCATAATATTTACCACCAGAAAAAATATTTGCATATTTACTTTCTGTATATCTTGCTAATTTACCCTTGTCGAACATTTTTTTCATAAAATTCGCTGTCCCACAACCCAAATCCATGACCTTGTCACCATTTTGTATGTTTAATATTTTTAAGGCCACCTCCATCACCACATCCGGGGTTCTGGAACTTTCGAGCGAAAAAAATGCCGTCTCTGCAAAAAATCTTTCATCATGTTGTTTATATTTATCTATAAACTTTGCAAACTGTTTCCATATTGCTTGGTCTAAATATTTAGTACATAAATCCGTTACAATCTTTTTTATGCCATCATCGCACGGATAAGCATACGTTTTTTCATCAGCTTCAATGAAGTCGTCACACGAATTTTTACACACTTCAAACAGACTTGGCTTTTTTGTTGAATTATCCTTTTTCATCATTTTATAGGCTATAAACAACAAATATGACACAAGAACACCAATGTATTTATACCGTTGTTTGTTTGTTTGTCGCACGTATTCTTCATACAATTCTGTTATACATGTATGTAATTCTGGCACATCCATCAACGCATCAAAATAATCAACATCAAACTTATCAGACTGATTATTTGCAGAGTTTACATTATGGTTTGTAAAATCTAAATCCTTTAGAATCGAATTTAAAAATATTTCTTTTGACACGTTTAATCCTTTTGGTTATTGATAACCAGAATATACAACATCAAAAACGATTCGTCAAGAAAAATCTTTGGTTATTTATAACCAAAAACAACAAAATGGCCTCAAATTTTCATTAGAGGCCTATTTATAACATGTTGTGTTTTATTGTTATTTTTTGTCTGTTTCTGTGTCTTCAAGCGGCATTAAGTCCCAGTCTTCACCATCGCAACTTGGTAGATGATTTGGCTTATCTATCGGGAACACCCTGCCACAATGTAAACATTGTACCATACCGCGATAAAGAGTACTTTCATCAACGTCTTCAACCACAGGTTCTTCTACGGGATTAGCGTCAACCTCATCATCCTCTAACCTTTCTGATTCTAAAACAGCCCTTGTGTAAGCCAAACGTTCTTCTGGTTCATGTAATAAATCTGACCACTTATCTCTACCCAGAGCCTGTGCCAATAGATGCTGGGCCTTCATCAGTGTTGGTTGTTCATCAGCTTTTACCCCATATAACCGAAATAGTTCTCGAATATCGAAAACAAATAACCGCTGTTCACGATTTTTCCAGTCTTTATAGAGATTTTTTGCTTGTAATTTGAAATATTCAATATGTGTCATAACATACTCCTTTAGTTTTGTTGCGGGATTATTATCTAGAAATTTGGCATCCGTAATCTGTAGTTTAGATAATAAAGCCCATTAAAGGGTTATGTTATCTTTGTTGGATGATAATATCTTCGCACGGACGAGCTAGCCTCCCAACAGGCATATTAGCAGTGTAACATAAGAACAACAAAAAATCAATACATTTTAACTCTTAATCTACGTATTGTTCCTGTGCCAGTTCCAGTAGCATTTTTCCGTTATCATATATTTCATCTGAGGTCACCATATGAAGATACGAAGCAACGTACAAATCTAACAACCCCATATATACAGAGGATATTTCGCGACCTGTTGTCTTAACATATGACCTCGATGCAGTAAAACACATATCTAAACGACCAAAACTGTCTTTTGTTACTGAATTTCTGCCTCCGGTATCTTTCGGAAAAAAGAAAAGTTTATTATATTGCAAACACATTATACGCTTTCGCATTACTGGGGAGTATTTTGATATCTCCGTTACCCCCTTATCGAAGCCATACAACGGCAACAAAAACAATGATTGTTTGTTCAACGCGGGTACAGCATTATCATTTTCTGTTGGCTTTTCTATATTTTCATTTTCTACACTTAAAACCACACAAGGACGCATTTTTGCCTTATTTACCAACAATTCCTCATTTATTCGTAGTCCAATATTGTACACCGGAAGTGTCGTTGCCTGTTGTCTAAAATGCTTATCATAATCCAACTTCTCTATAATGAAATTACCACCATCATGCGTATCAATGTCAACACTGTTTCTTTCCACGCTCAACACAAATCTTGTCGAATCCATAAATAATACCGGTGTAAAAACAATACTTCCCTTTTTTATACCCGAAGTAACGGCATCATTATAAAAAGACTCCATTTCCCACCAGTTCATTTAAACTTCACCTTATACGGTCCCAACTCCGATAATTCTTCGTTAAAAAAAGCGTTATCAAATTCGTCCAACAACACATCATCAAACTTCGGAAACAATTTTTCGTTTCCAACAATTTTACGATTTGTTAAAATTTTTCTTACTTTATTAAATTTTGTTTTAGATATTGGCTTTAACTCAATTGACCCTTTTTCCATATCTTTGACAAGATTATCAAATTTTAAAACATCCCCAATATGCACATTTTGCATCGGTTCTGTATCAAAATACACATAATCCAACAACTTGTATGTATCATCAGCAAAACGATTTAAATCTATATTAAATATCTTGTTCAAAACCTTTGGTGGTAAAATCCTCCAAACATCCTTACGAGAAACATTGAGATTTACCGGTTCGTATTGAATCAAGTCTGTTTCATAACGTGTTTCCGTTACTTTTTCTTTCACCAAACACAAATTAAGCAACTCGTCCACAAAAGCGTTTGCATCGTTAGAATATGGTCCAAACTTCCAAAAAATCCATTTAATATCTGTAAATTTATGCCCAGTCTCCTGTGCCATATAAACATCCAACAAGTATAAATACTTCACCAGAGTGATTCTTCGCATCAAGAATCCCGCTTCAACAGCTTCCTTAACCAGAACCTGCAAAAATAGTAATAATATTTGTTTTTTTTCCATGGGCTGTAACAAGCGTAGTATTATAAAAGCATTATTGCAACAAATTAATGTACATTTACATATTTACTTTCATAACTTCAGACGATACATCAGGATATCTCTGAAGTAACAAATTCCAACATCTTGTCAGCACCACGTTGGATTGAATCACGGATTGGGTCCATAGTCAAACGTGAATACACTTTGGTTGCTGCACTGGTTTTGTCACCAAGAGCCTTACCAATGATGTGCAAACTAGCACCTGTGATGGCCTGATAACTACCAAACGTGCGTCGCAGGTCGTGGAACCGAAAATCTTCTATGCCGGCCCTTTTTAATAACGCATACCACGGACGATGCAGGTCTTCCACGTGGCCGCTTTTACTGCCGATATCGCTTGGAAAAACCCAATCACTTATTGCGTGCTTTCGCATTTCGGTCAAAATCTCCTTTGCTTGCATTATCAATGGTATTTTTTGTGGGTCTCCATTCTTTGAATCCGGAAACAAAACATAACCAAGTTCCAAATCAACATTTGACCACCGCATTGACAACATATTCTGGCGACGTTGACCAATGAACAATGACAATAAGACATAATTCTTAAATATCACATTTGGTTCTTCTGCCAATGCAGCAAACAACCGTTGGATTTCATCGGGCAACAAAAAACGTTCACGGGATTTTTCCCGAAACATTTTAATACCGACAACAGGATTTCCACTGTGTTCAGGATATCCCCATTCAATGGCACGATTATACATATGCTTTAATAAACCAATAGCCCGGTTAGCAGTGTATAAACTTATTCTATCTTTTAATTCAACGTGTAAACGTTCCACATCCACCTTGGTAACACTCATCATTTTACGGTTGTGCAACGGTGCAAGATTGTTCCGGAACATCGTTTCATCTTTGGCCTGTGTCTTTGGACGGGTATGAACCACAACGTGTCTTGGATAATACACATCATAAAAAAACTGTCTCAGGGTCATATCCCGCAACGCCTCATTGCGTTCCTGGTTTGGGTCTATCCCTTGTTCAGCACGTTCCCGCAATGTATGAGCCTTTATTTTCGCTTCCGCCAATTTCATAATTTTTGCGGAACCAATTTTGGTCTTTACACCACGGCCACGAAAATACATTTGCATAAAGTATGTTTTTGCACCACCATATGATGCGATAAGACACAACCCATCATTGGAATCTGTGTCATAATACACTTTTTGACCCTCGGCCGGCAAAGGCAGCCCGTCGATGGTTTTTTGCGTAAATTTTATGCGTTCTGTTTTCATTTTTTACCTCATTTTTATTCTATGTATATTCTATGAGCGGCATTATATTCTATGTTTTATTCTATGATTTTATTAAACTTAGTTTAACACCACCATACCACGAATACCGCAGAAATCAAGCAAAAATTAAAAAATATTAAAATCCATTAAACAAACTAAACACGGACTGTTAATCCGTATGTCACTGGTTCGAGTCCAGTTGCCCGAGCCAAGGAATTCCGCCGCAAACCCCGCAGGTTTGCGGCATTTTCTTTACTTAACACTTCTATGTTTCACACACCACGGTACATCAAAAATCATCATGAAACAACCTTCTGGCTACACAATAGCTACACAGAATACGCACTATTAAGATCAATCTTGATATCTATTTTGATATCTATATGATATCATACCACAAAGCCGCAACACACCGGAAATCTAACATTTTTTGCACTTTTTACTGGACAAGTGGAAAAATTTACGGCTTACTACGACGGCATTAAAAAGGATCGTCTATGAAATACAAACATTTTGATGATATTGCGCCTAACCATCGCACAGATTTTGTTATGCTATACTTTGCCGCATGTCGTTCTTTGCGCGAATTGGAATCGGCCGTACGCCGCACGCAAGATGGTGCATTAACCAATCGCCAGGCGTGGTTACTCCGCCGGTTGATGTACAAATGTGTCCAAATGGCCGCAAGCCATAAATCCGACCAGCGCAAATTCGAAATTGCAACAATATCTGGAACTAAATCTGGCGCCAAGGCCCTTCTGGTTACATTACCCAGCGCAATAACCGATGCGGATATTGGTCAAATGCTGGCCACGGCCATCCAAAACGATGCTAAGCGTATCTTCTTTATAACCCCTGTTCGGCCTAATATTGCCCAACAACGCTCGATACAATGGATGAATGATCATACAGACATTAAAGTTATTGTTCTGATCCCATCGCAAAAAATAATCAATTAAATAGATTACTCGCTTTCGCCCAACATGCGGTTTTTGCGTTCGGTCAAAATTTCGCCTTTGTATTTAAAGAAATCAGGTCCACGATATTGTTTCCAATTGGTCGCAAAATGTTCTTTCATGATCTTTCTAGCCAATTCAGACAACGAATAATCCGTACCGTTGAACGATACCTTCTTTTTATGCGTGGAATCGTTTACTGTGCATTTCAAAACCGTGCCATTTTTCAATGTACGCGCGAATTCCAATGTCGCCCCAGGCTTGATACCAACCGCGGCAAAATCATATTGCTTTTTGCCTTTCTTATCTGATGTTGTTTGGATATCTTCATCTTTCACCACACCATCTTCACCAAACATGGTATTGTCGGTTTTTATCTCTTCGCCTGTGAACCCTTTTGCAAGCACTTCTAACAAAGCCACCGCGTCTTCTGGGGCAACCCTAAAGAATTCACGATTTGATCTTACGCGGCTGCCGGCAAAGATTCTGTGTGCATAGGCCTCATTTTCTTCATAATTATCCACTTTTACGGCGAAATGGCATCTGAACGGCAATGGAACGCCTGTTTTATCAAGTTGCTTCATGCGTTGTTCAACCGTCTTATCTGTGCGCCCAATTTTAATGTAACCAGGCATCGCATCATTGGTCAAAATATAAATAATTCCACGCGCCATAATAAAAACTCCTATGTTATCATAAGAATTATAGCATAAATTTAACCCAAATACAATTTTTCATAAATTACATATTATAAACAATGTGAATAACAGAGCTATCCCGCTTGTTCATTGGATATTTTTTCTTCTGCTACTGTCTTATCCTCTATTACCTGTTCTTCTGGCAAGACAGTATCATACTCATTATTTTCAAAAGGAATATCTACATCATATTCAAGTTTATAACCGTGTTCTCTTGCTAACAATCTAATAAAACTATCCATATTAAAAAAGTAAAACCTCCGGTCAGTTTTCTTGTTAAACTCAACCAAAAGTTGTTTGTTAGGACGCCCCTTACCAGATTTATCCCACCAATCAAATTTTTTTTCATTGGTTACAAATATAATATCTGTTTTATCCGCCTTAGCCTTGGCCAATAATTCAGACCATATAATAAAATCTCCAGATTTATTCTGTTTCTTTTGACTATCGGTAATTCCTGGAGGAATATCATATTTGAGTCTTTTCTCAAATTCATTTTCATAAAATTCGGAATTTTCTAATTCACGACCAACACAATCATCATAAAAAATTTCTTCTATTGTTTCTGAAATTTTATCAAAATCAACTTCTTGTGCTTTATAAGCTTCTCTCATAGCTTCCACAGCCTTTTGTAAAGCTGTTTTAGCAGTAATAACCCAATCACTTAAAAAATGTGTTTTATTTATATCTTGTTGTAATGCGTTTATGGTACTTGTAACCCCACCAAGTTTTGACGAATAAATAGATTGAGCCCTTTGTATAACCTTATCTTTGTTTTTATAAAATTCTTCTGCTGTATGATACGGCACAAACAACCTGTTTTTGATTGTATCTTTTGTTAATAATCCTTTGATATCTTGTAAAATTTTTGGTGAATAACTATACAAACCCAATAAAGCATTTGTATCAAAAGCCAAAACCGCATGTTTTAACATACGTTTTATCTCTTCTATATCATACTCCTGATGAACATAAACCGCATTCTTCATATTATTGCCCATAAGTTTCTAATATACGTTTTACCCACACATCGTCCGCTTTTGTATTTCTCCATGCTGCAGGCATTGCTAATCTAGAAACAAACAATCTATCATTTCTATCTATGCACAAAGCTAATCTATCACGGATAGCTGTTGCTGGTAATGCTGTTACAATTATCCAACAAGATTCTGTTATTTTACCCCAAGTACCATATGACTTTATCGTATTATACAACAATTCATAATTCTTACCAGGAGCCATTAAATCATAAGAGATAATATAACATTTATTCATGCGTGACCTCTATCATCAATGACAGTATATTATAGTATTCTGAAAAATCAAACGGTAAAAATTTAATATGTTTACTTTCTTACTAAATTGGTCACAGAAGTATAATAAGCGTCTTCGCCACGGATGCGTCTGACAACGTAATCTACATCAAAGTACTGGTATGTGCCGTCTTTTTCATTGTATTTGGTTACAAGTTTAGCAGAACATGCACGACGTTGCGGTGTTACATTGGTGAATACTTCCATTTCCACAACTTCCTCAAACCCAACGATGTCTTTCTTGTAACTTTCTTTGGCTATATCTGTTAATAATTTTTTAACAGAACTATCCCAACATTCTGGTGCCGGTTCAGAACACCCCACCAGCGCAACCGCCAACAACGCAAACCCGAAAATACGTGATACTTTCATTTCGTTATCCCTTTATTCCTTTTACAATATCCATAAGGTGTTCATATGTATCAACACGACCATATTTCACATCATCACCACTTATCGCCTTAAAATGTTTTTCGGCACATTTTTTCTTTGCCTCTTCAATCGGTTTAAGATTCAACGTTTCCATTGTTCCCTTGGTTTCAGCAACGAAATAAATATGTTTTACAGTGCCTTCTTTAAATGCAATGGCCCAGTCTGGGTTATACCTCCCCACAGGCGTATTTATATAAAAACCACGTGGCAATTTAGCATAAACACACACGTCTTCCTGGCGTTCTAATTCTGCGGCCATCTTCTTTTCAATTTCAGAATCCGCATCGACGTAGTTATATATATGATGATTTGGTGTTTCGACTGATTTATCTGCCAAAATTTGTTTACCAGGTTCAGTAAATATATCAATATCAAAACAATCGTCTATCTTATTGTACGCCACGTGTTCGATGATGGTTGTTGCTTTTTCATTGTTTATCAAGCCGATCGCCTTGGTTATAAAATCTTGCGGGTTGGCTTTGAATTGCTCAAAAGTTTCTTTGCGTATCCCACACAATATGTTTGCAACACACTTTCTGGTCAATTGTGTACCTTCAGCTATTTTACCAATCAAGTCATACTTCAGATCAACCTCGGCCGTTTTTACAACAGTTCTTCTGGCCGTTTGTTCGCCGTCTATAAATCCGTTTTCTGTAATTTCTTTGATTGAGCCACCGGTAACCATGACCGTTACTGGCGTAATGTGTAAATTGTTATTCAAACTGTCAATTGCCTTCTGTTCCAATTCTTTGGACGCAAAATCAACCGTATATGCAGATTTTTTGTTGATTCTGTTCCACAATTCTTGGAATTCTTGCTTTGCAAAGTTCTTTTTATTTATGGCGATATTGACGCGTGTTCTGTTACGATTTTCAATATCGATCGGCTTGTACACAGACTCCGCTATCCTGATGACTTCATCTGCTGGGAACCCTTCTGGCATAACCAGCGCACCGGTGGCTTTCGCGGTATAAAAATCTTGCGTTAAATTGCCATTATCATCAATGTAATTTTTCCGAATGAAGTGATTGTAGATGCGTCTAGATTCTTCTTCGGTCACTGGATGCATTTCACCTGTTTCTAATCTAATTGCCTGTTTGAACAACTGCGGGGTTATAATACGCGGACGATTCTTCAATTCTTCGTTATATTCAGATTGCAATCCTTTTGCAAAGGCTTCATAACTTTCAGATGCAACAACGGTCAAAACATTTATTTTGTGAATACCTTCACCCAAAACAGAATAATCCATACGATCGCCATTTTGGTTGACGCACAAACGCATACCGCGGCCCAATTCTTGACGTCTTGATACATCGTTGGTGCTTTGCTTCAATGTACAAATTTGGAACACATTCTGATTATCCCATCCTTCACGCAATGCAGAATGCGAAAATATGAATCGAACCGGTTCTTCACGTGACAACAGGCGTTCTTTATCCTTCATAATCAAATCATATGCGGCAATATCACCCTCTTTGCTTGCTGATGTTTCAGAACGACCGAGTTTACTGTCTTGGAATTTGCCTTTTTTATCAATAGAAAAATACCCAGCGTGCGATTTATGCGCGTTGGTTCCTTTTAAGAATTCTTCGTATTCTGGATTTAACCCCAATTGTGACAACCGATCTTCTACCGCAGCAACATATTCTTGTTCAAACATCTGGGCATAAACACCACCTTGATCATCAGTTGTACGGTATTTGGCAACTTCGTCAATAAAGAACAAAGATAACACTTTGATACCACGATCAAACAACCTTTCTTCCTGTTCCAGGTGTGCGTTGATAGTTTCGCGAATTTGAATACGACGAATTTGTTCTTCGTTCATATTGCCGATCCCATCACCAACATGCAATACAGTGCCGTTGTTAAAATGCACAGAATCATCGCGGGCATCAATATCTGTTATAACCCAACGATCTTTGTATTCTTCCAATTTATTAGATCTATCATATAAATTATCACCATACTCAAAGTTTAATGTTCTTTTTGTGATTTGGGTCGCATTTTGATAATCTATTTCCATGGTAACCGTTGGATTTTTATTTGGGAACACATTTATCTTTGATACATAAATATAACCATTTGTTGCCGTATCACCCAAAACAGATATGCCACGAACAGCGATCTTTTTCACCAACTTTCTATTATATGCATCCAGCGCATCCAAACGATAAACCATATAGTGTGGATCGCGATGTGTTGCCGAATAACGCAATATAAACAATGGATTAAAACTTTGCATCATTCTTGTAACAACTGGACCACCCATCGATTGTGGTTCATCCAAAATCAATATCGGATGCGTTGCTGCTAAAACATCGATAGGACGACGGGAACGGAACGTGTCTAATTTCATATAAATGCGGCGTGCATCTTCACCACGTGATGCAAAAGCCTGCATATTTATAATCATTACATGGATGTTTGAATCCGTTGCAAAGCCTTCAATATCATTAGGATGTGCAGAATTATAAATAAAGAATCGAATTGCCTTGCCGTATTGGTCTTTGAAATGTTCCGCGGTTGATTGAAATGATTTATAAACACCTTCACGAATTGCGACAGATGGGACAATTACAATAAATTTTGACCATCCGTACCGTTTGTTCAATTCATACATTGTTTTGGTATATGTGTAGGTTTTCCCTGTACCAGTTTCCATTTCCACAGACAAATTCAATATCCCATTTATTGGATCTTCATTTGGCTTAATTCCGGCTTTGATTTGTTGTTTGTTAATATTTTCCAACAAAACATCGTTATTTATTGCCAGCGCAGGATTCGCATAAGCATCAAAATGAATCAAATCATTTGTATTATCATTGGATTGTCCAGGATCCAGAATGTATGATTGCGCACGTTGTTTCGGTTGTCCAACAAACACATCGCAAATGGCATTGGTTGCATCTGTCTGGAAATCTTGGCTTTTGTATTTTATCTTCATGACCATTGTGCATCACCCCTTGGTTTACAATACTTTTACACAATCATCACGACCGGTAATGTTTTTAAATATCTCAGACACGTTCACTCTATCTTTGGCATCGGCAAAAGAACTGTCGCGGAACACAGCAATTGTCGGTTTTAAATTGGCGATTTCATAAACCAACTTTTCTGATATTTCCGGTTCAAAACATGCGACCAAATAATCACCACCGTTCACAACATAGTATTTTTTGCCATCGCAAATTTTAGTTTCTATCGGCATATCCAGTGGCAATCCGCAATCAACCATTACCCCAAACAACAAATCCATATCCGAACGATCGGATTTAATATTGTCAACGGCATCCAACAAAGTTTTTTGGGTTGTATCCGATGGTTTGTAATAAACATCTTTCATATTGGTTGAATCAATACGCAAAACACGGAATCCGATATCTATATCTTTATCTGGATTTTCTGATTTTATTTTTTCACCGGCACGACGGATGCGTTCCTTGCCGATTTCACAGATATTTAAATATTCTGAATCTTCACCACACTTTTCGGGCAATTGAACCATGATAAATCTTCTTTTGCCTCCATCTTCTGCGTTTAACTGCATCACTGAATGAGCAGTTGTTGCGGACCCAGAAAAGAAATCCAAAACTATTGAATCTTTATCTGTTGCAAGTTGCAGCAAAATACCCAGCAAAGGGACAGGCTTCGGAAAATCAAATTCATTGATACCCAAGTCGCTTAAAATTGAAGTGCCTAAATTATTCACATATTTAGAATTCATTAAATCA
Source organism: Candidatus Enterousia sp. (assembly GCA_045648925.1). GTDB lineage: Bacteria > Pseudomonadota > Alphaproteobacteria > Rs-D84 > Rs-D84 > Enterousia. The sequence continues at coordinate 30,511 of JAZROY010000009.1, forward strand.
TTGGTGGTCATTATCAAATTAGGGTCTTTATCAACCAAAACATTTGTTCCAACTTGGAATTCTTTGTCTATATAGTTTCTAACCCTCAAAGTTGAAGCCGTTTCCACAACTATTCCCAACTCAATGGCTTTTTGCATACGGTCTTTAGTCCATAGCCAGCGTCTTCTGTTACCCCTTGAATCCACAGGTTTATAAATCTTTCCATTAAATTCAACATCGTAATCACCACCCGCAGAATATCCTTGGGTTGCACTGGCCAATATCGGACTCGTATCTCCTTCTATGTAAGAACCTTTATCATCATGCTTCAGATTGGTTAAATCTCTCTGAATAACACGATGAAAATCATATTGTTTATTCTTTGCATAAACCACGATATAATCATTCGTTTTAGAAATATATTTTTCCTGAGCTGGTCTTTGTGCAGATGTCAAACGAGGTACTAAAGCCACAAAGTTTTTTTCCCCGAAAACCTCATCCAAGATATTCTTCAAATTAACAACTTCATGGTCATCAATTGATATAAAGATTACCCCATCATCAGACAAAAAATCACGGGCCAACTTTAAACGCGGGTACATCATACTGCACCAATCGGAATGGAACCGACCGTTGGTTTCGGTGTTCACGAACAAACGATTACCCTCGGTATCACATGCCCCCTTTTTCTCAAGATATTCTTCACAACCAACCGCAAATTCATCACAATACACAAAATCATTGCCTGTATTGTATGGTGGATCGATGTAAATCATTTTTACTTTGCCCAGATATGATTCCTGTAACAATTTCAGCGCATCCAGGTTGTCACCTTCGATATACAAATTCTTGGTTGTATCCCAATTCTTGGAATCTTCCACAACCGGACGCAGGGTTTTACGAATTGGACGGTTGGCCTCTGCCTTGGCCGCGTTTTTACCAACCCACGTAAATTCATATTTCTCAATTGTATCAGATGCTACATCATCCCTGAGAGCCGCCTTTAACTCTTCAAAGTCAATTTTACCCTCTCTGGTCACCGCACCAGGGCAAAATTCTTTGATCTTTTCCACTGCAACAGATAATGGATTCTGTTCCATTTTTAATTTTTCAGTCATTATTTCCGTCCTTTACTTGTAACATATTTTTGATTTGGATGATTAGGGACCGCAGGATGTAACCACTGTATAAGTCCGCGTTGTATCAATGGTTTCAGTATATTTTTCACAACATATTGCCTATCACGCAAGTTCAAAACCGACATGATCTCTTGTGCAGATTTCGGTTCCGTACAAAAATCCAAAATAATTTGAACTTGTGGAGTAACTTGTGGAGTAGCTTGTGGGGTAACTTGTGGAGTAACTTGATCACCAACTTGATTACTTGAGCCCCCAAGTTTGGCTTCATCTATTTGATTATTCTTAAAAAATGGTATCGGCAAGGTTACTCTGAAGGTTGGCAAGTCCTGGATAATCGGATCATTTCCAGCATAAATGCGTGCATAATGGAATAATTTTGTAAATCCAGAACCTAATTCTTCAACAAGCCCTAACTCTCTAAAAAATCTTGCAATATTCGGGTTTTTGGGGTGTGACGTCATGTTTTTCACAGTAATAAACCCATTTATGTATGGCTTATTACTGTTTTCTGTATAAATTTTGTCTTCCTCTATAATGATCCTTGTAGGCTCCGCCCCAGAATATTCCTTGTGCACAATCGCATTAGCGATAATTTCACGAAAGATAATCGTTCTTAGGTCTATTCTTTCATCTTTTTCAAGATAAAATGGTGATGGCAAATGTTTTTCTATAAATGCCATCGCTTTATCATAAGTTTCGATAAGATTTGTCGATAAAACCTCGCGATCATCATACCTGTCTTTGTTTACGACACGTTTCACCAAATCAACTTTGTATGCAGGCACTGCCGAATGAATTGTTTCATCTTTACCAAACAGTAAAATACAAGCCAAAGTGAAACCGGTATCGCCCGTGTTCAAATCTTTCTGGTACAGACCCATATTTTGCAAAATTTGCATATTATCCATTGTCAACCAAGGATGACTGCCATTACTACGTATTCTAACAATATTACGGACACGTTCAAACAAGTCTGCACGCAAATCATCCATTGTAACGGCAGCAAATATCTTATTTTCTGAATACGATGAACTTTTTTGATTATATAACTGATGTACTAAATTCTGATTATCGGTAATATTCATATCGGCATCATGATTACGAACATAAATATAGCTTTTATGCCGATGTACTTGCGAAGATTCTGGCACAAAAACATGTAACACTGTTTTTTTATCGATCGGATATGGCTCTAATTGAGAATAGCAAGGAGGGTTTATAACCTGACTATTATTGATAGCCGTAGAAAAAGCTTGTTGCATATTGAATACACAATCAGGATCCACACCAATAATTTCACCATTATCTTTGACCCCCAACAAAATATCGCCCCCCTTAGTATTTAAAAAAGCACATACCGTTTCGTACACATTATTAGGAATATTGTTTGTTGCCAATTTAAATTCTGTTGTCAAACCTTCACCGCCTGCGATAATAGATTTTATTTTATCTGTCATGACAGCTCCTTTACTTTCGCTTCTATTTTACGAATTTGATCTTTTATTTCAAACTTTTTATTTAATTGCACCGTTGTGCGTAATTTTTGTTCCAAATCAGATATTTGTTTTTCTAATTTTGTGCGTTCTATATCACGATCAACCGCATTTTGCAGACCGATACCATCGGTTTTTACGCGACCGCCAGATATTTGTTCTATGAAGCCATTGTATATTTTATCCAACGTGGTGCCATGCAATTCAAGATTCAGCCCATCCAACCAATCAGTTGTCCACCGTTTGTCTATTGTGCTTGAATCTTTAGAATTTATCGTTTTATGGGCGATACTGGCACACTGTTTATCACCATATTCCAAAATAAATAGAACATATCCAGCGCAAATTGTTTTATCCAGTGCATCCAATAATTTTTCGTTTATCTTTTTATGCTTTAATTTGATTTTCAAAACCAGTATTTCTGGGAATTCGGTTCCAGCATCAACATTCAAAGTGTCGCGCGCCAATCTATTTGATATCGTTATTTTTTCAACATCATCAACCAAAGCCTGTTTCAATGCCCCAGTCAGTGTATTCTGGGCATAAAAGCGTTCTTTTGCTAAAAATTTACCGATTTCGGTCGTTTTTGGCCAATTCATTTCACCACCACAAAGCAAATAAGTTCAAAGTCATCCAATCCCTGAATATTGTTTACCCCCAATGTAGATCCACCGTAGGTGAATATACTGTTCACATCTGATTCTTCTTTGACATTTATAATCGTCTGGATAGATTTGTTCAACATGTCGGAATAATGTTTCATATCAAAACCGTCTTTGGTTTCGGTGTTAAAGCTTTTGCATAGGACTTTATTCGGCGATATTTGTCCTTTGCATAACCGTCCCATGATATCCAACATCTTTTTGGCACTTAAATGATCACAAACCACTTCACCACTTTCAGCTAAATACACCATATAGAACGGATGTAATCTGTTTTGTTTGTCTATCTTTTCTCCGTTATTGACATTACGCAGTACGAATATCACCCCAGACGGCATATCAGATGTTGCGGCAACAACGGCGTGCATACCCTTGGCCGCATGTTCAATTTCAGGATGCGATTTATGATAATCGACAACTTCTAATCTGAATTCATTCAGACCCAAATCCATGATATTCACACCAGTATTCATGTCTTCCAGATCTGGTGTTTCTGTTTTGATTTTTTCCAGTTGGGCTTTTCTGTATTGTAAATCCTGATCTTTACCAATGACGTTTATACCGGTACTGGTAATAGCAACCCCTGTCATACGATTTTGGACACGGTTAGTCAAATCGATGTATTTATCCAATTCGCGTTCTGGCCAGAAATTGACCATCTGGATTTTATCGTTTTGACTACCGATACGGTCAATACGACCGAAACGCTGTACAATACGAACTGGATTCCAGTGAATGTCAAAATTCACCATATAATCACAGTCCTGCAAATTTTGCCCTTCACTGATGCAGTCTGTACCGATTAAAATATCGATATCTTCGGACGGCATATTGTTCAATACATCACGATCCTTGGATACTGGTGAAAACATTGTTAACAATTCATTAAAATCAAATTTACCCTTGTCGCCATTGCGTTTAATTGTGGAATCACTGGTATTCGCATCACCGGTCACCACGCCCGTATTCAAACCAAATTCTTTGGACACATATTTTGATATATTGTCGTACAAATATTGTGCGGTATCGGCCCATGCGGTAAATATCAAAACTTTTTTGTTATTCGCATTTAATGGATGTTCAATTTTATTTTTGATAATAGATTTAAGTTCGTTTAACTTATTGTCTAACTCTGGGGTCATGTGACTGAATAATTCTATGATATCATTAAAGATCGCCTGATCATTTTGTAATTCACGCAACCAAGATTCATAATCCATATCGTTGAAATCAATGCTATATTCACCATAGGTTGTATCAATTTGGTCATCTTCATCATCGATATCGAATATATCCAGTTTGAATCCTTTGGCAGTATGGGATTTTTTAAACTTTTCTATCGCAGATACCGCATTATTGATTTTATCTGCTATAGATTTTGCGGTTTCGTTAAAAGAGAACCACGAGCTTTCCAAACGTTTCATCAAATTGATTGCCATCAATTTACGGGTTCCCATTTCACGGCCAGTAAGTGAAATACCTTTCCCTGCTTTTTTACCGTATTTGGATTCATATTTTGGTAATTTACTTGGGAATATGAATTTTGATGGCGAATAAACACTAAGATACAAATGTTCTAATTTTCCAAACAAATCCGCATAATTTATTCCCAAACTGTCATCCAAAGTGATTGCCGGGTACCTGTTATCTGGTTCAAGGCGGGTTGGGAATTTTCCAATTTCGGAAGTATCATAGCTTTTTTCAATATGCTTACGGCTTCTGGCAATTGTTACGGAATCCAAAACCTCGAAAAAATCTTGATCCAATCTATTCAATAATTCTTCTGTTGTACGTTTTTCTTCTGGCAATTTGCTCCAATCGTTAAAGGCACGTTGGGCGTTGTTAAAGATGACGCTTAAACTTTTCTTGGTATTCAGTTTTTCGTTTATCTCGTCTTCTATACCTTCGTATGCCAATTCCAATTGATATTTCAAATCAACAAAACGATTATTTACCGGCGTTGCAGACAGCATCAACACTTTTGTTTTTACGCCAGGTTTAAGAACTTTCTCCATCAATTGATTATAACGATTATATGATTCTATACCATCTTCATCGACAGTTGTTTTACCACCGTTTCTGAAATTATGACTTTCGTCAATTACCAACAGATCATAAGCACCCCAATTGATTTTTGATAAATCTATATTGCCAGACATACCGTGATCACGCGACAAATCGGTATGATATAACACATCATAACGCAATCTGTCCTTGGCCACAGGATTATTCAAATAATTTTCTTTAAATGTTGCCCAGTTGTCTTGCAACTTTTTGGGGCACAAAACCAATACACTCTTATTACGGCATTCATAGTATTTTATAACCGCCAGCGCAGTAAATGTTTTACCAAGACCAACTGAATCCGCCAAAATACATCCATTATATTTTTCCAATTTGTGGATTATATCCCTGGCTGCATCTTTTTGAAACGCAAACAACTTATTCCATATCTGGCTTTGTTTAAATCCTGTTGCTTCATTCGGCAGAACATCATCAGAAATATCGTTCAAAAATTCTTTGAAAATGTTATATAAAGTCACCATATAGATGTATTCTGGTGCATTTTCTGCATAAATTGTTTCAATATGTTCCAGAATTCGCTGTTTTACATCTTCCATTTGTTCTGGATCATTCCAAATTTCATTGAACAGATTCAAATATTGCTTGCTGTTTTCATTTTCCAAGCGGTTGACATACATCGCCAACGCATTGCCCTTTTCTGTGCCCAAATCTGTCGTTGTAAAACCGTTCATTCCGATGTAGGTATATTTGTCCCCAATGTTTATAAAAGGCTGTATAAAACGGTTTGTTTTGTTGGATTTAAATTGCACTTTGGCTCGGATCCAATCTGCACATTCTTTAGATATTGCTTTTTGTGTCATTTGGTTACGTAACCGCAATTCAAAATCAGTACCATACAAACTTTGTTCGCGTTCTTGACGGGGAATGTAAAATTCGCGTTGTTCTTTATGATTGTTTTCACTTAAAAATGTCGGCGATGTAAATATAAAACGCAATTCATCTATATTTTCCAACTGTTTCTTCAAATCTTGATATGCATAAATAGAAAAACATGCCGCAGCAATTGATAGTTTGGAATGCTTTTTTATTTCGGTTTTCAGATCATCCGCTAACCTGTTGTTTATATTATCAAATAATTGTATTTTATTATTGAACAAAGCCATATACGAACCCTTTTGGGGTATAGTAGGACAAATGTTCAAAAAAATCTACAAATAATCCTATTTTTTTAATAATTGTGGATTTTGGGCTAAATTTGTATAAATTTTAGCTCTTTCCGCATCTTTATCATCAGAACCATGCTCTTTTTGCAATTTTTCGGCATCTTGTTTTTGCTTGTCTAATTCCGGCAATAAATTTGCTAATTTTGGTTGGATTTGTTCATAATAAAAATTATTATTAAGAAAATCTTTTTTTATAAGGTCAGATATGATATCGTGACAATATTGAATTGCACTGTAAAGCTCTTCATATGTTTTTGGTGTTTCGCCAGCTTTGTTTATTAGGGCATGAAAGTTTTCTGGCTTTGACAGCAAAATGCTACTGTTTATATTTTGTAGAGTTTCATATACAATATATTTGTTGAATACAGTATATTTTGGGTTTTGTTGATTGTTCTTGTAAATATCATTTTCACCATATTGAATATCCGTTTGTTCTGCCCACTTTGTTGCTTTTTGTTTATGCAAGCGGTTGCACAAGGTGTAAGCGAGCAATCTACATCTGATTGGTTCGTTGTAATTATTGCAGAAAAATTTGGCTTTTTTGATAATTTCTACTGTTTCTCGATATGAAAAACCGCATTTTTTAGCATATTCTGCAATCCATTTCTGCAATTCGATTATGCTGTTAAAACCGTTCCTGTCGTAAACCAGATTTTTTGCAAACTCTTTCGGCGTTATGTTATCTGAACAGATTTTTTCATAATTCAAATTTGGAATATCAATGATTTCATTGAAAAACTTTTGCAAATAATCTTCTTTATTGCCAAGTTTTTGACGTGCTTCGCTGGAAATTTGATAGAACGCATCCACACAAATTCGCAATCTGTTTTGGTTTATCGGCATAACAACAATCAGACCTTCTATATCGAAGAAATGCTTTACCGCTTCTAATGTTTTAATTGCAAAATCTGGTCTGCATCTGTCCAGATCATCAACGATAAATATCAATTTGTCATGCGGCAATAATTTTATATATTCTGCCAGTTGTGATTTTGCTTTTTGTAAAACATCGACTGGTAATTCTAAATTCTTCAAATTATCGATAAACTTATCCAGATTGGTTGTTGCACCAACTGCTACACCTTTTACTTGAACACCAACGTTAAGTTCTGTAGCACGTGCCCATGAAGACAGCAAATGCCGTATAGACTGGAAAGTTTTTGGTTTTATAACTTTTTGTTCTTGTTTTACCAACAATGCGATTTGCTCAACAAAAATACTCAATGGATCGTTTTTATAATCATTTTCCCAAGCACTAAAATACAACGTTCTTATTTTCTTGTGCATCTGCACTGCGAAGCGTGTTGAAAAATGCGTTTTACCTGTTCCGTATCCTCCATCCAAACCGATCACATATGGTGTATCAACATCTTGTAAAAAGTTTTGTAAATCATTTGCAAAATCGACTATCTCTGGCGCAGTATCGTCCCATAAGTGTTTGCTCTTCTTCTGCAAATCCTTAGGTGATAATTTAAAAATATTCGCAACATCTTTCATGGCTTTTTCTCCAAAATTTTTATCTTTCTATTCACACCATGCATGAAAAAATTTCATTTGTAAAGGCCTTATTTTCTGCGGATTTTAGCGTTGATACATGATGATACACCATGATACATTTAACCCCAAAAATGAGAAATTTTTGTATTTAAACATCTATCGAAACATTTAAATGCGCTTTGATACAAATTGATATAAATTGGCACACACGACCACTTTTCAAGCAAATTACTTCTGAAATTCCCCCAAAAATGAAAAAATGCCAAAATGTGTCCGCACCAGGTCCGCACCCTAGGTCCGCACTTAACATATTGAAAATACGATTCTTTTTTCTGCAGGGTGCGGACCGCGGACCGTTTTTTTAGTTCTGTGTGTAGCGAGGTGGTGCGCTCGCCGTTACCCTCGATAAAAAACATCTGTCACAGAACCTATTTTATTTTTTACCGCGTATTTCCGCCATTTTTTTCAATTGTGGCTTAAGGCTGAGGAACATCCACGATCATGACATTTGCCAAGAAAAACATCTTGATATTTCATGATATACCCCTATTGATTGAAATATTTATAAACACTTTTAAAAACATTATTGACATTTCGATACTTGTACGTAATTTCTCAACAAGTTTTCAACAATTTTTTTTGCATTTCTTCTTTCTCTTCCTTTTAATTTTATTTTTATTTATATATATTTCTTCTTTCTCTTCTTCTACTGATGATTTCTATCGTGATTTCTGGTGTGAAATTTGTTCTGATTTCAATATTGATTTCAGGTGTTTTTTTAAGAATAAAAAAGTGCTGTCGATGCGATTAAACCATCGCAAAATATCAAAAATATGTTTTCAAAATACTATCCGCATATTGCGTTCGCAACGTTATTTATTGCGCGATAAGTGCTACTATCCATGATGTGCGTGTACCCTTCGGTAGTGGTTATACGGGAATGCCCGGCCGCTTCTTTCATAGCCGCCATATTTTCGCCTATATTCGCCCCCATACTGATGAAAGAATGCCGCAGATCGTGTATTCGCATGTGCGGAAGTTTTGCGTATTCCAATGCCCATTCAAACGGTTTACGGATGTTATTTATCGGGCGACGGGTATTACCAACGCCAGGGAATACATATTTGCTGCCCAACGCCTTGGCTTCATCCAGCGCAGCCTGCAAATATGGTATAACCGCATCGCATAACTTCACATCCCTTGCACCGGTCTTACTGTCTTTCAAGTGTATCACTTTGTGCATCAGGACGACTTCATCTACTTCTAGTCCCGTTATTTCTGATGCGCGACATCCGGTCAGCATTAACACCCGCAGCGCGTTGAATAACCGCGGATGCATTCTGGACGCTTTTGGCCCGACATCCAGCGCATGCGATAATGCACGATATCCTTCTTGATCAAGTATCTGTGGTTTATATACCTTGTTTGCACCTTTGCGAACATATTTGCATGGATTAGTATTACGATCCACGTATTTATACATTTCGCACCAGTCCCAGAAATTTGAAAATAACGACAATGCTTTATTTGCGGTTGAAAACGATATCTTTTTCACCCATTTGGCATAGGCGTCCATTACATTTTTTTCTTCTATTTGGCGCATGTATAATTTATCAAACATGGGCCCCAGGTATAATCGATATTCGCCCCAATTGGAATCTTGCGTTCGTGGTTTCTTGTAAACCTTGGCATATTTTTCCATGTATTGGGGAAATAGATCTTCGAATTTTTCGCCAAGATCTTCCTGTTGTTCTGTTTTTTCGCGACGCGGGTCTTGACCATTGGCAATTTGACGCCGCAAATTCCATGCCATTTCACGAATGTCTTTAATTGAATAATCGTTATATCGCCCGATATAAAGATTGCATTTCTTGTTATCGATTTTACATCCCAAGAAAAATCTGATTGCGCGCGTTGATGCGGAATACCGCAGAAACAATCCGGGGATTGTTCCATCGCTTACCTGTAAATTTACATCAGAACGCAACAAATGTATCCAAGTATCGCGAAACGGCTTCGTATAGCATTTCCATTGCTTTTCCATATGTGTAACTCCTTTGGTTGCGACTACACAGTGCAACACACAAATAAAATAGCAAGTAAAAACAACTATTTTTTGCCGATTCTTTGTTGTTCCAACCATTGATTCACATCGGATTTGCGATATCGCACCATTTTGCCGATTTTAAAGTATTCCGGTCCAGTACCCAGCGCACGATATTGACTTAATGCCGAAATGGATGATTCAAGATATTGAGCCAACTGTCTTGGCGTCATAAGTTTATCTTTTTCTCCGTTTTCGTTTATAAAATAACAACTTGTATCTCTCTCCATCCCCCAATTTTTTTTGAACTCTTGTTCCATGTTTTTCTCCTTTGGGTTTTGATGGTTTTTGTCCGGTTTAAAAATGTCTCAAGATATCGTCAAATATCGCAACATTTTTTAATATCCGTACATATAACTTATAGCACATTAAAAAACAAAAATCTTCTAAAAACCGCAGAAAATTGCACTTTTTTGACGATCTAAAAGCAATCAAAAACTAGTCAAAACTATCAAAAACAATCAAAAGCAATAATAAATACAACAATATTAAATTATATGATTTTTTGTTCATCGGCGTCACTCGGTCAAAAAACGACCGTTTTTACCAGATGTAATTTTGATAGAAAAAGCATATATTTTTTTATTAAAAACTACTGTTGCTTATCCATATTATATTGATTTTTTTGTTGTTTTGTGGTATAATACTCTTAACTTCAAAGGCACATTTTGTGCCGTTTTTTATTGCCTGCAATATCACCCACAAAATTTTGCAATTTTGCGGGGCCCGATGTGCGGGCTTTTTTATTTAACAAAGGAGTTTTATATGGATACAAATTGGAACGGTGCATATTGGGACGAAAACGGAGTTTTACATATTGATGTTTATGCAAATCCACCGCAAATAGAACCAGAAATAAAAACAGATGAAACCGATGATGAGGTTGATGAATATTCAGAAGATGATTTTGATGAAGAATATGATGAAGATGAAGTAGAACATACTTATGCTACCATAGATTGCGGTGGTGATTGCGGCGGATGTGTGGCTTTGATTGTTGACGACGAAGTCGTGTCTGGACCACCGTTTCACCCCAACTGTCGTTGTGTGTTAAGTATGGAAGATATAGAAAATGCACACTATCATGATTCTCATTTGCATCAAGATGTTGCAAGCGATAGAAGTGTGGATACTCGCGATATCAAATGGTTAAAAAGGGCTTTGTTCAAACTTGGCTACTATACCCCTGATTCCAGAGCTGGAGAATCTGATAAAAAACTAAATCAATATCCAAATCAGAGATTATTTGAAGCGATAGAAAATTTTAGAAAAGAAAATAAAATTAAAGAAAATGGTGCCGTAAAACCAGGTCATTGGACCGAAGTAAAAATAAAAGAAGAATTAAAACAACAACAAGAACCTTATAGATATAAGGGTAATACTTTTGAAACAAAAATAGATGTTAAAGATGGTCAATACGCCGTATTTGACGGACAAAAATTAACAGTTTATGATGGTGATAATACAATTTTATTCTGGAATGCGGTATCCGGAAAAGATGGATTTCAAACCCCCGAATATCAAGATCAAAAAAACAAAGGGCCAATACCAAAAGGTACATATGTTGCCCGACAAAATGAATTACAATATCGTTCTGATTATAATGTTATAAAACGATACACTTCTTGGCCGGGTGGCGAATCTAGTTGGGGCAATTCGCGAGTATGGTTAGAACCATCCAAAGAAACAAATACTTTTGGAAGAGACGGTTTTTCTATTCATGGCGGTGCGACACCTGGCTCTGCTGGTTGTATAGATTTAACATCAGGCATGGACGGTTTTACTGATTGGTTCAAAAACAATGGACATGATTTGATTATCAATGTAGAATATTAACCATGAAACAAAAAATGTACCTTTTTATGTATATAATTGCCGGATTTTTATTCGGCACTTTATATACCTTTTTGTGTGATTTAGCTTACTTTAGTAGGATTGCAAAATATGAAAGCATTTGGATAAACACATATTCCCATATGAATGGGAATCAACAACAGGTTTGGATGGCAAATAATGATATTTTTTGCATATTTATAGTACTTGGACTATTGATGTGGATTGGTTATGTTCTTGCACCTATTTATAGGGAAAAGGTATTTTTTATTCCTTTATTGGGCGTGCCAGTATTTTTTATAATTCAATTTATATTGTGTTCGGTTTTAAGAATAATTTGTTTATAGCACCACGATTCCTTGCTTTTACAACGGAAGTTATGTGGTTGTTACCTGTTTGCCATTGAACATTTTTTACACACAAGATAAATCATTGCTATTTAATGCTTAATGGGCTATTTTTGTATTGATATGACAAAGATATTCACGATTGGTTTCAGTGGTAAAACCCCAGAAGCATTTCTGGATGTGTTGAATGCGGCACGCATAAGTTGTGTTTGGGATATCCGCCAATGGCGGACCAGCACCTATGTCCCATATTATAACGGTGATAATTTAGCAAAAGTTTTGAGCAATCGCTATGAATATCATCCAGAATTTGCGCCAACTTCTGATATTTTAGTGGCGTATAAAGATAAAAAAATTACATGGGCAGAATACGAAAAAATGTATCGCGAATTATTGCAAAAACGCAATCCGTTGCAAAAGTGCGATATATCAAAACTTGATAGGATATGTTTGTTGTGTACAGAAAAATCTGCAATACAATGTCATCGCAGATTAGCCGCCGAATATATTACAGCACAATTACCAGATATTGAAATTGTGCATTTATAAAAAAAATTCCGTGCACCAATTTTTAGGGGGCGCTTTTTTGTTTGCTTTGGATACATCTAGCTACACGACGACACAATTTTTTTCCTACACATTGGCTACACAATAAAAATTTGCTACACGGTGGATACACGGCTACACAATCCGCAACTCCACGATTTCCGCGTCACACACGATGTTCATAAAAAGTTTTTCTGAATTTTTGGGACCTGCTGTTAATCCGTATGTCACTTTCCTTGGTGGGTCACATATGTAAAATACGCCGGATTTCTGCGGAAAAATTGCATAAATGTTGATTGTTTAGACAAATCAAAAAATGATTGTTTTTACAAAAATTTACTCAAAAATACGGATCAATCCGTATGTCACGACAAACAAACTCTTAAAAAACGCAGAAAATCGACACAATCGTCCGTGTGTCTGGTAATTTTTTCGTATATTTGTGCTTAATCACCACCAAAAAACAAAAAATCTACATATTTGCTACACAGTGGCTATACGAAGTAAAACCTGGTTTTATTTCATGACTTTTATTTACATAATCTTCATATGGAAACCTTGATTTTGTGAATTTATGCGGTAGTATCAATGTGTCAACATAACTGGAGAGTAAAAATGGCGGAATTTAAAGTTGCCCTGAAGGCAATTATACACAAAGATGGCAAAATTTTGGTTTTAAAACGCAGTTGCGAAGAAGATGTATTTGCGGAACTGTGGGATATTCCCGGTGGCAAAATTGAATATGGTGAAAAAACCACAGATGGTATAAAACGCGAAGTTTTTGAAGAAACCGGATTAGATGTAGAAATAGAATTCAGACCTTGGTCTTTGTGGTCCTTTATGATGCCGGCCAAAGAAAGGCAGACCGTTGGTATCACTTTGTTGGCAAAATATCTGGGAGGAGAAGTAAAGTTGTCGAATGAACACACCGATTATAAATGGATAGATCCGTCAGAATTTGCAGATTTGCCCGCAGACCCCAGTTTAAAAAATGAGATTGCAAAATACGCAGAACAAAAATAATTTTATTATCTTGACAACCCCGGCACCAATCAGCCACAGAACAGCCGAAGAAAATCTGGGGTTGGATATTTATCTACTATTTTACAAAGTAAGGGTTATGATGTAAAAATTCTTGATGTTTGGTTGCCAAGAAAATTATCAAAATCAATATCGGCCCGGAAATTATAATAATTTACTTTCTGTTCACGATAATCAACTTCTAAAAGTTTGTTCCATACACCATTTATATATGGACCACATTGGATTATGTTTTTATTTTTATTGCAAAGATGAAAAATAGTTTTAAAATGTCACTGGCAACTTTTGTGTTTAGTATTAAGGAGTTTATCTATGAAATATCTCATAACCAGTGCTTTACCGTATGTAAATGGAACAAAGCATCTTGGAAATCTTGTCGGTTCTTTATTGCCTTCGGATGTGTACGCACGGTATCTGAGATCTAAAGGCGAAGATGTATTATATATTTGTGCAACCGATGAACATGGTAGTCCAACTGAAGTTGCTGCAAAAAAAGAAGGGATAACACCCCAAGAATTGTGCGATAGGCAATTCACAATTCAACAAGAAATGAACAAATTTTATAATTTGTCTTTTGATTATTTTGGACGCAGTTCTTCTAAAAACAACATCAAATTAACACAATATATTGCCAAAAAACTTGAAGAAAACGGCTTTATAGAAGAAAGAACTATTAAACAATTCTTTTCTGTTGATGATAATATGTTTCTTGCAGACCGCTTCATCATTGGCAAATGCCCTTTTTGTGGTTATGATAGTGCACGTGGCGACCAATGTGAATCATGTACTAAGGTTTTAGATCCAACAGATTTGATAGACCCAAAATCTGCTATCTCTGGAAGCTCTAACCTTGAATTACGTGAAACGAAACATTTATTTTTGCTACAGTCTAAACTTGAGCAAGATTTACAAAAATGGATAGAAACACAAGATTCTTGGCCAAAGTTGGTTAAAAGCATCGCCCAAAAATGGCTTAAAGAAGGTTTGCAAGACCGCTGTATTACACGTGATTTATCGTGGGGGGTACCAGTAGATAAACCTGGGTATGAAAATAAAGTATTCTATGTTTGGTTTGATGCCCCTATTGCTTATATCTCTGCAACAAAAGATTGGTCGGATCAAGATCCAAAAAATCGTAACTATATGGACTGGTGGGCAGCAGACAGCGATACTAGATACACTCAATTTATGGGTAAAGACAATATACCATTTCATACTATAACATTTCCAGCCACTATCATAGGTGCAGGGAACGAATTCAAACAACCCAATTATATCAAAGGGGTTAATTGGTTGAATTATTATGATGGAAAATTTTCAACAAGTTTAAAACGTGGCATATTCATGAACCAAGCGATGGAGTTGTATCCTGCTGATTATTGGCGTTATGCACTGATGGCGAACATTCCAGAAAGCGACGATAGTAATTTTACATGGGAAGCTTTTGCCAAAGCAGTGAATAGTGAATTAGCCGATGCATACGGCAATTTTATACAACGCGTATTTGTGATGAATAATAAACATTTTGGAGATGTGATTCCGAGTGGTGGTATAGAAACAGATATCGAAAAACGGTATTCTGCCAATATAGAAAAATTGATAAAAGAATATGACACAAATATGAAAGCATTAGAGTTTAGAAAATCAATTCAAACATTGTATACGATATTTTCTACTGCAAATGCTTATTTTACTGAAAAAGAGCCTTGGAAACGTGCGAAAGAAAACGATATGGCTGATGTTGCACTTACACTACGTTATTCATTTAATTTGGCTAGAATTTGCGCGATTTTATCTTCGCCTATAATACCAGAAACATCTAGAAAAATTTTTGATGCATTAAATATTTCAGATGATATGTGTCGGTTCCCAGATGGCGACATTTCAACAGAATTAACGAGATTAAAGCCAGAACATCCTGTGTCTCATCCAGGAATTCTGT
This sequence comes from Candidatus Enterousia sp., assembly GCA_045648925.1. GTDB lineage: Bacteria > Pseudomonadota > Alphaproteobacteria > Rs-D84 > Rs-D84 > Enterousia. Next base: position 46,342 of record JAZROY010000009.1, read on the forward strand.
TTCAAAAAATTTTGCCGGAACAGATAGAATCACTAAAACAAAAATTTGGGGATGGAACAGATAAAACAGGTGCACGTCACGGAAAAGAATTACATATTTAAAACGACTCGAGATTTTGTAATGTTGTCAAAAAAACAAGATATTGCACCGGATATTCCATACCAGTTCACCATGAGTGTTCGACACAAATATTTTGAAATGATAAAATCTGGACAAAAAGATATTGAATTACGCGCATACGATGAAAAACGCAAAAAGATGAAGGCGGGTGATAGATTCTTGTTATACGATGCAGAAAATGAAAGAGAATCTATTATCTGTGAAATATTAAATATGCACGTTGCACCAGATTTTGAATCTTTGTTTAAAAATCTGGATATCAAACGTTCCGGTTTTCGCGATATAGATGAATTGATGGATGTAATTACTAAATTTGTATCACGCGCGGAATTACAGCGTGAACAAGTTGTTGGTATTGAAATAAAACGGGTTAGATAATAATTTTGTTAATCCGTAAAATTATCTGCATATTTGGAACATATTTAAAAATCGGTATTTTGCCGTCCAGCGCAAATTTTTATACAAACTTGTGAACGTCTTTTTCCAAGAGTCTTTTCTTATGAACAGTTTGGGTTCGTTTATTGATATAACTAAAACGTGGGCAGTTTTCATCGTGGTCGTTTATAATGCCACATGCCTGCAGGTGTGAATATATTGTGATTGACCCCAGATATTTGAATCCACGATGTTTCAAATCACGACTTATTTTGTCTGACAGACCATTGCTGACAGGGATATATCCCATGTTATGTTTATCGTACAAAATGGTTTTATTATCAGAAAATGCCCATATGTAATTACAAAAAGAACCAAATTCTTTCCTTATTTGCTGAAAGCATTTTGCGTTGCTGATAATCGCATTTATCTTTCGGGGCGATTTTATCATCCCCGTTGTGTTCATAATGCGGTTAATGTCGGTATCATCATATAATGCGATTTTATCATAATTGAAATTATCAAAGCATTTTCTGAAAATATCCCGTTTATTTATCATCAAATCCCAGCTAAGTCCGCACTGCATAACTTCCATCATCAAATATTCAAATTGTTTTCTGTCATCGTGTATTGGCACGCCCCATTCGTTATCATGGTATTTCTGGTTCAATAAAGATGTATGTTCCCAATTACAATACGACATGTTTTTTCTCGGTCAGTTCAAACGATACTTTTATCAATTGTTTTATATTCTTTTGTGGCACTGTGCCATCCAGAACAACCGAAATCCAATTTGCCTTGCTCATATGATATGCCGGCAGGATGCCCGGAATATCACGCAAAAAACCGATATCATCGGTTGAACATTTTACATTTATAACATCTATATTTTCATCACCAGATAATTTCAAAACCCGTCGCGGCACAGTCATTATAATTGCAAACCATTTTCGATTATCATTGTGGCGAAAAACACAACAAGTTGGATACCGTTTCCAAAGGTATTCTGGTTTCGCGTGATATGTTTTTAACATAAAATCAATGATATCTTGTTTCATTATTCTTATTATTTGCTTATATGATTATACATAATATCATAATTTATTGTATTTATTTATCAACACCATATCCTGTTTGTCCTGTGCCACCAGGTAAAAGTACCTGTTGTGTTACAGCGTCCCACAAACAATTTGTTGGTGCAATATATCCACAAATATTTGTTCCCTGGGCCACGGGTTGATATTCATGCAACAGATTACCATTTTTATCCCAAACCTTGATTGAATATAACCAGATGTCACCACTATTAGAACTTACGGTCTTCCAATCATTTTTTAAAATCTTTATTGTGTTGTTTGTCGTATTACAGTTGTAAGAGTTCATCTGACCTAACTTTCCATTATTACTGACAACATCATGATATATTAACTTTTTTGTTGGTCCAGATTTATGGTTTTTTATTATCCATGCGTGTTTATCAGTCATTGATAGTGAACTGCCACGGAAATATGTGCCATAAGTAGAGGTTCCGATTCTAAAATATATATCACCATAACTATCGACCGTGACATCATAAAAACATGTTGAACCAGATGTTCCATATAACCGGGCATTTTCACCGTTAACTATTTTTGCGGTTATTTCTACTTCATTAGTGTTATCGGGACCAAAACCAGTATCAAAATACTGATTTCCATCAGAAATCAAATATGCATTCGTATCTGTTTGTGTCCATGTGCAACTGATTGACAATTGTTCCGGTGCCGGTGGTGTCGCAGGCATAATATATTGACCCGATGGACATTCACCATCACAAACAGTATATGTCGTTCCACCAAATTCAACATGCAAAGAATCTGAAGCCCAGGTAGTTGTCAACGGCGCACACCAATATTCATTACCGTATTGAACATTTAATTTATGTGTCGAAGTACACGATTGTAAAAGATTGATTGATTTATTACCAAAACACAAAACCCGACCATATACAACAGTTGCCCATTGCATCAAAAACAACAGCAAAAATGCCTTAAAAAACTTCATTTCTAATGATTTTGTATCCTTAATCTCCTTTGAATTATTTAAATGATATTAAAATCGTATTTTTTAATCAATAAAAAAACCGCCTGTTGGCGGTGTATTATGTATAAATAAAAAAATTATTTTTTGCGTTTCTTTGGGATTACTTTTTTGGCTTCATAATGTTCATCAACATATTTTAATATTTTTCTGGTATTTTTTCTAAGTGTTGCCTGCATATCTGCACAATGCCCGTTCATTTCATTCATTATAAACATAACCATTTCTTTGGCTGATTTTTGTTTTTTCCAAACACATTTACCAAACAGATAATATCTTTTGTAAAATGGATCTTCTTTTTTTGTGAACATGTCCCCCACCCTTTTTATAGTTCTTTATTTTCATATTGCTGCACAGCGATTTAACACCCCTGTACCTAGGTATATTATACTAAAAAATTCACATTATTGCAACAAAGAATCTTTTATTTATCTTGAATCAATACGGCCTTGATTCTTCGGACCCCGGCAGAACTAGATTCTTCTTTTAATATTTTGAATCTGCCCAATTCGCCAGTATTAGCGGCATGTGGTCCACCACAAATTTCATTTGACCACTTGCCCATCTTGTAAACTTTTACCACTTCGCCATATTTATCACCAAAAACACCAATCGCACCAGACGCACGTGCTTCATCCAATGGCATTTCTGTACATTCCACAGGAACAGCCGCCGCAATTGCATCGTTCACTATTTTTTCTACTTCTGCCAATTCCGCAGGTTCAATGCGTCTGTTAAAAGACACATCAAAACGCAAACGTTCTGGTGTGATATTTGAACCCTTTTGCATAACAGAATCGCCCAAAATACGACGCAACGCAGCCAACATCAAATGCGCTGCAGTATGCAACCGTCTTGTTTCGATTGAATCGTCTGAAAGTCCACCTTTGAATTTTTGTTCTGCACCAGCACGAGATTTTTCTTGGTGTTCCGCATAAAGTTTATGGAAACCATCGGCATCCACAGATACACCATATTCAGTTGCCAGTTCCTGGGTGAATTCAAGCGGAAAACCAAAAGTATCATATAATCTGAACGCATCCGCCGCAGCAAGTTGATTATTTGCCACATTTTCAAGATACTTTTTCGCGATTTTCATACCAGATTCAAGTGTACGCGAAAATATTTCTTCTTCACGATTTAATGAGTTTATAACAAATTCTTGATTGCGTTCTAATTCTGGGTATATGTCTTTGTATTTTTCAATAACAACTTTTGCTATCTTTGCCATCGCATTTGCCGGTGCGTTCATTTGCGCCAAATAGCGATAAGCACGACGAATTAAACGACGCAAGATATAACCCTGGTCCACGTTTGATGGTGCAATTCCACGATCGTCCCCCAATATAAATGTAGACGCACGCAGATGGTCTGCAATTATACGATATGCCTTGTAATTGTTTGGTTCATATTTTGTGTTTGTCAATTCACTTATTTCATCAATAATAGGTTTAAATAATTCAGTATCATAAACACTTGATACACCGTTCACAAAACAAAAAGCGCGTTCAAATCCCAATCCTGTATCAACATTATGCCGACCCAACGGGACATAATTGCCGTCTTTGTCTTTGTTAAATTGCATAAATACATTATTCCAGATTTCAACATATTTACCACAACCGCATGCAGGACCACAATTTGGACCACAATCTGGTTTATCATGAATATAAAATATTTCTGTATCTGGTCCACAAGGTCCAGTAGTTCCCGCAGGTCCCCACCAGTTTTCCTTTTTGCCATAAAAGAATATGCGTTCTTTTGGATATCCCAAATCTTGCCATATCTTGGCAGATTCTGTATCCCGTGGTGCAGATTCATCACCAGCAAAACAAGTCACCGCTATTTTTTCTTGGGGAATTTTTAAAACCTGGGTCAAAAATTCGTGAGAAAAACCAATAGATTCTTTTTTAAAATAATCATTCAACGACCAATTACCCAACATTTCAAAAAAAGTCAAATGCGTAGCATCACCAACCGATTCAATATCACCGGTACGCAAACATTTTTGACAGCTAACCAAACGTTGTCCCAGCGGATGGGATTCCCCCATTAAATAAGGAACCAATGGATGCATTCCCGCAGTAGTGAACAAAACAGATGGGTCGTTTTCTGGTATCAACGATGCCGATGGAATTTCTTTGTGACCACGTTTTACGAAAAAATCTATATATAATCTACGCAATTCATTAGCTGTCATTTGTTCACCTTTTGGAATAAATTGTTTATATAAAAATCACTTGTCAACTTTAATCTCTCTTTTATTCAAAGTCAATTGTAAACTCTTAATCATCCAAATTTATTATTAACCAAACAAACAAGAAACAAACAACACAAAAAACGAATATTTTTGTAATTTTCTAGGTTTGTATTCTCATAACGGTTGTATTTATTGATTTTATTCTATTATAATGATAATATACCCAAAGGAATTGGGAACAAAACAAACAGAGAGAAACACAATGAATCATTATCAAATCTGGCGCGCGATTGAATTATTTGCAAAAGAACATGGTTTATCTTGTTCTGGTCTTGCCAAACGAAGCGGTTTGGATCCGACAACTTTTAACAAAAGCAAAAGATTTTCCAAATACGAACAACCAAGGTGGCCTTCGACCAACAGCATTGCAAAAATAATTGATGCAACCGGTTCAACACCCCAAGATTTTTTCAAATATATAAATAACGAAGGAAACGAAAAACACTAAAAAAACAATTATTTTTCCTTGTAAACACAGGCCTATTGTTGTAGGATAAATGATGAACTTAGCAAAAGGATTTATCATGATAATAGCAATAATAGTGTTGATTTGTGTGATTTTGTTCTTTATTTTAACTTATAATTCCTTGGTTTCTGGTCGTCAAAATGTTAAAGAGGCATGGTCGACCGTAAACACCCAATTGAAACGCAGATATGATTTAATTCCTAATCTTGTAGAAGTTGTCAAAGGATACGCAAAACATGAACGCGAAACATTATCTGCTGTGGTGGCTGCACGTTCTGCTGCAATGTCTGCAAAAGGTGTCGATGGCAAAAACGCGGAAGAAGGCGCATTATCTGGTGCATTAAAATCTTTGTTCGCATTGTCAGAAAGTTATCCTGAATTAAAAGCAAATACAAACTTTTTGGAATTACAGCAAGAATTATCAGATACAGAAACAAAAATTCAAGCAGCAAGACAATTTTATAACACCGTTGTGCAAAGTATGAATATCAAGGTTAAATCTTTCCCTTCGAATATTGTTGCGGCGATATTTCATTTTAATGAAGAAAAATATTTTGAACTGGATGAAACAGAACGCGAAGCAGTCAAGCATGCACCAAATGTAAAATTCTAGGGTTTGATTTATGGTTCAAGATGTTTATCAACACATAAAACGCAATAATATAAAAACTGTGTTATTGGTTTTACTGTTTCCTGTTGTGTTGGGAATGATTGTGTTTTTATTATCTTGTGCTTTTATGTCTGTTGACGAAGCATTGAATTTGATATACACCGCATTTCCCGTGATTATTGCCGTATGTTTTATATGGACGATTATTTCTTATTCTTGTGGCAGTAATATGATGCTGGGGTTTGCTGGCGCACACGAATTGAACGAAAAAGATACCGAAAACAAAAAAGTTTTTAAATGTGTTGAAAATGTCGCCTTGGCCACAGGTCTGCCGACACCACGTGTATATGTTATAGATGACACAAGTTTAAATGCTTTTGCAACGGGGACATCACCAGATAATGCATCTATTGCTTTAACCAGTGGTATTATAAACAAATTAACCTCTTTGGAACTGGAAGCAGTGATTGCACACGAAATGGGACATATAAAAAATCGTGATATTCGATTAGATGTTATCATTATTACTTGTCTTGGGGCATTGACATTATTGGCTGATTTTATCGCGCGTTCTTTCTCGTATTCCAATAACACACAACATAATGACAACAAAGAACAAAACAATATGCAACTTGTGCTATTAGTGTTGTGGTTATCGTTACTTGTTTTTAATTTATTACTTGCGCCAATTATTTATTTTGCACTGTCACGAACACGCGAATATGCCGCAGATGCCGCATCTGCACACATTACAAGAAATCCAAGTGCTTTGATTTCTGCATTAAAAAAAATCAGCGTTGACCCACGTGTTGAATCACTGGATAAATGTGAATTGATGGGAAATGTTTGTATTGCAAACCCATTGGATAAAAAGCGTATGTTTGCAGGAATTGGGGAAACACATCCTTCCATAGAAAACCGCATAAAAAGATTAAAATCTATGCGTGGTTTTTAAGACATCAATTTTTATTCGTATCTTAAACTGTCTATTGGGTTTAATTTTGCCGCCTTAATCGCAGGCATCACACCCGATGCCAATCCTACAACAACCGCAACTGATATAGATACCACAACCGGCCAAATTGAAAAAGGGACATTATAATGTAAAATAAAACGACCAACCCCTTGGGATAATCCGACACCTAGAATTAAACCGAACATAGAACCAATAAATGATATCAATATTGATTCTGATAAAAATTGTGTGACAATTGTGCTTTCTTGGGCACCAATCGCCTTGCGAATGCCAATTTCGCGGGTGCGTTCTGCCACCGATACCAACATCATATTCATAATACCGATAGAGCCAACCAACAATGATACAGCCGCAATCGCAACCAATAACAAGGTTAAATAACCACTTACCGTTTCCATCGTCTCCATAACTTGTTTCATATCTGTAATTTGAAAATCATCATCTGCGCCATCTTTTAATTTATGACGTTGACGCAAAAGTGTTGTGATTTGTTCTGTCGCTATATTATTATCTGAATCTTGATACAATTTCAGAGAAATTATATTGACTGAATTTGGGAATCTGGAACCAGAAATTCTTTTTTTCAAAGTAGTTATTGGAACGATTATCATATCGTCTTGGGACATCATACCAGAATCCCCCTTTGCCTTGGTCACACCAATAACAGTTAATGGAGTATTGCGAACACGAATAATTTCACCAACTGGATTTTTTGGCATGCCCAATTCTTCGGCTGTATCAGGTCCAATTACCGCATATGTTGCCGCACTGCGCACCGCAGACATATCAATAAATGTCCCGTATTCTATTTCAATATTTTGAACGGTTGCGTATCCTGGATAAACGCCAACCATTGATGTAGACCAATTTTTATTTCCATATACAACCTGGGCAGAACTGTTTTCCACTGGCGATACAGCCGCTACATCTGGCAATTGTGAAAGATATTGAACATCATCCATTGTCAATGTCATGCGATTACCGCTGCGCACACCAGCACTTTGTGCGGCACCTGCGCGTATCATTATCGTATTTGTCCCAAGCGATGAAAACTGGTCAGTTATTGATTGTTGAACTGTTTCCCCAACCGCCACCATTATAACCACAGCCATAATACCAATAACAATACCCAAAACCGTTAAAAAAGAACGCATTTTGTTTCCACTGATGGACAACCAAGATTCATGTGCAATATCGTAAAATGTCATTTTTTGCGCGCCTTTTGTTCTGATTTTAATAATACAGATTCGTTTTTCGGAATCGGTCCATCATAGGTTATGCACCCATCATAAATATGTATTACGCGATTTGCATAACTTGCAATTTCAAATTCGTGGGTAATCATAACAATGGTTATTCCCATTTCTTTGTTTAACTTTTTAAAGAACTTTAAAATTTCATTTCCCATTTTGGAATCAAGCGCCCCTGTTGGTTCGTCTGCCAAAATCAATTTAGGATTTCCAGCCAATGCACGCGCAATAGCAACCCTTTGCTTCATACCACCGGATAATTGTGTCGGTAAATATGTTTCGAAATTTTCCAAATTCACCAGTTGTAACATTTCGCGTGCGCGTTCAAGCCGTTCTTCCATGGGAAGTCCACGATACATTAACGGCAACATAACATTGTCCAAAATGTTTCTTTTTGGTAATAAATTAAAATTTTGAAAAACAAAACCGATATATTCATTTCTTATTTTTGCCAATTCATCAGGCAATAAAGTTGTAATATCCTTGCCATATAATTCATAAATACCACTGGTTGCGGAATCCAATGCGCCGATTATATTCATACAAGTTGATTTTCCAGAACCCGATGGTCCCATAATTGCAACAAATTCCCCAGGATTGATTGTGAAAGATATATCAAATAAAACCTGCTGCTCACCGCCAATTTCCAGCGGGAAACTTTTACAGATTTTTTTCATTGATATTATTGGTGTTTGTTTCATTGTGTTCACCCCTAGCGCGGACCGCCACCAGGACCGCCCATCATGCCGCCACCACGACTATTTTTTGTTTTTGTTTTTGATTTTTGTCCCATGTATCCAATAACAATCTTGTCCCCCGCCATTATTTCATCAGAAATAATTTGTGTTTCGGTTGCGGTGGCCAGACCCTTTTTATACGAAACCAAAATTATTTTACCTTCGCGCATAATCGCCAAATGATTTTGTGGTGTTATTGATTCATCGTTGATTTCAACAATACCTTCAAAACTGCGGATTAAGAAAGCAGAATTTTGTGCTTTCCATGTATCTTTGGCAGAATTAACCGTAATTGTCACAAACGCAGTCATACCCGGCATCAATTTTAAATCACTATTATCAACATCAATAACCACAGTGTAAACGACAACATTAGATGTTGTTGTTGGCGAAAGTCGAACCTGACGCACAGAACCTTCAAATGTTAAACCCGAATACGCATCAACAGTAAAAGTGACTGATTGACCCTGCTTTATTACACCGATATCTGCCTCTGACACAGAAGTTTCTATTTGCATTTTTGTTAAATCTTCTGCGATATAAAATAAATCTGGGGTTTGAAAAGACGCAGCAACTGTTTGACCTTTGTCCACCTTGCGCGAAATCACAGTTCCATCCACAGGCGAAGTAATTGTTGCATATCCTAAATTGGTTACCGCTTTGTCATATTGAGATTGGGCGCGAACAACAGATGCCTGGGCCTGTTCATATTGAGTTTGCGATTGTTCCATTGTTGAACGCGCGATAAAATCACTTTCGAATAAATATTTATTGCGTTCGTATTCATTTTTTGCGTAATCGCGTTGTGAAATCGCGGAATCTAATGATGCCTTGGCTTCATCAACAGATGCCTGTAAAACAGAAGGTTCAATGGTTAATAATTTATCGCCTTTTTTAACGGTTGAATTATAATCGACAAATATTTCTTCGATTGTACCAGAAACCTGGGAACCAACACTGACCGTATTCACTGGCATAATTTCACCAGTAGCCGTTACGGTTTGTGCAATATCGCCACGCGTTATATCCATTGTGACAAAGTTTTTCTTTTCAACTTTTTTTCCCACCACAAACATCGCCACAATCATCGCAATCAAGGCAATTAAAAATAGCGTCCACCATTTATGTCGTAAAAACCAATTTCTTTTCATTTATTCTCCCTCCAATTCTGATTTAATATCGCCAATTGCCAGTGCAACAGCCGCGCGTTTTACAAACAAATCATATTTAGCCGCATTATTTTGCTTTTGCGCATTTATCAATTCAGATTGTGCGGTCTGCCAATCAAGCATTGTACTGCGCCCTACTTTGTACATTCCAGAAGTAACACGTTCATTTTCCGTTGCAGATTTCAATAAACTTTCTGTTTGGGTTAACACAGTTTGGGCGGTTTTATAATTTTGATATGCAGTAAACACATCCATCATCGCCGAATTTTTTGTTTGCTGTTCGTTATATTTCGCACGATCATAATCAGATTCAGCTGCGCGTAACCCATACATATTTGCAAACCCAGCAAACAAAGGCATTGAAACACTGATACCAATTGAACCGTTGATTCTGTCTGATTCTGGTGAAAAAACACCAGACAAAGAATCATCGTTCCATCTGGCGCTTGCAGATGCAGAAATTGACGGTAAATTTTTCAAAAACGCAGAATTTCTTTTGTGCCACGCCGCATCTTTGTTTGCCGATGCCTTTAATAAATCAGGTCTTTTTTCTTGTGCAATTTTTATCAAATCATCTATACTTTTGTTTTCAGCAGCACTACCGAAATTAGACGGCATATCTGCAATAGTTATATCCTGGTTCGCAGGGAAAGATAACTTTGTTAGTAATGTCCCCTTTACAATTTCACGATTGTTTTTCGCGCGTTCCAATGACAATTGTGACGATGCCAATGTAGTATCTGCCTTGTAAACATCCGCCTTGGCCACAGCACCCGCTTTGAACTTTTTATCGGCGGTATCTTTTGCGGTCTGGGCAACCCGTAATGCAGATTCCGCAGATTCCACATCTGCATCTGCATTTAATAATTCATAATAAGCCCCGATTAATCCATACACAAAATTTTGTATACTTTCATCATAATCAAATCCCGCCGCACGGTATGCAGCAATCATTTGATTCATATCTGCCGTTCTTTTGCCAAAATCAAAAATTAAATAAGACGCAGAAATCGAAGCGCCATATCCCCAATCACCCCACTCTTTATTAGCATACCCTTTGTCCGCAGAAAGTCCCGCCCTTACACTTGGCAAATAATTCGCATAACCCGCGTTTTTGTTAAAATGGCTGGACCGCAAAGAAGCGTATGCCGCAGCGGTTTGTGGATTGCGACAAAGCCCCAGATTGATAACATCTTGTAATGTTTGGACACCACTTGGAACACTTCGCATTGTCGCACAGTCGTCAGCCCCAAAAGCAACAATAGGCATCAAAGCAACAAAAATACATATTTTTTTCATTTGTCCCCCATACATTATTCATTACGATGAATATTATCCTAGCAAATACAAAACAAAATTAAAAGCATTTTTTATCGCGCGCGAATACATTTAAAAAATTTAGCCATTATGTCATCATGTTCTTTTGGTAAAACATTTTCTGGATACATCATTCTTTTTACGACCCATTTATCAGAATCAAAAAAAACATGAGTGTTTATCGGGAATCTAATATATTTATCCGGATTCTGCGCAATATTTTCGGATAATTTATCATCATAAATTTTTGTTATATACATTATATCTATTAAATCATTATTTAATGCATATTCGTAAATCTTGGCGCCCCCACATATGAAAACATACGGAAACATCTTGCAAGATTTAATAGCGTTTTCTAATGAATCTATATACAACACATTATTATACAATCGATTTTTGTATGCAGAACTGCACACTATATTCAATCGATTTGGCAGTGGCGTAACAGGTAAATTCATAAAAGTTGTTTTGCCAAATATACAAGGGTGTGGTGTCGTTAAATTCTTAAAATGATATAAATCTTGACGCGAATACCACGGCATAACACCATTTTGCCCGATTACATCATCTGGACCAACAGCCACAATTCCACATATGGTTGATTTTTTATTCACTATTCCTTTCCTTTCTGAATTTTTATTATGCAACATTTTTTAATGATTTGTCCATAAAAACCTAGGGATTCATACTGATGGTATTATTGGCATTTTTTTCCGATAATACTCATGTGGATTTGGGCATTAATATCAACAACAACATTTTGTTTTCCAATTCAAACCATGATTTGATGTCTGAATCCACAATTATTTGTAAAAAAATGTAAAAATTTCTTGATTTTTGGTTTTTTATGTGGCAAAATTGCCCCCGATGCACATAAAAAGTGCGATGGAGGCATAGCTCAGTTGGTAGAGCAACTGACTTTTAATCAGTGGGTCCAGGGTTCGAGTCCCTGTGCCTCCACCAGAAATAAAAACGCCCTTTTGGGCGTGTTTTATTTTTGTGGCACGGGACGAGAACCCGACCAGAGTTGCGAAGCAACGAAGGGTTCGAAAACAAGTAGATTTTACAAGCGAAGCGAAGTGAAATCGTCACGGTTTGCGCACAGGCATTTATGCCGAGCGACTATGAGTAAGCGAAAACGAATATAATGAAGTTTGAGCGCTAACGAATGCCGCACAGGCATTTGTGCCGAGCGAAAATAAGTAGATTTCACAAACGCAGTGTAGTGAAATCGTCACGTTTTGCGCGCAGGGCTTTGCCCGAGCGAGTCCCTGTGCCTCCACCAGAAATAAAAACGCCCTTTTGGGCGTGTTTTATTTTTTAATTATATTTAAATCTGAGTTCACATTTTCTTAAACACAATTGATGTATTTATCCCGCCAAAGGCGAAATTATTGTTCATAACATATTCTGTTCGAATATTGCGCCCCTGCCCCATTATATAATCAAGTTTTCCACATTCTGGATCTGGGGTTTCCAGATTCAAAGTCGGTGCAAACCAACCATTATTCATCATTTGAATTGACCAAATTGATTCCAATGCGCCACACGCCCCAAGGGTATGACCAACATAACTTTTTTGTGTACTGCACGGTGTATTATTTCCAAACACAAATTCCGTAGCCAAAGATTCAGCCATATCCCCGTGCTTTGTCCCGGTTCCATGCATATTTACATAACCAATTGATTCTGGTTTTAAACCCGCACAATCTAACGACAACTGCATACACCGTGCCATTGTATCTTTGTTCGGTTGTGTTATATGCGTTCCATCTGTATTTGTTCCAAAACCAATAATTTCCGCATATATTTTTGCACCGCGCTTTACTGCATGTTCATATTCTTCCAAAATCAAAGTTGCCGCACCTTCGCCAATAACCAGTCCATCACGATTAACATCAAATGGGGACGGAGTTTTTTCTGGTGTATCATTTTTGACACTGGTCGCGTATAGTGTGTCAAACACGGCAACCTGGGTCATATCTAATTCTTCTGCGCCACCAGCAATCATTATATCTTGAGCGCCTGATTTTATTGATTCATATGCATAACCTATTGATAAACTGCCCGAAGTGCATGCTGTTCCGCTTGGTATCAACCGCCCCGTAGTTTTGAAATAAAGCGATATATTGACCGCGGTCGTTTGTGGCATGATTTTGATGTACGAAGACGAATTTATTGGTCCAACCTCATGCGTTTTTATCATCGAATAAAAATCAAGCACTGGTCCCGCAGAACCAAATGAAGAACCATATGCTACACCCGTTCTGCCCGAAGTTATAATTTCATCATTCAACAACCCGGCATCAATCAAAGCCATTTCTGATGCCCGAACCGCCATTATTGATACAGGCCCCATCGTACGTAATACCTTGCGATTGTAATGTTCAGGTATAACAAAATTTTTCACAGGTGCAACAATATGCGCATTAAGTCCACGAATTTCTTTTAATTCTTTCTTTTCTTCGACTGCATTTATATATGTGTGCAAACGGTTATAAGCACTGTCCAAATCATTGCCCAGCGCACTGATGATGCCCATTCCTGTGACAACAACCCTTTTCATTAAATCAATCCCCCATTTACGGATATAACTTGACGCGTGATATATGATGCATCATCGCTTAATAAATATGCAACCAAAGACGCAATTTCATTTGGCTTTCCCATACGGCGCATTGGTATCATTTTTTGAATTTCTTCGATTGGTAATTCAGATGTCATGTCTGTTTCAATTACACCGGGTGCAATTGCGTTCACAGTTATATCGCGTTTTGCCAATTCTAAAGCCAAAGATTTTATCGCACCAATTATGCCAGCTTTGGATGCTGCATAATTAACCTGACCACGATTACCCATAACACCAGAAACAGATGACAACGCAATAATACGACCTGGTTTACGAGCTGCAACCATAGGCATAACACAAGGATGTAATACATTATAAAGCCCGTCCAGATTTGTATGTAATACTTTATCCCATACATCACCATTCATTGCTGGGAACGGGGTATCAGCAGCGATACCTGCATTACATATAACACCATAATATGCGCCATATTCATTTATATCATTTATCAAAACCTGTTCTGTATTTTCACGATTAGATATATCAAACGATATCAAACGCGCATTTGCCCCCAAAGATTCAACCTCTTTTAAAACTTGTTCTGCAGCTGCTTTGTTTGAATTATAATGTAAAACCAAATCATACCCAAGCGGCGCAAGATAAAGCGCAATGGCGCGCCCTATGCCACGCGAAGCACCTGTAATTAAAACTGTCTTATTCATTTCCATACTCCATAAAGTTGTTTATATCATCTGGTCTGAATGCGTTCAAGTTTCCATCTGCAACAACATTGTTATTTGAATCATATATCTTACATTCAAATGATGCAATATTGTTATCACAAAACAAAGATTGAACATGAACATAATAACTTTCGCCCACATTAAACTTTGGAATCATAAAATGTAAATCACGCGACCCCATAATGAACCCAGCAACCGCCTTGGTTTCGCCGGTAACATGTATATCTTGGGCGCCAATATAGCATGCAATTGATTGTGCCATATATTCCAGTGCAGCACAAGATGGAACACCGTTTATATTCTTTTGAAAAAGCAAATCTGTATCTTTGATATCTATGCGCGTAACCATTTTTTGATTATCAAAATCAACATCTTCTATCGCGGTTATAAATGCCATAGGTGCTTTTTGTGGTAATAAATCAATCGGATTCCAATTCATTTTATTTTCCCATAATTATACTGGCATTACTGCCCCCAAAAGCAAACGCATTACATAAAATGCGATTTATTTCTTTATTTTCATTTTTGCCTGATAAGTGAATTTTCGCACAATCAGACGCAAACACACCGTCAAACACATGCGGTATCACAAAATTGTGTTTAAGCATCAACCAAGACAACCCCATACTTATTGCCCCAGCCGCACCCAATGTATGTCCAGTTAATGGTTTTGTTGATGCACACAAAACATTTTCACCAAATACATTATTTATCGCCAAAGATTCCATTGCATCGTTTGCTGTTGTTCCTGTGCCATGCATATTTATGAAATCTATGTCGCTTGGTTTTAATTGCGCATCTGCCAAAGCCTTTTCCATAGAAGATATTGCACCCGAACCAGTTGGTTCAGGACTGGTTAAATGATATGCGTCAGAACTTTCACCAATACCCAAAAGTTTTATACCATTATCACCCTTTTCCATAATAAACAAAGCAGCCCCTTCGCCCAGGTTTATTCCATTTCTGTTTTCTGAAAAAGGATTTGTGTGTATTTTGCTTAATGCGCCCAAAGCATTAAAACCATTTAATGCAAAATCGCAACGCGCATCAACCCCACCAACCAACAGTGCATCACAAATACCATTTTCAATCAACTGACGCGCAGATTGAAAAACCTTTAAACTGGACGAACATGCTGTCGATACAGTAAAAGCGGGCCCACAAAAACCAGTTTTGGCGCAAATATATTCAACAGGTGTCCCAAGTTCTAAATCTTGTATCACATCTTTTGGTAAATCTGTATTATTTTGAAATGCGGTTTCGATAAGTTTTTGCGCCTCGTGCACACCTGTATTAGAAGAACCAACTATAATTCCAACACGATTTTTTGCATAGGTTTTCTTTAATAATTCAATATCATCGGCAATTTGATTTATTGCGCAATCTATTAAATCATACATGCGAAGTTCTTGATTTCTTTGGACAGGCGCATATCCAAAAGGAACAATTTCACCATCAACAAAGACCTTTTCTGCAAACATACCTTGGGTATTACCAATTCGTGCATTTTTCATGATATCATCATGATTTGCGCCCAGCGCGCACACAAAACCAAGATTTTTTAACACGTATTCCATTTCAAATCCAACTTGCAAAACAGGAATTTTTTTTTATAATGACCTTAGTATTCTATAAAAAAATCGATTTTTCAAGTATGAACAACACTTTGTATATTGATAAATTTGTATTCTGGACGGAAAATGAAGCAGAAAAGATTCCGGATGTTTCGTTTATTCCTGCTATGTTGCGGCGCAGAATGAATACAGTTGAAAAAATAGCGGTGGCATTGGCACAGAAAATCGCCCCCGAATACAATGATTATAGAATTGTTTTTGCATCTCGCTTTGGGGAATGGGAACAAACAATTAAACTTATTCATCAATTTTATACCGACAAAGAAATGTCCCCTGCGGGATTCAGTAATTCCGTTCACAATGCATCAATGGGACAATTATCTTTGCTGACAAACAATAAAAATTCTTATACATCGATTGCGGCTGGTGAAAGGACAATTGAAAATGCCTTGTTGGATGCAATCACTTCTGATAAACCTGTATTATTCGTTTATGCCGAAGAAAAAAATCCAGATGAATATGAAAAAATATTGGATACACCCGTTTGTTCTCACGGATGTGCAATATATCTGGATAAAAGCGGAACAAATGCGTATGAATTAAATACAAATGATAAAGATTTGCCATCTTTGTCTTTTAGGCAACTGCACGATTATCTGGAAAACGGGAAAGATATTGAAACATCCAATTGGAAATTATCAAAGAAATAATGAAAAGATTTTTTCGTTCTTTTTTAAGTGGTTTTTGCTTTGCCATATTTGGAATTGGCGGGATTTTGGTTGGTGCAACAATTGTCCCATTGCTTTTAATATTCTGTTCAAAAACCAAACAAAAAGAAATTTTATCTGGCACAGTTCATCGTTTATGGAAGGTTTTTGTTAAATTGATGTGCCTTTTGAAACTGATAGATGTTAAAATAAAAAACGAAAAAGAAATGAAAAAACTGCGTGGCAATATAGTTGTCGCGAATCATCCATCATTAATAGATGTTGTGATATTGGTGTCCATAATACCACACTCTATATGCGTAGTAAAAGGCAGTTTATTTAAAAATTTCTTTATAAAATCTTTAATTCGCCGGGTTTATCTTTCAAATAGTATGGTCCCAGAAGATTTTCTGAATCAAGCAACCAAAGATTTAGATGCCGGTTATAACATAATAATTTTTCCCGAAGGAACAAGGACTTTGACAAACAAAACTGTTCATTTTCATCGTGGCTTTGCATACTTACAAATGTTTTCAAAACACAACATTCAACCAATTCACATAGAAAACAAACCACATATATTGGGCAAAGGTTCAAAATGGTGGGATGTTGGCAATACAACATCTGTTTATACTCTGAAAATGTTGCCTGCGATTATTTTTGATGAAAATCTTGACCCCAAAGAAAGACAAAACGCAATTTCAATCACAGAAACAACAAAAAAATCTTTATTTAGGACACAGATTGCTTGACAATCTTTGTTTGTTTTCCTAGTATTTGTCAATAGTTCATATAAGGGTAAAAAATGAAAAAAGAAATTCTTGAACAAGAAATCAAAGAACTGATTATATCTGCTTTGGATTTAGAGGATATCACCGTTTCCGATATTGATTCTAGCGCCCCTTTGTTCAACGATGGTTTGGGGCTTGATTCCATTGACGCGTTGGAATTGGGTATGGCATTAAAAAAGAAGTATGGTGTTAATTTCAAATCAGACAAAGAAGAAAACAAACAATATTTTAAATCTGTGGAAAGTTTGGCAAAATATATCGCAGAATCTAAAAACATTACATTGGAGTAATCAAATGCATACAAAAGAAGAAATTTTTAACACAATTAAAGATATTTTGGTCAAAGATTTCGGCTGTGAAGAAGCCAAAGTTAAAACGGAATCTAATCTGGTCGAAGATTTAGACCTGGACAGTATCGATGCGGTTGATTTAATCGTTAAATTACAAAGCAAAATCAACCAAAAGGTTAATCCAGAAGATTTCAGACAAATCCGCACCATAGGGGATATTGTTGATGCCGCTGAAAAAATTGTTAACAATAATCACTAAGATATTTTTTGGTGCATTTGTTGTTGCTTATCCTTTTATGATTTTTTATGCATTACAACAAAATATCGCAATCCGATTTTTGGGTCTTGTTTTGTTGATGGTGGTAATATTTTCCTTTATAAATACAAAAAATAAATATTTGTTTGTGTTGGGACTTGTGCTATGCTTTGCAATAATATTTTTTAATCAAGAAATATTCCTTAAACTTTATCCTGTGTTAATGAATGCATCTGTCTGTGCAATTTTTGCGTTATCTTTGCGAAAAACACCGCTTATAACCCAATTCGCACAAAAAATGTGTAATAAACCATTAAACAACAACCAAATAACATATACAAAACACGCGACAATTGCATGGGCTGTATTCATGTTTATCAACACATTAATTTCTTTTGTTACAGTATTTTTATCGACAGAAATCTGGACGATTTATAATGGTTTTATATCTTATATCTTAATTGGTTTAATGATGCTGATTGAATACTTTGTTCGAAAAAGCAGGGAAAAATGTTCAATTCGATAAATCGACTTTTTATTGAAAAGCAGAATACAGACAGAATTGTTTTTTACAAATCTGATGGTGCTGTTTGTTTTGATAATTTTATGCAAGATGTCGCGAAATACGCAAATCATTTTTCAAAAAATATATCAAACAAAAATGTTGTAATTTATATCCCAGACAACCTGTACCTTTTTTATGTCTGTTTTATGGCGGCATTACAGGCGGACAAAGATATTATATTGCCGGCATTACTTACCGAACAGAACGCCAAACCTTTGTTTGAAATGACAAATTTTTTAATATCGGATAAATTTGATTCTTTTACGGGTTTTAATATCGTTGATATGAATTGTGAAAACAATATTGATTGGGATTTCAAGGATATAAATGAAAGATTTTTATATTTCTTTACATCTGGTTCCACTGGAACACCGAAACGCATAAAAAAACAATTTAAAATGTTGGCATCCGAAGTCAATTTTCATTCACAAAATCAAAAATATTTAATTGATGAAAATCCTGTTATGGTTTCTTCTGTTGCGCCATATCATATGTATGGTTTGCTTTGGCGTTTTTTCTTTCCGTTGGCAAATGGGATTGCGTCTGATTTAGATATAATTTTTACCCCCGAAGAGTTACAGAACAAACAAAACACTTATGATAAGATTTTATTTGCAACAACACCTTCGTTTTTGGACGGTATAACAAAATATCAAAATCAATATACTTTTAAGGATAATTGTATCGGTATTTATTCTTCGGGCAGTTTGTTACAAACAAAAACATCCAATGATGCATGTAAAATGTTTGGTGTATCCCCGTTTGAAATATTTGGTAGCACTGAAACAGGTGGTGTCGCTGGAAGGCAACAAAAAAACGGGCCAGAATGGCATATTTTTCCACCAGTAAATGTCAAATTGACAGAAACAAATGAATTATTGATTGAATCTGATTTTTCGTGTAGCACCCCATATTTAATGTCTGACATTGTTGAAAAAACTGGTGATAATACATTTCTATTAAAAGGTCGTGGCGACCGTATGGTAAAAATCGCAGAAGAACGCGTATCATTACCAGAAATGGAAGAAAAACTGTGTGAATATAAATATATTGATAAAAGTTATGTATCTGCTTTGTCCAGCCACGACAGGAACATTATTTGCGCCATAATCACATTAAATGATTTGGGCAAAGAAAACATCATTAAAAATGGTCGGTATCAATTTATTAAAGAATTAAAGCAATGTTTATTAAACTTTTTCCCAAATGTTTGTTTACCGCGTAAGATAAGAATTGTAAATACGATTCCTGTAAACACCCAGGGTAAATATATAAAATCAGATATAAACGCAATATTTGAATCTAATTTGGCAGAACCAATTATGCAAAACATTATAAAAACAGATTCTAATTTGTCGGCAGATTTAACGTTCTTAAAAGATTCATCTTATTTTAATGGGCATTTTCCAAATCACCCTGTTTTACCTGGGGTTATCCAGATATATTTTGTTTTATTATTTATAAAGCAATATTTTAATACGGAAATAAATGACTATCACATAATAAAACTGAAATTTTCAAATCTGATTTTACCAGATACCCTTGTACATTTTGAATTAAAAAGAACAAATGAAAAAGAATTTACTTTTGATTATTGTTGTGGCGATAAAAAATATTCTGGTGCTAAGATAGTGATAAAGGGCTGATATAGAAAATGATAAAACCGATTATTATTATTCCTTGTTTTAATCATGCGGATAATTTTGCGCCGGTTGCAGATAAATTGTGTAAATTTAACACACCTGTTGTTGTTGTGGACGACGGCAGCACACAAACACAATCAAAAAAGATAAAAAATATTTGCATCAAGTATAATTTCTTTTATTTGAAAAACGAAAAAAATGGTGGCAAAGGCGCAGCTATGCTAACTGGGTTTCGTTTCGCCATTGACCAAGGTTTTTCACACGCCCTGCAAATAGATGCAGACGGACAACATGATATTCGTGATATTCCTTTGTTTTTTAAAATCGCAACATCTCATCCAGACGATTTGATTATTGGCAATCCGATTTATGATGAATCTGCGCCAAAATCAAGATTGATTGGACGAAAAATAACTAATTTTTGGGTGATGATTGAAACATTTAATAAAAAAATGCCTGACACAATGTGCGGATTTCGAGCTTACCCATTAAAATTTATTGAACCGGTATTAAAAACCATAAAATTCAAACGCATGGGATTTGATATTGAAATTATTGTAAAGGCATATAGGAAAGGTATAAATATTATTTCTGTTCCAACAAAAGTAATTTATCCGAAAAATGGGGTTTCCCATTTTAACGGATTTCGCGATAATTTTTATATCAGTTTACTTCACACATATTTGTGTGCCTTAATACCATTATGGTTAATCAAAGGGGGGCGTCATCATGAAAAACATAAATAAAATTATATCTGTGTTTTTGTGTTTGTTTTCAATAAATGCTTTTGCTTATCAGATAACAGACGAAATGCCTGAAAAGTTGAAAACATTTGCTGATAATTTAACATCTGTATCTGCAACATTTAAACAAACAAAAATATTACCAGAATCTACAAAAAGATTTATATCCACAGGTTATGTAAAATTTGTTAAAAATGTTGGCTTTACATGGCATCAACAAAAACCATCCGAAGATGTTTTTACATCAACCCTGACAACATATTGCGTAAATGGGGAAAATAAAGAACTGCGTGATTTGCCCTATTTTTATCGTGTTCAATCTATGATAGATAAAATGTTAAATGGCGATATGTCTGATTTTCTGTTTGTGTTCAATGTTGATTATTCAGAAAACAAAGATAATTGGACAATGGTTGCAACCCCGCGTTTGACGGTTATGGCAGATATGATTCAAAATTTAACTATGTATGGCACCAGCAAAGATTTAACACGGGTTATTATGACATATTACGATGGAACTATTGTTATATTAGAATTTAACCGTTCAAAGAAAGATTTTGACGATGAAATCACTTGTTAAAAAAATTTTGTTTGGTTTGGTTATTGTTATCGGTATTATTTCAATGCTGGCATTCAGGATGCCTTTGCACACGCAAACTGATTTAATGTCTTTGGTAGAAACAAGTGAAAATGACCAATGGCCAACGAACAAAATATCCGATAAGTTTTCATCTGTTATAAATATAGTTGTGGAATCAGATAACGAAAAAACAGCTTTTGGTAAAGCCAATCAAATTATAAATTTATTAAACACTGATAATTTTAGTGCGTTGAATGTGCAATCAAATAATTTTTCATTAAAAAATGCAACCAAAGATTTAATCCCTTATAAAAATGGTTTATTAAGTGAGAAACACCGTGAACTTTTACTACAAAATAAATCAAGACAAATTGCTGATGATACCGTAAAACAAATTTCTGAATCAATGATGCCACCGCTGGTTCCAATCAAACAGGACCCATTTTTATTGTTATCTGATTATTTGATGAATATCAACAGTACTGGGGCATCATGGAGTTTGCATAATAATTTGCTTTGGCAATACACAAATTCTAAACATTATTTTATGATACCTGTTGATGTAGATATAAATAAAACAGAGGCATCAACAGAACAAATCAACCATTTACGCAAAGAATTATCAAATCAAAAATCAGAAAATCTTAATGTTTATCTAAGCGGCATCCCATTACATACTGCGGTTATGGTTCAAAAAAGCAAAATTCAAATTGGTATTTTATCCATTTTTGCTGGATTTATGGCTGTGTTATTTAGTTATTTATTGTTCAGGAAAGCATTTACCGTATTAACAGTTATAATCAGTTTATCTGTTGGCTTCTTATGTGGCACGATCGCACTGTTTTTATGTTTTGCGCATCCGCATATATTGACATTTGTGTTCGGGACAACATTAATTGGATTGGGCATAGATTATTCTTTTCATTTTATAACAAGCGCGACATTAAAAAATTCAACCCAGGTTTATAAAAATATGTGGCATTCTTTTTTGACTACATTGGTTTGCTTTTTACCGTTGTTGTTTTCCGGGATATCTTTGTTGCAACAAATATCAGTTTTCACGATTGTTGGATTGACAACAATTTATGTCGGGCTTGGTATATTTATACCAAGTAAAATAAAAATTATTCCGCAATCAATGAATTTTGATATTTCTTTATCAAAAAAGGCAAAGATTATCATATTTTCCATTATTGGGGTAATAATTATAGCAAGCATACCTTTTGTTAAAACAGAAAATAATATGAATCAACTTTACCGTCCAGATGCACAAATTGCCAAAAGTGAAAAAATCGTTCAAGAATTAAACAATACGAAAGAATCAGCCGTTTTAATGGTTCGCGGTTCTGATATTCAACAGGTTTTAGAAACAGAGGAAGAAATAAAAAAAGATAGGAATAATTTCTTTTCTTTATCCAGCATTATACCATCAATAAAGCAACAATCACAAAATCAAGAATTGATAAAACAGTTATACAATAAACAATCATCATATTTAAAACAAAAACTAGAATTGCGTAAAAAACCTATATTTGTTCAGACAGAATATTTAACCCCAGAAAATATCCAATCAGAATTTTTGAATAATTGGATCAATAAATTGATTATTAACGATGGTGAACATATATATTCTTTGGCCCAGGTTTCACCCGACATAGCAATCAACAATGATAATGCACGCGTTATATCGGTGTCCAAAACATTATCACAACAAATTGAAAAATATAGTCATGAAACATACAAATTGTTGGGAATCTGTGCGATATGTTTAATTGCCATGCTTTCTATATTTTATAAAAAACGTGCAATTGTTTATCTTATCCCGTCAATTCTCGCGATATTATTATCAATTTGTATTTTAACATGGTTCGGTCAACCAATCACTTTTTTCCATATGTTAAGTTTCTTTATAGTAATTGGTCTTGGGTTAGATTATACAATATTCAACATAAATTCTGATTCAGACGAAGAAATTCGACCTGTGTTATTTTCGTTTTTGACCAGTTTTGTTGGTTTTGGACTTTTGGCTTTTACCAGTTTCTTTTTGATAAAATCTATGGGAATAACTTTGGGATTGGGATTGGCGTTATCTTATTTAATATCGTTGTTTTTATTCAGACCCAAAAAATAAATTGAATATTTTTTTCTTTTGTACAAATACATATTAAATAATTATCCATTTCATAGAAGTATGTGTTTGCTTTATCTGCGCCGTCACCAAATTTAAACCTGGCTTCAAAATCTACAAAGTTTTTATAAAAAGTTTTTTTATACTTTGTTTTCGGTAGCCCCAATAGTTCAGATTGTTCAACGAAATTCCGTACAACATTTGTGTTTTCTATATCTATGCCAACTTGTTTTTTTGATACCGCAACAACAACCCAATTATCTTTATGTGCGATCGAAACAAAGCCAGATTTTATTGTTGGTGCGCCATTTTTGACAACTATGTTTTCACCGCAAACATCCCGAACAATCGCATGGGACAATAAATACTGTAATTTACGGTTTTTGCTTGTAAATCTGTTGTATTGTAACAGCTCTGATTCAGACAATTTCTTTTCCAAATCAGGTATGTTTTTGATATGTTCAATATTTGACATATATATTTTCATACGATAAATTATAAAAGGAAAAATATCAAAAGGCAACATAATGACAAAATGGTATAATGTACGCGAACAAAGTGCCGGAAAGTTCAGGTTAGAAGCACTTTGGATTGTGTATAAAATATTTGGTATAAAATTTTTAAAAATCGTTTTGTGGTTTGTATGTTTGTTTATTGTGCCTTTTGCTAAAAATGCGCGCGTTGCATCAAGAAAATATCAAAAGATATTAAATGAATATCAGCGCAAACATAATTTGCCAGAAACAAGTTTTTCTTCATTTTCGCATATTTATGCGTTTGCGTGCGCATCTGTGGATAAAATGGCTGCCTCTTGCGACAAACACAGACCAATTAAATTTACAGTTCATAAAAATACTGATTGGGAACAATTTCAAAACTATATTGATACCAATAAGGGCGTGTTTTTAATTTGCTCACACCTTGGAAATATTGAGGCTTTATCGGCCTTTCCAGATAGTCAAAACAAAAAAATGCACGCGTTCATGCAGATTTCACAAACAAAAACTTTCAATCAATTTATGAACAAACATAAAATTTCAAAAAACACTATTATTTATCCAACAGAAAATATAAATATCGGTATTGCCGGCGAAATGCATGATAATTTACAAAACGGGGATTTGGTTATGATGGCGGGCGACAGAACTTCACCGAACAGCCCGACAAAATATCAAACTGTTAGTTTTTTGGGGGTTGATTGTCGCTTTCCAATTGGAACTTTTAAATTTGCGCGCTCTATGTCTCACCCAATATTTGCTATTTGCGTCCTGAATCTTGGCGGGGAAAAATACGGAGTATATGTCAAACAAATAAAAGGTGATACAATCAAAGAAATGGTGCAAGAATACGCACATTTTCTTGAAAAATTGATTTTAAAGTATCCGAAACAATGGTTTAATTTTTTCGATTTTTTTGAAAAATAAAAACGCCCCAGTTTTGGGGCATTTATCATCTTGTTCTTTGATTAGCATAATTGATATTAGCAGTATTGAATTGAATATTATATCTGACCATAACCTGATAACCATAATCAATTTTTTCTATCAATTCCTTACGCGAAGCAGAATATTCATTAAAACCTTTGGCTTTTAAAAATTTACCATCTGAAACCAATTCAAAATCAGTTAATTTTTGCCAATCTTTTTTAAGTGCTTCTGTTCTTTTTGGGTCTTTATCAGCAGCACTCATGGCATGTTCGACAGCGACAACAATATCTTGATACTCTTTTATCAAAGCATGTCTTCCAAACAAAACATTCTTGGCATCACGAAAAGCTATTTTTAATTTTTTATTCATTTATCTGCACCTCTTTAGGGTTTATGCTATAAAAATTATACAATTTGTCCAGGTAAAAACGAGATTAAAAAATATATTTGCTTTTTATAAATTTGGGGTTATAATAAGTTTCGCTTTCGGGGTGTAGCTCAGTCTGGTAGAGTACTTGGTTTGGGACCAAGGTGTCGGAGGTTCGAATCCTCTCGCCCCGACCAGAATTAATAAAAAAGACCATCACAAGATGGTCTTTTTTATTAAACCCGGCGCGGGTCTTAAGGTTCGATACATCGCAACGAAGTTGCTAGGTTCGACTATGAGTAAGCGAAAACGAGCCCTAGCGAAGTTTGAGT
>JAZROY010000010.1:0-61420 GCA_045648925.1 Candidatus Enterousia sp.
GAGCCGGGGAGGTGGTTAGATAATTCGTTTTTATGTAAACCACCCCGTCCGCTACGCGTCCACCCCTCCATAGAGGGGAACTAAAAAAACACTTTTCATAAAAATTAAAATATGGTATAATATTCACATTGAATTCATATAAGAAAGGAGGAAAATTATGTTTAATATATTGACAAAAGTTGACAAATCGGCGCAAACCCGCAGAACTCTACACACACACACACACACACACACACACATGTAATCTATTGCTAAGAATAAAACAAATCGGAACGATTTGTTTTGCGATTTCCCTTTTAATTTCCGCGCCATTATTCGCAACCGATATACCATCCAGTGCATCCACCGCAGATTGTAAACATACACCATTACAAGTATATTCTGGAACATCAAATCTGGAAGCTGGTTGGCAGGCAAACACAATACAACTTCATTGGTATAATGGTGATGATGAAATACAAAATGTGCCAAGTGAATCACAAAGTTGCACATATGACGGGACATTAACCCCACCGGCAACGATACCAACAAAAACAGGATATACATTTAAGGGCTGGCGTGTAAAATCATGTTTTGCGAGTCAGGTGTGTAGTTTAACGGGCAGTGGGGTAAACGGGTTAACATACAACATGGATGATTCCACCGCATACGGATATAACAGCAACGATGGACAAAATTCAGAAAATGCCAGCATATATGGCTTAACATCAACTGGAACCTGGGCTGTAAAAGATACCAGCGGTGGAATAATCAAAGGAATCGCAAGTTGCAACAGTACCATGCCAACGATAATGGAAACGATAATGACTGCGATGGGAAATGGAACAATGACGCAAGAGCAAGCGCTAGCAGCGGTGTATGGTAGTTGTGCGAGTGATGCAATAAAGCCGGGTAATAATACATTCAGCAGCAGTAGCAGTGGTCAATATTGCTGGTGCAAAATGAGTAGTTATACCCCAAGTGGTGGAAGTGCCTGTAATGTCGCGTCCCCTTCGTGGGTGTTCAGCCTCGGCGAGTCCGCGTCTAATTGCGCGGGCAGCTGTGCGGGCATCTGCGCGGGCGGCGTCTTGTACTACCCCGATTTCCGTCGGGCGGTGTTCGGGGTATCGCAATAATTTAATTATAAAAAAACACCCGCGATTGGCGGGTTGTTTTTATTTCTTTCTTTTTTCGTATTCTTCTTGTTCTTCGGTGGTCATGGTTGCCAATGGACGCGCCATCATGCGTTGAATACCGATTTCTTCGCCAGATATAATGCTATACCCATATGTTCCGTTTTCAATTCTTTCCAATGCTGCGTTTATCTTTTGCAATAAATTAGAATTACGTTCGTTCATACGCAAATTCATTGTGATTTCTTGTTCCGCAGCCGCCTGGTCTTGTTCATCACCAACCCCAGCGACTTCGTTTTTTTCAGCCATGCGAACATCACTTAATACAGAATCGCGGTCTTGTAAAATTTCATCGCGCTGATTATTCAATAACTGATAGAAATACGCCAACTGTTCAGCGCACATATATGGTTCTGATTTTTTTGGTTTGTATTTTGAATCCAGTTCAATATCTTTGTAACTTTTTTTTGCCATTTTTACACCGCCTTTAATTCTTTAATCCATTGGGTTAATGTTTCGTCATCCATCAATCCTGTTCTGGCTTCTTTCAATTCGCCGTTTTTAAATGCCAAAACACTTGGGATGCTGCGTATGCCGAACTTTGCCGGTGTGCGACGATTACCTTCGTCAATTTCAAATTTTACAAAATGAACATCCTTTTCTTTTTCAGATACATCTTCAAATATAGGTCCAAACATTTGACATGGTCCACACCATGATGCCCAAAAGTCCACCAATGTCAAACCATCACGTACCATTGAATCAAAGTTTTCATCGTTTGCGTGCTGTAATGCCATATTTTTCTCCTATTGAATATTATTGATATTTCATTTGAGTTTATTATAATCATAGCAAAAAGCAAGAGAAAAACGATATGAAAAAAATCGTATATATGGACGCAAGCGCAAGTTGGCTTAAACCTCTATCACTGGTTGAGACAGAGGCAGAATTTCTGCGTAAATTTTATGCTAATGCAGGGCGCGGGGTCTGTGCGCGGGCGGGGCATGTTGACGAATTAATCGCAAATTCCAGAAAAATTGCTGCAGCTTTTATCGGTGCAAAGCCACAAAACATAGTTTGGACATCTGGGACAACCGATGCTTTTAATAGAATTGTTAATATCATAAAAAATACATTGAATAAAAAAAATTTGGTCGTTGCGGTATCTGATTTGGATCATCACAGTGCGCGTCTGCCGTGGGAAATGTTCGCAAAGAAAAGACAATGTAAAATAGTCGTTATGCCACTTGATAAAAATTTAAATATTGATACAAAAAAAATTCCAAATGCTGATGTTATGGTTATAACTGCGATGTCTAATGTGTTGGGAATTAAGCAAGATGTTAAATCAATAATTGCAAATGCACGCAAACAAAATAAAAATGTTATTACAATCGTGGATGCGGCGCAATCTGTCGTACACAGCAAATTAGATGTTAAAAAATTAGATTGTGATTTTTTGTGTTTTTCGGGACATAAAATTGGTTCTGATACTGGTGTAGGGGTAATGTATATTAAAAATCCCGAAACATGGAGTGTTGATAAATTTGGTGGTGGCATGGTTAACAGAATTACTGATAATGCAATCATATTAAATAAATCACCAGAAAAATTCGAAGCAGGGACTTTGCCAATAACCCAGATTGTCGGATTACCCAAGGCAATTGAATATTTAAAACAATGGGACGGTGGGCAAGATTTAATTCATTTTATGTATGATGAATTATCAAAATTAAAAAATATAAAAATATTAACAGCGCGCGATTCTTGTATGATATCTTTTGTCCCAAAAAATATGCATGTTCTTGATTTTGGTGCTTTGCTTGGCGCACATGATATTTGTGTGCGTGTTGGCAATATGTGTGCAAGTTGGATACATAAAAAATTAAATGTGGATGGGTCAGTTCGTATATCTGTCGGACCATGGAACACCAAGAAAGACGCCGTATACATCGTTAATGTAATCAAAAAATTGGTGAAATAGATGGCAATAAATCGCGAAGATATCATAAATGAAATTAAAAAAGTTTATGACCCAGAAATACCTGTTAATATTTGGGATTTGGGTTTGATATATGATATATCTGTAAATGATGACGGTGTAATTATTGAAATGACTTTTACCAGTCCAACTTGCCCTATGATGGAAGATATTTTAAACGAAGTGAAAACAAATGTTGAAACTGTAACAGATGGAAAACCAGTTGATGTAAAATTGGTCTGGGATCCGGCCTGGGATTTATCCAGGATGAGTGATGCGGCGCGAATCGAATTAGATTTGACTGACCAAGGGTGGTAATCATGAATTATGATGATATAAAAAAGACTTTGTTGTTAATTGAAAATCCGGTCGATAAATTGGAATTTGTCATGGAATTGGGAAAAAATTTGCCAGATATACCAGAAAAAGCAAACTGTACAGAAATTTTAGGGTGTTCTTCGTTTGTTGAAATTTGTCAAAAAGGGGGACATTTTTATGGTCGTGCCGATTCGTTAATGGTGCGGGGTATTGTTGCAATTATTTTGGCTATGGTTAAAGGAAAAAGTATCAAAGAAATTAAAAAAATAGATTTTGAAGCCGAGTTTAAATGCCTGAATTTGAACTTTGGTGCCGCCAGATTAAACGGTATTCAATCTATGATTAGTTTTTTTAAGAATTTATGATAAAATACATATATAATTTCGAAAAGGAAGGTTTTTATGCAGGACGATGAAAAAATGCTTAATATAGGGGTGACAATGGTTTTTTCCATTGTATGTTTGATTGCGTTTTTACAGGTGTGTTATCGTGTCCAAGAAAATAATTTGAAATCTGTGCGACAAAGTATGGAAACAACAAAACAAGAATATGATATCGCCGGGACAAAGTTTTCTGCCCTGTCTTCGGCTGGTTTTTTGCGTGCATCGGTTGCAGAAACAAATCCAAAAATGGAAACTGTGTCGTTCAGCAAAACCGTTAATATAAACGATATACCAATGGTGGAATAAAATGCGTTTCAATATCGGACAAGATGTTTTGCCACATGAATACCAAGGTGAAATTTATCATCGCGAAAGTGCCGGACGTCTTCGTTGGATAATGGTTGGATTTACGTTGATGTTTGGTATCTTTATTGCACGGACATTGCAATTGGGGCTTCAAAGCAACGACATTAAAAAATATAGTATGTATGGAAATCAAATAGAAAGTCGTGCCGATATTGTCGACAGAAATGGTGTTGTTTTGGCGAAAAGTGTACGGTCTGGTAATATTAAACTTTATCCACAAAAGGTTAAAAGTGAAGATATAAATAATGTCGCGAATGTTATTCATGAAATTGCACCTATGGATTATAGTGTCGTAGATGCTCTTAATCTGATTCGTTCTGATAGACGCGGTGTTTATATAAAAAAGAACGCATCCGAAGAACAAATTAAACTGATTAACGATGCACACAGAAAATATAACTGTTTCGAAGTAGAACAATTTACGCATCGTAATTATCCGCAACGCAATGTTTTTGCCCATGTGGTCGGATTTGCTGGTAAAGACGAAGGCTTGGAAGGTGTAGAATATGTTTATGATAAATATTTGCGTGAAAATAAAGATCCGCTACGGCTTTCCATAGATTCGCGTGTCCAAAATATTTTCTATGAACAATTAAGTTATGCAATGAACAAATACCGTGCCAAAGGTGCACTTGGAATGCTTATGAATTCCAGCACAGGCGAAATGATTGCGATGGTGCAATTGCCCGACTTTGACCCGAATAACTACAAGGCAAGCCCTGTTAGTGTTCGCAAATTCCGATTGTTGCGAGATAATTTCGAAATGGGTTCTATATTTAAAATCTTTAATACTGCGTTGGCTTATAAAAATGGTTTGCAAAATAAAGATTATAAAATAAGTGAACCTTTGATGATTCACGATAAATACGGACGACCTGCGCTTCGCAAGCCAATTGATGATGTTTCTTCATTTAAACGAGATGTCGTTAAAAAAATGGGCAAAAGGACATTAAAAGCACCAGAAATTATGTTGTATTCTTGTAATGTGGGTAGTGCGCGAATCGCTTTGGATTTGCCGGATGGTGCCCAGAAAGAATTTTTTGAAACTTTGCAATTTAATAAACCTTTGAATTTAGAATTTGGTAAAACAGAAACTGGCTTGACTTACCGAACATGGGGACCAACAGAAAAGGCAACTGCATCATTTGGACATGGAATTGCTGTTACGCCGATGCATTTATTGTTGGCTGTGAATTCGATGACAAATGGCGGAATATATATTTATCCGACATTATTAAAAAGAAATATTGGTGCTGTGCGTGGGGAACGTGTTTTAAGTCCAGAAATATCATCAACTTTGCGGACCATAATGTTCCACATAGCAGAAGAAACCACCGCTAAGAAAGCGCGTGTCAAAGGTATCGAAATTGGTGGAAAAACAGGAACTGCTGAAAAAAGAGGCGTGGATAGGCGTGTCGATAAAAACAGAAATACAACTGTGTTCACAGGAATTTTTCCAGTGTCTGCACCACAATATATTATTATGATTATGTTGGATGAGCCCCAGGGAACAGTTGAATCTGGAGGATGGAAAACAGCTGCTTGGAATGCTGTGCCAACAGCAGGTGCAATTTTAGATGGAATCATACCATTGCTATTTGAATAAATTTATATTATAATCATACTGATAATAAAAAAAAAGAGTATAGTGTGCGTAATATAGTAGAAAAGTCCATGCTGGGAAAAGTGTGGGCTGTGTCGGATGATTATAATGTAAACAAAGGTTTAACCGATACAGAAAATTTAATAAAAAATATTTTAACTTCACGGGGCATTACCGGTGATGTAGCCGTGGAACGTTTTTTACATCCTTCTATCAAAGAATATATGCCTGACCCATCTGTTCTGAAAGATATGGACAAGGCAACAGAAGTAATCGCTGACGCGATTTGTGCCAATGAAAAAATCGCGATATATGGTGATTATGATGTTGATGGTATAACTTCTACAGCACTGTTCGTAAAATATCTGCATGAAATCGGTATCGATGTTTCCTGGCATTTGCCGACCCGTGAAGGCGAAGGATACGGATTAAACATTTCTGCCATAGAACAAATTGCACAAAATGGTGTAAATTTGATGATAACCGTGGATTGCGGCATAAGCGGAATTAAAGAAGTTGCCAGGGCAAAAGAATTAGGGTTAAAAATTGTTGTGACTGACCATCATTCTCCTGATAATGTTTTACCAAGTGCTGATGCTGTGATAAACCCGAAACGTGCAGACGATACATCTGGATTGCCTTTTTTGGCGGGTGTTGGTGTTGCGTTTTTAACATTGGTTTCATTAAATCGTGAATTGAAAAGACGGGGCTTTTTTGATAATGGCAAAAATCAGATCAATTTATTAAATTATATGGATATGGTGGCATTGGGGACGATTTGTGATACAATGCCGTTGATAGATTTAAATCGTGCTTTTGTTTCAACAGGACTGAAAGTTTTGGGATTACGTCAAAACTTAGGGCTTAAAACATTGATGGATTTGGCGGGTATAAAAAGTCCTTCGGTGTATGCTGTGGGTTTTGCACTTGGACCGCGTCTTAATGCGGCAGGGCGACTTGATTCTGCTGCACCTGCGCTGGAATTGTTGTTAACGGATAATCCTTTGATAGCCAATGATTTGGCAAATAAGTTGCATCATATGAATCAAGAAAGAATTGATATTCAAAATGCTATTATGATAGATGCGATAGATATGGCAAACAAGTGTTGTGAAAATGGAAATTGCAGTTTGTTTGTATGCGGGGATAATTGGCATGGTGGCGTTATGGGGATTATTGCTGGTCGATTGAAAGATAAATATAATTTGCCAACATGTGTGGCAACAAGAATTGATGGCGTTATTAATGGTTCTGGTCGGTCTATACCAGATGTTGATTTGGGCAAAATAATTCATGAGGCATTAGCCAAAGGTATTTTATCCGAAGGTGGTGGACATGCCGCTGCTGCTGGGTTTTCGTTAAATGCAGACCAAGAAAAAGAATTTTGTGATTTTCTGGAAAAATCTGTGATGGAACAATTAAACGGTGAAAAACCAAAATCGGAAATAATTGTTGATGCTGAAATAGATGCAAGTGGTGCTAATATGAAATTGGTTGAAAGATTGGCTGATTTGGCACCTTTTGGACAATCTAATCCAGAACCAACACTGGTTTTACATGGTTGTGTATTGAAATTCGCATCAATCATAAGAAATACTTCTCATTTGCGTGGTGTTATTAAAACAAGTAATGGTGGACAATTGTCATTTGTAGGATTTAATTTAGTTGGAACACCTGTCGGTAATTTTTTACTGGACGATGCGAATACAAATACTAAAATAATGATGTTGGGCAAATTAAAAGAAAATGAATATAATGGTCGGGTCAGTGCTCAATTCACATTGGAAGATATAGCAATATGAAAAAAAAGATAGAAGTTTTAATAGAAAAAATAAAAAATGCGAAAACAATCGCAATATCTGGACATAAGAATCCAGATGGTGATGCGTTGTGTTCTGTATTGGCTTTGATGAAAGTCATAGAATTGAATTTCAAAAAAAAGCCAGTGGTTATATATGATGGTAATATCCCAAAAGAATTAGATAATGTTCCTTTGCGTAAAGAAGCAATAAGTCATAATCATATTCCAGAAGATTCAAAGTATGATTTGTACATATTGGTTGATTATGGAACCAAAAAAAATTTAGGTGCTGTTACAAAATTTGTAGAAAATGCGGATTTTGTTATTGAAATAGATCATCATTATAACGATGAATTGATGGGGAATTTGTGTTTTGATGATACTGAAAAAGCTGCTGCTGCGCAAATTATTTATGATATTGTGCGTACTGCTAAATTTGAAACTAGTCATGAAATCATAGATCTTTTGACATTGGCGATTATTACAGATACTGGCAATTTTAAATTTGTAAAACACAGTAATGTTTTTAAAGATGCTGCCCAGTTGGTTGATTCTGGGGCAAATATGACCCGTCTTGTGAATTTGTTAAATAATAAAAGTAGAAAGACTGTATTGGTGGAATCAAAAACTGTGTCCAACGCCGAATTTTTTATGAAAGGTCGCCTTGCTGTTGCGACAATTAGTCATGACGACTATAAAAAATTGGATGGTCGTGGCGAACTGGTATTAAGTTTGTTGGGACAAATTCATGGTGTAGAATATGTCGTGTTATTAAAAGAACAAAAGGAAAATCAAATAGGAATTTCTTTGCGTAGTCGAAGAATACCTGTTAATAAAATTGCTGAATCATTTGGGGGTGGTGGACATCTTTGTGCAGCAGGTGCTGTCGTATCGGACAGTTTGCAAAATGTTCATGACAAAGTAATCAATGCTTTCAAGGGGATGTAGAATGAAAAAAATTATATCTGTAATTTTCTGTTTATTTGTTTGTTTTTCTGGTTATGCAGCGGTGGATAAAAAGTTGGTTGCAGATGCCGAAAAATACCTTAATTCCATAACTGGTTTACAAGGGGAATTTAGCCAAACAGCAAATGGAAAAACAGAAAAGGGAATATTTTCAATGTTGCGTCCGGGACGCGTTAGATTAGATTACAAGGATGCACCAATTCAATTGATTGCAGATGGTAAAGATTTATATTTTTATGATAAATCTTTGGATCAAATTACGACTGTTCCGTTGACCAGTACTCCGGCTGGTATTTTAGTTCGTAAAAAAATAGATTTACAAAATGCAGATATCAAAGTAACAGATACAAATTCTGATAAAAATACTTTTTCTTTGAAAATGCATTTGCGGGACCAGGAAGGTTTGGGACATATGGTTGTTGTTTTTGATAAAAGCCCTGTGAAACTGAATTCTTGGTCTGTGGTGGATGCTACTTCAAATAAAACAGATGTGGTATTTAAAGATTTGAAATCAAAGACAGATTTTGGAAAAAATTATTTCCAATTATCGCGTCATAAAACTGTGTCAACCAGTGGTGGCGATGATTTCTATGACTAAGGCATAATATGTTCGGTATAAGTTGGACTGAATTTTTAGTAATTTTATTGGTGGCAATTTGTGTTGTGCCTGCAAAATATTGGCCCGAAGTTGCAAAATTTTTGGCGCATGTTGTTAAATATATAAGAAAAATAATCTGGCAAATTACCGATTTTTCAGAAGAAATTCAACATCGTATAGATTTGGAAAAGCCAATTGATGATTTATTACAGAATGCCAGTGACAATATGTTCGGTGAAAAAATAAAAACAAAAAAGAAAAGTGTTGTTAAAAAGGCGCAAAAAAAATGAAAATGACTTTGATGCAACATTTTGCAGAATTGCGGCGCAGAATATTGTGGTGTGCGCTGATTTTTGTTTTTGCTTTTTGTTTTGGGTGGGTTGTATCGCCGTATATAGAATTGTTTTTAACACAACCTTTGTTAAATGTATGGGAAGATGCTGCATTGCTCTATACGGGGATTTCTGATGGTTTGATGATTCAATTTGCTTTGGCGACATTGGTTGCTTTGGTAATCACGGTGCCTTTTTTATTGTGGCATATATGGGCATATGTTGCCCCAGGATTACATAAAAACGAACGGCAATTTTTTATTCCCATATTTTTATTGTCGCCGATATTATTTATAACTGGTTCGGCTTTCGCTTTTTATGTTTTGTTTCCAACTGTGTTTAAGTTTTTCTTGGAATTGAACGAAAGCGCATATATCCCAACAGTTTTTTTACCGGCGGTAACTGGATATCTGGCATTTTCTGTGGGTATGTTAAAGGTTTTTGGTATTGCTTTTCAATTACCTTTGGTTTTAATTGGATTGAACAGAATAGGGGTATTACCCAAAGATTCTGTGATAAAAAGTCGCAGATATGTTATTGTTGCAGTGTTTATATTAGCCGCGATGTTGACGCCACCTGATATTGTTTCCCAGATTTTATTGGCGATACCTATGTTATTGTTGTTTGAAATCAGCATATTATTTATGCGAAAAGATGCCGCATAAATTCTTTTTTTATGGTGCTTTTTATGATATAATTTCTAATGTGAAAATGTATAAGTTTTATTTACATGTGATTGCTTTGTGCGCACTGGTGTTGTGTGCATGTGATTTGCAACCTAAAATTGCTTCTATCCCTGATAACATAGGTATGTTTATTGAAACGCGTTATCCAGCATTGTTGGCAGACCCGCAAAATCAACCAGAAATATATAATTCTGCGGTTACTGATTATGGTGTTTATGCATCGCCTGAATTATATGGTTCTGCGAATATAGAAGATTATGTTTTGTATGCCAGTGTTGATGACTATGTTTTAACCCCCGAAGAAAAAGTTATAAATGTTGATACAGGAAAAGAAATTATTGAAGAAGATGATGAACAAGACGAAGATTTTGTAGAGCCAGAAATAATGTCTGAATATTTGCTTGTGCCTCTATACGGTGGAAATACTGTATTGGACGAAATTGAAGAAGAAAAAACAAGTGAAACAAAATCTGAAAAATATAACACAAAAGAATTCATACCAAATGAAAATAATAAACCTTTGGATGGGGAAGAGGTTGTTGTTGAACGCGGGGATACATTGTACGCACTGGCACGCAGAAGTAATACGACTGTTGCAGAATTGGCAAAATTAAACGATTTGAAAGAACCGTATACTTTATCTATTGGACAAAAGTTGAAATTGCGTGCGCCAAAAACAATAGATAAACCTGTTGAAAAAGTCGTTGAAAAACCAATACCTAATGTGATTTCCGAAGAAAAGGTAAAACAAATCAAGGAAGAAAAAACAAAAATTGTTGTCAAAGAAACCGTAAAACCAACATCTACGAAACGCGTTGATTTACAAGAAATCACAGTTGCCAAAGGGGATACTTTATATTCTTTGTCGCGCAAATACGAAATCCCGGTTAATGATTTAGCGGTTATGAATAAATTATCTGCACCTTTTACTTTATCTGTGGGGCAAAAGTTAAAGGTTCCAAAATTGGATACTGTTCAGACAAAACCATCTGTGGTTGTGAAAAAAACTGTTGATAAAAAAACAGATAAAAAAATTACACCAGCAAAAACAACAACAAAGGCAAAGGCAGAAAAACAGCCGGATACAAAGGTCAAAGAAAAACCAAAAACGCAAACAAAAACAGAATCAAAAAATAATACAAATAAAATTGTGGCGCGGTCCAGTTCAAAGTTTTCTTGGCCTGTGCGTGGAACAATTTTGTCAGGATATGGTCCGAAAAATGGTGGTTTGGTTAATGATGGTATAAATATATCTGCGCCGCTAAATACTGTTGTCAAAGCGGCAGAAAATGGTGTCGTTGCATATGCTGGGAATGAAGTAAAGGGTATGGGTAATTTGATTATTATTCAGCACAGTGATGGTTGGATGACGGTCTATGCACACTTGAATTCAATGGATGTTCGTCGTGGCGCGCGGGTTAGTGTCGGTCAGGCAATTGGTAAAATTGGTAAAACTGGTAAGGTCGATAAACCACAATTGCACTTTGAAATCCGTAAAGGGACAAAATCGTATAATCCAACAAATTATTTAAAGAAATAAAAAGGGGCGAAAAATCGCCCCTGTTTTTTAACAATGATTTTTTATTGTTTTAATGTACCCCATGCAGCTTTGTATCCGCCATCACGTGTCAGTATCAATTTAGCATTGTTTAATTGTGTTGCTGTTAATCCGCGAACTATATAGGTTTGTTGTAAGCGGTCGCCAGCATTACTGACTGATAATTTTGGTAAATCAACTGACATTGCTTCCATTGCACAGCATGTGTTGTCGTTGCATGCACCACATTGATAAATTTGTGCTGTGTAAATTGTGTTTGGACGCAAATATATTAAATCAGTGTTCATTTGTAAGCCGTCATTGGTTTCTGTGAACCAAATTGCCCCCATTTCTGTATCGCCACCTTGGGAACTGCGGGTTGCCATATTGGCTTTTACTTTTTTAACATCAGAGCTAGAATATGTCTGTTGGAATACCACTGGTTGTCCATCGTGTATTTTTTTATCATGTTTTTTGTGCATTTTGTCTTTTTTGTGTTGTTGGTTATATGCACCACGGTCGTACGTTTGCGTTGGGCATGTTGTGCAAGCGCTTGTTAACAAAGTGACAGCACAAAGTGATGTCAGGATAAATAAAGTTTTATTTTTCATATTTTTCTCCTTTTTTTGGGTTTACAGAATTATTTTATATTAAAGTATCGAAAATATCGCCAGGTTTGAATGCCTAGGGTTTTTGTGATAAAACTTGCATTTTACGGAAAATGATATATAATCCGTTGCGAAAAAGTTCTGGATGCATAGCTCAGTTGGTAGAGCAACTGACTCTTAATCAGTGGGTCCAGGGTTCGAGTCCCTGTGCGTCCACCAGAAATAGACACGCCCTTTTGGGCGTGTTTTGTTTTTATAGCACGGGACGAGAACCCGAACAAAGTTGCGAAGCAACGAAGGGGTCGAAAACAAGTAGATTTTACAAGCGAAGCGAAGTGAAATCGTCACGGTTTGCGCGCAGGCATTTATGCCGAGCGAGTCCCTGTGCGTCCACCAGAAATAGACATGCCCGTTTGGGCGTGTTTTATTTTTATGGCACGGGACGAGAACCCGAACAAAGTTGCGAAGCAACGAAGGGTTCGAAAACAAGTAGATTTTACAAGCGAAGCGAAGTGAAATCGTCACGGTTTGCGCGCAGGCATTTATGCCGAGCGAGTCCCTGTGCGTCCACCAGAAATAGACACGCCCGTTTGGGCGTGTTTTCCTTTCGTTGAATTTAATCCCGTGTATCGCTTTTATATGAAATTTGTGATACAATAATTTCATATACAAAAGGATAAAGTGTATGAAATATATGGGTCTGAGTTCTAAACAAGTTTTACAAAGCAGAAAAAAGTTTGGTTTTAATATTGTTCCGGGGGTAAAGCCAAAAAGTGCTTGGTATTTTTTTATGGAAACTTTTCATGACAAAATAAATCTTATTTTGTTGGGTATGCTGGTTTTGTTTTTTGTGTTGGCCTTGTTTGGGTTTGGCGGATATATTGAATCAATTGGGGTGGGGCTTGTTTTGTTATCTGTTGGTATTATTGGAACAATTACTAAACTACGCGCACAAAAGTATTCTTTGGATTTAAAAAATAAAACCGCTGTGCGATATGTCATGGTTGTTCGTAACGGGAAATTCAAAACGATAAACACAGATGATATTGTTGTTGGGGATATTGTTTTTTTACAGTCCGGGGAAACCGTACCTGCGGACGGTTATATTTTGGATGGC
Source organism: Candidatus Enterousia sp. (assembly GCA_045648925.1). Classification (GTDB taxonomy): domain Bacteria; phylum Pseudomonadota; class Alphaproteobacteria; order Rs-D84; family Rs-D84; genus Enterousia. The sequence goes on from JAZROY010000010.1 coordinate 13,409, forward strand.
CGTATAAATGTGAATAATTCTGTGCTTAATGGGGAATCAGCAGAATGTCCCAAAGAACCAATAATCGGATTCAAATATAATCGTAAAGCAATAATTACAGCTGATGATTATGTTAGTAAAAATTTACTGTTTTCTGGAACTATTGTGCAAAGTGGTGAATGTTTTATGGTTGTTGGAAAAATCGGGGTACATACTGAAAATGCCAAAACATTGTTATCTATGCGAAACATAGAAGAAGTTAAAACTGATTTAGATATAAAACTGGATAAACTGGCATTAACCATAGGGCGCTTTGGCTATATTGGGGGAATCATAGTTGCGCTTGTATTGTTGGTGGATACAGTTGTGGTTGCTGGTGGAATACATGATTTCTTATCAAGTGGGACATTGAATATAGTTCATCAATTTTTAAATGTGTTAATTGTTTCATTGACTATTGTTGTTGCCGCTGTGCCAGAAGGTTTGCCGTTCATTATTACAATCATAATATCGCAAAATGCTAGCAAGATGATAAAGCATAATGTGCTGGCAAAAAATACTCATAAAATTCCAGAGGCAGGAAATATACAAATCTTGTGTACAGATAAAACCGGGACTTTGACATATGGCAATTTAATTCCAATCACAAATTACCTTGGGGATGGTAGTCAGGTTGATTTTAATTCTGATTTGCCGATATCACGATTCATTGCCGCTGATATTTTGTTTAATACGGGCGCTGCTTTTGATGAAAAAGGTAAGATTGTTGGCGGCACAAGCACACAACGCGCACTGTTGTCTGTGTTGGACAGAAATTCGAAATTATTTAAATCTGTGCAAAAAGAAATAAAAACTTTGGACAAGATTCCGTTCGATAGCGCGAATAAATTTTCTGCTGTGCGTGTTATGCGACAAAAAGATAGAAAACAGTTCGTGCTTTATACTGGTGCACCTGAAATTATACTTGAACATGCGACCAAGTATATTGATGTAAATGGCATATCTCACCATATAGACAAAAATAAGATGATGAAAATCATTCGTGAAAATGCTAAACAAGCAAAACGGATTTTAGCATTGGCTTTTGTATCTGGAAATAAATTGAATGCAAAATTACCTGATGATTTGACATTGATATCGTTGGTCAGTATTCGTGATGATGTCCGGCGCGAAGTTCCAAGTGCTGTGGCGCGTATGAGAAATGCAGGTATCCATGTGATTATGATGACTGGTGACATATTAGATACTGCGCGGGCAATCGCTGTGGACAGCGGAATTGTGAACAGCGATAATGATTTGGTTTTAACTGCGCGTGAATTGGATACAATGACTGATAAGGAGATAAAAAAGAATTTGTATAAAATAAAAGTGATTGCACGTGCTGTGCCAAAAACTAAATTGCGATTGGTCAAAGTGGCCCAGGAAATGAATCTTTGTATCGGTATGTGTGGCGATGGAACAAACGATGCACCGGCATTAAGGCGCGCCGATGTCGGCTTTGCAATGGGCAGCGGAACCGATGTTTGTAAAGAAGCGGGCGATATCATAATTACTGATGATAATTTTGTATCTATTGTAAATGCTGTATTATTTGGACGGACATTTTTGAATAATGTGAAAAAATTTCTGGCTTTTCAGATGCCAATAAATATTGTGCTGGTTATATTAAGTGTCTTTTATCCGATTGTATTTTTGATTCCTGCGTTCATGGCTGTTCAAATTTTAATTATCAATATTTGTGAAGACAGTTTAAATTCGCTTGCTTTTGGTGGTGAACCTGCAAATTTAGAATATATGAATATGCCACCACAACCAAAGGGCGCTTCGCTTTTTGCTGGGGGGGCTTTGACTAAAATTATTGCATCTTCAATAGAATTTTTAGTCGTATTTTCGTTATTGTTTGTTCCATCTATACGGCAGATTTTCGGCGATAGCGAATCTTTGAATTTAACAGTGCGTTTTGCTTTGATAATGCTGGTTGCTGCATTTAATGGATTTAATGTTCGTGTCGATGATATGCATCTGTTCCGTGGCATAGGTAAAAATCCGATGTTTTTAGTGGTTGCTTTGTGTATTGTTATTGGCACAGTAGCCATTGTTAGTTTTGGTGGCGATTTATTCCAAGTTGTGCCGTTATCATATGAACAATGGATGGTTATCTTTGGATTGGCTTTCTTGGTAATTCCAATGGATTTAATCAGAAAACTGTTTGTCAAAATGTAGGTAATTCTTGCAAAAATTGTGTTTTGTGATTAAATAATCTGTATGAAAATCATAGACGCGCATACTCATATTGATTATATAACCCCTGTATTTCAAAAAGATGTTGTGGGGGCTGTCTGTTGTGCCACACAAGAATCTGATTGGTCAAAAATACTGGATTTAATGAAAGTGGATAATCGTATATATGGTGCTTTTGGTATTCATCCTTGGTTTGTTGAGGATGTTAATGATGATTTTGATAAAAATTTAAAACAATTATTACAAAGCGATTCGAATTATATGGTCGGTGAAATCGGGGTGGATAAATATAAACCAGATATAAAAAAGCAATGGGATGTTTTTATTAAACAATTTGAATTGGCTATTATATTAAAACGAATCGTTTGTTTACATTGTGTCGGTGCGTGGGATAAAATTTTGCATACTTTGAAAAAGTATAATAAAGAAAATTTACCACCAATTATTGTTCACGGATTTAATGAAAACGAACAAATAATGACACAATTATTGCAATATAAAAATGTATTTTTTTCATTAAATAAAAATGCTGTATACGGTAAAAACTGTCGTATAGAACAAATTCCACAAGATAATATTTTAATAGAAACAGATGGTAAACCAGATGTGATATTGTCTGAATTGATTGATGTGATAGCCAAAAGAAAAAACGAATCGAATTTGCCAGAAATTATATATAACAATATGCAAAGGGTTTTAAATAATGAATAGATTACACAGAATAACTTTGTTAATTGGGAATGAAGCAGTTAAAAAATTACAAAAATCAACAGTCATGGTTGTCGGATGTGGTGCGGTTGGTTCTTTTGCAATTGAATCATTGGCACGAAGTGGGGTGGGGCATATAATCTTGGTTGATTTTGATAAAATTGAAGAATCAAATATAAACAGACAATTATTTGCATTAGATTCTACAATCGGTAAATCAAAAGTGGATGTTGCCAACATGCGAATCGCTGATATAAATCCAAAAATCAAGGTTGATACATTTAATATGTTTTTTGATGAAAATACTGTATTAGATGTAAAACCAGATTTTGTCATAGATGCCATAGATACTGTTCCGTCTAAGATAGCATTATATAAATGGTGTTCTGATAATAATATTCCATTTATATCATCAATGGGGGCAGCGCGAAAAACCGATTTAACAAAAATAAAAATAGGGACAATATCTAAAACGACAGTATGTCCATTGGCATCAAAAATTAGGCATCAGGTTCGTGATTTGAAAATGAACGATTTTCCTGTTGTGTATTCAACCGAATCTGCAATACCGCAAAAAAACGGTGGCAAAGAATTTGGTTCTGTTATTACAGTAACAGGTATGTTTGGTTTAATGTTATCCGATTTTGTTATTAAAAAATTAATTTCTTGAATATTTTGTATACAGCAGATTCTGTCGTATATAAGAAATATATCCTATGGATACATGCCTATATAATTATCGCATATTGTTTGATAGAATGGTTGTGTTGAGATTAATCAGCAACAAAAGGAGAAACTTATGAAAAAACTTATTGCCGGTTCATTGGCAGTATTAGTAGCCGCGCCAGCTTTTGCAGGCGGGCAAGGTTATAAACAAGAAACAACAAATTTTCTTGGTTGGGACATTTTACCTTATGTCGCAGTACGTGGTGGTGCTACATATGGTAATTTGAACTATAATTTCAATGATACCAAAAAAAGCGTGTCACAAGATTTGTATCAGGTGCGTGCCGCTCTTGGTTTAAGTATGTATGATACTGCACGTTTTGAAATCGAAGGTTCTTTCTTTACAAGGGGAAAAGATACCAAAGATTTTGGAACAATACAAAATGTAAAGGTCACATCTGATAATATAGAATTGATGGCTAATGCATATATGGATATCGGGCATTTCCACTATATCCAACCATTTGCTGGTATCGGTGCCGGTATGGCATTTATTGATACAAAAGCAAGTGCAGCAGGTATATCTGATAAAAAAGACAATACAAGATTTTCTGCAATGGCGACATTGGGCTTAGCAATGCCATTTGGATGCTATGCTGTGGATGTAGCTGCACGTTATAACTATATTGATGTTGCTTCTGGAATGCATGATTTCAGTGGAGATATCGGTATTCGTTATATGTTCTAAGCTTTCCTTGTTTCGCTTTGAAATCCCGTTTTTACGGGATTTTTTTTGTTGTTAGATGGTAAAATTATGTGCTAGCATAATTTAATGTTATGAAAAGATTCCTTTGTTATTGTTTATTAATTTTTATGTGTTTCGCTGCAAATGCGCAACATTTTAGTGTTGGAACAGATTATTCGGGTGTTTCTTCTTTTGACGATTCTATTGTATATGTTGATAGCGGGGTTATTGTTTCTTCTTTGGGCAATGCAATAACAATGTATGAACCTGTTTATTTATATAACAGTGGGCATATAGATGGAACAATAAACACAAATGGAAATACTTTGGTTGTTTATAATTCTGGATGGATGTCTGGCGGGATAAATCCAAACGGTGGTTTAGTGGAACAAGTCATTACTTCGCCATCAGAAATAACAAATATTGGCATGCCCATGGGGCAAAGCCCTGTGGTCTTAATAGAAAATTATAATAATTTTGATTTCAATGTTTTAGAAAGCATAAATGCGCAATCTTTCATAATAACAGATTCGTCAATAGTTATTGATAATTTTTCAGATTGGCAAATGTGTCCGGAAAATATAGAACTTAATGGCAATATTTCTTTGATTATAAATAATCCAGATAGTGTCACTTCTGGTGAAGTGATAAAATACACAAAAAGTGGCACCAGAATTTTTGTAAAAATAAATAATTTAGATAAGATGTATAAACCTGTATTAAGGGTTTCCAATGGCGGGATTGTTTTGGATATCGTGCGAGAAACTGATTATGATGTCATTTTTGGTGATGGTGATAGCGATGAAGATAAAAGAAATACTGCATTAGAATTAATCAGAGATAATCATCCGAATGATAAATTATTAAGGGCTTTGGATGCCGCAGACAATTTGGATGAAATAAAAAGATTAGAAAATTTGTCTTATAGGTTTAATCATGGCATTTTATTACGACCAATTAAAATGATAACGAAATTTTCAATGTCTGATTTGATAACTAATGAAAAAGATTTGGGTGTTGGCATTATACCGTATTATATCATGTCAGAGAAAATGGATGCAGTTGGCGGGCGTTTATATATTGGCCATAAACATGATAATTTATATTTCTATGCTGGGGTAAATTTGAATAAGTTTGAATATAGTGATGAATTAAATGATTTTTCAGGATTGTCTTATGGTATGGATTTTCAATCCAGGCAAACATTTGATAAATTTTGGATTAACGAAGTATTGGGTTTTTCTTTGGCAAGTTTCAAGGCAGATTATATTTCAACAGATGGCAAGATAAAAAATAATCCTTTGGGATTTTCGTGGTATGGTGATTTATCTGTCGGGTATGATTTTGATACTGATGAAAATATAATACTGACACCGATTCTTGGTTTTTCTTATCAACCGTACAAGGTGGCTGATATATCAGAAACAGATTCTTTTGTGCATATTGGTGGTGATGCAAAATACTTTTTTGTTGTAGATGGAATCAAATATGAATATGTTCTATCTACTGCATACGGCACAAATGGTGATTTGGTTGCTAATTTAAAAATAGGTTTTACATCTGTAATGGACGAAGCAGGTGTGTCGTTAAACACAGGTGTATTGAAAGATGATTTTGATTATCATTACAAAATATCACTAAACGCAAAAGTAATGTTTTAATGGTTATTTTATTATTTTACCACGAAGGGATGCTTTGTTTGCGTCTGTGATTTTTATCTTTTGCAAAGGCGTGATTTCAGATTCTGGCTTTTCAACAATGCATTGTTGCATATATGGTGTGCGAAATACCAAATTGCGACCGGTTTTATCAGGACCTTCACATAAACAAATCAACTCTTTCCCGATACAAGATATATTAAATTCGCGTTGATTTTCATTTAATAAAGAGTCAAGTTGTTGCAGTCGAACCGATTTAATTTGTTCGCTGATTTGATTTGGCATCAATGCCGCCGCCGTATGCGGGCGGGGGGAGTATTTAAATGAATATGAATTTATATATTTTATTTCACGTGCAATAGACAGTGTTTGTTCAAAATCTTCATCTGTTTCGTCTGGAAAACCAACAATAAAATCAGATGAAATTTGTATGTCTGGTCTGGCGATTTTTAATTTGTTTACGATGTCTTTATATGCGTCTATATCATCAGGTCTGTTCATTTTTTTCAATATGCGTGGACTTCCACTTTGTATCGGCATATTTAAAAATGGTAATAATTTTGATTCTTGTTTGAACATTTCAATCAAATCATCTGTCATTTCTGTCGGATAACTGGAAGTAAAGCGTATACGGTGGATTTCTGGCAATTCAGCGGCACTTTTTATTAAATCTGATAAACGATACAATTTACCGTTTTTATCAGTGTATTTATATCCATTTACATTTTGTCCCAGAAAGCAAATTTCGATTGCGCCAGTTTTTGCCGCATTCATCGTGTCACGCACGACATCATCAAAGGGTCTTGATAATTCACGGCCACGTGTGTATGGGACAATACAATATGTACAACAATGATTACAACCTTCTTGGATTGGTATATATGCCACAATTGGTGATTTTGTTATTTGTGGTAATTCATCAAATTTTTCAAGACCGGACATGTCAATATTTAATAATTTTGTGTCCGGATTTTTAATTATTTCTGGCAATTTATGATAACTTTGTGGACCCAAAACAAAATTTAGTTCAGGTATGCGTTTGAAAGCGTCACCGCCAGATTCGCGCGCAACACATCCAACGATTCCGAGCAGGGCAGATTCTTTTTTTGCGCGTCTTATGCGTCCCAATGCAGAATATACTTTGTCGGTTGCCTTGGCACGCACAGCACAGGTATTAAGAATTATAATATCTGCATCTTCAACTTTGTCTGTTTGTGTCATGCCATATTTTTCAAGCATGGCGGCGATACGTTCACCGTCATAAACATTCATTTGGCAACCGAAAGTTTGTATAAAAAATTTCTGCATTTTTTATTTGTGCTTAGTGTTTTCGCGTCTGATGTTCAAAGCATATTGTTGTTTTTTCTGTTGAACTTTGTTGACCAGATTTTTGTTTAATTTTTCATTTTCTGGGACGATTTCAACGGTTCCATATTTCACACCTGTAATAGGGCAATTTTCAGTCATAACTACTATTTCCATTTTATATCCTTTTTATTTATGTTTTGTTCTATTAAAAATTTTTTGTTTATATATTTGTTTAATTTGTTTGTATTTTTCGTTTGCTTGTGTGTATGATTTTTTGCGTGTCCCTTGCACTTGCGGTTTATTTATGTGTATTGAATCGATTAATTTATCAACTTCGGATAAACTTTTTTCTACAAGTTGTTCTGCCATTTCTTCAACAGTCATATTTTTTTCCATTGTTTGTGGTTGTATAACAACAGTTGCACGATGTATATTGTTTGTTGTCGCTATATGGTGTATACGGAGTATTTCTGCGATTTCCTTACGGAGTATTTCTGCGATTTCCTGATTTTGCTCTGATGAAAAACCTGTCCCGACATAAACGAAAATATTATCCATACTAACCCAACTTTTGTTTTAATAAATCACTCACCATTGCTGGGTTTGCCTGACCATGTGTTGCCTTCATAACATTACCAACAAAAAATCCAAGTAATCCAACTTTGCCAGATTTGTATTGTTCAACCTGGGCTGGATTGTTTTTGATAACTTCATCCACAGCCGATTCGATTGCACCGGTGTCGGTAATTTGTTTCATACCATATTTTTCGGCAATTTCATGAATCGTTCCGCGTTCGCCGTCCAGCATTTTGATAAAGATTTCTTTGGCTTGTTTACCATTGATTTCGGATGCCCCAATCATATCAACCAATTCAGCAATATTTTCTGGTGTAATAATGCGTGGTGCATCTGGGTCAGTGTTTTCCGTAATCTTGTTTTCAATATCCATATTTTCTGAATGTGCAAATAATTCAGAAATCAACCAATTTGCAACCGGCTTTGCGCGTTCTTTTTTACCATTTACAGCGGCATCATACCAGTGTGAAATATCAGTTGTTTCAGTTAAACGCGTTGCGTCATATTCAGATAAACCATATTCGTTGATATATCTGGCGCGGGTCGCAGTTGGCAATTCCGGCATAGTTTTTTTGATACGTTCAATATCTTCATCGGTAATTTCCAGTTCTAATAAATCAGGGTCTGGGAAATAACGATAATCAAGTGCATCTTCCTTGCTTCGCATGACAGTCGTTATACCTTCATCTGGATGATATCGCATTGTATCTTGGGATACAGCACCGCCGTTTTCAAGAATTTCTACCTGACGTTTTGCTTCATATTCAATAGCAGATTTAATGAATTTGAAAGAAACCATATTTTTTGTTTCTGTGCGTGTGCCAAAGTTTTTTGAACCCACAGGGCGTACGGATACATTAACATCGGCGCGCATAGAACCTTCTTCCATATTAGCCTTTGATACACCAAGGGCGCGTGCGATTTCACGAATTTGACGCAGATATCTTTCTGCTTCATCTGGCGAAGATATATAAGAATTATTTTCAGGATTTTTTGTATCCAAGAAAGTGACGATTTCAAGTAGTGCGACACCTGTTCGGTTATAATCAGCAAAAGATTTTGTTGGATGTGCATCGTGTTTTAATTTTCCAGCATCTTGTTCAAGGTGTGCGCGTTCAATTAAAATCTTTTTTGGGTTTCCATCGTCACCAATAATTTCAATCCAGCCACGACCAACAACCGGTGGTTCTTCGGCGGGTTGAGAAATCTGATATCCCTGGGGCAGGTCAGGGTAAAAATACTGTTTACGGGCAAAACGGCTGTGTTTAGAAATTTCTGCATTTATCCCAAGTCCGAATTTAATCGCCTGTTCAACACAATATTTGTTCAATACTGGCAACATACCGGGCATAGCGACATCAACCATACAGGCCTGGGTATTTGGGGCGACAGTTGGATTATAATCAGCAGATGCACCACTGAAAATCTTGCTGTTTGATAAAACCTCTATATGGGTTTCCAGTCCGATAACAACTTCCCAATCTTGTGTTTTGCCTTTTATTGTAAACATTTTTATTTTTCCTTGCTTTTTTGTTTTTCTTACTTTATTATGCCTTCTACGGATGGCTAGATAGCTCAGTTGGTAGAGCAAGGGACTGAAAATCCCTGTGTCAGTAGTTCGATTCTACTTCTAGCCACCATTTTTTTATTCCCCCAAAATTTTTGTTGGACGATTATCAATTGCTGCCGCGGTTTCAATATGCTTTGCCAATTGTAATACACGCATATCATCAAAACGGCGACCAACTACTTGCATGCCCAATGGCAACCCGTTGCTTGCCAATCCACATGGAACAGATACCGCAGGAACACCAGCCAAATTCATTGCCACAGTGAATAAATCCAATGCGTAATATTCCAGTGGTGTTAAATCTGAATCAAGCGGTAATGCTGTTCCTGCGCCCGATGGACATACAATTAAATCGCAATTTTCAAAAGCATTATTGAAACTGTCTGATATCATACGACGAACGCGTGCTGCCTGCATAAAATATACTTCATAAGATTCACTTGATAACACAGCTGTCCCAATCAACATACGGCGCTGAACTTCTTCGCCAAAGCCAGTTGCGCGTGTCTTTTTGTATGTGTCTTCCAGGTCAACACCTTCAATACGTAGACCATATCTCATCCCATCATAACGTGCCAGGTTCGAAGATGCTTCTGCTGGGGCGATAATGTAGTATGCCGCCAACGCATCCAAAATATTTGGAATAGAAACCTCTACAATTTCTGCACCCAAAGATTTCAAATCTGCGATTCGTTTTTCAAACAAAGTTTTCATGTCATCAGAAATTTGAACATTATTAAATTCTTTGATAATACCAACGCGTAATTTTTTGCCTTCGCCCAAAATTGGTTTTAATTCAGAATCAAATTCGAATTTTGCATTTGGTGCGCTGGTTGAATCTTTATCATCGTGTCCAGCCATTACAGACAAAAGCAGGGCGGTATCATCCACCGTTCTTGCAATTGGCCCGGGGGTGTCTAAACTCGAAGCAAAAGCAACGCACCCCCAACGCGAACATAAACCATATGTTGGTTTCATACCAACCAAACCAGTAATAGAACATGGAAAACGAATCGAACCACCTGTATCAGTTCCTGTCGCACCCATCGCCAACCCGCCAGCGACCGCGCTGGTTGAGCCACCAGATGAACCACCAGCGGTTAAATGTTTTTCAATTTGCCATGGGTTGACCGGTGCGCCAAAATAAGATGTCTTGGAAAATGTTCCCATTGCAAATTCATCCAAATTAGATTTACCCAATAACACAGTTCCTGCATCAATAAATTTTTGTGAAATAGTTGATTCGTATTCTGGTACAAAATTTTCAAGCATATGTGATGCCGCCGTAGTGCGAATACCGCGTGTCGCAAATAAATCTTTCATTGCAATTGGAATACCATCGAGTGTGCGCGCAGTTCCATTAGCGATTCTTTCGTCACTTGCTGCTGCGTCAGCCAAGGCGCGTTCCGGTGTGCGCGTAATATAACAATTTAATTTATCGCCATATTTTTCAATGCGTGAAAGATATGCATGTGTTAATTCAGTTGCACTGATTTCACGAGATTTTAATTTTTTTAATGCTTCGACAATGGTAAGGTTTATCATTTTTCGTCCTGTTTATGTGATTTAAAATGTACGGTTGTTTGGTAATTTACTTAAATACATATTTTTTATAACGTTTTCTAAAGATAAACGGTCGTTTAATTCAACCTGTGGCACAGTATCAACATGTTGACCGATAGAATAAGAAAATCTATCAACATAGGTCGAAATCGCAAAAATGTTCCCTTTGTCAGTAAGATATTCTTCTAATTGATAAGTTGCATTTTGTCTGGAACATGGGTTAAACCGCGCATCCAGTGAAGTAAAATATAATCTTTGTATAATAGTATGTCTTGTCATAATTATTCCTTTTTTATTATCTTGTTAATCCCCATCCATAACCTTTGGAACAGCAAAATAGCCACGTGATACACCGGTTTTATCGGGATCATTTGCCAATATTTTATCGCGCATGTTCGGTTCTGTTACGATATCTTCACGAAGAGGTAATTTGTGTTCTGCCGGGGATAACATTGGTTTAACACCCGATGTATCAATTTTCTGTAATTTATCCAGCCAATCAATTACAGAATCGATATTCATTTTTTCTAATTTTTCATCAGATATTTCAATTTTTATTAAATTTGCAAATTTATGTAATTGTTGCTTGCTAAATGCCATTTTGAATCCTATTATTTAAAGCCAAGGGGTATTATACAATGATTTTATCTGATTACAAGGATTTTCCGCGCAATGGGCGCATAATTGGTCTGGATTGGGGGCTGCGCAGATGCGGGGTTGCCATATCAGACGAAAATCGCGGTTTTGTCTTTGTTAGACCCCAAATAACTGTTAAAACCCAAAATGAATTAATTCAAAAAATTTTGGAAATAATTTCGGCTGATAAAGTATCGGGGATAGTCGTGGGGTTACCTTTGCATGCGGATGGGACAGATTCTGATACAACAAAAATGGTGCGTGAATTTGCAGATTGTTTGTCTGAAAAGACAGATTTACCAATAATTTTTGTCGAAGAAAATTTAACCAGCGCAGCCGCCCAAGAAGAAATAGGGCGCAAAAGCATACCTAAGATAAAACAAGAATTAGATTCTGTTTCTGCCAAAATAATTCTTGAAAATGCAATCGCCTTGTTAAAAAGAATTTAATCTGGTTGGGTTTCATCTGGAATTTTTCCGTCTGTGGAAAGTAATGTCGCAATCCATCGTGTTGATTCGAATTGTGCTGTTGTGATATAAACAGCTGCCAAAATCGGAACACTGAAAAACATACCTGCCGGTCCCCAAATCATTCCACAAAATACCAAGTTTATCAATATAGCCAGTGTTGATATATTTAATGTCTTTCCTGTTAATTTTGGGTCAATTATATTTCCAAAAACAATTTCTATGGCAATCAAAGAAATGGCTGTAAATAAGGGCAGGTGCCATGTCTCGCTACTTATCAACGCAAAAGCGATTGGTAATGCACACGACAATATAGAGCCAATGGTTGGTATATAGTTAAGAATAAATATTATAAATGCCCAGACACTGGCATATTCCAAACCAATTATTCTTAGTAATATATAAGCGCATAAACCAGTTGCAGCAGAAATAAAGGTCTTGGTAAACAAATATTTTTTCATATTTTCATCAATGCTGTTCAATATATAACGCAATTTTTTTGCCTTGATTTTTGACAATGGCATAGCATCAATTTTTTTGTTAAAAGAACTTTGTTCTATGAACATAAATATCAAATATATCAAAACCATACCAACAGATGTTGCGATGCCCGCCAAAGAAGAGCCGATATATGCGGCAATCTGTGGTAAATTCGGCACCAAATTCATATCTATTTTTATCCCTGTTTTATCAGATAAATAATCAGAAAAAATAAACAACTTTTGTTGTAATACAGGTGTAGAATTGTATAGTTCAACCAACATTGGTTCGATTTGTGTTGCAAATAAATATATAATTCCACTGACTGTGGCAAAAGATAATATGCCAGATGTTATGTTGTATAATTTTGTTGGAACCTTACATGAGCCAGTTGATGTTTTATAACATGGCATAATCTTTCTGTAATATGCAGCGATTGCATTTAACAAATACCATAAAAATGTTGCGAACAATAACGGAATAAATAAAGAACGACCAATCCACAAGAAAAATATTAAAGCAATGAAAAATACAAGGTTATTCATATTTTATTCCTTAATGTTATATGTATTGTATTATAACTGCCAATAATATGGCAAGGTTTATACCAACAGCGGTTAAAGCATATCCTTTGTTAATATTCTTAACAAAATCTGATTTATGTTTCGTGTACCACAATGCATAAATAACCAGTGATATAATCGCCAGAATCAAAGTTGCTGATCCAGCAATTAAACTTTTGAAAAATATTAACAGTAAAAATGCGAATAATGTATTGCCAAAATTAGACAACACCCATTTATTCAATTTTGAATACCAATGTGATTTGATTTCTAGTGCTGATTTTATCTCTTTATCTTTGATTAAATAACCCGGGGTCCACATCAATAAAAATGCAAAAGGCATGGATAAAATAACCTTCCACGGGGATACGCCCAATGTAACCACGCGTTTGTATTTTGCGTAAATTCCAGATACGGCAACCCCAATCAAATACAAAGATGTCAACATTATGAACGATAATAAAATATAGAAAGTTGTCGGATGCAGTATGTATAATCTCATCATGTCATTTTGAACTTGGTTACCGTACATACCGATTGTTAAAATCGCAATAAACGATGCAGTAATTGAAATAAGTCCGGCACCATTTGTTATCGCAACGAAATCACTTTGATTCATTTTATCGCGTGGTAATTTTTGTATCATATAACACGCAGGCAAAATAAATGTTAATGCCAATAAAATATAAAGTGGTGTAATGGTTTCAAAGTTAAATACACTTTGTATCACCGAATATCCAAAACCAAGTATTAACCCCAATATCAAAAACCAAAGTGTGAACACAAGCGGTTTGGTTAATAACCATGATTTCAAAGGTGTTTTTTCTGTTTGCATGATTTATCCTTTTCTTTATTATCTTTCTTATTTTATCACAATTTTTCCGTCTGATAAAGTAGTTGTTTCGGTTATTTTTATAGACGATGAAAAATTATCTTGGTGTGATATGAATAAAAATGTCGTTTTTTTCATTTTGTTTATTGTGTCAATTATTTGTTTTTGAACATCTTTGTCTGCACCAGAATCTGGTTCATCAAGAATTGCCAGTTTCGGTTGTGTTAACAATAATCTTAATAACATAATGCGTTTGCGTTCACCACCAGAAAAACCGACATTTACATAACGGTTTAACCATTGTTTTGGGATGTTTAATTCTTCACGCGCCATTTCTAATTTTTCCAAGAATTCGCCCATTGATAAATCTTTGCCTGTTTCAAAATGTTTGTGTGCCGCCATAGAATGTTTAAGAAAACCAAGAACTGTTAATCCCGGAATTTCTGGAACATTTTGGGCACCCAAAAAAATTCCCATCAGTGCGCGCGTAGTTGCGTTTTCATGTGTTATATCTTTTTTATAAAAAATTATTTTCCCTGAATCAATTGTATAGGAAGAATCTCCGGCAATAGTGTTCACCAATGTAGATTTTCCAGAACCGTTATGACCAGCCAATCGATGACGCGCACCTTTTTTGATAATCATATTGATATCTTTTAACAAAGGTTTACCGTCCATTGATACGCAAAGATTTTTTATTTCAAGCATTTTTTATTCCTTTGTTAAAGCCATTTGTATTAATTGTTTTGATTCTACCAAGAATTCCATCGGTAATCTAGAAATTATTGGTGATGCATTTGCCCCGATAATAAGTGCAATCGCTTCGTCTTCAGCAATTCCGTTTTGCATAAGATAAAGCAAGGCGTTTTTATCAATTGCACCTGTGGTTGCCTCATGCGATTGTTCGTTTAGACCGTTTGAATGAATTATTGTTGGAATTGTGTTTGCAGTCGCGTTGTCGCCGATAATACGACTGTCGCACTTAGAAGCATTTTTTCCGTTTTTCCCGGAAAAAGAAACTGTGCTGCGGAAAGTTTGTCTGGAATTATCTGTTGCTACACCATATGAAACAATATTAGATTTTGTATTATCGCCAATATGAATCATTTTTGTCCCTGTGTCCGCTTGTTGTATTCCGCGGGTGATAGACAAAGAATAAAAATCACTATGCGAATTATCACCATACAAAATTGTTGATGGATATTTCCAAGTCATGCTAGAGCCAATTTCAATTTGTGTCCAATCAAGACCTGCATTTTTGAAACACTTTCCGCGTTTAGTTACAAAATTTAATATACCATTTTTTGTGTTTTTAAAATTGCTGTATACGGCAGAATCTCCCGTATACCAATTTTGAACAGTTGAATATTTTACATATGCATTGTCATGAACAATTATTTCTACAACACCACTGTGTAATTGATGATTTGGACGACGTGGGGCGCTACATCCTTCCATATAAGAAAGTGAAGAACCGTTTTCCGCGATAATCAATGTTCGTTCAAATTGTCCAATTTTTGCAGTTTCAATTCTGAAATAACTGGCTAAATCTATTGGGCATTTTGTGTCGCGTGGAATATACACAAAAGTTCCGTCTGAAAATACGGCTGCATTAAGTGCCGCAAAAAAATTGTCGTTTGATGGGACAACACTGCCTAAATATTTCTTTACCAAATCTGGGTATTGCTGGACAGCTTCGCTTAGTGGTAAAAATATTATACCCAATTTTTTTAATTCATTTGTATATGAAGTGTGAACAGATTTACTGTCGATAACTGTATCTGTTGCCATACCGAGCAGGGCGCGCTGTTCAGATTCAGGCAGCCCCATTTTTTCATAAGTTTTTTTCAAATCTAAATTATCAATCTTTTTTTGTTCGTTGTAATAATTCAACGAATCGTAATCAATTGGTTCATAATCAATTTCTGCCCAGTGGGGTTCTTGCATTTTTTTCCATGCTTTGAATGCGTCAAGTCGCCAATCCAATAACCATTTTGGTTCGTTCCGTTGCGATGAAATTTCGCGAATAAGTTTTTCGTTTAATTTTGTCATTTATCGCTTGATGCCAATGCTTGTGCCTGGGCAAAAAATGTCAAAGATTGCCCGAGTAGACCGTCTGTAAAGGTTGTAGATAATATGCCATCTGTGTCCGTGGCAGACATGTGTTGTAAAAACATATTTGCACGATTAAGATAGTGCGCAACATTGTGGGCAATGTTTGAATCCAGTTTTATCGCGCGACGCAATTTTTCTAGAACAAAAGGATTTTTTGCGTATTCGTCCATAATTCCACCCAATGCGCGCCAAAGTGGGTGTTCCGAAGTTGTGCGCGGCATCACATCCATTGATGCCATAATCGGAATCAAATCTTGCAAAAGGTCTTGATAAATTATTTCTGCCTTATCCGTGGTTTCATTAACAGTTGATTTGTTTTTCAACACATTTTGTATCTTTACAATCAAGTTATATTGATAAGTCAAAGTTTTATTTGTTTCGCGCATGTTTTTATATAAATTTATTAGTAAAAACAAAGAAATAACTATACATACTGTGGATACAATAAGCATGATTGTTGTTGTTACATTTTCCATTTTTTTCTCCGGTTCACAAGTTATTTGTGTTTTAGTATAACATGTTTTGTCGATTCGTGCGATTTTTTGTGAAAATATATTTTTTTTAAAATTTCTGTTTTTAATTCTTGCACAGATTCGGTCAAATTGATATAATTAAATATAATAAACAAAAATAAGGAAAAAAATATGTTGTGTAAAAATGGTTTTTTTGCTTTCTTTACGGTTTGCTTTGCCGGGGCTGCGTTTGCCGAAATGCCCCAGGTTGTGACTTCTGAAGTCTTTGGTGATTCAAGACAAGAAGTGACGGAATATGTCCAGGAAGATTATGTTCAACCAATAAGGGAAGAAATTCCTGTGTGGCCATTGCCGGGGTCAGAGGCAGATGTCGAAATCGTTTGCGATGAAAGTGTCGGTTGTGGTGGTGAAGAAAAAATTGTGAACAAGGTTGGTTCTGGTTTGATTATTGAAAACAATATCAATACTGTTGGAACAGGTTGGTCTGGTGGTCCAAATATTTCAAATGGCTATATGATTCCCGAAGGGTTTGATTACGAATGTGCAAATGGTGCAGAAATGCCATTGATGCGTCGTGAAATGATGGAAGACGATGGTGGCTCTGTGTTGGCATTGTCGCGCAGTGCAAGAAAAACTTGTGGTATGTCAAACAATTCGGATTCTTATGCTGTGTTCGCACAACGCGCTGGATTTGCACCTGAAAAAACTTGTAACGGTGTTGTGAATAATGGTACTGAGGTTGTTTCTGAAGTAAGTGTTAATGGTTATGTCGAAGAAGAAATCAATGACCCTGTTCAAGATCAGGTTCGTTCTTGGGTCGTTGCTGATGGTCAAACTTTGCGTGAGGTTTTACAATCTTGGTGTGATAAATCTGGATGGGATTTGGTGTGGACGACTGCGCGTGAATACCCGATTGAGGCAAGTGCTGTATTCAAGGGACGTTTCATGGATGTTGCTTCTGCTTTGGTTCGTAATTTTGAACGCGCAACACCAATTCCGTATGCAAAATTTTACAAAGGTAATCGTGTAGTTGTTGTTTCGACTTCGGAAGAATAAATTGCGGAAAACAAGAAAGAGGGAAAGGGGAAAATATGAAAATTCGTTTAAATATATTCTTGATAGGGCTGTTCTTTGGTGCGGTGTTATCTGGTTGCACTTTACATGAATCAGCCAAAGTATCTGCAGAAGTGGACCAAAATTTCGTCAATGCGTATGAGGCATTTGAAATGGCAAAAAATCCCCGTGCCAAGATTTATGATGGTGATACTGTTTCTATGTCCGAAGGTGTTTGGCTGGGTAACAAATCTACTTTATTGGAACACAAGAATAGTTTGCCATCAAAATTTGAAACTGATACAGGTATTACAATTTTATTAAATGAACCTGTGACTTTGCAGGTTTTGGCAAACGATATTAACTCTATTACTGGTATCCCGGTCAAGATAGACAGTCAGGTTGATGGTGAAAAATTAAGAAAGACCGTTGATGTTGCTTATACGGGAAAACTGTCTGGTTTGCTTTCCCAGATTGCGACAGATTTAGATTTATTGTGGTATTATGATAAAGATTCTATTGTTTTCTATGAAACAGAAACAAGAACTTATACATTATATGCGCTGGGAACAGATGTATCTTATCAATCATCTGTTCAAACAGATAGCGGAAATCAGGTATCATTAGAATCTACATTAAAAGAATGGGATGAAGTAGAAGCCACAATTAATTCTATTATAAATAATTCAAAAAATGCCCAATTTACTGTGTCGCGCAGTTTGGGAACAATAACTGTGACTGCTTCACCTTCGGTGTTGGCGCGCGTTGGTGATTATATTGCGAAACAGAATAAACGACTTTCACAATTGGTAACAATAGATGTAAAGGTGTTGCAAGTATCTTTATCTAATGAATCCGCGTTTGGGTTGAATTTGGCGGCAGCGATAAATTCTGCATCTGGTTTGAATTTGGTTGCCAATCCAAAGAATAATTTGGCATCCACAGAAACATCTTCTATGAATATTGCAGTTTTATCTAATGCAGTATCTGCATTAACTGGGGCAACACATATTGATGCATCTGGTAATGTTGTTGAAGGTGCTTATACAAATGACCAAATTAACAATGGTTCAATGGCGCGAATCGCTGGAACAAATGCGTTGATTGAGGCATTGGCAAAGCAGGGTAAGGTGTCATTGGTCACTAATGTTGGTGTGACAACGCGTAATAATCGTGTGGCACCTGTGACGAATACAAAAACTACTGGGTATATTAAACGGTTTGAATCACGAACATTTACCACCGTGGAATCAAGCACAGTTGACCAAGATGATTTGGAAACAGGATTTTCAATGCAATTGTTGCCGAATGTTTTGGAAAATGGCAAAATTTTGCTGTTGTTCAAAATGTCTGTTCGTGAATTGTTAAAGATGTCAACCCAGACAATTGGTGCGGTTACTTTGCAGTTGCCAGAGGTGGAAGAACGTTCGTTCATGCAAGAAGTCATTATGGAGTCCGGTCAGATGTTGGTTGTGTCTGGATTTGAAAAGCAAAAGAACAACGATACAAGATACGGTTTGGGTGATGCGGACTTTATGGCGCTGTCTGGTTCTCGTGATACAGCAGCTTCGCGTGAAGTGTTGGTTGTTATCTTGACACCGCAGGTTTTAATTAGCCCGATGGATGCTGAACGCAGTATCCAACAACATTGGGGCACCCCATTGAATTAAAGTACTGTGGCGCAAGGTAGGTATGATTGATTTTCATATGCATTCAACTGCTTCGGACGGTGTCCATTCCCCAAGCGATTTGATGAAGATTGCTGCGGACAAGGGGGCAGATTATGTCGCACTGACTGATCATAATAATATCAATGGTCTGGAAGAGGCGTCTGTTGCTGCACAGAAATATAATATCAATTTCATCAATGGTATAGAGATTTCTTGTGAATGTAATACCCATATTGTTGGTCTGTTCCTCAGACGTTTTGACGAAATAAAAGAGAAAAGTGTTTTAAGGGGACAGTATTCACAAATTTCGCTTAGAAACTATGGTTTTGATGTTGGTAATTATGCGTCGCTTCGTGAGGCCAGAGATGCGTTTGTAAAAATGATGATTGATACGGGGCGGGCGCTAAGTAAGACTTTTGCCATAGAACATTTTTTGTTGCCGCCATTTGGTTATGGCGAAGCGATTGATTTAATACATCGTTCCGGCGGACTGGCAATTCTTGCACATCCAAACAGAATATTTGGTGTGGATAAAGATTCTTTGCCAGATTTTATAAAAAATTTGGTTCATTATGGTATTGACGGAATGGAAGTCTATCAGTCTGGACAATCTGATGAATATACTGATTTTGTAAAAGATTTAGCGATTAAAAATAATTTGTTGATTGGTGGTGGCAGTGATTATCACGGCTTGGCACATCATGAAAGGGAAATAGGAATGTATGGTAATCTTGGTAATCGAAAAATCATACCAGGAGAAGTTCTTGAAAATCTTTTGTCACACAAAGATAAATATAAGTAAAAAAACAACCGCCTTGGGCGGTGTTTTTTTATAGGACTGTGATAAACCTAACCAAGCGAAGCATTATATCCCAACTGGTCGGTTAAAAAAATTTTGAATTACGCGATTTTCGCAACCTTTTTGTTAAGACGCGAAACTTTGCGAGAAGCCGCTTTCTTTGGCATTGTTTTGCCAGCCGCTTTCATGATTTTGCTTTCCGCATCGCGTGTTGCAGCAATCGCTGCGGCTTTATCGCCGGATTCAATTGCCTTAATCGCTTTTTTTGTCGCTGTCTTCACAGCACTTCTGCGCGCTGTGTTGATTTCGTTCTTTTTGGCCGTAACCAAAATTCTTTTTTTACATGATTTATGATTTGCCACTTTTTTTTCCTTTTGTTTTTAAGTGTTTTGGTGCTATTGTATAAAAAACAAATGTAAAATCAAGGAAAAATAATATGTTATATGTATTTGCAATCATTATTTCTTATTTATTGGGGTCCGTCCCTTTTGGTTTAATTATCGCAAAGTTGTTTAACAAGGGTGATATAAGAAAAGTCGGTTCTGGTAATATCGGCGCAACCAATGTTATGCGGGTTGGTGGTTTGCGTCTTGCTGGCTTGGTTTGGTTGCTTGATATGTTCAAGGCGATATTTGCAGTCTTAATCGGACAATATATTGGTGGTGATGCATTTGCAGTATGGTGTGGTTTTTTCGCGATAATTGGGCACTGCTTTCCGATTTGGTTGGGTTTTCACGGGGGCAAGGGGGTATCTGCGCTTTTTGGTGTGTTGATGGCGGTTAATCCTATCCTTTTTATTATATGTGGAATTGAATGGTTGATTGTTGCGTTAACTACTGGTTTTTCTTCGGCGGGTGCATTGGTTGTTTTTTGTATAATGCCTGTGCTGGGATTTTTCATAAGTTTCGGTGTTGGAATTGGATTTTTGGCGATATCTTTGCTTTGCGCTTGGCGGCATCGTGAAAATATTGTGCGCCTGTTTTCTGGCAAAGAATCCAAAGTTGTATGGAAATGGAAAAAATAATCTTTTTTTTGTATTTATAATTTGTTTTTAACTCTATTTTGTGATATAATGTGTATCATAAAGAGGAATGTAGTATGAAATATTTTGTTTCAATAGTTGTTTTGTCTATGTTGGTTTCTGGGGCAAATGCCGCCCAAAATGCGCGTCCGACCATGGTTGGAAAGATGGTAACAACAGCACCACGTTATACTGCGTCTGTGAACCAGTTGAATGGTGTCGGTGTTAATCCATCAAATATTAATTCTGTGGCAGTAGAAACAGAGGTTGATAGACGCGAAGCAGAAAGAAATGCGTGTATAAACAACAATATTGGTGTTGGGAATACTTTCGTTTGGGCATCCAAGTACAGTGATGTTTCTAATTATGCCAGTATGAACGAAGATGTTAAAAATCCAGAAAATAATGTTTGTTTCGTTCGTGTAGAATTAAAATCTGATGATGCAAAAGTTGATGTGTCTGATGTTCCTGCGAAGTATTTTGCGTGGGGTGAAAACATAGAATGCGGTTCTTGGGCAAATGAAAAAGATATGGAAAAGCGTATTTTGGATGCCAAGAAAGGTGCCCGTATCGGTGGCATAGTTGCAAGTACTGTTGGTGGTGCTGGCCTTGGTGTCGGTATTATGGAAGCTTTTGGAAATAGATTAATTGATGGTGCCGTTATGGGACAAAAATCAAAGAAATTAACCCCTGCGGAATTATACAGATCCCAATTGTTGGTATATAAAGATAAGAACAAGTCGGAATTTGATAGAATTTGTGATGCATTAAAGGTCTTGGATAGCAACAGTGTTACAACCGTTAATGATGTTGATATCAAAAGTTTAATAAGCGAATGTCGTTAAATACCGATTAAAAAAAGGAATAAAAAATGAAAAAGTTTTTAATTTTTGCTTTGTTGTTTTTACCAGTAACATCTTTTGGTGCTTCGTCGGTTCGTGTTTTGGGAAGTGGTGCTGCAACACCGGCGGGTGGGACAAAAACCACGACCACCAGTGTGGCAAAGGTCACGCCAGCAAAAGTGACGGCGGCAAAGCCTGCAGCTTCTTCCAATGCTTCAAACGCAACGACATCGCGTATCGGAACAATTCGAGTAAAGCCAAAAACAACCACGACAACACTTTCGTCTGGAACAACATCTTCAACCAGTGCGGGGTCAAGATTTCCTGTGATAACGCCGGCGCAATCTTATAAGACTGTTGGAACACAACAGGCAGGTGCGACAAATACTGGTAATAACACTGGCGGTGGCAGTTCCCAGGTTGTTTCTGTTGATGACGACCCGCGTTTCGACATGATACACGTGGATAGTCGTGAGAATTATTGGAGAAACAAGAATAACAACTTGGTTAATCAACGTATAGATGAAGGTTATGTCTTTATGTGGGTTGAAGAATAAAGTTGTTTGAATTTTTTGCTTAAAAAAGATTGTGGGCTGGTCTACAATCTTTTTTGTTATGGATGATTTATTAAAAAAACTTTTGATACTAAGAACACCAAAAATCGGTCCGGCAAAGTATAATGCATTGCTGGAACAGTACGGCGATTTGGATGCAATAATCGATTCGTTGAATTTATCAGAAGATTTTATCGATTCTGTTAAGCGCGAAATTGATACAGCGCATGAATTAGGTATACAATATATATTTGAAGATGATTCGTATTATCCATCTGAGTTATTGAATATAAAAAATCATCCAATAGTTATAAGTGCGCGCGGAAATATTGAAACTTTACAAAAAAAGAAAGTCGCAATTGTTGGAACGCGTCATTCAACTGCGGCTGGGATGAATTTTGTGTCTGAATTAGCACAAAGTTTTTCAGAACACGATTACGCGGTTGTTTCTGGTATGGCAATGGGAACTGATTCGGCGGCGCACATCGGCGCGTTAAAGTCAAACGGAAATACACAAACGATTGCTGTGTTGGCCGGGGGTGTTGATTATATTTGGCCACTGGAAAACGAATCGCTTTATTATGAAATTATTGAACGCGGTGTGGTAATAAGTGAGATGCCAGTTGGATTAAAACCAGTCACAACCAATTTTGTTCAAAGAAATCGTTGGGTTGCCGGGTTGTCCGAAATGTTGATTATAGGTGAAGCCGATATAAAATCTGGCAGTATGACCACAGCCCGATTCGCAATTGATTACAAAAAGCCCGTATTTGCGGTACCTGGACACCCAAGTGATGCGCGAAGTATGGGACCAAATTCTTTGATAAAAAAAGGTTTGGCAACAATTTGTATGTCATCAAAAGATTTTTTTGACGATGAAAATAAAAAAGATAAAAAAAATAATACATATAAAAATGATATATTGGATAAGTTAGGAATGATTCCGGTATCAGAATCTGTATTGGCAAATCTTGTCAAAAAAACTGTTCCGGAAATCAAGTCAGATTTAGTTGTGTTGGAATTACAAGGTTTAATAAGAAAACAAGATGGTGGATATGTTTTAAATTGATTTTTTGTATGTATATACAGTGTATATACAAAGTGCGAAAAACCAAGAAAAAAACGAATCGTTGTCAAAAAATAAATGTTTAAAAATGATTTAACATTTGGTTGCAAACTGAAATTAATCTTATAAATTATTCACATATCCAAAACGATTGATTTATATCAATCAAAAAACAAAAGCGGTTGGTTTTTAATCTGAATTAAAAATCAATCACCAAAGCGAGAGAAAGAGTAGGGCACGTATAAATATTAAATGAACATTTGATGTTTGTACGCGGGGTGGTTTTATACTATCCCAAAATGAAATGGCGAACTCTTTTGCAAGGAAGGACAAGGAGCAAAGGTCATGCAAGCAATAGCAACAAAACAAAATATGAATATAGAATCAATCAGGGCTGCGGTTGCAGAAAAAATAGATTCTGCCGCGTTCCAGACCTGGATTGCCCCCTTGCAATTTACGGTCTGTCAAAATTGCTTGGATGTTGTTGCGCAAAATCAATTCACCGCCGACTATGTCAAAAGGGAATACGGAAAAACCCTGGAAAATATAGCGGCGGATTTTTCTTTAGATATAAATATATGTGTTAATGGTGCGAATCGTGTTGTAAATTCTGCGAACGATAATGTTGTTTGTGAATTTATACCGGTCCAAAACACACAAAATAAAAATGGTTTTGATAGATTTATTTCTTGTGATGAAAATATGTTCGCGTTGGCGGCTTGTAAAAAAATAGCATTGTCGAATGCTTCGTTTTCACAACTGTTTATATACGGCAACAGTGGATGCGGAAAATCTATGTTATTAGATTGCATCTATAATACATCCGATAAACGCATTGTAAAAATGAGTGGTGGTCAATTTGTTATGGAATTTACGCGTTCTTTGCGCGATAAAACAATATTTTCATTCAAAGATTATTGTCGCAAATGTGATGTATTTATGATGGATGATGTTTGTGCGCTGGCTGGGAAACGCGCAACAATGGATGAATTTTTACAATTGTTGATTGATTTAAAAAATGCTGGGAAAACAGTTGTATTGACTGCTAATGCGGCACCAAACGCATTGACTGGTTTTGACAGACGCGTTCAATCTTTGTTTGCATCTGGATTGGTTATTGATGTGGCGCAACCAAATGCGTATGTTCGTCGTGCGATGTTAATTCGTGCCGGTGTTAAGGTGGATGTCGCAGACGAATTATCCAAAAGAATTTCTGCAGACGGACATTTGGTTAATGGCATTATAAACAAAATCAAAACATATACTGAATTGATGGGCGAAAGTGTCGATATGGATGTCGCATCGCGTTTATTGGGTGATGTGTTGGCGAAAAGCAAGACACCAATTTCGATGGTTAAATCTATGTGTGAAAAGATGTCTATATCTTATGATGAAATTTGTGGAAATTCACGTGCACGTCGCCTTGTGCGTGCGCGTCAGATAATGATGGCTGCATTAAAGGGCGCGACAAATTTATCATTAACAGAAATTGGCAATGTATGTGGTGGGCGCGATCATGCAACGGTTGTGTATGCTTTGGCACAAATCGAAAAACAAAAGACATGTGATTTGGTATTAAATGCCGAAATCGATGACATGATAAAAATATGTAAATAAAAGTTTTGTTCAATAGAACGAAAAAGGAGAAAGAAACACCCGCATTTTTGCGGGTTGTTTTTTATGCGATAAAAAACACTTTTTTTGAATTTTAAAATATGGTATAATTCATACATTGATAAAAAATTCTCCCCCAGTGGGGGAGTACCGACGAAGTCGGGGAGGGGGGTGAACCCTCCCCACCACTTCGTGGTCCCCCCCGCCCTGGGCGGGGAATAAAAAAACGAAACAAAGAAAGGAGAAATAAAATGGTCAAAAACGCTGAAACCCGCAGAAACCTACACACACACACACACACACACACACACATGTAATCTATTGCTAAGCCCAAAACAAATCGGAACGATTTGTTTTGCAATTTTTTCTTTTGTTTTTTCCGCCCCAAGTTTTGCCGACCCAGATATCCCATCAAGTGCATCCACAGCAAATTGTAGAAACGACCCATTGGAAACATATTCTGGTACATCAAATTTACAAGCAGATTGGCAGGCAAACACAATACAACTTCATTGGTATAATGGCGATGATGAATTAACAGTCGCAAGTGCATCACAAAGTTGCGTATATGATGGCACATTGACCCCACCGGCGACAATCCCAACAAGAACCGGATATACTTTTAAGGGCTGGCGGGTAAGAGATTTAACCTGTGGTTTATCACATGTGGATACAAGTATAAATGGAACATGGGTTGCAGGCAAAGGTTCAACAGGATATTGTTATTATTGGAACAATGATACAGAAGAAGAAGTAGATGGAGATTGTAGCGATAGTCATTTTGCCGGATTAAATAATAGTGAATGGGAAACGAATTTCAGTTATGGAACGGTCAAAGGGACATCGTATTGTAGTGGATTAAGCGGTAATAATCACAATCGGGCATGGGGAGGAAATAGTGCAGATTGGAGTGCAACAGAAAGCCAATTAACATCTGCCAGCGGAGAAAAGAAATATTGTTGGTGTGCCGCAACAAGTTATACCCCAGATGGTGGAACCCAATGTAATGTCGCGTCCCCTTCGTGGGTGTTCAACATCGACGGTGGGTCCGCGTCTGATTGCGCGCGCGACTGTGCGAACGCCTGCGCGGGCTACGTCTTGTACTACGCCGATTTCCGTCGGGCGGTGTTCGGGGTGTCGCAATAATACGCCTTAGAACCAACCTTTTTTACTTGGTTTTGTGTCGGAAAATTCGTTTAGTGCTTTTTTCTGCTTTTCGGTTAATTTCTTTGGAATTGTAATACCAATTTCAATATACAAATCACCAAATCCGCCACGACCCGTTGGCATACCATGTCCACGAACACGCAATTTTTCACCGACCTGGGTTCCACTTGGTATTTTTACTGATAATTTTTTATCATCAATTGTTTCAATTTCTATTTCACCACCTAATGCCAGTGTCGCAAAGTTCAAATCCATATGCATTAACAAATCATTTCCAACGCGTTCAAATCTTTTGTCTGGGCGGACATGAATATCAACATAAAAGTCGCCAGGGGTGCCACCGTTCGGAGCGGCTTCGCCCATACCTGCCATTCGCAGACGCACACCGTCCATAACACCCGCCGGGATTTTTACATCTAATGTTCTTTGTTTGTTCACCGTTCCGGTGCCGTCACAGGCGCTGCATTTTTTATCAATCTTTTTACCCAATCCATTACAGTCGGGGCAGGGGGTTTCCACCGCAAAGAAACCCTGTCTTGCGTGGACAAAGCCCGTTCCGCCACATGTTGGACAGGCCGGTGCTGGTTTACCATCGCTTGTCCCGTTTCCATCGCATTTGTCGCATTTTACCGCACTGGTGAATTTTATAGTGTGGGTTGTTCCAAAAAAGGCATCTTTTAAATCAATTACAATTTCATCCAACAAATCACGACCGCGGTGTTGCGCGTGTCCATTTTCGCCAAAGCCCGCACCGCCAAAGCCAAAACCGCGCATGGCTTCGCGTAAAATATCTTCCATTCCACCCATATCGCCACCCATATTGAAATGGAAATTACCGTTCCCAAATGGATTACCGTTAAAGCCACCACTTGCGCTGGCACCGTTTCCACCAGCAAATGCTGCATCACCGAATCGGTCATAAGCCGCGCGTTTTTGTGGGTCCTTTAAGATATCAAAGGCATTATTAACTTCCTTGAATTTTTCTTCAGCGGTTTTATCGCCTGGGTTTTTATCCGGGTGATATTTCATAACCAATTTGTGATACGCCTTTTTGATGTCAGCATCGCTGGCATCACGTGCAACACCCAAAACTTCGTACGGATTTTTGTTCATTTTATGCTCATTTTATACTTAATTGTGTAAAATATATAGGTATATTGTATTAAAAATCAAGGGCGTTTTGGTTGAAAATAATACTTTCACTTGCGAAAAAATCAAAAATGTTTTAATAATATCCAAGAAATGTGGAAAAGATATGAATAAATATGATGCATCTGATATCGAAGTTTTAGAAGGGTTAGAGCCGGTTCGTCTGCGCCCGGGGATGTATATTGGCGGCACTGATGAAAAGGCATGGCACCATTTGCCTGTCGAAATTATGGATAATTCTATTGATGAAGCGGTTGCCGGATTCGCCAAGAAAATCATTGTAAATTTAATTGATTCGAAAACTATTGAAATAACAGATGATGGGCGCGGAATTCCGGTTGATGAACATCCAAAATATCCGGGTAAATCTGCGCTGGAAGTGATTTTAACAACACTTCATTCGGGTGGAAAATTCAATAATAATGTGTATAAAACTAGTGGTGGTCTGCATGGTGTCGGCAGTGCCGTTGTTAATGCATTGTCATCTGAAATGATTGTGACGGTATCAAGGGACGGTTTTGAATGGACACAAACTTTTTCGCGTGGCAAGACGACCAGCCCAATTACAAAAGGTGCGGCGACCAAGGCGCATGGAACGCGTGTTCGTTTTACAATCGATGACAAGATTTTTGGTGAAAATGCTGTGTTTAAGCCGGTAAAAATTTATCGTATGGCGCGGGCTAAATCTTTTCTTTCGCGTGGGGTGAAAATAGAATGGCATTGTAATCCGGCGCTTCTCACCGAAGATATGAATATTGATGCGGACAAAGTATTTTATTATCCAAATGGGGTTGCTGACTTTGTCGCAGAAAAAACAGATTCTAAACCGCGTATTTTGCCAAAGATTTTCAGTGGCGCGATTGATTTCCCAGATGATAGTGGTCGTGTGGAATGGGCTTTGACTGTTTTAACCGATGAAAATGGTGCGGCTTCGGATGATGGATTTTTTGCGTCATATTGTAATACGATTGCGACAATTGATGGCGGGACACATGAAACTGGTTTTAAGTCCGCAATTACCAAAGGCTTAAAGGCATACGGTGAAAAGATAAACAATAAATCTGCTGCATCGATTATCAGTGAAGATGTTTTTGATTCGGTTGCTGCAATTGTTTCTGTGTTTTATAAAACACCACAATTTTTGGGTCAAACCAAGGAAAAATTATCTAACCCAGAAATTGCAAGATATACAGAAAATGCTTTGCGCGACCCGTGGGAAATGTTTTTGGCATCTGATCCAAAGACCGCAAATGCTCTGTTGGAATTTGTTATAAATCTTGCAAATGCGCGTATTAAAACCAAGCAAGTCAAAGATGTTGCGCGTAAAACACCAACAAAGAGAATTCGTATGCCATCAAAATTGGCTGATTGTTCAAAACATGGGGTTGACGGAACAGAATTATTTATTGTAGAAGGGGAATCTGCGGGTGGAACAGCAAAGCAGGCGCGCGATAGGGCAACTCAGGCCATTATGCCACTTCGTGGTAAGGTGTTGAATGTTTTGTCTAATTCCGATGAAAGATTTAGCGCAAACAAAGAATTAAACGATTTGATTGATATCATCGGCGCTGGAACAATGAAAGATTGGGATGAATCAAAACTTAGATACGAAAAAATTATCGTTATGACTGATGCTGATGTGGACGGAAGTCATATTGCATCACTATTGATGGCATTTTTCTATCAATATATGCCACAACTTATTTATGGGGGGCATTTGTATTTGTCTTGCCCGCCACTTTATAAATTAACATATGGAACCGAATCGATGTATGTTGATACTGATGAAGAATTGGAAAATTTGAAATCAGGAAAATATAAAAATAAAAAAGTTGAAATATCCCGATTCAAAGGGCTTGGTGAAATGATGCCAAATCAATTAAAAGAAACAACTATGTCGCCAAAGACAAGAAGATTGATTCGCGTTGATTTACCACCAAAGACCGAAGAAGGTTTGGAAGATACAGAAAAAACAAAAACACTTGTTTATGATTTGATGGGTAAAAAACCAGAATTCAGATTCAAATTTATTACCGAACATGCACAATTTGTAAAAGATTTATTTGTATAATGAAAAATCCGCCATACGGCGGATTTTTTTGATGTTGATAAATTTTTGCTATTTTATTTTCTTTAATTTTTGTGCGAATGTAAATGTATATTGAATCGCACTCCAAATCGATGCAACCAATGCCATCCACAAACAGAATATACCGATTTTTGGTAAAATATAAATCAGATAAAATATTATTCTGTTGTCTGTTTCTGGGGTCACAGATGCAAATATTGCGAACCCTAAAAATATTGCGGTAATAGCAACCATTTGAATCGTCGTTTTAATTTTTCCCATCGAAAAACGCGCCTTTGGAACAGGCATTTCTATTTTTTGTGTTCCCAAAAATTCACGCAGACCACTGATGTACAATTCGCGTGCAATCATAAATATAACCGGGATAACAACAAACCATGTTGGAATCATCAAAGTCAACATAATCAATGTATTACACACCAATAATTTGTCACCAATGTGATCCAATACACCACCAAGTTTCGAACAACACTTATACTTGCGTGCCAAAAATCCATCAAACCAATCTGAAATCGCACCAAGGGCAAACAGTATAAATGTCACCCACGGTAAATTTAACATAATTGTAAATATGATTGCAAATGCAGTCAATATCCGAAAGATAGATAAAAAATTGACAAATATTTTCATTTCATTTCTCCTTGTTTTATTTAGTTATTATAACACATTAATGAAAATGGGCATATATTTTTTTTGCGGCTTCTTTTCCGAGTCCAGGAACCAACATCAAAGATTTTAAATCTGCATCCATTATTGAACGAACAGAACCATAATGTTGTAATAGTTGCTTTTTACGAATAGGACCAATACCTTCGATTTCGTCCAATACAGATGCGGTTAATTGTTTCGCACGCACCGTGCGATGATATGTTATTACGAATCGATGTGCTTCATCACGAACCGCACGCAAAAGTAAAAACAATGGTGAATCTTTGGGCAAGTCATAATTTTCAGAACTGTCCGGCATAATAAAATGTTCGTCGCCGTTTCTAACCACACCTTTGGTCACACCAAGAACAGGGATACGATTGTTTGATACTTTGTGTGCGATATTCCATTGTGCAATTCCGCCATCAACAATAATCAAATCAAGTTCTGGAATATCGTTTATCGCACGCGTGATAAATTCTTCCATCATGGCGATATCGTTTCCCGCGCGTGCGCTATCCTTCAATTTAAAATGACGATAAGATGATTTTATAAAACCATCATGACCGAATGCTATCATTGCACCAACAGGTTGTTTACCAAACAGATGTGAATTATCAAACACACCAACACAATTTAATTTAAGATTTAACCATTGTTCTAAATCTTTTACATTTTTGTCCCATTGTAAATTTGATGTATATGGCGATTTCTGTCGTATACCGCGATTTGTTGTTTGTGTTAGCGCAGAAATTTTGTCACGCATTATGGCAGCATTTTCATAATCTTGGTTATCAGATAATTCTTTCATTTGTTGTGTTAAATCTATGATTATAGGTTCGCTGTCCCCGGTTAAAATTCTGCGTGCCAGTTGAACATTTTTATCATATTCTGTTTGCGCTATACAGCAAGGCGCGCTGCACCTGCCAATTTGATATAATAAACAAGGGCGTGTGCGATTGTTCATAAAGGTATCAGTACATGTTCGTAGTTTGCACACCCTTTGAATTGTTTTTATTGTTTCGTTTAATGCGTGGACAGATGGGTATGGACCGAAAACATCTTTCTTTTGTGATATTTTACCACGAAATTTTAATAAACGCGGAAATTCATGTCTTGTTAGTGCCAACATAGGGTACATTTTCCCATCTGTTAGCATTATGTTATATTTTGGTTTTAATGTTTTGATAAGTTTTTGTTCCAAAATTAATGCGTCTGATTCCGTTTGTGTTATTTCCCATTCAACGCGTCTAACCAAGGTGCGCATAATTTGTTTATGTGTTTCTAACTTTGAAATATCAACATATTGATGTAGGCGGTTTGATAAATTTTTCGCTTTGCCTATATACAAAAGATTCCCATCCCTGTCATACATCTTGTAGATGCCTGGGGATAAAGGTGCATTTTTTATTAAATCCTTAAATTGAATATTCATTAATTATATGATATTATATAAAATATAAAAATCAAATAGAGGAGTTAAAATGAGACAAGAATCTGGTCGTTCAATGATAGAAATGGTCGGTGTGTTGGCAATTATGGGTATGTTAACTGCAACTGCGTTCGCGTTGATTTCTTTGGGTATAAACCGCCAAAAACAGGCGCGTGTCGCAGATGATGTTGTCACGATTGTTTCGGGTGTACGCAGTTTATTGGTAGATTATGACGATTTTACAAATATCGATAATTCTACGATTTTTGCTGCGATGTCTGTAAGTGATAAAAATCCATATGGTGGAACATACGAAGTTGGGGTCAACCCATCAAATGTTCGTCAATTTGTCGTAAAAATAAACGGTTTGTCAAAATCAGATTGTGAAGCATTGGTGACAAAAGCATGGACAGATTCTGTTGGATACATATCTTCTAATCATAAAGAAGGTGGTGCTAGTGGAAATTGTGTTGATGGGGCAAATAATGTTGTTTCCATTGTGTATGGTGAATAATGTATGGCAGAATTTATAACTATTTCTGATGCCGAATCTGGAACAAGGGTGTTGCGTTGGTTTTTGCGGCATTATCCTGGTATGTTACAACGCGATTTTTATAAACTTTGTCGTGGCGGGCAAATAAGAATAAATTCTTCACGGTGCAAGGGTATAGAGGTTTTACATACTGGTGATGTGGTTCGTATTCCGCCAACTTTACAATCTTATCAAAAATCAAACAAAAAAACAGAAACTGGGGAAAAATATTCGTTGTCTGATTTGGAGGAATTGCGCAAATGTGTAATTTACGATGATGCTGATATCGTTGTTTTTAATAAACCAGCGGGTTTGGCGGTTCAGGGTGGAACGGGTATAAAAAAATCTGTGGATAAAATGGCAGCGGCATTGTTCCCATATGATAAGATATCGCTGGTTCATAGAATAGACCGTGAAACAAGTGGTTTATTAGTGGTCGCAAAAAATCAAAAGGCAGCACAAGATTTATCCGCACAATTTCAAAACAAGGTTGCGCACAAAGAATACCTGGCGCTTTTACAGGGGAATTTGACGCAAAAATCAGGAACCATAGACAACTATGTTGCCAAAGGACAGGTTTTTGAAGATTTTTCAAAAATTCCCGAAACAATAGTAGCACAACGCGCGATTACAGAATACAAGGTTTTGGGTGAAGCGACTGGTTTATTAACCTGGGTTTTGTTTTCACCGAAAACCGGTAGAACACACCAATTAAGGTTGCACAGTGCTTTTTCTTTGAATGCCCCAATAGTAGGTGATGATTTATACGGAACAAAAAGCAGGGGACTTGATGGTGTGTTGGGGTCGGTTTTGAATACACAAAAATTATTTTTATTTGCATACAGGATAACTTTAAGGCATCCTGGAACAGGTAAAGAGATAACTTTGAATGCTGAATTGCCAGATTTTATGCAATCAGTTGTGAAGTTTTTTGAATTTAAAATGCCATAAGGTGAAAGATATGTTTTTATATGTTTTTTATAAAAGACATATTTTGCTGTTAAGATTTATTGCCTTTTTCTTTATGGGGCTGATTGTCGCATTTATAATTGCGCTAAATCGTGTAAACCTTGAATCTTTGCGTGGAAATATTTTATCTGCTTTGCGCGAATCAACAAATATGCCCATAGAAATAGATGGAAAAATGGCATGGAATTTTTCTTTGCGTCCACATATAGAATTAAATGATGTGCGTATACCAAATGCAAAATGGGCAAAAAATAAAAATATGTTTTTTGCAAAAAAAATAAATGTCCGTCTTGATTTGTTTTCTTTGTTTTCTTCTCATCCTGCGATTCGCAATATAACTGTTTATGATGCAAAAGTGAATATAGAAAAAAATGCATCAGGTGAAATTTCTGTTGTTTTTAATGAGGTCAAAAAGCCAGAAAAAATACAAGAAGATGATAAAAATGAAATAGATTTATATCCCGTGGAACAATTCCCTTTTTTGGGTTTGGATATAGAAAATTTGCATGTTAACTTGTTCGGCGATAAATACGAATTGACCAGTTTAGGTATAAGCAATTATATGCGACACGATAATCGTGAATATAGTGGATGGGTAAAACCGTATGATACTAATTTTCCGTTTGTTATACAATTTTCTGAATATAACGCGGAAAGAAAAATTTATCCGGTAAGAATCGCTTTTGCCACGGGTGGCGAAGCATTGATTGCTGATGTCGCATTAGAAGGGACAAGCAAATTGCCCATAGATTTTGTTGTCCGTGGCGAAATACCAAATCTGGAAAAATCAAGCAAATGGTTTAATATCAATATGGTCAAAGTGCCAAAAATAAAATTAAATGTTGCGGGTGGCATAGACAGAAAAAAAATAACATTCAGAAAATCTTCTGTTTCAATCAAAGGTATTACTTTTGATTTTTCTGGCTCGTATGATTGGTCAAAGAAAACGCCTGTGATAAATGCAAAAATATCATCCGAGAAAGTTGATATATACAAGGCATTTCCAGAATGGTTTGGTGCCGGTAAAGAGTGGGTTCATCCAAACAGGGAATTAAATATCTTTCATGATATGCCTTTGGGTGGTAAATTTTTGTATGGTGTCAATGCTGATGTAGAAATAGATTTAAAACATTTTATTGTTTATCGTTCGCTGGATTTGTTTGATACAAATATCAAAGCACACGTCCAAAATCATGAACTGCGTATGGATGGAAATATCGGTATCGGGCAAGGAAATATAAAAGTAGCATTAATTGGTGATATTGATGAAAATGGTATTTATACTGTTCAAGCGGCTGCGACAGGGGAACATGTCTATGTTGGTGAAATTTTAAAACAGGTAAATGTTGATAATGTTATTTCTGGGCTGCCTGTGAATATTGATTTTTTTGTCGAAGCGCGCGGTGCAGATATGTCACAAGTAATGCAAACAATTACAGGACCTGTTATCGTATATTCTGTGGATAAAGGTTTCGCCCATGCTGATTTAGTAGAATATATGTATGGCGGCGATTTCTTGACTACTTTGCGTCATAATGTGGAAGATATGTTCACTGGTAATAAACGCGATATGATAGTAATAGATAAAGCGATTGCTAATGTGAAATTAAGGAACGGTTTAATAGAAACACAAAATGGTGTGGCGGTTGAAACACATGTTATCAATCTTCGTCTTGCGGGGACTTTAGATTTGGGCAAGGAAACAATTCAGATGTCATTGGCTTCTGTCCCTGTGCGTGGATTGAAATTGTCTTTGTCTGGGAATTTGGTAAACGCTATGCAAATAACTGGGAATTTGGCAGAACCTGATTTTAAAATAAGTGGTGCAGCAGTTGTTGAAAAAGTGGGGTCTGCGGTTGGTATCGGTTTATTATTATCACCATTAACTGGGGGATTAAGTATCGCTGGTGGTTTGGTTGCAGGACTTTTGGCAGGCGATTTAATCGAAGGTTGGTTGGCAGATGATAATCCGTATAAAACAGCCAAAAAGAAAGGCGCGCCAAGAAAACGTGGCGACCCAGAATGGATGGATGTCCCAATAAAAAATTTAGTCCAAGAATTTTTCGAAACAAAGAGGTAAAAAATGTTTGATTGGTTAAGTGTGATTCAAATTTGTGTAATCGGTATAATCTTATATGTTTTTTATGTAAGTTTTATAAAAAATACTTCGTCTGAAAAATTGGTGCGTGGTCTGGTCGGTTTGGGTGCGTTGTGGGCATTAAGTTTTATATTACCGTGGGTACATTTAAATTTGTTGGGTCGATTTTTACATTGGGTCGCGTTGTTTTTATCAATGGGGTTGATTGTTATTTTTCAACCAGAACTAAGAAAGTTTTTGGCGCTGATGGGTAATATCAAAGGATTAAAAAATGCAATCTTTGCTTTTAAGCAAAGTGGAAAAAATCTTTCTGCAAAACAGAAATCCATAGATGAAATTTTAAAAGCGGTTTCATATATGTCAGAAAAACATACTGGCGCTTTGATTGCTTTTCTTGAAGAATCAGATGATGGTGTAATCGAAAGATACGGAACCAGGTTAGATGCGATTATATCAAGTGAATTGTTGTTAACTTTGTTCTTTAATAAAACACCTTTGCATGATGGGGCGGTTATAATTGCAGACAACAGAATTGTATATGCTGGGGCGATATTACCTTTGTCACAAAATCAATTGCAGTGGAAATACGGAACACGACACAGGGCGGCTTTGGGTATGTCAGAATTATCCCAAGCAACAATTTTGGTCGTCTCAGAAGAAACAGGTGATATTTCTTTTGCTGAAAAAGGCAGTATAAAAAAATATGACGATTTGAAAAAAGTAAGAAATAAATTAGAAAAAATTTTAATAAAAAATAAATAAAAACTTTTTTTGTCAATATTTAATTATTTTTAGATTGTGCAGATTTGCTCTTGCACCGAATCGGTATTTTTTGGTAAAATCTCACATAAAGATGAATAATAAATAAGAAAGAAAACAGGAGTATGTTATGGAATTTTCAGTGTTTCGTCAGGTTTTAATACGCGCACTTGGACATATGCAATCAATCGTTGAAAAGCGTGCTGCGTTGCCTATATTGGTTAATGTTAAAATAGAAGCGGGCGATGATTTAATTTTATCTGCGACAAATGTTGATTTAGAATTGGTTGAACATGTTGCTGCGGATATTACTTTGTCTGGGAAAACAACTGTTCCGGTTCAAATGTTGTATGACATTGTTAGAAAATTGCCAGATGATGCAGAAATAAGTTTTAAACAATCTGGTGATCAATTGGTCGTGTCCAGTGGTCGTGCCGTATTTCATTTGCCAACTTTGTCGGCTGAAAATTTTCCTGCGATGGCGGGCGGTAATTTAAGTACTAAGTTCCAAATGACAACTGGTGATTTGGCACATTTGATTAATCAAACTAAATTCGCAATTCCAACAGATGATGTTCGTTATCATTTGGGCGGTATCTATTTCCATATTTCCGAAGATACTGGTAAATTGACTGCGGTTGCAACTGATGCGCAAAGAATGGCTTTGTGTGCGATTAAGGCACCGGCTGATGCAGCGGGTATGCCGTCTGTAATTATTCCGCGTCGCGTGATTGGCGAATTGTCTAAGTTATTGGAAGATGCTAATGTAGATGATGTTTTGGTTGAATTGTCTGATACCAAGGCGCGCTTTACAATTGGTGCGGCTACATTAACCAGTAAATTGGTTGATGCGCAATATCCAAATTATCGTGTTGTTATTCCAAAGGGTAATGACAAGATTGCGGTTTTGGACAGAAAACAATTTATTAACGCGGTTGATTTGGTATCTGTCGCCAGTGTTGATAAAACAAAATCTGTGTCTTTGGCGTTTTCAATGAACAAATTGGTTATTAATGCGTCCAGTCCTGATGCTGGAACCGCTACCCAGGAATTAGATATTGAATATAATGGCGATGCAACATTTACTATTAATTTCAATGTGAAATTCTTGCTTGATGTCGCGGGTCAGGTCGAAGGTGATAAATTCCAAATGGAAATGCAAGAATCTTTGTCTCCGACAATTATCAAGTCCACAGAAAAAGATACTGATTCGTTATTTGTATTGATGCCGATGCGCATGTAAAAAAAAATTATAATAATAAATCTGCAATAACAACCGGCAACTTATGTAGCATTTGTACACTGCGTTGCCGTTTTTTATTGTATCTTTATCATTCTAATTTTTTTTATGAATCGGAAGATGGCGCGTCTGCGCCGTTTTTTCTTGCGAATATAAAAGTTTTATTATATTCTTATGCGGTAAATTGTTAAATCAAGAGGTAAAATAATGGCGTCTTATATAGCAAATGATATGCGTGTGGGTTGGGTTATTTCCCACAATGGTAAAAGATATTCTGTGACTTCAATCACAAAAGTTAAACCGGGTAAGGGTGGTGCTTTTGTCCAGGCAGACCTTCGTGATATTGATTCTGGAAACAAAGGCGGCGATCGCTGGCGCGCAGAAGACAAGGTTGAAAAATTGATGGTCGAAGATATCGAATGTCAATATTTGTATTCTGATGGGACAGATGCGTTCTTTATGAAT
The DNA here is from genome assembly GCA_045648925.1 of Candidatus Enterousia sp. GTDB lineage: Bacteria > Pseudomonadota > Alphaproteobacteria > Rs-D84 > Rs-D84 > Enterousia. The sequence continues at coordinate 51,156 of JAZROY010000010.1, forward strand.
TTGTCAGATTATGAACAGTTCACAATGCCAAATGAAAGTTTGGGTGAACAAATGAAATTCTTGGCACCAGAAATGATGGTTCGTGCCAATTTTGTAGAAGGACATCCAGTATCAATCACTTTGCCAAAAACAGTTATCGCAACGGTTGAAGAAACAGAACCTGCGTTAAAGGGTCAAACAGCGACCAGCAGCGGTGGCAAACCTGCGATTTTGGATAATGGTGTTCGTGTTCAGGTTCCAACATTTATCGAACAAGGCGAAAAGATTGTGGTAAATACTGAAACATTGGAATATGTCGAACGCGCAAAATAAATTATAATAACAAATCTGCTTGTTGTCACCGCGCTCATGTAACATTTGTACATTTCGCTTGGTGACAACTTCGCATCTTCATTATTCTAATTCATTTTATTAAAGAAGATTAACGGCACATCCCCCTTCGTTAAAACTTTGGGGGACAGGTCTGCGCCGTTTTTTACATCTTATACCCGCTGCCCATAATATTTTGAATTGTGTCGATACAGGTTTTTGTCATTTCTTCTTTTGCGACGGATAAATAATCGCGTGGGTTAAAAACAGATTTATTCTTAAACAAATATTCGCGCACACTTGATGTAAACGCCAAACGCAAATCAGAATCAAAGTTCACTTTGGCTATGTGCATTGAGATTGCCTTACGAATTTGTGCGGGTGAAATTCCATAGGCATTTTTCATATTTCCGCCAAACTTATTTATCGTGTTGATATATTTTTGCGGTATGGTTGATGCACCATGTAATACCAATGGAGTGTTTGGAATATTTTTTGCGATTTCTTTTAAAACATCAAATCTGAGCGATTCGTTTTTATTCTTTCTTTTATACGCGCCATGCGAGGTGCCAATCGCGATTGCCAATGAATCTGTCTTTGTTTGATTCACGAAATCGCGAACTATGTTGGGGTCTGTAAATGCGCCAGATTTAGATTTGGTGTTTTTATCTTCGAACCCCGCCAATGTTCCAAGTTCTGTCTCAACAGAAACATCGAATTTATGCGCGTATTCACTAACGCGGCGCGATATTTTTATGTTTTCGGATAATGATAGGGCAGACCCGTCAAACATTACCGAAGAAAATCCCAAATCAATTGCATGCTGACAAGATTCAAAACTGTGTCCATGGTCCAAATGTAATGCGATTTGATTCTTTTTATATTTTGCGCCCGCTATCATTCCCATCAAGATATCGCCCCCCATATATTCCAGCGCGCTTTCGGAAACCGCCAATATAATCGGGCTTTGCGTGATTTGGGCAGCATTCAATATTGCGTCCAAAGTTTCCATATTGTAAAAATTAAATGCTGGCACCGCATAGCCATCGTGCAGCGCGCGCGTAAGTAATCTTTTGGTATTGGATAACCCGAAATCAGAATAGTGCATTGTAAAATCCCCCTGGTATTTTTCATTATATCACAAAAAGTTGATGAAATGTGTTTTTTTATATAAAACCTTGACAACCGAAATATTTGTGTCAAAATTTAGGTAACGAATCGGGACAGCAGAGAGACAACAATATAAGGGAAAACAAAATGAATAAATTTGTATTGTCAATATTGGGTTTGACTTTGATTGCTGGCTGTTCTGGCTATGATTACTACAAAACAGATTTGCGTTATCGTCAAGACGGCAAAGATTGTATTTATTACTATAATGAAAAAGGTGATAAATTTAACAATGAAATTCGTTCTTTGAAAGATGCAAAAAAAGTTGTATATCGCAACACAAGATGTGAAGATTTGTACAATGGCGATACTTTTGGTTTTGAACGCAACGACAGAAAAGCAATTGTTCCTGTGTTTACGGAAGAAAAAATGGCAGAACCAAAATGCGGTTGTATGACATGCGGTAAAAAACGCACTTTGAACAAAAGATATGTAATTGTCCCATCTTATGCGGGTTAATTTACAAAAAAACAAAAAAGCGCCGAAATGTAAATCGGCGCTTTTTTTATTTGTTTATGTGTCTTTTTTGTGATAGAATAAAAGAAAAAGAAAGGAGTTTTTATATGAAAAAATTTATGAATAAAATTAATTTTGCTTTAATCAGTTTGATGGTATCTACACCTTTGTTTGCAGAAGAATTAAATGCTGCGCCATTTTGTGAATTATTCCATAAATTGCACAGTGTTTTTAATATTTTAAGAATTGCTGCGTTTGTTGGTGCCGCGTTTTATATCGCCGGTTGGGCATGGGATTTTATATCCAAAGGTGAAGCGAAAATGGATGATGTTAAAAAGAAGGGAATAGGTTTATTGGTTGGCTTTATCCTGTTGTTTATGATTGGTGTGTTATTAAGTTTTGTATTGTCTGCATCGGGAATGAGTATGATTGGATGCGGCAACGATTTGGTTACAAAATGGTAAACCAATTTGATATAAAAAAAGACCGCGCAAAATGCGCGGTCTTTTTATTGTGATATAATATTTTTAATCTTTTTTTGAATCATCGATATTTGCCAACGAGAACAATACGGATGATATTAACGATTGATATGGGACATGTTGTGCATCTGCCAATTCTTTTATTTTTTCCAATATTTGATGTGGAATGCGCATATTTATAACACAATCTGATTTGTTAAAAGCACGATACGCAGCGTATTCTTTTAACAATGATTCAATGTTCATAACAAATAATTGTTGCATTACATTGGGCATTGACAATCTCCTATACAGCCGTGATTACAACTGACTATATCATTGTATTTACATTTGTCAATACATTTGTGTATATGCCTGTAATGGCGCGGGTATTGGCGGTTGTGTTGATTTTTGTATTGCTATTATTTTTTTGATTTTTTGTATTTAAATGGTAAAATCCTCTTATATAATTATGTCGATTTTTAAGGAAAGGATTTTATATGCGTAAAATAATATCTTGGTTGGTTGCTGTTGTTTCGTTTGTCTTTATGTCAAATGCAAATGCAGAATTACATGTTGATGTGGTTGCCGGGGGTGTTGACCCAATTTCTATCGCGGTTCAAAAATTTGAAACATCTGGTGGGGTGTCTTCGTCTGATGCGAAAATGTTACGCGAAGTTGTTGAAAATGATTTAAAACGGACAGGCTTATTCCATATTATCAATCATGATGCTTTTCCAGAATTTGTCAAAATGAACGAAATGCCGAATTTTACAAGTTGGGCTGCGATAAAAACTAAGGCATTGGTTCAGGCATCTCTTAAAACCGAAGGCAAAGATAAATATAAACTGGAATTTTATCTTTGGGATGTTAATGGCAAAGAACAAATAGAGGCACAAAGTTTAATCGCTTCGAAAAAATCAGCGCGTCGTCTTGCTCACATCATGGCGGATGCTATCTATGAAAGATTGACGGGTGAAGAGGGCTATTTCGATACCCAGATTGTATTTATTGCCGAAACTGGTTCTGTATCTAATCGCACAAAGCGGATGGCGATTATGGATCAAGACGGTTATGGTATGCGGTATTTGTCTGATAAGAATACTTTTGTAATGTCGCCACATTTTTCACCAAATATGTCGACAGTAGTGTTTTTATCTTATCGTAATGATGACCCGATGGTTTGGGTTCTTGATTTAGATACTGGTGACCAAACAAAGTTGGGCAGTTTTGGCGGTATGAGTTTTGCACCACGTTTTTCACCTGATGGGACCAAAGTTGCATTGTCTTTGGTTAAAAATGGTGTGACGAATATTTATGAATATGATATTGCGACCAAGGGATTACAACAGTTAACTTTTGGAAAACATATTGACACCAGTCCGTCTTATTCCCCAGATGGCAGATATATGGCATTTAATTCTGATTCATCTGGTTCACAGCAAATACATGTTTTGGATTTGCAATCCGGTAAACAACAAAGAATTACTTTTGGGGCAGGGCGGTATGCAACACCTGCGTGGTCACCAGACGGACAATTTATAGCATTTACAAAAATGGCAGATGATACATTTTATATCGGTATTATGAATCCCGAAGGGCGACATGAAAAAATATTGGCTGGCGGTTGGTATATGGAAGCACCATCTTGGGCGCCTGGTTCTCGTCGTATTGTTTATTATGAAACAGAACAGACCGCAGATGGCGAAGAAAGAATCAGCCATATTCGCAGTGTCGATATCACAGGACAAAATATTTATGATATTGATTTAAAAGATGGTCTTAATGGGACTGAACCCACATGGTCGCCAAAGTTGCCATAATGAAAAGATTTTTGATTCTATTTTGCATGGTATTTTTGTGCCAAAGTTGTTTGGCAACACCTGTGGTTGTGAAATATATAGTTGATGGTGATACTTTTGTTGGCGATGTTTTAATGGACAAAGGCACCCAGGTAAAATCTGTTTCAATTCGTTTAATCAATGTAGATACACCAGAAATTCACGGTCAATGTGATGAAGAAATTGTGCGCGCAGAATACGCAAAGCAAAGATTAGAAGAATTGGTTCCAATTGGGTCAACTGTGGAAATACGCAATGTCAAAAATGATAAATACCCCGGTCGCATAGATGCTAATGTTTATGATTCAAAAAATCGTGATATTGGGCGAATTTTGGTTCGTGAAAAAGTAGGACGCGAATACCGTGGGGGTAAACGGCAATCGTGGTGTAGTAAAAATTAACAACTGTGACGATTGATGGCTTCGCTGACTTCATCCAAAGTAGCCGTCGAAGGCAATTCATGTTCAAAATAAATATGTGCGGTTCCAGGTTTTGTTCTGCCACGTTTTGGCCAGTATAAACCCGTGTCCACACCCACTGGCATAATAGGTAATTTCAGATGGTTTGCCAAAAATAATAATCCCCGTTTTAATTTCACCTTTTGCCCAGGGGCAACACGCGTTCCTTCGGGAAATATAATCAATATCATGCCTTTCATAATATTTTTCGTTACATTTTCAGCCAAAGTATTCATATTTGTTGCGCCCCGTTGCCGATTAACCCCGATTAAACCAATTCTTTTAAAAGCCCAACCATAAATCGGTATCCACAACAATTCGCGTTTAATCACAAAAAAGTAATTAGGAATATGTGTGACAAGAATTGCTACTTCTAACATAGACATATGTTTCACAGCAACAATTGCGCGTCCATCAAGTCGTTGATTTATGTTATGTTTAAATGGAATACCATTTTCATCGTCTTGCAAAGGATGATGTATTTCATATTTTATTCCGGCAATAGTGCGCGCCAAAAACACAACACCCCACGCATCAAACAAGATAAATTTGCGTTCTAATTTTTCTGATATTAACCCAAACAATAAAAGTGGTGACCATAGCACAAACCACAAAAACAGAGTTGTTTTAAAAACAAAATCTCTTAACATTTTAACTTTCCCTTATTCCGAATAATGTCACGATATATTTTATGTATTCTAATCCCCATCTTTTTACACGTGTCGGTGTTGGCATCCCCGTCAATGAAGCAGGGCATGGTATAATATCAATTTCTGGCAATACATCGCGCAAAAGATACAATGCACGATTCATATGATCTTCGGTAGTTATGATAACAATTCTTTGCAAGTTATTTTCTTTGACAATGTGTTTTATCGCCAAAGAATTTTGATAGGTAGATTTTGATTCTGTTTCAATGCTGACGTGTTCGCGTTCGCTGATTTTATTTGCCCCAGCACCAATTATATATAACTGTCCGTATTGTAAATCTTCCAGTTTTTTTAATGCGTATGGAATGCGTCTTTCATCGCCTGTTAAGACAAATATAGTATCGTTTTGCATTAACGATTCACATCTTGGTGGTGTGACGGATTTAAACATAATTCCGCCAAATATAAAACCGCATACCAAAAGCAAAGATAATGGAATGTATTTTATCATTTTCCCGCCAATAATTTTAATGTTGTTCTTTTTGTCAGATATACAGCAAAGATAACGATGAATATCGGCAACGCAAACAAAGCCATTACATCAATCGTTGATAATGTAAGTGTTGCCAATAATCCAACACGCGCAGAATGTGCCGTTGATAAAATCAATTCCAATATCGGCATCGCAATAATGAATCCGATTAAACATGCAAGTGCGCTTATTTTTGCAACGATAATTTGCATTTGGTGTGCGATAAAATTATCTGTGGCACCAACCTGGTTTAATATTTCTAGTTCGTGTTTGTGCAACATTGCAATATTGCGCGATAGACATGATACGCATATCCCAATAGAAGCCAACATTAACAACATTACAAATACAGTTATTGACACCAACTTCCATCCCGCAGACATAGAATTTTTTAATGCAGCAGAATGCGGAATAAATTTTGCCTTGGCACCAATTTTTTCACCAACGATTTTCATATCTTTTGCATCTTTAAGTTTTATTTCAAACATCTGGGGCAAGTAATTAACAATCTTTGCACCAGATGACACCCAAGATTTCATCATGCGTTCCATTTCTGATTTAGAAATTTCATTAACTGATTCAATTTTGTTTGTATTTTCTTCAAATATTTTTTTTACAGCTGTTGCGTTTTCAGAGTTTACAATTTGAACCGTGGCATATTTTTCCCATTGGTTATTCCAACGCGAAACACCTGTGCCAATGGATAAAGCAATCCCCAAAGCCAACACAGATAAAAAAGTTAAAACAGATATTACCACAGTCATAAATATTGACTGTTCACGAACGACAGAAAATACAAGTGTGTTTTTTTTCATTTGTCTTTCCCAATTTCTTCAAGTTGTTTTGAAAGATCTGCGAAATAGTTTTGTGGTTGTGGACCCTTCCATTTACGAAATGATTCAGTTTTATCGGTTGCGCTGGCAAAAGTGACATGATGATTGTCAACGGTAATTACCGGGAATTTATATGTTTCTAATAATTTTTTATTGTGCGTTGCCAATATGATTGTTGTCCCCATCATTTTATTCATCTGGATAAAAAGTTCCATCAACCGCGAAGCATTTTCATCGTCAAGGTTTCCAGTTGGTTCGTCTGCCAATAAAATTTCAGGTTGAATAATAATGGCACGCGCAACAGATACGCGTTGTTGTTGCCCACCACTAAGTTCCATTGGATACACTTTTGCAAATTTTCCCAAACCAACCCATTCCAAAGTTTTAGTGACCAACTTTTTAATTTTTTCATTTGAAAAACCACGTACACGCAACGGCAATGCAACATTATCAAAAACCGTCATATGCGATATCAAAGAATAAGATTGAAAGACAATCGCCATTTTATTGCGAAGCGCAGAGATATCATTTCTTGATAATCCATGACAATCACGACCAAACAATTTAATTGTTCCAGATGCCGGCTTGTGCAACTGATAAATAAGACGCAGCAAAGTTGTTTTTCCTGCGCCACTGGTTCCGGTTAAAAAATAAAAAGAACCAGAACTGATGTTAAAAGAAATATCGTTCAAAACATCGTGTTTAGAATCATAATTTGCTGACACATTTGCAAAAGATATTATTGTCTTGTCTTCCATAATAATAACATCATAGTAAAAATTTTAATGGTGGGCAAGGGGTTTGTTATGATATTTTTATACATTTTTACATTAAAAACGAATCGGTTTGCGTGTTTGTATAGCGCAGAAATCCGGGAAAAATGAAAAAAGTTTTAAAAAATTAAATTTTTTGCTTGCATACCCGATTCGTTTTTTTCTATGCTGATAGTATGAAGTTATGAAAGTCGTTTCATAAAGTCATTTTGAAGGGAGGAAATATATGAGGAAAATCTTTTTAACCTCAGGACTTGTCGTATGTATGGCATGTCCTGCATTTGCGGATTTGACTGCTGCGGGAAAAGTTGAAGGAACAAGTCCTTTGGCAGATGCAACCTGTCAATATCCAACATTGGAAGGATATAGCGGAACATCTACATTTACCGCTAAATGGACACCTAATACTTATACAATCACATATAACAAGGGAACATTATCTTGTAATCAAGAAGTATCTGGAAATTCCCCAACTAGCCAAACATTTACTTATGATGTTCCAACTACTTTAACAGCGAACGGATATAGTGCAACAGGTTATACATTTGGTGGGTGGACTTCTTCTACGGATATAACGGCAATTGATGGGACCACTGGTGGTGATAATACTGCGTCTGGTGGTGTGTTTTATTATAATGATCAACATCCTGTTTCGTATAGATATGTTGATAATGATGCAGTTTTGACAGCAATTTGGCGCCCTGTTGCTTCGGGTGATATAACATTGAATGCCAGTAAGTATAATTCGGCGGGGACTGCAGTTGAATATTCGGTCACAAATCTTTATCCAATACGAAGTGTTTATGGTGACCGTATGATAGAAGGTCTTTGTACAGGTTTTCTTGATGGAAGTGGTAATGAAATACCTGGCGGATGTGAGATAGATGATGAAACTATTACATCAATAACCCCGCCAACATTGGCTGGTTATGATTTTGAAGGATTTTATACCGCTGTGAACGGTGGCGGAACAAAAGTTATCAATGCGAACGGAACATTTATTGATTGTGTGTCAACAAGACAAATTTCAACTGCTGGTGCCACGGCAACATGGTATGCAAAATGGACACCAAACGGTTATACGGTCACTTATCACCCAGGAACTGCGAAAAATGGTTCTGTGACGCATGCTGTTTCTGGCAGTGACAAGACCACAAATGTTACATTTGATACCGGTTATACTGTCATAGGAAACTCTGGTAGTGCTACTGATACAAATTACAGTCAATCTGGGTACACATTTGCTGGTTGGCGTGCGAATTATAATTTAGGTACTGGTACAGCAACTTCTTTGACCGACAGCAATACATCTGGTGGTACAGCATATTCCGCGGGCGATAGCGAAACATACAAAGTTGTTGGCAATGTCGACATGTATGCACAGTGGTCACCAAAGAAATATCAAGTTTATTATGAATCAGCTACTACCTGTGGAACATTTAGCCAATCTGTAAACCCACAACAGGTGGATACGATAAACGGTGTTCCACTTTATCGTACTATCCAGGATGCTAATTCAAATAATTCGTTGACTTATGATGCGGTGTATACACCATTATCATTGGCGGATGCGGGTCTTACTGTTTCCACTGGTTATACATTTGACGGATGGTCAACAATCAGAAATGGTGCGACAGTATATGATTCAATTGGTCAATTGTTGCCTGCTGGGCAAGCGATGTCAGGTGCATGGACAATTGATTTAGGTGTAGATACTGGTTGGACAATGTTGGTGTTGCAAGCCGCATGCCATCCGAATACATATGATGCTATTTATAAAAAAGGTTTGCATGGTACAGGTTCTGATTACACGCATACTGATGGTGTGACATTTGATGCGACTTATACAACATTGGCACAGGCAACAACTGGTATAACAGAAGATGCTGGTTATACATTCTGTGGATGGAGTCAAAATCAATCTGATGCGTGTAGCACAAGTACTGTGATTGCCGCAGGCAGTGCAATGTCAGCCCCATGGACAACAGATGGCGATTTAACATTGTATGCTATATACAGTGCTAATGAATATACAATCACTTATGATTGTGGAACAAAACCTGGTACTGAAAATCAAAGTGGAACTGTGCCAACTGCCCAAACCATTGCGCAAGATGGAACATATAATGTTGCAGCGAATACTTGCGTATTTAATGGTTGGCATTTCACAGGATGGCATTGTGATCATACTTTGAATGAAACAGGTCAGGCACTTGTTGGCAATACGGTGAATTATCAACCGGGTGATACAGGAACATTCAAGGTGGCAAACAATGTCACATGTACCGCGCAATGGGAAGCAAACACTGTCACAACAACATTTGTTGGAAACGGTGGAACGGTTACAGGCGGCGGAAGTTCTTGTTTATACGATGGTGCTATTACATTACCAAGTGCAGTCACAAGAACAGGTTATACATTCGATGGATGGACAGTCACAAATTCATCGGGTTCTGGTGGTGGCAATGGTGGCGACAACGGTGGTGGCAATGGTGGCGACAATGGCGGAGGTGCTGTTGTTTCACCAACACCAGCACAATAACAAAGGAGTGTTATTTAAAAAGATTTTGTTATCCTTGTATAAAAAAAACACCGGATTTTCCTTCCCGGTGTTTTTTTTATTCCCCGTCCGCTACGCGTCCACCCCTCCATAGAGGGGAACTAAAACAGTTCTCCTCCGTTGGAGGAGTACCGGCGGAGCCGGGGAGGTGGTCAGATAATTCGTTTTTATGTAAACCACCCCGTCCGCTACGCGTCCACCCCTCCATAGAGGGGGACTAAA
>JAZROY010000011.1:0-27053 GCA_045648925.1 Candidatus Enterousia sp.
TCCTTTCTCCTTTCTTATATGAATTCAATGTGAATATTATACCATATTTTCTTATTCTTGAAAAGTGTTTTTTTAGTCCCCCTCTATGGAGGGGTGGACGCGTAGCGGACGGGGTGGTTTACATAAAAACGAATTATCTGACCACCTCCCCGGCTCCGCCGGTACTCCTCCAACGGAGGAGAACTGTTTTTCAAAAAAATACACTTGTTTATTTTCGCAAAAAAATGTACAATAAAAGCATGAGAAAAAGGTTATCATTTATTTTAATGGCTGTGTTGTTTACATCTGTCACGATGGCGGCGGTCAAAACTAACAGTTTTATTCCGAAAAAATTTACAACTGTCACTTCGCATGATGATGTTTACCCATACAGATTAAATAATGCACAGCCGGCCAATACTAACAAGAAAAATATATCTACGAATACAGCGGGAACCACATCAACATCATTGGTCGGAAAACGCAATATTGTCAAAAGACAAACCAACGCGCGTGCCGCAGCAACAAATACAAACACTTATCCAAATAATAATTCTTCATCGCGTCGTGTTGTTCCGCGTACTGCTCCTACAACTGCACGCGTGGCAAACACAACATCCAATCCGCGGATATCTAATGGTCGTAATGTTCAAACTGTCGCCACCAGGAAAACCCCAGTGGTCCAGGCGCGCACCACAACCACACGAACAACATCTTCCGCAACAACTGGTGAACGCGTGTCATCTCAACGTTGTTTTGCCGATTACAAAGAATGTATGGAAATGTATTGTCTTCGCGAAGATACCGCATATAACCGTTGCTATTGCAGTGCGAAATTATCGCAAATCGATGCCGAATATCAAAACAAAATAGACGACTTAATTCAACAAATAATAAAATTACAATACAGCAATCCTGATGCAACCAGTGAAGAAATCAAAGAATATTGGGATCAAACAATTGGTATTTACACTCATACAAACCCATGGGTAAATATTGAAAACGCACTGAATATCGAATGGCCCGATTCGCAAAGCCGTATTCGTGGACAAAATGCTTTTAATACTGGGCACGAATATTGTGTTCGTCATTTGCGCGCTTGTTCATATATGGCGACAAATATGCGCGATGCATATAAATCTGAAATTGCGCGCGATTGCGAAACATATGAAAAAACATTACAAAAAATAGAAAATGCCGCAGAAAGCGTAATCGAAAGTTATAAAAACTGATTACACTTTAAATTATTTTCATAAATATTTCTTGCTAAATCATCGCTGATTATATCCCAGTCAGACGCATGTCCATATATTATGTCGCAATTACGAATCGCCCTATTCTGCGATGGTGTATTTATCGCGCAAGATGCGACGAATGTCACGCACACCAGTTTTATAAACCGTATCATGAATTATCCTTTTATTTTTTTCTGTTTGTTGAATTTCTATTAAATTATTGTTCGCTTGTTTTTCACGACATTTCATATTTGAAATATTCGTCCCATAAAAATAAGCGCCAAAAATCAAGGCGCTTATTAAAACTATAAAATACATTTTATTCATTTTTTTTCCCATTTAAAAACCGCCAAATCGGCGGTCTTTTTTATTGATTCATAGACGCAAAGAAATCTGCATTAGTTTTTGTTAATCTTAATTTATCTAATAAAAATTCCATTGCTTCCAGTGTGCCCATCGGATTGATTATGCGGCGCAAAACATACATTTTCGAAAGTGTATCTTTGGACACCAATAAATCTTCCTTACGCGTGCCGGACTTTGTAATATCAATCGCCGGATACACACGTTTATCAGACAATTTTCTGTCCAAAATAATTTCACTGTTGCCTGTGCCTTTGAATTCTTCGAAAACAACTTCGTCCATTTTGGAACCTGTATCTATCAAAGCGGTCGCAATAATCGTCAAAGAACCACCACCTTCGATATTACGCGCAGCACCAAAAAATCTTTTTGGTCTTTGCAAAGCATACGCATCAACACCACCGGTTAAAACCTTTCCACTTGATGGAACAACAGTGTTGTATGCACGACCAAGACGAGTAATTGAATCAAGCAATATAACAACATCTTGTCCCGATTCGACAAGGCGCTTTGCCTTTTCAATGACCATTTCCGCAACCTGAATATGACGCGTTGCAGGTTCATCAAAAGTAGACGAAATCACTTCGCCACGAACACTGCGTTGCATATCCGTCACTTCTTCTGGTCGTTCGTCAATCAACAAAACAATCAATTTAACATCTGGATAGTTTGTCGCGATTGAATGCGCAATATTTTGCAACATAACAGTTTTTCCAGTTCTTGGTGGCGCAACGATTAAAGAACGTTGACCCTTACCAGTCGGGGAAATCAAATCAATCACACGCGCAGATAAATTGCGTCCTTTGTCTGTGTCGTTTTCAACCTCCATCTTTAATTTTTCATCTGGATACAATGGTGTCATATCATCAAATGAAATACGATGGCGCAATTTTTCTGGATTATCACCATTAACGCGTTCAATTGTTTCCAGCGCAAAATATCTTTCAGATTCATTTTGTGGCGCCTGGATTTGACCCTCGACATAATCGCCGGTCTTTAATCCATATTTTTTGATTAAGGTTGGTGATACATACAAATCATCCGGACCCGCCAAATAATTACTTTCCGGTGCGCGCAAAAAACCAAAACCATCGGGCATACGTTCCAACACACCATCACCAATCAAAGTAATAGATTTATCAGTCGCATAAACACGCATAACTGCGAAACGCAACTGTTGAACATTTAATTGGGCGGGATTTTCAATCCCCATATCTTCTGCCATCTTCAACAATTGTTGAGGTGACTTTGTCTTTAATTCATTTACATGCATAAAAAATACCTTTTTTGTGGGAATGCGAACGAAGAATTTCGCCGCTTTGAACTGTTAATATTATAGTAAAAAAGCACTAAAAAGTCAAGACATTTACAAAAATGTGACCCAAACGGGTCACAAAATTCTTATTTTTCTTCTGAAAAACCAGAATCTATGTTAACACCGCGCTTTGCAAATTCCGCAGCAAAATTAACCGCCTTCACTTTTTGCACAGCATTTTTGATTTCGATGTTTTTAATAGCATTTTCAAAAGATTCTTTGTTGTCCATATTATTACCTTTTATGCTTTATCTCTCTTGAAATCTGTAACAATTATACATCGAGAGACTTTTTTGTCAAGTGTTTTTGTCAATATTTTTTAATTATTTGTCCCACATCCATTACAACCACTATCTTCTGTATATTCTTCCACTATGATCGGGGTTGGCTTTGGCTGTTCTGTATACTGAGTTTCCTTTACAACGCGAACACGACGATTTGCCGCATTTGGGGTATTATTCGGGGTTGGAACCTTTAAATCTTCTTCGCCCGCAGACACCGCGACAATTTGGGAAGCAGGTATTCCATATTCAATCAACATTTTTTGAACGGCCTCTGCCCGACGACCACCCAACGCATAATTATAAGCATTAGAACCCGCCGTATCAGTATGCCCGACCACAGAAACCCTTACATTCTTATTTGCCTGGGTTGTAGCAGCCAATTGTCTGATAATACTGTCATATTCAGGTTTAATTGTTGCCTTGTCAAAATCAAACCTTATTTCCAAAATTTCTTCCATTATACGTTGTTTTGGTTCCGATGGAATCTGTTGAACCTTGATAATGGTCTTTTCTGGTTTTTGCTGCACAGGTAGAATCATTGGTGCTGGTGTATTTATCACAATTGGCTTCTGTTCTGGCAACGGTGGCAAGTTAATCGGTGTATCCGAATTCCCAGGGGTTGATACCTGAACAGATACAGGAACACTTACCGGTTTATTATCCATATTATCCAAACGCGCATTTATTTCCGCCAATTCGGAACGCAAAGCCAACATTAAACTTATAAATTCTTCACGCGTCACATAACCATCTTTATCTTCAACCACCTCAATTTGGCATTGATTGCACGCAGGTGTTTCTGATGCCCCCACAGGCGAAGACATACATTTCTCGCACGAACTTGAATTGTCTTCGGAAATATTAAAAGTATCAGCACCGCCATTCACATTATCTTCACCACCATAAATATTCTGATTAAAAACAATTGGTGCCTGTTCGCTTTGTTGGGTCGGCACAACCTGGGGTACAGGTATTGGTTGAATCAAATTAGATGATGCAGGAACATTTACATTATTAATAATCATCACCCCATCACGCGAACGAGAAACACCGGACACAGCACTTAAACGACGAGTTTCCGGATAATAACGTTCTTCCTTTACACCATTAACAGAATTAGTAACAACTTGTGTTCCAGAAACAACAGCACCCCCGGCATTTGAATACGCAGCCATTGAAGGCACAGTATGGTCACAATCTGCCAAAACATCTATTGTTGTTTGGAAACGGTCTTGACATTCGCGGGCGGTCGCATCTTGACCACTGGCAGCAGCAGATATCCAGCAATCAAATTTCGCCTGGGCTTCCGCAGCCAATTTAGGTTGAGCCGCAACAGCATCATTACGCAGCTCATTCATCAAAGCATTATACCCGTTGTATATTGCGAATCTTTCATTTTCGTCAGGAATTTGCCAATTATCCAAACTTTCTGGGAAAGGTGTTTCACCAGAAAAAGCACTTATCGCCTTTTGCGCGAATAATTCGCCAACTTCGGGATATCCACTTGTTCTGGCATTATACAAGGCATAAGAACGATAATTCATCGCCAATTGATTAAGAAAAGATTCTTGGTGCGGTGCATCATTAACATTCAACCGTTCTACATAATCAACGGTTGGTGTTTCATATACATCATCACCGCCCGTCCCAGCGCATCCGGCCAAAACAAAGCACACCAATAACGATGAAGACCAAACAAAACCCATGTTTTTCATGTTTTATTCCTTTCCTTATAAAACTTGTACATTCCTTTTCTTACATTATTATACAGATTTTTGAAAATCTAGTAAAGAGAAAAAGCACACATTTATAAAATTATTTATCCAAAACCTGACCCGCCATTTGTCCCAGTGATGGTAACATAGATTGTATATTCCCAGAACCACCCATACTGGATACCGCTTCTAATACAGACGCAGTCCCCGCAGCACCGCTAGATTGTCCCACACTGCCCAGTGTCTGGGTCAAGAAATTGCCATACAATTCGCGCCGTGCAGCATTTAATTTACCAGGCGCACATTTATTCATTTTTTCTATGAATTTGGAAATCTTTTTTGCCTCGGCTTCTGTGTAATCTTCTTCAGAAAAAGGTATTCTGGCAAATATGTCGTAAATATTAGAAATATTTTTACAATTTTTTTTGCTTACCGAATCACATATTTCTGTTTTGCTGGCCTTTGGGAAAAGATACCAAATTGTGTCTTCATCATCTGTAGCAGAAAAGTTTTCATAACATGCTTCGTTTTTATCTGCGTATTCCATATAATTGTGGTAATACCCAGAACTATTTTTTTTGCAATCTGATGTATTACAACAACTGCCTAATCCGCTTTCTGCCACGCTTGCCGTCACAGTTCCAGTTTTTGCCCATTCTTTGACCAAATTATTAACCGTTTCTATTTCGCTGGATGTCGGGGCACAATCCGCAGTTAATTGTTGTTGTTGTGCGCTTAATGCCTTTACATTAGCGACCAAACCAATAACTGTGGGTAATAAACTGGTTCCGGTTTCCATCTTATCCACCTGTTTGGTTGCCACAGGCGCCGCCTTTTTTACCCCAGCAGTTTTAACATTAACCGCACCCCACGATGAAGTCGCGCACGCAACAGCAACAAAGATGAAAAGTAATTTTTTCATTCTCTCTTTTTGAACATTATATCACAAAAAAAAGATTATATAAATATAAAAATTGCATTTTTAATTATAAATCGCTACACTGCATATTATGCAACAGAATCACCGCAACCTTATAATCATTTCGAAACACAAACGGCTTACCCGATTGTGGCAGTTTTTCTTTACTGGCTGGGGGTTGGTTATGGTCGCAATTTTGGTGGCCGCGCCATTTTTAACGAAACAGATTTTATGGACACCGATACGCGCTGTGAACATGCGGGATGTTGTTACAAATCAATTCAAAATGACTAATGCTTCTTTTTCTGGCACAGACAAAGACGGTAACCCTTTTAAAATTCGCGCGGTATCTGGTCACCAAGAATACGGTAATCCAGATATAGTTTTTTTGGAAAAACCATCTGGCACAATCACCCGCAAAACCAGCAAAGGAAAAACAACCGACAAAATATCTGCAACTTCTGGTCAATTTAATCACAAAGAAAATGTCTTGACTTTAACCGGTAATGTTCGCATAAATTCTAGTAATGGTGACAAAATACTAACAGATAAAATGGTGATAAGATTATGATAAAAAAATCTGTATTGCGTGTTGAACATTTGTCTAAAAGTTATGGTAATCGTGTTGTCTTGCGCGATATTTCTATGATTGCATCCCAGGGTGAATCTGTGGGATTGTTGGGGCCAAATGGTGCTGGAAAAACAACCGCGTTTTATTGTATCACCGGACAATTGGCGGCAACGGGTGGTCAGATATTTTTAAATTCCCAAGACATAACGCATCTGCCGTTTTATCAACGCGCCCGCCTGCATATTGGCTATCTGCCCCAGGAAAACAGTGTTTTTCGTGGTCTTTCTGTCGAAGATAATATTATGGCTGTTTTGGAAATAGTTGAACCGAATCGCAAAAAAAGGGATGAAAAATTAAATGCGCTTTTGGATGAATTTTCAATTTCTTTTCTACGAAAAAACCCAGCGACATCATTATCTGGCGGTGAACGCAGACGCGTTGAAATTGCGCGTGCTTTGGCAAACGACCCTAAATTCATTTTATTGGATGAACCCTTTGCGGGTATTGATCCAATCGCGGTTAACGAAATTCGTGAAATGGTGTCTCAATTAAAAAATCGCGGTCTTGGGGTTATTATCACTGACCATAATGTTCGCGAAACGCTTGGCATCACAGATCACAGTTATGTTTTACATGACGGTCAAATTTTAAAGCACGGCACATCCAAAGAAATCGTCCAAGATAAAATGGTTAAAAAAGTTTACCTGGGCGAAAATTTCACTATGTAAAAATTTTATCATAACAAAGGAAGGTCAGATATGTTTAGTATCGAAAAAATTCATGCTCGGCAAATTATGGATTCGCGTGGCAATCCAACAATAGAATGTGATGTCACTTTATCGGGTGGCGCATTTGGACGCGCTTCTGTTCCGTCGGGCGCATCGACCGGCTCTTTTGAAGCATTGGAATTAAGGGACGGCGGAAACACCTATATGGGCAAAGGTGTATCCAAAGCAGTTGATAATGTAAACAAAATTATTGCACCTGAAATCATTGGGATGGATGCAGAAAACCAAACCGATGTGGATGAAAAAATGCTGGCATTGGATGGCACACCGAACAAAGATAAATTGGGTGCGAATGCAATACTTTCTGTATCTTTGGCGGTGGCACACGCTGTTGCAAATGCAAAACATATACCACTTTATAAACATATCGCAGATATTTTTGGCAATTCAAATCCATGCGTTTTACCGCGCCCAATGATGAATATTATAAACGGCGGTGCGCATGCAGATAATGGACTGGACGCCCAAGAATTTATGATTATTCCAAACGGTGCCAAAAATGAAGAGACGGCGATTCGTATGGGGTCTGAAATTTTTCACAATTTGAAATCAATTTTAAAAAAATCACATCATTCAACAAATGTCGGTGACGAAGGCGGATTCGCACCAAACTTTAACACTTGTACCGAGGCATTGGATACAATTGTCGAAGCAATTAAAAAAGCAGGATATAAGCCAGGCGCCGAAGTTTCTATTGGTTTGGATGTTGCGTCTTCTGAATTTTATAATGATGGTATTTATCATTTCGAAGGCAAAGATATGTCTGCCGATAAAATGATTGAATTTTATAAAGATTTAATTTCCAAATATCCAATTATTTCCATTGAAGATGCACTGCACGAAGAAGATTGGGATAATTGGAAAAAATTGAATGATGCGATTGGTGACAAATGTCAATTGGTTGGCGATGATTTGTTTGTGACAAATCCAATTCGTTTAAAGAAGGGAATTGAAACAGGTGCAGCCAACGCAATATTGATTAAGGTGAATCAGATTGGAACATTAACAGAAACTTTGCGCGCAATCAAAATGGCCCAGGAAGCAAAATACGGTGTCATCGTTTCTCATCGAAGTGGCGAAACCGAAGACACAACAATTGCTGATTTGGCGGTTGCGACAAATGCCGGTCAAATAAAAACAGGTTCAATGTCACGCACAGACCGCATGGCAAAATACAACCAATTAATTCGAATCGAAGAAGAATTGGGAAGTGCGGCAAAATACGGAATATAAAAATGTGGCATGGGATTAATATTTTGCTGGTTTTGAAATATGCGGTTGCTGTATTTGTTTTGGTCTGTTTAATAATGGCACCCGCATATTTGGCAATTGTTAATGATTCTTCTAAATACGACAGAATGCGTGTCCGCGTTGGTTCATGGCTTTTTGGGTGGACTTTTATTGGATGGCTTTTTGCGCTTTTTGTTTCAACAAAAAAATAATTTTATTTTGATTTTTTATGAATTTCCCATAATTTTTCAAAACTGTTTTTATCAATATCTGGACTGTCTACAATAGACAACGAATCCCAATCAACAATACTGACCACATTAAAATTATCGTCAAGCCGTATATTGCTGGCATTCAAATCCAAATGCGCCAAAACTGAATCGCGTCCTATTTTATTTTTTCTATTATTCTTTTTATATTGCAACGGAAATAAAAATCTTTCATTATCTGGAATTGATTTAACAGGAATACTTTGCATCGCGTCTATCACATCCATTACCTGAGATTTTATCTTTGTTTCATTTTTAATTATGGATGTTTTATCAAAATCGCGCATATCTTTACCGGGCAATTTATCTGCGACATACATAGGAATAGTATCATGAACAAAAATTTCTGGGATTTTTACTTTCAAATATGGTCTAATAAAATCAAGCAAAAATTTATAATCTTTTAATCGTTTTACGGAAACATCGCGAAATATTTTTACATAGTATCTATCGTTAACAACACAAATCATTCTGTTCATACTAACCTGACGAACGAATCGTATATTTTTTATATCAACACCATAGATATGTTTGACAAAATGCGCAATTGAAACACGAAAGAAAAAAACATTCATTGTTCCGCGCACATATCTTCTGCGATAATGACCGGGAATAAAGTAAGATATAAAACCACTAATATAAAAAGGTATTTTATACATTTACTTTTTATTTTCTTTTTTATTTTCGGGTTTATTTTCTGGCTGTTCAATTAAATCACTAACCCTGATAATCTGATTTGGATTAGATTTCAATACAGCTATTTTTTCTTCCAGAATATTTTTGCGATTCATAAATAATGGTTTTTCTTTTGCATCCAGATTATCAATTGCTGGTAATTTTACAGTCATTGGATTCACATGAACACCATTTTTAATAATTTCATAATGCAAGTGTGGACCTGTGGATAATCCTGTTGATCCAGAATATCCAATAATTTGTCCTTGACGCACCATTGTGCCAACATTTACCCCCTTGGCAAATTTGGACATGTGTGCATATAATGTTTCAAAAGTTCCGTTGTGTCTTATTTTTACAAAATTACCATGTCCACGATTGAAACTGCGCGCGATAACACGCCCCGCACCTGCGGCTGGAATTGGGGTCCCAGTTGGTGCACGGAAATCAACCCCTTTGTGCGCACGAGTAAAGCCCAACACAGGATGTTTACGACCGCCTGAAAATTTTGATGTAATTTTCGCATTATTAATTGGTGTGCGCTTCAAAGATTTTATTGCACCATTTCCATTTCCATCATAATACCCAGAATGACCGTTTTCTTTGACATAGCGATACATTTGAACATTGCCACGCAACGCATCAAAAGACACAGCCAAAACATGTCCATTATCAACCTTTTTATCAAAAGCGTAATTTTCTTCGTATAAAACGTGGAACTTTTGCCCTGCCCTTATATCGCGTTCAAAGTCCATTTCGAAAGCCAACAAATCATACACATCTAAAATAATTCCTTCGGGAATACCAGCATCCATCGCAGACAGATAAAAACTGCTGCCCTTGGCAATTTCGCCTTCTTTATAAGCGATTCGTGTATC
This sequence comes from Candidatus Enterousia sp., assembly GCA_045648925.1. GTDB lineage: Bacteria > Pseudomonadota > Alphaproteobacteria > Rs-D84 > Rs-D84 > Enterousia. Next base: position 10,222 of record JAZROY010000011.1, read on the forward strand.
ACGTTCAATTTCTACTTTTTGGCATTGCCAAGTGTCTTTTGTTTCACAATCAATTTCAATTCGATTCCACGGACCATTTTCAATGACTATTTTAGAAATCGGTTCACCTTCTTTTGGTCGAACAAAATCAAATTTATCGCGTCCAGCCCGCAAAGTCGTAAAGTCCGCGTCCTTTTTCAAATTTTTTGAAATCGCATTTATATCGTTAATAGAAAAACCCTGGGCACTTAATATCTTTGACAAAGAATCCCCAGATTTAACCTCTATCACTGTGTGATGTTCTGGATTTACCACTTCCATAACCGCCTGACGCGCAGGTTTACTGAATACAACAACACAAACCGCAATAACAGCCATAACCGCCGCAATACATAAAACAATACGGGACAACACATGCACATTGCCCAATTTCTTGCAAGATTTTACCACACCGGCAGACATCTTTTTCATAATATTTTTTGCTTTTTTCATAAAGCCCATTATAATAAAAATATGGACATAAATCAAGCATTCGAAATATTAAAATCATCTGGTGGGATACGGGCCGCCAGAATTATCACTGAAAAGCACAAAAAAATGTCATTTTTGCGCACTTGGTGGTATTCTCGGCTTTTGAAATGCGGTGTTCCAGTTGCAAAAATAATACATTCAAAATGGTTTTATGGGTTGGAATTTTATACAAATCGACATACACTTGACCCCCGCCCAGATACAGAAACCTTGGTTGAAACGGTTATTAAAGATTATGAAAAAAATCAACCTGTGCGAATTTTAGATATGGGAACAGGCACTGGTTGTATAATCTGCGCACTTTGTAAAAATATGCCAAACAGTATTGGGGTTGCTATTGATAAATCAAAATCAGCTGTTTTAGTTGCGAAAAAAAACATCAAAAAATTAAATTTGAAAAATCAGATTAAATTAAAGCATGCTGATTTTGCGAACTTTAAATCAAAAGAAAAATTTGATATTATCGTATCCAACCCACCATATATAAAATACGGTGATATGCGCATCAACGCAGGTGCGCACTTTGACCCAAAAATTGCATTGTATGCAGACAAAGACGGATTTGGCGCATATGAAGTAATTGCCAAAAATTCGATTCGTTTATTAAAACCAAACGGAAAAATATATTTGGAAATCGGTGCCGGACAATCAGGTCAAATTATAAAAATCTTTGAATACTTTGGCTGGCACTTTGAACGCGTTGAAAAAGATTTATCGGGTATAAACCGTGTTCTGGTATTTACTATTTAAAAAATTGGTTATGTGTTTTCAGCCAGCCGATTGTTGTATCCATACCATGACCATGAACGACATAAGTCCCATCTTCTAAATTCATTTCATATAATTTATGAATCGATTCAAAAATCTGTTTTTCATTTCCCCCTGGAAAATCATAGCGACCAAAACTTTCTGCAAACAAAGTGTCCCCAGTTAACAAAATTTTATATTCTGGAAAATAAAACATCATCCCCCCCGGGGTATGTCCCGGACTTTCCAGTGTTTCCATATTTATATCTGGTAAAATTTCAATTGAACCACTTGATATACTTATCGGTTTTTTAAAACCTGTGTGAATATGTGGTATACCAAACATATCCAATATTTCGTTTCCCCAACCGATTAAATAATTATCTTTATCACTTAAAAACCAATCGACATTGAATGCTTTCGCCAGCGCGGGTGCCGCAGATATATGGTCTGGATGACCATGCGTTGCATATATCGCACGCAATTTAATCCCGCGTTCCAACAACACTTTTTCCCAATCAGATGCCTTGCCCCACGGATCAAAAATCACAGCATCTGTTCCCTTTGTCACCAACAACGAATTAGTGTTTGTTGGTGGTAAATGCAGAACTTCGAATTTTACTTCATTATTTTTTTGCATTTGGTTTTTTGCTTGGTTTTTTTGCGACCACTTTTTTATCAGAAATAATCGCACGAATTTCTTCACCAGAAAGTGTTTCTTTTTCCAGTAATGCCTTTGCAAGTTTTTCAACCTTGGCTTTATTTTTCGCAATTAAATTCTTGGCATCTTTATAAGCATTATCTAACCAATTTTTAATTTCGCCGTCAACCGCCTCAGCCGTTTTTTCGGAAGCATTTTCAAGAGCAATTCTTTGTCCAAAAGTATTTGCTTGGTTTACGGCGACCATACCAATTTTATCAGATAGTCCTGCCGTTGTAATTGAACGACGCGCAATACGCGTTGCCATCGCAATATCACTTTCCGCACCTGTTGTGATTTTATTTTTACCAAAGAAAATTTCTTCCGAAGCACGCCCAGCCAAATCAACAGATAATGTTGCGCGCACTTCTTCAATAGTCATTGATACTTTGTCATCAATCGGTAAATGTTGCACCATACCCAATGCGCGTCCACGTGGAATAATTGTCGCCTTGTGAATTGGATCAACAATACCGTCATAATGCAAAGCAACAAAAGCGTGTCCTGCTTCGTGATAAGCCGTCAATTTAATATCTTCGGGACGCATTTTACGGTTCTTTTTTGGACCCATTAAAATTTTATCACGCGCTTCTTCTATATCACTTTGTTCCACAGATTTATGTTCTGCGCGTACCGCGTGTAATGCTGATTCATTCAAAAGATTTTCTAAATCAGCGCCACTAAACCCAGTTGTTCCACGCGCAACATCCATCATGGAAACTTTGTCATCTATTTTAAATTTTTTTGCATGTAATTCCAAAATATCACGACGACCTTCTAAATTCGGCAATTCTATATTTATCTGTCTGTCAAAACGACCAGGACGCAAAAGCGCGTTATCCAACATATCTGGACGATTTGTTGCAGCAATCACAATGATACCTGTATCATTTGCGAATCCATCCATTTCAATCAACAACTGGTTCAAAGTTTGTTCCCTATCATTATCGTTAAACGAATGTTTACTACGACTTTGACCGATTGCATCAATTTCATCAATGAATAAAATACAAGGTGCATTCCGTTTTGCCAAATCAAAAATCTCTTTTATTTTTGCCACACCCAAACCAACGATGATACCCGAAAAATCACTACCCGATGTTGCAAAAAATGGAACATTTGCCTCACCAGCAACCGCACGCGCCAACAAAGTTTTTCCCGTTCCTGGTTCGCCAGACAACAACACACCACGTGGAACACGCGCGCCCAAAGATTTAAATTTGTCTTTGTTTTTCAAAAATTCCACAACTTCCATCAATTCTTGTTTTTCGGAATCAATACCAGCAACATCTTTAAATGTTGTTTTTGTTTTACCTGTTGTAATCTTTGTTGGATTTTGCCCGATTAAACTGCGCGTGATACCACCTGCGCCACCACCAGAACCACCACGCAACAATCGCAATAACCAGAACAAGAATAAAACACTCACCGCGATGGGCAAACCCTTGCCAATCATATCCCAAGTGGAATCATTTCTGTTTATTGAAACAGCCGTCCCACCTGCAGAAAGTTTTTCCAACAATTCTGGATTATAAGTTATCGTTGCACGATAAGGTGTTCCGTCTTTTAACACACCTGTTGCAATATCGTCTTTGTTAATTTCCATCGTTTTTATATCATTTGCACGGCGCAACACATCTGAAAAAGACAATTCTACCGGTGCCGTAACAGTTTTTTCAGCAACGGCACCATCGACACCACCTGTTTTTACTTTGGCATTATTTGTTGCGCCAACAAACACTATACGCGCCACCAAAGCAAGAAACAAAACCACAAATGCAATCAAATAAAATCTTGAATTATCTTTTTTATTAAATAGATTTTTTCCGTTTTTCATGTCTTTTCCTAAAACTTGTTCTTTTTCCTTCTGGAACAATTAAAATTCTGTCGTTTAATCTTCGAATTGTGCAGTGCCCCAGTGTAAATTTACAATCATGCTGTAAATTACATAGTGCCTTTTGTAACGAATTCAAGCGCACAGGATAATTATTCCCCCCTATTCTTTGAATCAGCAATCCTAAAAACTTTAATCTAATTTCTTCGGCTTCGTCAAATAAAAAAGATGCACCGAACAAAGCACCCCAAGAACGAATTACCATTTCAATACGATTTGAAATATATTTATCCATCCATTCACGAGTCCGTGCCAAGTTTTGAATAGCCAATAAAATTCGCGCATCACTGATATCCAGTTTATCATTTAACAAATGGCGATTTTGGCGCATTTTTACACGCGTATAATGTTCATCACTGTTCATAGAATCAATAAAATATTTAATTTTATTATCATCACAATACTTTTTAATTTCTGCGCGCGAAACTTCTAATAACGGGCGCAAGATTGTAACCCCATCGCGTGTTGATTCTGGCAACATCGCAGACAAACCATATAAACCACTGCCACGCGACAAATTCATTAAAAAGGTTTCAATTTGGTCATCGCTCTGATGCGCAGTCAATAAATATTCGATGCCTTTTTCGTGACAAAAATCAGTCATCATTTTATAACGCGCCTCACGTGCGGCGGCTTCCAATCCTTTTTCTGGTTTTTTATCATCCCAATAAAAAATTTTACATGGGATATTTAATTGCTTACAAACATTGGCAACATAATCGGTTTCAATGTCTGCTTCTGCGCGCAATCTGTGGTTCACATGTAAACAAACAACGTCTGCGCCAATTTCGTGCAACCAGTAAAGCAAACACATAGAATCAATACCACCACTGACCCCGACCGCCATTTTGGTATCGCGATATTTATCCATAAAATCCACAAACTTTTTATTCATATCTGACTTATTTTATGTTATAATTTCAAAAAATAAAGGAAAAATACAATGAACAGAAAAATAAAATCTGTGGCGGTTTATTGTGGTCACCAGTTTGGCACCGACCCAGAATATGCACGTGATGCAAAAAAAGTAGGCGAATTATTGGCGCGAAATAAAATCACTTTGGTTTTTGGTGGTGGGGATGTTGGATTAATGGGAACTGTTGCAGGTGCAGCAATTGAAAACGGCGGAAAAGTAATCGGTATATCTACGAAACATGTTGTATCTTTACAAGAACCAGCCCACAAAGATATTGATGTAAAAATAGTTGACGGTCTTTCCACACGCAAAGAACAAATGTTTAATTTGTCGGACGCTTTTGTTATTTTGCCTGGCGGAATCGGGACTTTGGACGAAATGACAGATATCATGACAAAACAACAAGTTGGTGAATCTCACAAACCCATATATATGCTGAACACCGCGAAATATTGGGAAATTTTTGGTCAGGTTATGGTTCATATGCAAAACGAAGGTTTCATGGCCAGCATGGATGATTATAACCTGCACGTTGTAAACACACCCGAAGAATTGATTAAAAAGTTAATCAATGGTGACGACTTTATCGCGACCCGTTAAACCTTTGATTATCTTGATTCGCGATTTTGGAACATCAAGATGCTTTGCCAATAATTCTATTACAGCACTGTTTGCGCGACCGTTCTCTGGCGCGACAGTAGTATAAACACGCCAAACACCTTCGTTTTCAACGACCTTGTTTTGTTTGGCATGTGGTGTGACACGAATATTAAAAATCTTCTGTGAATCTTTCATCGCTCATTATATGAATGTGGAAATGCATAACAGATTGCCCAGCACCGCGACCAGTATTTGCCACAGTCCTAAAATTATCACGCAAACCCAATTTTTCCACAGTTTTACGAACCCCACACCAAAAAGCAACTTGGGCATCTACCGGCGCATTTTGTGTAAAATCAAAAATATCGGTATATTCCCCGCGTGGTATTACCAGCACATGAACCTTTGCCCGTGGTGCAACATCATAGAAAGCCAACACATTATCATCACTATATACGGTTTTATTAGGAATTTCACCACGCAAAATTTTTGCGAACACATTATTTTTATCGTACATAATTATCCTCTTCTTTTCTTATGATAGTACACCCAAAAGACAGACAAAATCAAGCCCCTTGAAATATAATTTTTTTGGACTATATTGGAATCACAGCAATGATAAAAGGAGTTTTATTATGTTTAAACCATTGCACAATTATGTTTTAATGGAAAGAATTGAAGAAGAAAACAAAACTGCTGGCGGAATTTTTATCCCAGATAATGCAAAAGAAAAACCTGTCCAAGGACGCGTAATCGCAACTGGCGACGGAATAATTGAAAACGGACAAAAAATACCATTATCTGTAAAACCTGGGGACAAAGTTTTATTTGCCAAATGGGCATCTTCTGCGAACGAGGTTAAAATCGAAGGCAAAGATTATGTTTTAATCAAAGAATCTGATATTTTGGGAATTTTATAACAAAGGAATAAATTATGGCAAAAGATATTGTTTTTAATACTGATAAATTGGCATCTGGTGTTGATAAAGCGGCAAATGCTGTAAAAATCACCATGGGGCCAAAGGGGCGCACAGTCGTTATTGAACGCGCATATGGCGCACCGATTGCAACAAAAGACGGGGTCACGGTTGCCAAAGAAGTTTCTTTGAAAGACAATGCAGAAAACATCGGTGCCAAAATGATTCAAGAAGTTGCAAAACGCGCTGGCGATACTGCGGGTGACGGAACAACAACAGCGACTGTTTTGGCGCAGCATATTTTCCGCGAGGGTCGTCGTGTTATCGCAGCAGGAATGAATCCGATGGACATTAAACGCGGCATAGATATCGCGGTCGATGCGGTGGTCAAAGATATTGAAAAACACGCAAGACCTGTCAAAGATTCATCTGAAATTGCCCAAGTTGCAACAATTTCCGCAAACAACGATTCCGACATCGGACAAAAAATTGCAGATGCGATGGAACAGGTTGGCAAAGAAGGTGTTATCACTGTCCAAGAAGCCAAAGGTTTAGACACAGAAATCGATGTCGTCGAAGGTATGCAATTTGACCAGGGCTTTATGTCGCCCTATTTCGTCACAAACAGTGAAAAAATGTTGGCAGAATTAGACGGCGCACAAATCTTGGTATCTGAAAAGAAAATCACTGGGTTGCAAGCATTATTGCCTATTTTGGAACCGATTGCGCAATCTGGGCGACCATTGTTGATTATTGCCGAAGATATAGAAAGCGAAGCATTGGCAACATTGGTCCTTAACCGTCTGCGTGGTGGGTTAAAAGTTTGTGCTGTCAAGGCACCTGGGTTCGGCGACCGCCGTAAAGAAATGTTGAAAGATATAGCAATCTCGACTGGTGCTACTGTTATTTCCGATGATATGGGTATGACACTTGAAAACATCAATCCGGCGGTTTTAGGATCTGCAAAACGCATCATTGTATCCAAAGATAAAACTTTACTGGTTAACGGTAACGGAGATAAAAAAGCAATAGAAGCACGCGCAGCCGAAATTCGTAAATCTATAAAAGATTCAACCAGTGATTACGATAAAGAAAAATTGGCAGAAAGATTGGCTAAATTGGTCGGTGGTGTCGCTGTTATTCATGTTGGCGGTATGACCGAAGTCGAAGTTAAAGAAAAGAAAGATCGCGTCGATGATGCATTGGCTGCAACTCGCGCTGCTGTCGAAGAAGGCATTGTTGCTGGTGGCGGTGTGGCTTTAGTTCGCGCTGTTGAATCATTGAAAAAATTATCTGGTTCAAACACAGATCAAAATGTCGGTATTGATATTGTTCGTCGTGCTATCGTTTCACCTTGCATGCAGATTGCAGAAAACGCGGGTGTATCCGGCGAAATAGTCGTTGGTAAAATCATGGAAAATTCTGACTATAATTTCGGATATAATGCGCAAACTGCCGAATATGCTGATATGATGAAATCTGGCGTTATTGACCCGGCAAAAGTCGTTAAAACAGCAATAATGGCAGCAGCATCAACCGCAGGGGTATTACTTACCACTGGTGCAGTAATGACTGAAATTCCCGAAGAAAAATCTTGTTGTGGTGGACAAAATCCCGCCATGCCAGGAATGATGTAAAAATTAAAAGGTTGGATGAAAAATCCAACCTTTTACCTTAAGATTTACAAAGTCATTTTTTTTTGCTAGAATTTTTCCCATGTCAAAAGGTATACGAAAAGTTTGGAAAAAATTTTGGACGCCCATATTACACAACCCAATTATTCAATGGATATTGGCGGTTGTCCTGGCAGGCGCGACATGGTTTATATTTTTAACATCTAAACACAAATTTACCAACACAGAATCATTAAAACAATATCGCAACAAACCCGTTGTTTTTGTATTCTTTCATGGTCGTTGTGCCATGTTGTCACCAGTTATAAAGTCTGCGCGCATAAAATCTTATTGTGTTGCATCGCGCCACAAAGATGGCCGTATGATGGCGCGTCTGCAAAGATTGTTTGGACTGCGCGCGATTTATGGTTCTACATCCGATGGCGCGGTTGCCGTTTTACGCGAAGGTGTGCGCGTTATGCGTGAAAAAAAAGTTTCCATGTGTGTTCCTGTTGATGGTCCATCTGGTCCATCTTTACACTTACAAGATGGCGCATTATATTTTGCCCGCATGACTGGTGCCCCAATTGTTCCATGTTGTTTTTCTTGTTCAAGACCAATATACCTGGACAGATGGGATAAATTTATGATACCGAAATTATTTGGAACAATTACTGTAAATATTGGTAAACCGATTCATATCGATTCGCATTTGCGTGGCGAATCGTTTGAAAAAAAATGCCAAGAAATTGAAGATATTATGATTAAGCAATTACATGATATGGATAAAAAATTTGGTTTACCAGAAATTGAATACGGTCTTAATGCCACAGAATACAAGAAACACAACCGCAACAAATAAATAAACACGATAAAAAAAACAGCAAGGACCAGTAAACTGGTCCTTGCTTTATTCAGTATTTCTGGAAGGGAGGAACCTTTAGAATCTGAATCTTTTTCGGTCAACATCTATTGACATCAACCTTATACTTACAGCATAGAACATTAAAAATAGATGTCAAGTTTTTATTTAAAAAAAAATACATTTTTTATTAAAAAAAATCAGGGTCGAATTTATGACCCTGATTTTATCAACACTGTCCTGTTTAGAAATTATATCTGAATTTCAACATACCTGTTTGTGAAGTATAATCTTTGCGAACATCTATATCATAATTGACAGATATATCCATTGAACGATACTTCATACTTAAACCGATGCCAAATTCTCCACCGAAACGGGATAATCTTTCCCCTTCAAGAGTATAAGCATCCACACCCGGCATCAAAACAGTCGCGGTTGTTTTATCAGACATCAAATCATACTTAGCCGCAGCACGCAATTCTGGGCGGAACAAAAGTCCCGAATCGGTCAAAAGACCAAATCCATATTTTGCCCCCAAAGATGCGGTTAAATAATCAGCAGAATCTAATTTACTTTTTACATCCATACTGTTTGTATAATCATCGCCATTTACATGCAAATAACGCAACCCCACCTCTGGTGTAATACCAGTATCGAAATCATACCCAGTGGCAAGCATACCACCAAACGAATCGACATTATAATCGCCCGTCACAGGTGTTCCCATTGCAATACCTTCTTCTGAGTAATCAGCCCAAGTATAATTTGCAATCGCGCTTACATACCATGCATATGGTTTATATTGACCATAGACGAACACAGTATTGCTGTCGATTTCTGTATCACGCACAGAACCAGATATATCAGAATGAGCAAACGAATACCCTGCCCCGATTGTCCATGCACGATTGATTGTTCCGTCCATACCAGCTGCGATTCCGCGTGTATAACCGCTGAACGCATCGTTCTGTTTAGATTTATTGAACAATCCCTGGGCCCAAACACCACCAGATGTGAAATTCACATCACCACCGTTGCGTCCAGATATTGGCGCCGCCATACGCGCAGCAACCAAATTTGAAACAGTTGTTTGAACCGCAGTTGAAACAGATTGAACGACAGAACCTGCCTCTGGATGCACGGCCTTGACCGCATGTTCAACTTCCTGTTTTGCGGCTGGTGTTGCTTCTGCCAATTTTTCCTGTATCTTTGCCCCTAAATCACTCAACTTTTCAGATGTAGATTCTGACATTCCCGCAATCGCCGCCGCAGTTTCTTTTGTGATACCATTTTCTTCTGCGATATCAGAAGAAGATTTCAAAACCGCTGTTACTGTACCATTTTCTTCAGTCAAAGTGTATACAGCATTCTCTTTATTCCATGTAAAATCACTTGTCACAGTATTCGCGCTTACAACATTATATGTTCCTTCGCCACTAACGGTCATATTTAATGTAGCCAAATTAGCATCCAAATTATCAACTATAATTTGACTGTATGCATCTGTACTTGCCAATTTGACATTCAAAGTATCATTTGCTGTCAATACCAAAGCGCCAGCAGTCAACTTTGCATTTTCATCCATATTGATTGTTTGGAATTCTTTGACAGTTCCGACAACATTTACATCAACATTGTTGATGTTTAATTCAGTTGCACCACCAACATGATACGCACGAACATCACCGCCAATGTTGATATTACCACCACCCAACATATTTAATGTGGCATTACCGATAACACTGTTTGCATCGGTATTATAGTCATCGCTTCTCTCACGACTACCCGCTTGGACATCACCAGCAATCTTGATTGTGCCAGAGGTATTCAAATTTACAGTTGTGCTAGCAATCGTTGCGCCTTTACGGTTTGCACCAGCAATAATCCAACCATCTGCTCCTGGTGTAACTGTGTCAGCTTCACGTGTTGTATAACCAATAGCAGTATCTCCTGTCACATTTATAACAACGTTCCCAGCAGATGCCGCAGAACCAGCAGAAACGACTTCTTCTTTAATCAAAGAATTATTAATATTTAATTCTAAATCACCGATTTTAGCATTTGGAACATTCGTAGCAGAAGAAAAATAATTTGTTCCACGAACACTTAAACCAACAACCGAATTATCAACAGTAACCGTTGTTTTCCCAGACAATGCCCCATTTGTTGTTATATCGCTATGGTCACTAAAAAAGTTAACTCCTATTACATTATTTTGCACATTAGAATCAATAACGGTAACATTTATATCACCATTCACGTATGCCTGAGCTTCTTCTTCCGTTGCTGTTTGGTCACGTCCGATATATTCTGCTACATTCACGAATTTGTCACTTTTACTTCCACCACTGTTGCCAATAAATAAAACACCATGTATACCATCACTCAATCCATCAGAAGCGAAAGCTTCCTGGGTCACATTTTTTACCGTTAAATTTACATCACCATTAACAATGTTACGCATTGCAGTACCAGTGATAACATTATACGTTCCGCCATCTACAACAAAATTAATATCATTGTTAATAGTTGTATATGAATCTATCTCTGGATGTTTCCAGTTATTTGTATCCGCCATTGCAGGCATAATTGCCAATGCTGGTAATACTGAAACCCCCATCAAAAAATTATGAAAACTTTTATTCATGATAATTCTCCTCTCTTTATCATATATATATATATATTATACACCCCAAAACATATAAAAGCAAATTAGTGCATAAAAAATTCTTTTTAAAAAAACAGGAACTATTTCTTACCAAAATACAATTTGGAATATTCATACATAATATCAATTGGGATTCCACGATAACCAAATTTATCCCAATTATGTGTCGCAACATAAAACGCAGACCGCCAATCTTCAAAAGCCGCCTGTTCCCAATCTATGAAGTAAGTAATATCAAATGTTTTTTCATCCAGCATAAAATTCTGCCAAAAATCGCCCTGGAACCAGCCATAACAAAATCCAGGTTTTGCATTTGTATTTGGTTTTAAATCACGAATTTCTATCGGATCTTGCCCGCCAATCACATACAAAAAATTAGCAATCTGTTTGGCGATGTGTTCACGATGTTGCCCTATTACCTTTGGTGGAATATCTGTCAAAAGCGTTCCATTGGCAAATTCGTATTTACGAATATAAATATTTTTATATGGAATTATTTTTACCAGCGGAATTTTTATCGGGGAAATTCCATAGAACGCATCAACAATTCGTTTTTCACGAATCGAAATTTCTTTACCATCGTTAAAAAGCGGAAATTTAAAAACATGTTTATCGTTCAAAATAACAATAAAATTTTTACAGCCATATCCGACCAAAGTCCTGATTTTGCGTTGCTTCATATTTTTAGCAAATTTGCGAACATATCGAACATAGTCACGCGTTTGCGGAAAACGAATTCGTATACGCACTTTGTCCCGCAAGCGTTTTGACCAAATAAAACCACAAACTATATTAGATAAAAAATGTCGCATATTTTGCCTTTTGCTTTTGTGGATATAATCATAGGACAAAAAACAAATGTATGCAAATTAATAATTGAAAAAACAAATATTGCATATATAATATAGGGCTGAATTGGGGTATAGTTTAATGGTAGAACAGCAGACTCTGACTCTGTATATCGCGGTTCGAGTCCGTGTACCCCAACCATAGTTTCCAAACTTGCCCATCAAGGCAAGTTTTCTTTTGTTTTCTAATATTTCCACCGAGTTCGAAAATTTGGTTTTGAAAAATTGTAAATTTCTAGTATTTTCGAACTTTTGTGGTATAATATGCTAAATGGGCAGGGAGAAAAGTAATGTTTCGTTTTATTAAATCGTTATTTGTTAAACCAAAGAAACGCAAAAATGGTGTTTCTGTGAAAGATTTTTACAATGAATCTGCAGAAAAAGAATTCACACGAACGACAAAAAATGCGGCGCATATGTTGGAATTTCAAACTACAGAGTTTTTTTATAAAAAATATCTTAAAAAAGGCATGAAGATTTTGGATGCCGGTGGTGGACCTGGGCGATATACAGTCGATTTGGCGAAACAAGGATATCATATGACTTTGTTAGACATTTCGGATAAAGAATTAGAAGTCGCCAGACGAAAAATTAAACAACATCGTGTTGGTAATTTTGTCGATTCTGTAGATTTGGGTTCCATTACAGATTTGCCATATAAAGACAATTCGTTTGATATGGTTTTATGCATTGGCGGACCATTATCACATTTGCGTACAGAAGATGAACGCAAAAAAGCAATCAGAGAATTGGTTCGCGTTGCTAAACCTGGGGCAACCATATTTATATCTGTGATGGCACGACCAGCGGTATTGAATTTATGTGTCAAAGATTTTAAAGAATATTTAAAAACATACGGATATAAAAACGAAAAAGATTTTTGGAACGAAACAAACATACTGACACAGACAGGTGATGATAATTGGTTTGTGGGTTGTTCCTATGCACATTTTTATTGGCCCAGTGAACTGAAAGATTTGGTATTAAAAACCGCTAAAAACACAAAATTGTTGCATCAGGTTGCTCTTGAATGGCCGAACCAAAATACACATAAAGAGTTTAATGAAATCGCAAAAAATAAAACACAGTATAAGAAATGGTTAGATTTACATTTTTCAATTTGTGACCATCCAGATATGCTGTCTTTAAGCGCACATATAATGATTGTTATTCAAAAGAAAAAATAAGATTATTGATGTAAATCATGTAATCTTAATTTCTCTTTCACATTATCAATCTCTTGCCCTATCTCCGCCAATTCGGCTCGCGAATTGCACACCGAGCACAACCAAAGATTTAACCACCCCTTATGGGTGGTTTTTTAATGTTGACAATTTTGTTATATGTATTAACATTGCCTTTGTATCAAAGGAACATATAATGAACAAAACCAACATCAAAAAAGTTTTCATAGAAAATTACAAACAATATCACATCTACAAAATTATTGATGCAAATGGCAACAAAATCTTTAATGCAGAATCTCCATATTTTCTTAATGACGGTTGCATAACATTTGCTGCATCTTCAACAAACGAAATTTATAAACGCATAAACCAAAAGATAAAACAACTTCAATCATACCGCAAAAATAAAAGATTAAAATAATTAAGTATTGCTTTAATCAAATATTTTGATGTTTTTAAAATCATCATGACTGGCACGTGGGACCAATTTGATATCTTTTTCATCTGCCCATGTTTTTGCAAGGTCATAAGGGACGATTTTATCGCGCCCACCAACAAAATGAACCTGGTTCACATTCGGCAAAGTTTCCATATCTAATGATTTATTTAACGGTTTATCACCAAAATATTCTGTCCATTTTTTGTGATTCAAAACCCCAGCAATCGTAATCCATTTATCAACTTTCATTTTTGGATTTTGTTTTATAATTAAACCAGAAACCATTGCCCCGCCAGAATATCCAATTAAAATTAGTTTTTTATTTTTTGCGATTTGGTTCAGCACTTCCGTTTCTGCATCCACAACTTTTTGTGAAAATCGACCAATTGTCCAATCTGATTCACTGCATCTTTCATCCATAATAAATTGGCAAGGACGCGCCACATAGACCACATTTTCAAAATTATCTTTTTCCGCTAAATCGCGGACAAATGTTCCATGCGGTGTCGGGTCACTTGTCGGCACACCATACGAATCAAAAGCATTTCCATCACCTTCGACATAAATATGAATTGTATCATTTTTTGGATTGGTTATTTTTTGCCATGTTGCAATTTGATAGTTTTCTGTTTGAATTGGTACATATTGGAAATCGCTTGGGGCGACCCACCCTGCGCCTGCACATCCTGATAATAAAATACAGAACAATAATTTTTTCATAACTCTATTTTTACATTTTGAAAAAAATAATTCAACAAAGATGGAAAACGATTTTTTTTGTGTTATAATCGCACCCGTTGAGCAAAAAGATAATTATTAAAAAAAGGAAAAATCATGAAAATTAAACCATTTGCAGGTGTCCGTCCACCAAAAGAATTAGCCGCTGAGGTTGCTTCGCGCCCTTATGATGTTTTGAATTCTGTCGAAGCCAAGGCGGAGGCAGGTGAAAAATCTTTATTACACATTATTAAACCAGAAATTGATTTTGACCCGATTGCTGATGAACACGAACAAAAGACCTATGACAAAGCAGTTGAAAACTTCAAAAAATGGCAAGATAACGGCTGGCTTAAACAAGACGACAAAGAAATGTATTACATTTACGCACAAACAATGGATGGACGCACCCAGTATGGATTGGTTGCGGCTGCAAATGTAGATGATTATATGACTGGGAAAATCAAAAAACACGAATTAACACGCAAAGAAAAAGAAGATGATCGTATGATTCATGTTCGTATTCAAAACGCAAATTTGGAACCTGTGTTTTTTGCATATCCTGATGTAGCAGAAATGAACGAATTGGTTGCAAATTGGATTAAAAATCATGAACCAGAATATGACTATGTTGCACCGGATGGCTTTGGTCACACTTTCTGGAAAATTGATGATGACGCAACAAACAAACACATTACCGAGATATTTGAAAGGGTTCCGGCATTTTATGTTGCAGACGGCCACCACAGAACTGCGGCGGCGGCACGTGTTGGTGCAGAAAAACGCGAACAAAATCCGAATCACACAGGCAACGAAGAATACAACTTTTTCTTGGCTGTGATTTTCCCAGAATCTCAGTTGCATGTTATTGACTATAACCGCGTGGTCAAAGATTTGAACGGGCTATCGGCAGAAGAATTTATCGCAAAATTGCGTGAATCTTTTGATGTTGTGGAAATGGGCAACGAAATCTATCATCCAAACAAATTGCATAACTTTTCGATGTATTTGGGGGGTAAATGGTATTCTTTGACTGCGAAACCTGGCACATATAATGACAACGACCCAATTGGTGTTTTGGATGTGACAGTATTATCAAATTTAGTATTTGATAAAATATTGAACCTGGGCGATTTGCGCACATCAAAAAGAATTGATTTCGTTGGTGGAATCCGCGGGCTTGGCGAATTGAAAAAGCGCGTTGATTCTGGTGAAATGGCGGTTGCTTTTGCATTGTATCCAGTGACCATGCGTCAAATTATCGACATCGCTGATACAGGCAATATTATGCCACCAAAGACAACTTGGTTTGAACCAAAATTACGTAGTGGTTTGGTTATCCACAAATTGTCATAAAAGAAGTATAAAAAAATAAAAACACCGCCCAAACGGGCGGGTGTTTTTTTGTAATTAAATTACTGCACCCCGAACACCGCCCGACGGAAGCCGCTGAGGTCGTCGTCGACGAACGCGCAGTCGAACACACAGTTGTACGCGCAACCAGACGCGGACCCGTAGACGTTGTAGAACACCCACGAAGGGGACGCGACATTACATTGATTTCCATTATTTGGGGTATATGCTGTCGCAGCACACCAACAATATTTCTTTTCTCCGCTGGCAGATGTTAATTCACTAGTCGTGGCTCTACTGGGGTCACTCCATGTCCAATTATTATTATTACCGCTTAATCCACTACAATACGATGTTCCTTTGACCGTTCCATAACTGAAATTCGTTTCCCATTCACTGTTATTTAATCCGGCAAAATGACTATCGCTACAATCTCCATCTACTTCTTCTTCTGTATCATTGTTCCAATAATAACAATATCCTGTTGAATCTTTGTTTGCATACCATGTTCCATTTATACTTGTATCCACATGTGATAAACCACAGGTTAAATCTCTTACACGCCATCCCTTAAATGTATATCCGGTTTTTGTTGGTATTGTTGCCGGTGGGGTCAATGTGCCGTCATATACGCAACTTTGTGATTCACTTGGCACATTTTGTATTTCCGTGTCACCGTTATACCAATGAAGTTGTATTGTGTTTGCCTGCCAATCCGCTTGTAAATTTGATGTGCCAGAATATGTTTGTAATGGATTATTTCTACAATTCGCTGTGGATGCACTTGATGGGATATCTGGGTCGGCAAAACTTGGTGCGGAAAAAACAAAAGAAAAAATTGCAAAACAAATCGTTCCG